>CAZLLP010000011.1:0-91386 GCA_964560345.1 uncultured Gemmatimonadaceae bacterium
CTTGTTGTCAATGTGATTTTCGGGCAAGGTGTATGGCAAAGAAGGTGAGGAGGACGGCGCACCATCCCCACCCCGCCGCGGTGGCGGCCGTGCCGACGACGATCGCTCCCCGCGCGCCCGATGGCGCGAGCGCGCGCGCGCGTCGCGCGGCCAGCGCGATCGCGACGGCGAGCGCCAGGCCGATAAGGGTGCGCAGGGGCAGGGTCATGGACGCGACAGGCAATGTGCGCACGACGCATCGTCACGCAAGGCGTGCGTCATCGCACAGGAATTACTTGAACGGGGTCACAGCGGCCGTTAGCTTCGCTCGATCCATATGTCCGACACGGTCGACGCCCTCCTCCCGCTCTCGTTCCTCGAAGCCGTCCGCAACGTCGATAGCCCCGTCGAAGATTTCGAGGCGGAACTCGTCGGCGACCTGCGCAACAAGCGCCTCGGGCTCAGCGACACCGTGTACATGCAGATCCGTCGCTTCCACGACGCGGTCAAGCGTGGGCAGCGGGCGACGTATGAGGAATCGGTCGGGCTCGCGCGCCTCCTGGGACGTCGCCCCGACGCCGAGGCGGTCTTTCGCGCCGCTGGACGCCACCTGGCCACTGAATCGTACCGGACCATCGGGGCGGTCGCGCGGCGCATGATGCGCATCCTGCCGTCGTTCCTGGCGCGCCCGCTGGCGCTGTCGCACTCGCGCCGCATTGCCCGGCGCTACCTGCAAGGGCGCATTTCCCGTGTAGGGGCGCACGTCTACCTCGAAGTGGCGAAGTCGGTGACGCTCGACACGGCGCCACGCTCCGTCGGCTGCACGTACTACGAGGCGAGCCTCAAGGAGCTGCTGCGACTCCTCGTCAACAGCGTCGGCGCCGTGGAACATGTGCGGTGCGCCACACGCGGCGAAGGGACGTGCTCCTGGCGCGCCGAATGGAAGCCCACCTCCGCCCAGCAGGAGTAACGATGCCGAGCCTGAGCCCCGAGTCGCTCCCTCAGATCCAACGCGCGATAGCCGACGCCGGGCTCGACGGATGGTTGCTGTACGACTTCCGCGGGACCAATCCGATCGCCCGCGACTTCCTGGGCTTCGGCGACGTGCACCTCTCCCGGCGCATCTTCGTCCTCATCCCGCGCAGCGGCGTTCCCGTCGCCATCACGCACAACATCGAGCAGGGGGCCTGGCGCGGGTGGCCCAGCGCCTGGCGGCGCGAGCGCTACTCGTCGTGGCGCGCCCTCGAAGCCTTCCTGCACGAGATCGTTGGGGGAAAGCGCGTGGCGATGGAGTACTCGGCAGGCGACGCCGTACCGTATCTCGATCGCATTCCGGCGGGGATGCTGGAAACGGTGCGCGCCGCCGGCGCCACCGTGGTCTCGTCAGGCGAGTTGGTGTCGCGCTTCTATGCCACCTGGAGCAACGACGACCTCCTGGCCCATCGTCGCGCCGCGGAGCACATCGCCGCCATCGCGCACGACGCGTTTTTGCACGCGGGGTCGCAGGCGCGTGCCGGCACGCCGATCGCCGAGCACCTGCTACAGGCGCGCATGATGGACGCCTTTGCCCGCGCCGGGTTGGAGACCTACTCGCCGCCTAACGTGTCGGTCGGGGCCAACGCCGCCGATCCGCACTACGCCCCCTCGGCCGATCGCCCCACCGTCATCACCGTCGGCAACCTCGTCCTGATCGACCTGTGGGCGCGCGAACCGGGGCGCCCCTATGCCGACCAGACCTGGATGGCGATCATCGGGGCGCCCAGCAACCGGGCCGTCGAACTGTGGAACGTGGTGCGCGATGCGCGAGACGCGGCCATTGCCTACCTCGAGCACAACATCGCCGCCGGTCACGACGTGCGCGGCGCCGACGTTGACGACGCCTCGCGTGCGGTGATCGAGAACGCCGGCTACGGCGAGTACTTCACGCATCGCACTGGGCACTCCATCGACGCGCGCGAAATCCACGGGTCGGGGCCAAACCTCGACAACCTCGAGACGCGCGACGAGCGCCTCCTGATCCCCGGGGTCGGCTTTTCCATCGAGCCAGGGGTCTACTTCCCGGGCGACATCGGGCTGCGCACCGAGGTCAACGGCTACATCGGCGACGGCGCCCTGATCATCACCCCGGTCGAGATCCAGCGGGACCTGATCGTTGCCTGAGGCGCCGCGCGAGCTGCCGCGCGAGCTGCCGCGCGAGCTGCCGCTTGAGCTGCCGCTTGAGCTGCCGCGTGAGGCCCCGCGCGAGCTCCGACGCGAGCTCGGGGTCTTCTCGGCGGCCCTCCTGGTGGTTGGGGGGATCATCGGGAGCGGGATCTTCTTCACCCCGGCCGAAGTGGCGCGCGCCCTCCCCTCGGCGGCGACGATCTTCGGGGTGTGGGTCCTGGGTGGCTTCCTTGCCCTCGCCGGCGCGCTGACCTACGCCGAACTGGGCGCCATGCTCCCCGATGCCGGGGGGCCGTACGTCTACATCCGCCACGCCTTCGGTTCGCTCCCGGCCTTCCTCTATGGGTGGATGGCGATGCTGAGCATCGCGTCGGGGGCGATTGCTGCGGTGGCCATGGGTTTTGCCGGGTATCTGGCGCGGTTCGTCGATCTGGCGCCGGTGGGCGGGGCGATCGGCGTCGCCGCGGCGACCATCATCGTCCTCTCGCTCACCAACGTGCTGGGGATCAAGCCGGGGGCCACGCTCCAGAATATCCTCACCGGCGCCAAGATCCTGGCACTCGCGGCGCTCATCGTCGGCGGCTTTGCGCTCTGGGCGCGAATGGGGCCACCGCTACCGGTCCCCGATGCCCCGGCCGCGCGTGACTCGCTCCTGAGTGGCTTTGCGGCCGCCTTCGTGGCGGTGCTGTTCACGATCGGCGGGTGGCAGCAGATGAACATGGTCGCCGGGGAGATCCGCGATCCGGAGCGCACGATCCCCAAGGCGCTGCTGATCGGGATCCTGATCGTGGTGGCGATCTACCTGGGCGCCAACGCGGTGTACCTGCGGGCGCTCGGGCGCGATGGGTTGGCTGCGAGCGCCGCGGTCGCCGCCGATGCGGCATCGCGCATGGTGGGGCCGGCTGGCGCCACGTTCATTTCGGTCTCGGCGATGATCTCCATCCTCGGATTTGTGAACGTGGCGATCCTGGCCAATTCGCGCCTCCCGTATGCGCTGGCGCGCGACGGGGTCTTTTTCGAATCGGTTGGGCGCGTGCATCCGAGGTTCGGGACGCCGCACATCGCGATCATGCTGTGCGGCGGGTGGGCGCTGGTCCTCCTCTTTGCGACCAAGGGGGGGATCGGGTCGCTGTTGAGCGGGGTAGTCTTCGCCGACTGGATCTTTTTCGGGCTTGGGGCGGCGTCGGTCTTTGTGCTCCGACGACGGATGCCCGATGCTCGGCGCCCGTACAGGGCGTGGGGATACCCAATCGTGCCGGCGTTCTTCGTAGTCGCGGCGGCGTTTGGGGTTCTGAGCGCGTATGTCGCGGCTCCCGTCACTTCGCTGGCCGGAACGGTGATGCTCGCAGTCGGCGTCGTTGTTCACCGAATGTTCAGTAACAGGAATCGTCCAGTGACGGCATCGGTTTAGCACGTACTGAACGATCGGCCACTGAAATGTCTGCGTTCGAGGTCGGGGAAATGGGGCTTGAAATCTCCCCCCGATTCTTCGTACGGTACGGAAGACCGCTTCAACCGCGAAGGAGTAGCCATGCCGACGTACCTGTACGAGACCGTCCCCGCCGCTGCTGGCGAGTGCACCGAGCAGTTCGAGGTACGGCAGGGGTTCAACGATGCCCCGCTGGAGCGTCACCCCACGACCGGCGCTCCGGTTCGCCGAGTGATTTCAGGAGGCTTCGGGTTGATGTCGAAGGGGGGCGGCGCCGGGAGTCTGCCGCAAGCGGGAGGCGGCTGCGGCCCCGGAAGCTGCGGCTGCGGGAAGTTCTAGAACCATTCGGTCAGTGTAGTTGCTGGCCGAACGCATAGCGGGCGATCCGATTGGATCGCCCGTTTTTGTACGACTGGCTGTTCAATCGATCAGCCTAGTTTCTTCTTTGGCGGCGGGACCGGGGCCAGGCGGGTCTTCAGATCCAGACGGCTGGCGTGGAGGTTGACATCGGGACCGGCCCGAAAGCCGAACGTCCCGTCCAGGTCGAGTGCACCTCGCCCGACCGAGCCGACACGTTTGCCGTTCGCTTCGACGATGATCGAGTCGCGATCGACGGTGAGAGCGATGGCGTTGAGTACGGGTTCATCGCCGCCGGCGTGCGGCTTCACGGACGCTGAGACGTTCCACGGAATCAGCGCGGTCGTCTTGCCATTCGTGACGTGTTCGAGCGCGGCCTGGCCATCGCGTCGGATGACGAAGGCGAGGTAGGACGGCGAGGTGCCGTCGAGCGACTGCCCCCCCACGAAGACGCCGTACCCCGCCTGGCTCTTTCCCGGGAAGAGGAAGATGTCCGCCTCGACGGTGAAGCGACCGGCGGCGTGATAGGCGGGGTCGAAGAAGAGCGCCCCCGGTCCGGTGGTCATGTGCCACCCTGGCGGCATTGGGACGTGCGAGACGGTGTCCTTGGCGCCGGCGTCGACCACGACGCGCCAGCCGGCGGGGCGGGCGATCCCCTGGCCCTGCGCGGTGGTGGCAGATCCGGCAGAGAGGGCCAGGGCGGCGAGCGCCAGCGAAGCCGTCGCGGAGCGGGGGGAGCGGAGCAGGAGTCGCATGGGGATGGTGTCCTGGCGCGTGGGTGAGGAGGCGGAGCGTGGTTCCGCGGACGAACAACGGCGTGCGGCACCCGTTAGGCGTCGAGTGCGGGACTCATTACATGACGAGGGCGCGCCAGCAGCGCGCCCTCGTGCCAAACAGCCTTCACCGGCTTACGAGAGCCAGAGTCGCACCTGGTAGAGTTCGGGCTGGATGCCCAAGCCGGCGGCGTACGAGGTCTCGATGTCCTCGAGCAGCGCGCTCGGTTCGACTTCGAAGTCGTCGCCCACGGAGTTGTAGGTATGCGTGCTCCACTCGCGCACGCGCACCAGCCCTTCTTCGGTGGGGCGTCCCACGAGGAGGAATCGCTCGGGCTTTCCCGAGCCGCCCGCGATGCGGATCGAGAGGAACTCGTCGGTGTCGACCGGGAAGTCGTCTGGGATTTTCATGCGGCGCTCCGCGTCAGTTCCTTATCAGCCCCTGAACTGTCGGTCGACCACCATCGCGACGAACAGGAGGGCGAGGTACAGGAGGGAGTACTTGTACGTCCACCACGCCGCTTTGGTCCAGATGGCTTCGCGCCGCACGCGAAGCACGCCGTGCAACAGGAGCCCGCCCAGAATGGTCGCCGAGACGAGGTAGACGATCCCGAAGGCGCCAAAGGCGACCGGGAGGAGCGTGAGCGGGAGGAGAATGAGTGTGTACCAGAGCATCTGGTTCATCGTCTCGCGTTCGCCCCAGAGAAGCGGCGCCATTGGGACGCCGGCCTTGCCGTAGTCCTTCTGCTTGAGGAGGGCCAGCGCCCAGAAGTGCGGCGGGGTCCAGTAGAAGACGATGAGGAAGAGATAGAGCGCGGGGAGGTCGATGCGCCCGGTGACCGCCGCCCATCCCACCAGGGGAGGGAAGGCACCAGCGGCTCCGCCGATCACGATGTTCTGTGGCGAGGTGCGCTTGAGCCAGCGCGTGTAGATGAAGACGTAGAAGTAGAAGCCGCCTAACGCCAATGCCGCGGTGAGGACATTGACGAAGTGTCCCAGCAGCCAGGTGGCGAAGACGGCGAGCGCCACACCAAAGGCGAGCACCGAGATCGCGTGCATGCGCCCCGAGGGAATCGGGCGCAGGCGCGTGCGCGACATGACGTCGTCGATGTCGCGGTCCATGTACATGTTCACCGCGTTCGCCCCGCCGGCCATCATGTAGCCGCCGATGGAGACGATGAGGACGTCGAGCCACGACGGCGACCCGGCGACGTACATCGGCGCGATGGTGGTGACCAGCAGGAGCGAGATGATGCGAGGCTTCGTCAGGGAGACGAAGTCGCGCATGGGGCTCACCGGGCGTTCGGTCACGGCGGTGGCGCTCACGTTCTGGCCCGGAAGTCTGAGACCACGGGAGTGGCGGGGACGGGCGACGCCGACGGCGAGACGATCGACGACGTGCTGCCTTTGACGGCGTGCCCCGGGAGGGAGCGCCACGTCCAGACCAGGAGCAGCGCGAGCAGCACCGCGGGGAGGATGACCCAGAAGAACTCGCGCGCCTTGGCGACGGGCGACGGCGAGGCACCAGGCGTCCGGCCGGCGAGGGCCGCCCGCACCACGGCGACCTGCGCGACGGCGCAGAGCGCGGTCGCGAGCCAGAAGGAAAGCTCGGGGATGGACAGAGGGAGCACGAACGAACCGGCGTGGGAAGTCGGGGGCGGCGCCCCGCGGCGAAAGGTGTACGGCGGGGGGCATGGATTCAACCATGGGGCAGCCGGAACGCCCGCCGCGTCGCGACGATGCTTCCCCTGCGTGGCCCACTCCCCGAACGTTGCCCCGAGGGGTAGCATTGCCGACCATGTCGACACCCCCTTCTGCACCATCCGCCGCGTCCGCAACAGCTCCCGCAACGCCAGCTGGCGGCGCCCTTCCACGCCGCATCGGATTGTGGAGCGCCGTTGCCGTCTGCATCGGCTCGACGATCGGCTCCGGCATCTTTCGCTCGCCCGCCGGCATCGCCGACAAGATCCCCGGTCCGCTTCCGCTGCTGGCGATCTGGGTGGTGGGCGGCGCCTTCGCGCTGTGTGGTGCGCTGACGCTGGCCGAGGTGGCGAGCTACCTCCCGCAGACCGGGGGCTTCTACGCCTTCTTGCGCGAGGGGTGGGGACGCCTGTACGCCTTCCTGTTCGGGTGGGGGCAGCTGACGATCGTGCGCGCCGCCGCGTTAGGCGCGATCGCGATCACCTTCGCCGAGTACTTCATGCGGGTCATCGGCTTCGACCCGACCATCGCGCCGTATGACCAGTACGCGCGCTACGTGGCGGCTGCCGCGATCGCGATCACGGCGATCTTCAACATCGTCGGCGTGCGGTGGGGGACCCTGATCACCAACATCACCACCATCGCCAAGTTCGGCGGGCTCGCCTTCATCATCGTGGCGGCACTGGCGTTAGGCATGCCCAAGACCGGGGGCAACTTCACCCCGCTCGTCCCCGAGGGGAGCTTCACCCTCGCGAGCGCGGGGCTCGCGCTGGTCTCGGTGCTGTGGGCGTACGACGGCTGGGGCGACGTGAGTTACGTGGCCGGCGAGGTGACCGAGCCGCAACGCAACCTGCCGCGCGCCCTCATCGGCGGCACGCTGGCGGTGATCACCATCTACTGCCTCGCCAACCTCGCGTATCTCGCCGTGCTGCCGGTGGAGAAGATTCGCACCTCCAAGCTGGTCGCTGCCGATGTCGCCGAGATCGTGCTCGGGCGCCCCGGGGTGATCTTCGTGTCGGTGACGGTGATGTTGTCGACGTTCGGGACGTTGAGCGCGGTGCTGCTCACGTCGCCGCGTGTGCTGTTCGCGATGGCCGACGATGGGATGCTCTTCAAACCGGTCGCCGCCGTACACCCGAAGTTCAAGACGCCCTACGTCGCCATCTCGCTCGTCGCCTTCCTCGGACTGGTCTACGTCCTCTTCCTGACGTTCGAGAAGCTGGCCGACACGTTCGTGATCGCGATGCTTCCGTTCTACGCGCTGGGGGTGGCCGCGGTGTACCGGCTGCGCGCGCGTCCGGGGTACGTCCCCAAGTTCCGCACGCCGGGCTACCCGGTGGTACCGACGATCTTCCTGCTCTCCGTCGTGATCCTCCTCGTGAATGCGCTGATGGACGCAGGGAGCCGGGCGTGGACGGCGGGGATCTTCGCGGTGCTGCTGGCCGGGATTCCGGTCTATCTGATCTTCGTGAAGAAGAAGTAAGGCGTGCGGACTTCCCCGATGGCAGGGACGACTCGGGGGGCGCATGTCTTCCCGGCGCCAGCGCAGGCGGAGCGCTCGTTCGCCGTGGTCTGACCAGCGGTGGCGCGCGAGGCGATCCCGCGGGGTGCGGGTGACGACTCGGTTACATTTGTCGCTTACGTCACACCTATGGGAGTCCGTAGGTTACGGCCGGCGCAAAGGTCGCTCTTCCGTGTCGTGGTGACCGCGGCACTCGCAGCGCAATACAGGACCGTGCAGTGCGTCGTACGACTCGTCGGCGTCATTTTGGGATGCGCCAGCCGAGGATTCTCACCTCATACCCAACATCCCCCATGCGACTTTCTCGTTTTCTGACCGCACTCGGCGCCGCGTTGTTCGTGGCCTCGGGGGCGATCTGGACGCGCGCGGAAGCCCAGGGTGTCACGACTGGCGCGCTGCGCGGCGCCGTCGCTGACTCCGCAGGCAATCCGATTCCCGACGTCCAGATTCGCGTGACGAACAAGGCGACCGGCTTTTCCGCCGCCACGCTCACGCGCGCGAACGGCACGTATTTCATCCAGGGGCTCGAAGTGGGCGCGTACAGCGTCACGGCGCGGCGCATCGGCTTCGAGCCGCGTACGCAGGACAACGTCCCGGTCGCGCTGTCGCAGACGGCGATCGCCGACTTCCGCCTGACGAGTCAGGTCGCGCAGCTCTCCGCGGTGCGCGTGACGGCATCGGTCACGGCGGCCGAGACGTTCTCGCCGTCCAACACGGGGACCAAGACCATCATCTCGAGTGAAGTGATCAACAAGGTGCCGACGCTGTCGCGCAACCTGGTCGACTTCATTCGCGTCTCGCCGCAAGTCTCGGTGTCGGGTCCCGGCTTCTCGGCCGGCGGCATGTCGAACCGCATGAACAACGTGCAGATCGACGGCGCGACCGAACGCGACGTCTTCGGACTTGGCTCGACCGGCGCCCCCGGGGCGCAGGTGAACGCCAAGCCGGTGTCGCTCGAGGCGGTGAAGGAGTTCCAGATCATCCTCGCGCCGTTCGACGTGCGCCAGGGGAATTTCGGCGGCCTGCTCGTGAACGCGGTGACGAAGAACGGGACCAACAAGCTCGAGGGGTCGGCGTTCTACTTCTACCGCAACCAGGACTACAGCGCCGACACCTCGGTGACGCGCGCGACGCCGTTCGATCGTACGCAGTATGGCTTCACGCTCGGCGGCCCGATCGTGAAGGACAAGCTGCACTTCTTTGTTGCGCCCGAGTTCCAGAAGGAGAACTCGCCGTTTTCCGGCCCCTTCTACGGCCAGCCGTCGGACCAGACGCCGGTCTTCGGGCTGAGCGAGGCCGATCGCACGCGCTTCGAGTCGATCATGGGGACGTTGGGCGAGAAGCAGCTCGGCACGGCCGGCTTCGTGAACCAGCCCAATCCGCTGGCCAACTTCTTCGGGCGTCTCGACTGGCGCCTCAACGACCAGCATCGCGCCGTGCTGCGCCTCAACTACGCGAACGCCGAAGGGCCGCGCACGCAGCAGTCGCGCGCGGCGAACCGCATCGTGTACGACGGCCAGTTCCATGACTATACGTCGCAGAAGATCGCGCCGGTGTTCCAGGTGTACTCGAACTTCAAGAACGGGACGTTCAACGAGTTCTTCGCCGGCTACAACCGCGTGCGCGATCGTCGTACGCCGCGCTCCAGCTTCCCGCAGATCCAGGTGACGGGCGCCACGCTCATCACGGGCGGGACGGCCAACATCTATGCCGGTGCCGACCAGTTCTCGCAGGGGAACGAGGTCGACATGGACACGTACGAGATCACCGACAACTTCACGATCCCGCGCGGCAACCACTCGTTCACGATCGGGACGCGCAGCGAGTACGTGAAGGTGCGCAACCAGTTCACGCAGTCGTCGTTTGGCGTGTGGCAGTTCCGTAACCTGGACTCGCTGGCGGCCGGCAACGCAAACGGATTCCGCAAGGCGCTCATCCTGAGCCAGGGTGGCAACACGCTGTTTGACCAGTTCCAGAGCGCCTTCTACGCGCAGGACCAGTGGCAGATGACGCCGCGCTTTTCGCTCACGTACGGGATGCGCGCCGACATCGTCAACTTCCCGAAGGAGATTGCGACCAACGCGCAGATCCAGGCGGCGTACGGGCGCAACACGGCCGACATCCCGAGCACGCGCGTGCAGTGGTCACCGCGCGTCGGCTTCAACTGGGACGTGACCGGGAACCAGCAGAACCAGCTGCGTGGCGGCATGGGGCTGTTTGTCGGTCCGCCGGCCGGCGTGTGGCTCGCCAACGCGTACGCCAACAGCGGCAACATCATCACCTTCCTCAACTGCGGCGCCGGTTTCGGCAACGCGGCTGGGCAGGCGCCCGCGTTCAACAAGGACCCGAGCACCATCACGGCGTGCCGCACGGGGAACTCGACGCGTCCGGTCGGTGACGTGAACCTGATCCAGAAGGACTTCAAGTTCCCGCAGCCGTTCCGCGCCACGTTGGCGTACGACCGCCAGCTGCCGTTCGATCTCGTGGCCTCGGTGGAAGGGCTGTACTCGCGGACGCTCAACCAGCTCTTCTTCACCAACATCAACATCGAAAAGGCCCGTGGCGTCGACAAGTTCGGCCGCGTGCTCTTTGCCGACACCATTCGCGCCGCGACGGGCGTTGCGGTCCCGGTCATTCCGACGGGGGTGCGCACCAACGGCGGGACCGGCGTCTTCTCGACGGCGATCGACCTCGGGAACCAGACCAAGGACTACGCCTGGAACCTCACGACGTCGCTCCGCAAGCGGTACTCGAACAACTGGGAAGCGTTCGCCGCCTACACGTACGGGCGCTCGCAGGACGTTGCGTCGTTCACGTCGTCGACGCACATCTCCAACTGGCAGTTCGGCCGCACGCTGGCCACCGACCAGTTTGCGCCGGACCTGGGCGTGTCGCTGTTCGACCAGCGCCACAAGGTCGTCGCCAGCGGCACCTACACGCTCAACTGGCTCAAGCGGTTCACCACCGACTTCACCATGCTCTACTCGGGGACGTCGGGGGCGCCGCATGACTACATCTACGGTGCCGGTTCGTCGGGCGGTTCGGGTGACCTCAACGGCGACGGGCGTCAGGGGAATGACCTGATTTACATCCCCAAGAGCGCGACCGACCCGAGCGAGATCCAGTTCCGCGACATCACCAGCGGAGGCACCGTGCGCCTCACGGCGGCGCAACAGGCGGCGAACCTCGAGAAGTTCATCCGCGACTCCGAGTGCCTCAACGCCAACCGCGGCACGATCCTGCCGCGCAACTTCTGCCGCCTCCCGTTCCTCAACCGCGTCGACTTCTCGGTGCGCCAGGGCTTCGACTACTTCGGGACGCGGCGCGTGTCGCTGCAGCTCGACATCTTCAACTTCGGCAACCTGCTCAACGACAAGTGGGGGAAGGAGAGCATCTCGCCCCGCTCGTCGAACAGCAACGTTCCGCTGCTCACGCACGTCGGCCAGAGCTCGAGCGATCCCAAGACGGCGGTGCCGATCGTGCAGTTCGACAACATCCAGAACAACGTGGAGTACCAGCCGGGCACGTTCGTCAGCAACTTCTGGCGGACCCAGTTGTCGTTCCGCATCGCCTTCTAGGCGATCGCGAACGGGCGGCGACCTTCGGGTCGCCGCGTCCCGGTGGCGATGCTCGGTTGCATCCCGCAAACAGCAGCGCCCCGTCGTGCATCACGACGGGGCGCTGCTGGCGTTTGGGGATCCTGACGACGACCCGCGTCCGGACGTTGCGTGCGCTTCGCGGGCGGGACGCGCTGCTAGAAGATCTCGAGGTTGATGTAGCGCTTCGGGTTCTTCTTGAAGTCGGCAGTGAGCGAATCGACGCGCGTCAGGACCTTGCGCAGGTCGTTGTACAGCCCCGGATCGTTGAGCAGCTTGGCCGCCGTGCCGTCGCCCGACTCGATCTTGGTCAGGACGGTGTTGAGGCGGTCCGTCGTCCCCTTCAGCTCCCCGGTGAGCGTCGCCATGTTGGCACTCGCCTGCCGGAGCGAGCGCACGGTCGAGTCCACCTGCATCGAATCGACGGCCGCCGCGCGCGAACGGACGGTCACCAGCGTGGCCTGCAGCTCGCGCGACTGCAGCGCGGCGATCTCGGCCAGCTGCAACACGAGCCTGTTGGTCGACATCAGCGTCTGCCGCATCTCGCGGATGCCGCCCGAATCGACGAACTGCTGCTTGGCCGAGCCGAGGATCGCGTTGACCCCCTGCGTGATGGTGTCGGCGCGGGCGGTGAGCATCGCCAGGCCGGCGGCCGGGATGCCTAACGGGACAGTATCGCCCGGGGCATAGGATTCCGACGTGGCCCCGGTGGGGGTCAGCGCGATGGCCATGTCGCCGAAGAAGCCATTGGGGACGACCGTGGCCGTCGTCCCGCGCGGCACCTTGTACTCGTCGCGCAGGCGGTAGGTCACCACCACCGACCCCTTGGGATCGAGCGAGACATCGTCGACAAAGCCGGCGGTGACGCCAGCCAGCCAGACGGGTTGCCCCTGCTTGAGCCCCGAGCCCCAGGGGAATCGCGAATAGAGCGGATAGCCCGAGCTGAGCCCGCCGCGGGCGAGCCAGAGGGCACCGACGATGATCAGCCCGATGGCCGCCGTCGTGAAGATGCCCACGAGAACTTCGTCGCGCCTTTTCATCCCTGGAGCTGGTTGGCGAGGAGTGAGGCCGTGAGGGCGTCGAGCACGAGAATCGCCACCGAAGTCACGACCACCGCCTTGGCAGTCGAACGTCCCACGCCCTCGGCGCCGACGTCGGTCACGAAGCCCTCATACGAACAGAGAAACGCGATCGCCGCCCCGAAAATCGTCGCCTTGATGAGCGAGTAGGCGATCTGGAAGAACGTGTACGACAGTCGCAGCCCCTCGGAGAACTGCTGCCACGACACGTCGGTCGCCGTGAGCGACGTGAAGCCCGCCGACGTGACGCCGACAAAGTTGGCGAAGATCACGAGCAACGGGAGCATCACCGTCGCCGCGATGAAGCGCGGGACGATGAGATACGCCACCGGATCGTACGAGAGCGTCTCGAGGGCGTCGATCTGCTCCGTCACCCGCATCGTCCCGATCTCGGCGGTCATGCGCGCCCCCACGCGCCCGGTGAGCACCAGCCCGGTGAGCAGCGGCCCCAGCTCGAGGATGATCATCTGCCGCGAGATGAGCCCAACCACCGAAAGCTGCACGCCGGGGAAGAGCTGATAGCGCGTCTGCAGCGCGATGACCGAGCCGATGAAGGCTGCGACGATGATCGTGAGCGGGAGCGAGTCCACGCCGATGCGCCGCATCTGCGCAAAGGTGAGCGGGAGGTACGTGCGCCACTCGGTGGCGAAGGCGCGGATCATGTCGCGCAGGAAGTAGACGCGCTCTCCGATGTCGGCGAAGAGATTGCGCCCCATGTACCCGATCGAGCGGAAGACGCGGATCCCCGTGCGCTGCACTACCGGAAACTCCTCGGTGGTGCGATGCGTGCCGTGCATCGGCGACGTGATCACGTGCGTACCCGCATGAGCATGATGAGGCCGATGATACCGAACACCACGTTGGGGACCCAGGCCGCCAGCTCGGGGGAGAAGACCCCCTTGCCCCCCACGGCCTTGGTGAGCTGGATCATGATGAGGAAGACGACCGTCGTTCCGAGCGAGAGCCCGATGCCGTACGCCGCGCCGCCGCGATGGTTGCTGGTGGCGAGCGGTGCGCCAAAGAGCGCGATGATGAGGCAGGTGACCGGAATGGCGATCTTGAGGGTGCGATCGACGCGCAGGACGTTCACGTCGCTCCCCGATCGCTCCAACGCGGTAATGTATCGCCCCAGCTCCTCGTAGCCCATGTCGCCGGGGGCCTTGGCGGAGGCCATGAGCTGCACCGGCGTCTCGGTCATGTGCTTGTCGACCATCGACGCGAACTTGAAGGCCACGTTGCGCCCCGGGCCGGGGATCACGTGCATCGTCCCGTCGACGATCTTCCACCCGGTGGGGGTGAACGCGGCCTCACGGCCGGCGACGATGTAGGTGGGATAGGTGCTCGATCCTTCCTTCCCCTTTCGCTCGACCTCGACCCCTTCCATGTAGTTGCGCTCGACGTTCAACAGCGACGCCTTGTAGACGCGCCCGAACTCGGCGGCGAAGGTGAAGTTGAAGCGCTCGTTGCCGCTGGTGAAGCGCGTTTCCTGGAGGAGTTCGCTGCGGCGCTTGTTGGTGGTCGGCGCCACCTCACCTAACGCGAGCGCCATGCCGGTCGCCACCAGCGCCCCGAAGAAGATCGGGAGCGTGAGGCGGTGGAACGAGATCCCCGAGGCCTTGGCGGCGGTGATCTCGGCGTGGCGCGTGAAGGCGCCAATCGAGAAGACGGTGGCAAAGAGCACCGCCGCCGGGAGCACCATGAACATCGAGTCGGGAATCCAGTACAGGTAGCTCAGCGCAATCGCCTTGGGGGTGAGGTTGCGGTTGAGGTACTTGTCGATGTTGTCCGTCAGGTCGAAGATCGTGACGATCAGCGGGAAGCCTAACGCGGTGCTGAAGAAGATCTTCGTCCATTCGCCCACCACGTAGCGGTCGAGCGGGCGCAGCAACCATCGCATCATGCGGCCCGGCCCCGGCGGCGCCGGAAGAGTCCCTTCATTGCGTCGAAGATCTCGGAGAGGTCGCCACCGCGTGAGGTCGCCGTCTCGCGCCCCATGCGCGACAGCAGGACCGCGGCAACAAGCGTGAAGAGGATGTTGGCGGCCCACATCGCCCAGAACGGCGAGAGGATGGAGCGGTCGGCCAGTGCCTCGCCGGCAATGAGGCCGACGTAGTACAACCCGAACACGCCGAGGCTCACGCCGATGACCAGCCCGACGCCGCCGCGCGGGAAGCGAAGCGCGATCGGCGCGCCCAGCAGGACGAAGATCACGCACGCCATCGAGATGGCGAACTTCTTCTGGATTTCCACGGCGTACTGGTTCATCTGCGAACGCGCCGTGAGCATCTGGCTGCGCGCGGTCTCCATCACGACGTTGGCCGGCTGTGCCAAGCCGCCGCCAGCCGACGGTGCGAACGCCGGGTTCCCCACGACCGGCGAGATCGCGGTATCGCCGCGCGCAATCGCCTGCTCTCGCGCCATCGCGGCGGCGAGGCTGTCGCCGCGCGCCAGGGCCGCCGAATCCAGTGCGACCGGCGGCACGACGGCGACGCTGTCGCGGTTGGCTGAATCGCGCGCGACGAGCGTGTCGCGCCTGGCCAGCGTGTCGCGCTTGGCGAGCGTGTCCTTCCTGGCGAGCGAGTCCTTCTTGGCCAGGGTGTCGCGCTTGACGGTGTCGCCCTTTTGCGCGGTCGGCTTGGCCTGCTGGGGCGGCAGTTGCGCCTGTTGCACCTGTTGCACCTGTTGCGCCTGCCGCACCGACTGGGCCCGCAACTCCGACGGAGCGAACACGGTCGCCGCTGCCTGCAAGCCGCCGGCAGACACGCGCTGCACATAGTCGACCGCGTCGCAGTACGCGCGGCCGAGCGAGCGCTGGCGAGCGCGCCGCCTGGCGTTCGGGAGCGAATCGCCGGGATACGGCGTGCTCAGGAGCACCGTCGCCCGCGGATCGCGCCGCGATGCACTCGCCGCACGTCGGAAGTCGTCGAGCGACCGGAAGTAGTCGCGCTCGAAGCGCGCCACCTCGCCCTGCAGCTCGCAGACCGACATCTCGCGGTCGCTCTTGTAGGTGTCGCCCGAGTCGCGCTCGAAGGCGTTGGCGACTCCCGGCACGCGGATGAGGTCGACCTTGAAGTACAGCCGTTGCAGCTGCGACGGTGTGTCCTTGGGAACCTCCTGCATGAAGCCGGAAAACAGCCGAAGCTGCAGGTCCGACCCATCCTCGGTAAAGGCCATCGTCCCGCTGTCGGCGTAGATGGTCCGCCGGCGCATCGGGTCGCTGAGGTCATAGATCGTGACCTCGCGCATCCCGTTGGTCTCGCGGTTAAGGTGGTTGGTCCGCAGGAAGTAACTGTTGGGGGCGACCTCGTTGATGATCTGTTCCTTGATCGCGAACGTCGGCTTCTTGCGCGCAATGTCGCCCTGCAGCGTGCGCAGCCGGTGATTCGTGCGCGGGAGCACCTGGTCGTTGAAGACCACCATCGACAGCGAGAGGATGGCGCCGGCAATGATCACCGGAATCAGCAGCCGCCCCATGCTCACCCCGTTGGCCTTGAGCGCGGTGATCTCGTTCTCCGAGGCCAGGCGCGAAAAGGCGTACAACACTGCCACCAGCACCGCCATCGGCAGCGTCATGGCGACGGTGAAGGGGAGCGAGAGGACGAAGAACTCGAAGATCACCGTCCACGGGAGTCCCTTGCCCACGAGGTTCCCGAGCTGCTTGGCGACATAGTTCAGCAGCATCAGGGACGTCAGGGCCGAGAGGGCGAAGACCAGGGGGCCGGCGTGCTCTCGAAGGACGTACTTGTGGATTATCTTCACGCGCGCTGCTGGGTCTCCAGTCGGTCCATCGGTGCTCCGTGCAACGCCCGGGAACTCGTACGGGCAGCGTCCGGGGGGGAACCACGGATGCGGGTCCCCGTACTACTGAGATCCTGCTAGGGACCTCACCTGTTCCCGTCATCGCAAAAGTCGGCGTAATATAGCCCCTCGCCCACCCGGCAGAGCTTGGCTTCCGACGGAGGAACGACCGGCTGATACCCTACCGCCCTGGAATGGTGCGCGGTGCGTTCGTTGTCCTCCTCGCCCTCGCGGCGTGGGGGGAGCGCGCCCGTGCCCAGTCGCCACGGCGCGACTCGGCCCGGGTGGCGGTTCCCGCGCGCGATACCGTGCGGGAGCGGGGCGGTGCCTCCGGCGACTCCACGGCGCTGCGTGACTCGCTCGCGCCCAAGCTGCGCCCGTTCCTCAAGTCGGCGGCCGACCTCAACATCGCCCTCACCGCCCGCTTGGAGACCAAGGCCGAGCGGACGCAAAACGACCGCTGCGCCGCCAGCCAGCTCTTCTCGGTCGGCTTCACCTGCCGCTCGGCCTTCACCCCCGCCTTCGACGCGCAGTTCGGCCTCAGGACCAACGGCGGCATTGCCGACCGGGTCAAGCTCGACGTCGACTACGACACGCAGCGCGAGTTCGACGGATCGAACCAGATCTCCATCGCTTACACCGGGACGCCCAACGCGCGGCTCCAGAAGCTCGAGGTGGGCAACGTCTTCTTCCAGCCGCCGTCGTCGCGCTTCATCTCGGCCGGGATCCCCAGCGGTAACTTCGGCGTGCAGGCGGTGGGGAAGTTCGGCAACATGCGGCTGACGGCGATTGCCGCGCAGCAGAAGGGGAACGTGGTGCGCGACCAGATCTTCACCATCGGGCGGCGCACCACGCAGGAGCTGGAGCGCGAACTCGAGGACTACCAGGTCGAGCCGCGACGCTTCTTCTTCACCGTCGATCCGCAGCTCTTCGGGACGAGTTACCCTAACATCGACATCCTCAACGCCCGCCAGATGCAATCGCTGGCGGCGGCGCTCCCCGAAACGCAGCGCCCGGCGCGCCTCCTGGTGTACCGCCTCATCCTGGGCGGACAGCCCCCCAATCCCAACGGGCCGCGCTTCCAGCTCCTCGGCGATCCGTTGTCGCGCCCGGGGCAGGTGTACGAGCTGCTGCGCGAGAACGTCGACTACTACGTCGATCCGTCGCTGCTGTGGATCGCCCTCGTGCGCCCGCTGGCGCTCAACAACGAGCGGCTTGTGGTCGCGTACTCGTTGCGCGTGGGCGGCCGTGACACGGTGATCGCCGATCGAGGCGGCACCCCCGACCTCGAGTTCAACACCGAGCGCCCGCAGTACGCCAACCTGCTGTGGGATCCGCAGGTCACGCCGCAGCATCCGGCCTTTCGCCGCGAGATCCGCAGCGTCTACCGGTTAGGCGGCGAGGACGTGCGGCGCGAGAGCGTGCAGGTGCGCATCGTCGCCGGGACAAGCGCCGACCAGGAAAAGCCCCCCGGCGGGACGGCAGGGAGCTACTTGCAGCTCTTCGGCCTGTCGCAACTCAACAGCGCCACCACGTTCGATTGGGAGAACCGGCTCTGGCCGCGCCCCAACGACCCCAACTTCCTGGTGGCGAACATCCCGGGGGCGCGGATCTTCCGCGACCAGTTCATCGTCTTTCCATCGTTGGAGCCTTTCTCGCGACGAGGACTCGCGCGCCCCAACGAGGTGGCGGCCAACGACACGATCTATCGCACGCCGTCGGAATACCTGTACTCGCCGCAGCGCCCGCAGTCGTACTATCGCCTTCGGGTGAAGTACCAGACCGACGGCGGGGGGGCGATGGGGACGATCGCCCTCAACTCGGTGCAGATTCGCCCGGGGTCCGAGCGCCTGACGATGGACGGGCGCACCCTGGTGAAGGGAATCGACTACGACATCGATTACGAACTCGGGCGGGTGCAACTCCTGTCGGCCGACACGCTCATCGCCCGCGAACGCAAGGTGGTGGCGCGCTACGAGGAGAATCCGCTCTTCGCCACCGTGCCGACGTCGGTGGTGGGGCTCAGCTCGCAGTGGATGCTGCGCGACGGGCAGGTGAACCTCATCGCCATCTCGCAGTCGCAGCGCAGCACCTTCAACCGCCCCCCGCTCGGATTCGAGCCGCAGGCGTCGGTGGTGGCGGGGGTCTCGGCCAACTTCGGGTGGGCACTGCCGTCGCTGACGCGCGCGCTGGGGGCGCTCCCCGCGTCGCGCGCGTCCCCGCGCGGACTGCCTAACGGCGCCCCCGCCCGGCTCGATGTGCAGGCCGAGTTCGCGGTGAGTCGCCCCCGGCAGCGGGCGTCGCAGCAGGCGTACGTCGAGAGCTTCGAGGGCGAAGGGGGGACCAACATCAACCTGCTGCGCGCCCAGTGGCAGTACTCGTCGCAACCGGCGCTCGGGCGTGTGCTGGCCTCCCGCTTCGAGCCGTCCACGTTCGATACCACGCGCGTCACGACGCTTGCCTACCAGAACGCCGGCCTCGGGCGCGACGGCAAGCTGGTCCAGTTCACCTTCCGTGACATCGATCCGCAGGCCAACCTGGCCGGCGTCGGCTTCTCGGCCGCCGAGCCGATGTTGTGGCTGACGATGTACCCGTTAGGCGTGGGCGGATTGTACGATGCGGCAGGCGAGCGCTATCGCTGGCAGACGGGGAAGCGCATCGCCGGGCGCCGCTGGCGCTCGATTCACACCGTGCTGGGGCAGACCGGTGGGGCAGGGATCGATCTCTCGCGCGGCGAACAGTTGGAGTTCTGGACATTGGTCGACACGGCGGGGATCCGGCGGCAGCGCAACCCGACGCTCGTCCTCGACTTCGGCGATGTCTCGGAGAACTCGGTCACCTTTGCCCCCGAAACGCTGTCGGTGGCCAGCGGCGACTCCACCTATCGCGGAAAGAAGATCCAGGGATTCAACCGGCTGGGGAGCGAGCGCGATCCGTTCTCGCGTGCCTTCAACGCCGACGTGAACGACCACGGCCTTCCGGGCGACGTGGTCGATTCGCTCACCGTCTTTGCCGGCGTCCCGCCGTTCACCGACTTCAGCGTCCCCATCTGCGCGTTAGGGCGCGGGGTGAACCGGGTGCTGGGCGATGCGCAGGACAACTGTACGGTGCACAACGGTCGGCTGGACGAAGAGGACATCGACCAGGACAATGCGCTCAACTTCACCTCGAGCGAGCGCGAACTGGAACGCGTGCGGCGCTTCATCGTCGACCTGAGCGACAAGCGCACATACTCGCGCGTCGGGAAGTGCGGCGTGACCGTCACCGACGTCAACGGCGCCGTCCCGGCAGCGTCGCGCATGTGCTGGGTGCAGGTGCGGCTCCCGTTCAACTCCCCCGACGACTCCACCGGTGGCGGCCCCCTCATTCGTCGCGTGCGCGCATTGCGCCTGACGGTGGTCTCCGGCGTGACGCTCGGTGACCAGCAGTTCTCCATCACCCCGGTGGCGCGCCTGCGCGTGGTGGGGGCGTCGTGGCTCAAGCGCTCCGATCGCCCGCTGGAGGGGATCGCCGGCGCGCAGCCCACACTCACCGGCGGCACGGTGATCGCCTCGCTCATCGGGACGCAGGATCGCGACTCGACGCGCGGCATCTTTTACGACCCGCCGCCAGGGGTCGCCGAGGTTCCCGACCAGGCGTCGTCGGTCTTTGGCGGGCAGCAGGTGCAAGTCAACGAGCGGTCGTTGCGGCTGCTGGCCACCGCACTGCCGTTAGGCGCGCGCGCCGAGGCGTACTTCCGGTTCCCCGAAGGGCAGCGCAACCTGATGGGATATCGCGAGCTGCGCATGTGGGCGCGCGGGCGCGGGCGTGGGTGGGGGGCCAACGCCGACCTGCAGGTCTTCGTGAAGATCGGCCGCGACGCCGACAACTTCTACCTGTATCGCCGAGAGGCGCGCAGCGGTCCGCTGCGCGACGCCTGGGATCCCGAGATCCGCGTGCGCTTCGAGAAGTTCTACGAACTGCGCTCCAAGCTGCAGAACGCCTTCCTGCAGAACCGGCGCGACCTGCTGGGGTGCACCGCGATCGATTCGGCGCTCATTGCCCGCAGCGGCCTTCCGGTGGGGGGGCGCATCGATCGGTATGCAGCGTGCGAGGATGGCTACGTCGTCTACACCATCGACCCGTCGGTCACCCCGCCCAACCTCGCGGCGGTGCAGGAGCTCGCGGTGGGGATGGTGCGCGTCGACTCGCTGGCGGGGATCGATCCACCCATCAGCGGCGACACGCTGGAGCTGTGGGTCGACGACATTCGCCTGGCCGACGTGGTGAACACCACCGGCTTTGCCGGCGAGGTGTCGGCGACACTCAATGCCGGAGACTTTGGCAGTGTGCACATCGGCGTCAGGCGACGCGACCCGAACTTCCGGCAGATCAACGAGGCGCCGTCGTTCCTCACCAACGACGACCTCGAGATGAGCGCGACCTGGCGCCTGGACCGTTTTCTCCCGGCGTCGTGGGGGTACGCCCTCCCGCTCACAGTGGCGCACCGCGCCAGCGGTGCCTCGCCGGAGTTCCTGTCGCGATCGGACATCCCCGGCGCGTCGGTCCCGGGGCTGCGTGCGCCCAAGGCCGAGCAGACCACCTACACGCTCATAGCACGCCGGTCCACGCCGGTGGTGGGACACTGGTGGGCGCCACTGCTCAACAACCTCGTCGTCGATGGGGCGATGAGCGCGTTCGGCAACCGCACCGAGTTCCAGAACGGGAAGGTCAACGACCTGAACGTCGGTTTCGACTTCTCGTCGGCGGGGCTCATCGGCGGACTCCCCATGCGCGACGAGTCACAGTCGTCGCGCCGTGGCTGGAGTGTCGCGCTCCCGTGGAGCGGCGACGGAGGCACGGCGTTGCAGCTCTCGCCGACCATGCTGCGCGTCACCAGCGCGATGGTGCGTACCGAGGACTCGCGCGCGTCGTACCTCAAGCCGGCCTTCACCCCGAGCGACACGGTCAAGGTGGTGAACGGGTTGCAGCACGTCTGGCGCACGGTGAGCACGCTGGAGTTCCAGCCGCTGCCTAACGTCACGGCGCGCTGGGATGCCAGCACGGTGCACGACCTGCGCAACTATGGCGACTCGACCTCCAACGCGATCGCCGCCACCAACGAGCGCTCGCAGTTCGCCGGGCTCGACATCGGGCTCGAGCGCGAGCGCACGATGGCGGCGACGCTCACCTATTCCCCCGTGTCGCAGGGGTGGCTGCGCCCGCGCCTCGCCCTCGGCTCCACCTACACCATGCTGCGCGACCCGAACAACCGCGCCGTGGTCATCGAGGACGACCTGGGTCCGATCGATCCGCGACTCAGCCGGCGCATTGGCAACACGCAGGTGCTCACCGCTGCCACGACGGTCGATCCGCTGCTCGGCATCAGCGCCATCACGCGCGACGGCTCGCGCTGGCGCCGTGTGGTCGGGGTGTTCCGGCCGATCGACGTGTCGTTCAGCCGCAACCAGTTGGCGTCGTTCGACGGCGTCCCGCTCACGCCGGGCTTGGGCTTTCAGCTCGGCGTCGGCGGTATCGACGCCTTCCGATCGTTTGGCGGCGAGAACGCATCGAGCGCGGGAGCCAGCAGCGACCTGGTCCTCTCCAACGCCCTCGCGCTCCCTGGCGGGCTGACGCTGACAAACCGCGTGCAGCGCACCGACGCGCGTCACTGGAGCCGGCGCGAGGCGGCGGGGCTGGCGCAGATCACCGGTGAGGCGCTCGTCTATCCCGACGTGGCGCTGCGGTGGAGCGGGCGCCCCGCGCTCATGGGCGCCGTCTTCAGTCAGATGGGGGCGACGGCGCGTGCGCTCATGTCTCGTCAGGCATGGACGACGCCGGGCGACGCGGCGGCGCTGGCCACCGAGATGCGCGAGTCGCGGCAGGAGTCGTATCCGTTCACCGCCACCGCACTCACCGCGTATGGCAACGTGGCACTCACGGCGACGTACGCCATCACGCGACGCGTCGACTCGCTCCCGGGGAGCGTGGCGCGGCGCAAGGCCAGCGACCTGGCCGCCGACATCAGCAAGAGCTTCGGCCTCCCCGAGTCCTGGCGCGTGAAGAACCCGGTGCGCACGCGGGTGTCGTGGCAGGAGACGCTCACGCAGAGCTTCGTGGCCAACGCGCAGGCCGAAGGGGCGCGAAGCCGCCTGACCGACAACGGGCGCCGCGCCTTCAACTTCAACGCGGACACCGATGTCGCGGAGAACATGACGTTCAGCCTGCAGGGGTCGCGGGTCGTGACCTTCGACCGGAACTTCAACCGACGGTTCGTGCAGACGGTGATCACCGCCGTCTTCCAGCTGCAATTCTTTGCCGGAGTGGGAAAGTGAAGATGGCCATGAAAGTCCCCGTGATGCTCGTCTCGCTCGTGCTGTCCGCGGCGTGCGGGGGAAAGGAAGCAGAGCGAGAGCAGTCGATCGCCCCCGGTCCGTTTGATGGCGAGAAGGCGATGGGGTATGTGCGCGAGCAACTCGCCTTCGGCCCGCGCGTCCCCGGGACGCCAGCGCACAAGGCGGGAGGCGACTGGATCGTGCGCATGATGCGCGAGCGCGCCGACACCGTGATCGAGCAGGTGTGGGAACATCGCACGGCAGGAGGGACGGTCCTCCCGCTGCGCAACGTCTTCGCCCGCTTTCGTCCCGAGGCCACCGAGCGCGTGCTGTACGTGACGCACTGGGACTCGCGCCCCAACTCGGAGAGCGCGAGCGATTCGGCGCGGCAGCGCCTCGCCGTCCCCGGCGCCAACGACGGCGCGAGCGGGACGGCGATGCTCGTGGCGTTAGGCGACCTGCTCAAGGCCACGCCGCCGCGTATCGGTGTCGACTTCCTCTTTGTCGACGGCGAAGACTACGGCGAGTTTGGCCCTCCCGACGTCGACGTCCTGTTGGGCTCGCGCTACTTCGCCGAGCACATGCTGGTCCCCAACTACCAGCCGTTGTTTGGCGTCTTGTGGGACATGGTGGGGGACAAGGACCTCAAGATCGAACAGGAGTCCAACTCGCTGCGGCAGGCGCCGGAGGTCGTGACGCTCGTCTGGGACACGGCGCGCAAGCTGGGGTACGGCAAGACCTTCGTCCCCGTGGAGGGGCTGGCCATCACCGACGATCACATCCCGCTGCTCGAGCGCGGGCTGCGCGTCATCGACGTGATCGATCTCGACTTCCCCTGGCATCACACGCCCGACGACACGATCGACAAGCTCTCGGCGGGGTCGTTGAAGATCGTGGGGGATGTGGCGTGGGCGCTGGTACAGCGATAGACGGGAGACGGGAGACGGGAGACGGGAGTGCGGCGCGTTGCGCCGCGGGGATCTGCGAGCGGCCCGGCTCTCGTGTGCGCGAAGCTCCCGTCTCTCTTTTGATACGGTCGGCAATCGAATGATGCGGGGCGACGCGCGAGGCGAGCGTAGCCTTGGCGCATGGGACAAGCCTCCTCCAACCGCGCGCCGTTGCTCCTCTCGCTGGTGATCCTCCTCGGTGTCGGGGGGCGCTGGTTGCGGGGGGATGAGGTGCCTCGTGGGGATCAGCCCAGTGGGCGGGTGGCGCTCGACTCGCAGCTTGCGCGGGTGGAGCGGGCGGGGGGAAAGGGGCGGGGGAAGAAGGCGTCGAGCGGGCGCCGTCGGGCTACGAAGCAAGCGACCGGCGACAGCGGGGCTCCCCGCGGACGTGCGACGAGGTCCGGGCGTCGGGACTCCTCGACGGATTCGGCGGGAGGCGCGACGATCAGATCGGAGTCGACCCCGATGGGGGCCGTTTCGCCGGAATGGCGGGGGCGAATTGGCGGGGCGGGGCGGGTCGGGGCGACGTCGGGTAACGGGGGCGACGAGACGAGCGGAGCGCGGACTTCGAAGCAGCGTCGCGTGGCGCGCGCGCCGTCATCCGGCCGGCGCGTCCGCGCCGACAAATCACCGCGCGAACCGATCGATCTGGAAACGGCGTCGGCGGCGGAAATCGAGCGCCTGCCGCGGGTTGGGCCAGCGCTGGCCCGTCGGATAGTCGAGGACCGCGCGGCGCACGGTCCCTTCCGTTCGCTCGAGGGGTTGCAGCGTGTGCGAGGGGTCGGTCCGGCGGTCGCGCGTCAACTGCAAGGGCACGTGACGTTTGGGAGGACAGGGCGTCCCTGACATGCCAAGCCTTGGCTACGCTGAGGCGCAGAAGACCTCGCCGATTCCACTCCGAATGGCCGCGCCTCCCGCCCCGCAAACTGATCGAATTCCCGAGCTTCTCCTACGTGACGGCTACATCACGCGGGAACAGCTCGAACGCGCCGTGCGCGAGGGAAAGTCGAACAACCTTGGCGTCTGCTACAACCTCATCAAGACCGGGTCGATCGACGAACTCGAGCTGACGAAGATCATCGCTCGAGTCTCGCGGATGCCGGCGGTCGACCTGTCGAAGTTCGAGGTCGACACCCGCATCATCAAGCTCGTCCCCGCCGACATCGCCACCAAGCATCTCGTCCTCCCGCTCAAGCGTGACGGGCGAACGCTCACGGTCGCCATTGCCGATCCCACCAACCTCGGGATCCTCGAAGACCTCAAGTTCATCACCCGCTACGACATCTTCCCCGTCCTGGCGGGTGAAGTCACGTTGCGGAACGTCATCGAGAAGCAGTACGACGCCGGCGACGCCGCGATGTCGACGCTGCTGCAGGACATCGCGGGGATGGACGGCGACGTCGAAGTCGTCGAGGACCACGAAGACGACGTCTCGGCCGCGGCGCTGGCTGCCGCCGTCGACGATGCCCCCGTCGTCAAGCTGATCAACGCCATCCTCACCGATGCGGTGAAGCGCGGGGCGTCGGACATCCACTTCGAGAGCTTCGAGCACGAACTGCGCGTGCGCTACCGCATCTACGGTGCGCTGCAGGAAGTGATGAAGCCCCCCCTCAAGCTCAAGGCCGCGCTGATCTCGCGCTTCAAGATCATGGCGCAGCTCAACATCGCCGAGCGACGCGTCCCGCAGGACGGGCGCATCAAGCTCAAGATGGGGAACAAGGTCATCGACTACCGCGTGTCGACGCTCCCCACGCTGTTCGGCGAAAAGGTCGTGCTCCGAATCCTCGACAAGGGGAACCTGACGCTCGACCTCGAGAAGTTCGGCATCGAGCCGCGCGCCGAGCGCGAGTTGATGGAGGCGGTCTCCAATCCGTATGGCATGGTGCTCGTCACCGGCCCCACGGGATCAGGAAAGACGACGACGTTGTATTCGGCCTTGTCCAAGGTGAACAACATCGACGTCAACATCATGACCGCCGAAGATCCCGTCGAGTACAACCTGTTCGGGATCAATCAGGTGCAGGTGCGCACCGAGATCGGGATGACGTTTGCCGCGGCGCTGAAGGCGTTCCTGCGCCAGGACCCGAACATCATCATGGTCGGCGAAATTCGAGACCTCGAGACCGGCGGTATCGCCATCAAGGCCGCCCTCACGGGGCATCTGGTGCTCTCCACGCTCCACACCAACTCGGCCCCCGAAACGGTGACCCGTCTGCTGGACATGGGGCTCGAGCCGTTCAACGTGGCGTCGGCGCTCAACCTCGTCCTCGCGCAGCGTCTCGTGCGCCGCATCTGCCCGCGTTGCCGACACAAGTACGTCCCCGACGAGATCGAACTCGGTGGCGCCAAGGTCAAGGCGGAGACAACCTTCCGCGAGCTGCGCTTTACCACCGAGGCGTTGGAGAACGCGAAGTCGCGTGCCCTGCCGGACGCGCTGCCGCACCTCGCCAACCTCTCGCTCGACTCGTGCATCGGCGACATCCCGTTCTTCAAGGGACGTGGCTGCGACGACTGCAGCGGGACGGGACTCCGTGGGCGTCAGGGCTTGTACGAGGTCATGTTCATGACCCCGAACCTGCGCAAGCTGATCCTGATGAACGTCGGCGCCCAGGAGATCCGCGACGCCGCGATCGAGGAAGGGATGCTGACGCTGCGCATGGACGGCTGGTTGAAGGTGCTGAAGGGGATCACGACGTTGGAGCAAGTCATTCGCGAGACGGCCGTGTAGCGCTCGCTGCGCTCGGGAGACGGGAGATGGGAGACGGGAGACGGGAGACGGGAGACGGGAGTTCTATGGCGCATGCTGACGTAATCGATCGCGAGTCTGATCCAGGATCGGGGCCGAAGTCCCGGTGTCTTGGTGCGTTCCCTCACAAGGTGACGAGATTGCCGCACAACCCGTCTAGACTGAGATACGGCGCGCGTAGCGCCGCCGCCCGCGCGACGCGCAGCGGCGCGCACTCCCGTCTCCCGTCTCCCGTCTCCCGTCCCAATTCATGACACGTCCCGCCGCACCACCAAGCGTGAACCTCCGCGCCCTGCTCGAAGAAATGATCGAGCGGGAAGCGTCGGACTTGCACGTCACGGCGGGAGAGCGTGCCAAGCTCCGCGTCGACGGCGACATCGTCAATTCGAACGTCGAGTACGTGCTCTCCCCCAAGGACACGCTGCAGCTGGCCTACTCAGTGCTCACCGAGAACCAGAAGAAGCGGTTCGAGATGGAGGATGAGCTGGACTTCTCGTTCGGCATCCAGAACCTCGCGCGCTTTCGCGGCAACTGCTTCAAGCAGCGCGGCTGCGTCTCGATGGTGATCCGGCAGATCCCGTTCACCATCAAGACCTTCTCGGACCTCGGGCTCCCGCCGGTCATCGCGCGCATGAGCGACAAGCCGCGCGGGCTCGTGCTGGTCACCGGCCCCACGGGGTCAGGGAAGTCGACGACGCTGGCGGCGATGATCGACAAGATCAATCGCGAGCGCAAAGGGCACATCATCACGGTGGAAGACCCGATCGAGTTCATCCACCGGCATCAGGGGTGCATCGTCAACCAGCGCGAGGTCGGGACCGACACCAAGACCTTCGCCAATGCCTTGAAGTACGCCCTGCGCGAGGATCCGGACGTGATCCTCGTCGGCGAAATGCGCGACCTGGAGACGATCCAGGCGGCGCTCACCATCGCCGAGACCGGGCACCTCGTCTTCGCCACCTTGCACACCAACTCGGCGGCCGAGGCGATCAATCGTATCATCGACGTCTTCCCGAGTCACCAGCAGTCACAGGTGCGCGCGCAGCTCGCCTTCGTGCTGGAGGGGATCGTCACGCAGACGCTGTTGCCGCGCGCGCGCGGGCGCGGTCGCGTGATGGCCGCCGAGATCCTGGTCATCACGCCGGCCATTCGCGCCTTGATTCGCGACGACAAGGTGCACCAGATCTATTCGTTGATGCAGTCGGGGAAGAAGTTCGGCATGCAGACGCTGAACGACGCCCTGTACCAGTTGTATGTGGCGCGCGAGGTGACGGAGGAGGAATGTCTCCGCACGTCGAGCGATCCGAACGAGTTCCTGCGCATGATCGGCCGTTCGCCGCTGGACGACGATTCGTCCGATAGCAAGAAAGGAAGTCTCGCCGGCGCGGGTCGACGCTAAGCAAGAGCATGCCGTTGTCCTCCCGTCTCCCGTCTCCCGTCTCCCGTCTCTAGTTCAATGCCCGCATTTACGTACACCGCGCGCGCCGCCAACGGCGAACTCAAGACCGCGACGATCGAAGCGCCGTCGCGTGAGGACGTCGTCGCCCAGTTGCGCCGGCAGCGACTGTCGGTCGTGAAGGTCGACGAGGACGCGAAGCCCAAGAAGGCGAAGGGCTCCGTGAAGATGCGCGACATCGTCATCTTCACGCGCCAGTTCTCGACGATGATCAACGCCGGTCTGCCGCTGGTGCAGGCGCTTGACATCCTGGCCAAGCAGACCGAGAACAAGGTGCTCGCCGACGTGACGCGCGCCGTCGTGTTCGACGTCGAGTCGGGGCACACGGTGGCCGATGCGCTGGCCAAGCACCCGAATGCGTTCAGCGAACTCTATGTGAACATGGTCGCGGCCGGTGAGGCGGGCGGTATTCTCGACACCATCCTCATGCGCCTGGCGACGTTCATGGAAAAGAACGACGCCCTCGTGCGCAAGGTGAAGGGGGCGATGATCTACCCGGGCGTCATCATGAGCGTGGCCGGCATCGCGGTCGTGGTGCTGCTCATCTTCGTGATCCCGGTCTTCGAGGAGATGTTCGCCTCGGTCGGCCTTCCGCTCCCGCTCCCCACCCGCGTCGTCATCGGGCTGTCGCAGTTCCTCAAGGGGTACTGGTGGCTGCTGGGGGCCGGGGGCTTCGGACTGGGCGTGATGGTCAAGCGCTACTACGCGACGTCGAACGGCAAGCTCACCATCGACCGTGCGCTGCTGCGCTTCCCGGTGCTGGGCGACGTGCTGCGCAAGTCGGCCGTCTCCCGCTTCACCCGCACGTTAGGCACGCTCATCTCGTCGGGCGTCAGCATCCTCGACGGCCTCGAGATCACCGCCAAGACCGCAGGCAACCGCGTGATCCAGGACGCCATCATGCAGTCGCGCGCCTCGATCGCCGGCGGTGACACGATTGCCGCGCCGTTGCAGAAGTCGGCCGTCTTCCCGCCGATGGTCATCTCGATGATCGCGGTGGGTGAACAGACCGGTGGCCTGGACGAGATGCTGAGCAAGATCGCCGACTTCTACGATGAGGAAGTGGATGCGGCGGTGAGCGGGTTGCTGGCGCTGCTGGAGCCGATCATGATCGTGTTCCTTGGTGTGGTGGTCGGCGGCATGGTGGTGGCGATGTACCTGCCGATCTTTGACATGATCAATGCGGTGCAGTAAGCACGACGCGTGAGTGCTGTACGCTCTCACGCTCTATCGACAGATGTTCTGACGGTCTATCGACAGTTTCTCGAACTGCGTTGACAGTTGTTGTCGGCTTGGATGCTCTCTCGTAAATAGCTCACACAGTCTGTCATATTTTGCTAGGAAATCTCTCGTAATTGCATATAGGCCATTGCCGGATATGGCTTTAGGGAGATGGAGAAGCCTGGGATGGGCGAAGGGGCGGGGTGATCGTCATGTCACCACCGCCCCTTTTTTGTCCTGGCCGAGTGTGCGGCTGCAGGCGCGCGGAGGTGTGGGGGCTCACGCGGTACTAGAGCGCGCAGGCGCCAGATAGATTGAGGAAATGGCGCACGCTAAATGGAGCGGGTGGAGTTGAACTTCACTCGATGACCGTACCCCTCACGGCCATCGAGAAGCTTTCCCAGCTAACTGCGCGCTCAGGACCCCGGAGTTGGTATGGGCCGCCGACTTGCATGCCGGAGCTCCGTTAGCGCGACCCCGTATCGCTCCCGAAGGCGGGCATGGAGGTCTGGCCTAACGATCAGGTCTGCCCCCTCGCACATAACGGGCTCTGAAGAAGCTTCCTCCGGATTGCGGATCCACCACTGCCGCATGACCACAGCCGGCGCGCCCTCTGAATCGTGCCAGCTCATCGGTTCGCCGAACAGAGGGGGAGTCAGCGTCAAAAGGCTGAATAGCGAGACAGGTGGAACGATCACAAGCGGACTTCCAAGCCAGTCTGATTCGCGCATGAGACCCACTACAGGACCATACGGAAAGTTCTCGATATCAGTCGTATTGATCCGTTGGGGCCACCACCAATCATCGACGCGGGCTTCCCTGAATGGAAACGCGCCCGGAGGCGCGGACCTCCCAAGAGGAACGGCGACGGCACCACACATCACCGTGACCCTCTCGACCGGCTCCGCGCGGTAGCCCTGAGCGTCGAGTAGATACTGGTGTTCCCAGAAGGCTAGGCGCGTCCAGCCACTGTACCGGGGATCTTCGCCCCCCGCCAGCGGAAGCTGACCCGTCCCTTGAACTACAGACTCGGCAGCGACCCACTCAGGTCGAACTGTTCGGCTGGCCGCAAATGCTAAGTGCAAACGAGTGTCAGGCAGTATTCCGTCTGCTAGTTCATCTTCGAGCCCAACTGCCCATTGCCCGGTCGCCCACAGATGCGACCTGAGTCCACACAGCACCTCGTGCACGGCGACTTGGAGGAGTTCGGTATCCCAATGGAGCGTAGGTGTTGGGGGAAACGACTTCCCGTCTCTCCCCCATGAAATCTGGTGGCGTGATCTCGCTCGCGCTCGATGACCTTCGGAGGCTGACAATTGCGTGAGCCGAAGCGCCACCTTCTCACCGACATCGGGCCAGAGAGTCGATACCTCGTCGAGCTCCGTGATGCCGACAACTGAACGCTGTGAAGCATTATCATTTTCCTCTGCGGCGAGGCGTATCCCCTGAGAACTCCCGACCGGAGCACTCGGATCTTCAACGTAGGTCGCGTCGACGAATAGTACTGCTGCTCGCTCAAGCAACTGCGCAGCGAGGCGCCGTGCTCCCCAAAGTGGGGAGCTCACATACCCTTGCAACTCCTGCGAAAGAGCGAGCGTGATGCGATATGCCGGCACCTCGGCTTGGCGCAGCACGTCGAGTACAAGCAACACGGACGTAACGGAAGCGTTCCGCGCGAGCCACCATCTCAAAGGCTTAATGACTCCATCAGGACGACGCTGAATGGCGCGGACAACGCCAGCGAGCGCGCTCACCTTGCATGCGAGGCGTGGGTTTCCGATGCGGGCGAGAAGCAGCAGGATAAGAGCCTCATCAACCGACCAATCCACGAGGGGCCAATCGTGCTCACCGTCAATCCGGAGAGTTGCGAACCAGCCGTGAACTGGTGCAAGCGGAAGCCTGTGTTGCACCACGGAAAAAGCCTCTCGCCAAGCCTCCTCGGCCAACGTCGGCTCGCCCCACGCGGCAAGCCGTTCAACGATGTGCCTCGACGTGCCGCCTACGTATGAAGGGCCGCGAAGGCTGTACGCCACCTCGTCGGCAACTGTTCGCCGCGCAGCGGCGGCGTCTAGCTCGATTGCTCGATCCATGAGAAATCCTTGGGCCTGATCTCCCATTCGGAGCCAACCATCGCCGCCGCGAGCTTTGGAGTACGAGAGCGCGTACGCCATCGCGGCGACGCTATCGTATCCCGCCGCTTCGAGCGCACCAGCGATGCTCACGAGGGGCTGCACGTCCTCGCTATACGAGATGTAGACATCTCTTGCGAAGAAACGCAGCAATCGACGGACATCCTCCTCTCGCCCTGAATCAATGAGTTGGCCTAAATGGTAGCCGAGCGCCGACGCAACGTCCGTCCACTGCGCCACATTGTCTAGTCGACCAGCGGAGCCCGCCCGCCGAAGTCCAGTGAGCAAGTCGACAAGCGTGGCGTCCGGAGGAAATGGCGGGATCCTCATCAAAGGCAACGGAGATTGATCGACCCGCGCCGAACGACCGGTATCGCTCACGCCGATGCTCGGCGCGCGCGCGTCGGTGCGCGAGAGCTGCGGAATTAACAAACCATGTTCAGCCGCGACTTGCGCCACCCGTGCGGCGGCCTTGTCATTGTAGCGACGGCCATCACCTGTGACCTCTGCGGCAACACGGCGCATCAAGTTCGTTGCGAACGTTCGCTCGCCAGATGCCATACGAAGAATCGGTGCCACTCGCGCGTCCGCGTCTCTGGTAGCGCTGTCTTCGTACTCCACCTCGAGTCTGATGGTCGCCAGGATAGAATCAAGAATGGAGGGGTCACCGCTCTCCGCAGCAATTTCTGCTACGTTGCCGAGCGCTTGAAGATTCGGCCAACTGTCGGAGTCGTCCTCCTCGGTGAAGGTCCGAGCGAGTAGGGCGATAGCGACAGCGGGATGCACCTTGAGTAGGCACCGAAGCCAAGAGTTGGGTGCCTGTTTTGTCGTTCTTCCGTCCGTGTGTGCGACGACAGCGTGAGCGAGCGGCTGCGCATCCGCGAGAGCGCGTACAGCGGCCTCGCGCGACACGGCCAAAAGCGCTGGAGTGCTTTCAATGATGTCGAATACCGTGGCGTCCTTGTGCCATCCGTAAGCGCCAAAGAAGACTGCTCCGCGCGACCAGGCCTGCTGCGCTCCACCAACATCGCCGCTGGCGAGTCGAAAACGAGCCAATCGCATCGCGCATTCCGCGTGAGTTGGGTAGTACGACCCTGAACGCTCCATTCGGGCCAGTTGCTGCTCCGCGATACGACAAACCGCCGCGCCGCCCACAGCGTCAGCAGCAAACGGAAGCAGCACTTCAAGCAGACCACTAATCGGGAGAGGCCCCCCATCCTCCCTGTCCAGCCGTGACGCAGTTCCTTCGCTCGCGGTTGTGAGGGATTCCAGTGCGAACCGCCAGTCATCCTCCGTCCTAAGCAGGGTAAGTCCCCATGACACAGACTCTTGAATCACGCGCCTGATTGCCCACAAGTCGCTCGCGCGAGGCTTGCCGCTAAACGGTCTCACATCCTTGACGAGCTGTGCGAACGCGCGATGAATGCTTCCTTCTTCGCCCGCGCGCCGACCGGCATCTAGCTGAGCGAGATCCAAAACGAAACGGAGCCAGCACCGGTACCAGCCGTCGCCGAGAATGCGAGCGCGCTCGGCATCGATTAGTGCAACACCATTGACCGTGTCCGTCGCGATCAATCGCACGGACGCTACCCATGCTCTCAGGTTTGCGGCGTCATGGATGTACTCATTCGGGCCGACCGCGATCTGAATAGTTGACGGGTCTGCACCTTGTGTCACCGACGTGTGGGGTGCGCCAAGACTGAGGCATTCCGTAACCAACTCTGACGTATCCGCGTGCGCGAGAGCCTTTGTCGCCGATTCGCGCGCTGCTTCGATGTCCCCGTTGCGCACATGCTCATCGGCGACTCCGAGTCGGAGTACTGCGGCGGCCCGAGGTCGAATTCTCGTGCCACGTGGTGATGGCGACTCTGCTCTCGTAGCGATGCGCGAAACGAGCTCCGCGTCACCCATTCGCGCGAGACGAGCGCCGAGACTTCGTATCATCAAGGGCCTAAAGTCGTCGCCTCGCTCACGAAGATGACGCACGAGTCTTCGAAAGATTTGGGAGCGTTGCCCGAGCCGAAGGCGCCCGTGCACGACGGTCAGCGCCTCTTGCTCACCAGCGGTGAGGTGACCGGCCCCATCGGATGAATCATCTGAGGACGATTCCTGTCGTTGGTACGAATACAGTTCGAGATACTCGCTCCAAGGAGCGGTACCGCCGGCATCGTCCACAAGCGAGCATGCATAGAGGCCTTCGGGGATCGGAAGCGTCGGACGTCCTTCAAAGAGAAGTCGTTCCGCCAGCGCCGTGGGACCAGCCATCGCAACATATGTTGCCCAGAAGTCTCGCCGGTCATTCTGGGACTCGTCAAAGCACATATCTGCCGCTCGGTGTAGCTCAACGCAACGAACGAGAGCGGGCCAATCAGCCGCTCTTGCAGCGATATCCGATGCGAGAGTGATGTTGCGCTGTACCGCCTCACGCGGGTGCGCATGCGCGACGCTGTCGGACACAAAGGTCGCGCCGATGTGTGCGAGAGCTTCGACGCCGCGGTTCGCTCGCCGGAGGGTGGGCAGCAAGAAGCGATAGGCCTTCGCATCCTGTAGAAAGCCGCGCTGCGTAAGCCATGCGATTGCCGGCTCCAACACATTCGCGGGGGTTCGGCCTTGCCCCACGAGGTTGGCAGTCATGAAACGTCGAAAGCTCTCATGAAAGATGCGAACACCACCTTGGCCGGTGGACGCCGTCAGAACCGGCGCGAGCTGTGACAGCGCAGGCTGTACCCACTCCCCTAGCAAACCGCCGAGCATCTCCCGTAGCTCGAACCCAGAAACGGAGAAATCAATAGTCCCGAGTAGATCAGCGATTGCTTGGGCTTGGGCACTCGCTCTTCGGTAGAGATGCTCGTAGTAGGTGGCTACGTCGCCGGCGATTGCAGGTGCTTCGGTAAGCCAGTCGATGGCAGAGGTGACCGTTCCATCCACGAGGCCGGCGACGAGACCGCGCGCAAGATATCGAGCGTACAGTGGGTTGCCCTCGGTACGCTGAGCGAGAAGCGTTCTAACACGCTCGATCTCGCCGTCATCAGATATGCCGACGGCTGTGAGTGCTGCTCGAACGCCGTGGAGATCCGCGAGCGCCGCGATATCGAGTTCAGTCCATGGCGGTACTTCCCGGGTGCAAATTCCCGCGTGCCATCTCTCGATCAGTGGGTCGAGGTGCTGCCCGGGCTGCGAGCCGATAACGAGTGCAACACCCTTCGGTATGTTGACCGTGGCGAGGCGTTCTACGATGTCGGTATCGTCATGCGCTAGCGATAATGAGGCACTGCGGACGCGTGCGATGTGGTCAATTCCATCCACGATCACAACAACGGGCCGACCCATCGCCACCGCTTTCTCGAGAGATGCCTCGAACTCGGCAATCCCCGCTGCGTATCGTGCTCCGCCGGCGCCGCGAAGTGCTTGCTCGGAGTCGCAGAGTTCCCCGAGGAGATTGCCGAAGAAGACGTCCGTCGTGACGCGGCGTTCAACGAGTTCATCCCCCGGCTCCATGTAGCAGTAATGCCGCGCGACAATTGCGCCTCTATCGCGAAGCTCGTCGGCGAGCTTCGTCAGCTCCCATGACTTTCCGGAGCCGGGAGGTGCCACGATGAGTTGGTGCGTGCCCACCAGCGCCGACTCTAGGAGCGTCTGTCGGAACGCCGGGCGGTCGTGGAATAGCGCCGTGTCGACCGGGAAAGCTTGCGCAACTCGACCAAAGTCAACGCGGATGTCAAGATCACGCTCTATCTCCTGCGGCGTGAACGACAGCTCTTGCGTTCGCGCCAGATTCGCGAGAGAGATCGCGAGCGCCGCAACATCGGCGGCGACTCTTCCTTGGTTTGGATAGCGCCCAATGCCTACTCGTTCAGCGAGTTCGTCGATCAGGAAGCGTTCAAGCGGACCTGGTAGAGTCAGTTCCGTTGATGAAACGGGCAAGGCAAGCTCGATCACAAACCTTTCGCAAAACTCCACGAACTCGGTGCGCCCGAATTCAGCGCCCGCATGGGTGAACTCCAAGAGGGGCGTCCAGATTGGAGCAGAGCCATCTGGCCAGATCGTGTCGGCGCGCAGTCGAAAGAACTGCGCAGGCCACGTCGCGAAGGTAGGCGGAGCCGCTATCGGCGCCAACAGATCGCATAAGTCGTCGTCCGGCAACGGAGCAGCCCACGTAGCGCAAAGGCGATACTCGTCTGCCGGATTCGGATCCGCTCTGACGTGCGTGAGGACCAGCCGGTCGATCCGGAGGCTCGAACGGGTTGCGACGAAATCATCCTCAGAGATCGGACGTGCCGCGTCCCCGCTCGACTTGAACTGGCGCCTCACCCGACGCCCCGCTGCGCGCACTTCGAGGTCGTCTATTCGGTCGTCCTCCACGATCTTGCGATCAACGACTACCTCGTCGTAGCGCTCTACGATACAGCACGCCAGGACGTACGCCGTCGCGATATCCTGATACCTGTATCCGCGGTGCGCTGGCTGAAGATTCCCGCGCCTAACGCTCATCGGATGATTGAATGCGAGCTGTAAGACTGTTTGAGGTCCACACGATCAGTCGATCCACTCGGGGCAGCTCTTTCGTTGACGGCAAAAGCATAAGCGCTATTTCGTCGAAATACGGGGCGACGGCACAGGTAAGGATGCTTTGTGCCAAGCCTGCTGAAACGGTTAAGGCACGGTCCGCCCCCGGCGCGGCAGCCGACGTTGGTCGGCGTGAGGTCAGGCGCGCGAAGGATGTCGACGACTGCACCAGCGACATGCCGGACGTTGATTGCGGCAAGCCCTCTTTCGCTATCGGACCATACGTTTCGGTTCGCCTCGGTCGGGCAAGGGCACGCGTTGCGGTCAATTGGGATCAGGGTCGGAAGCATCACGCTGTAAGTGGCGATGTGTCGGAAGCTACGCCGTCTTCGGAGCGGGCGCGCATACCGTTGGTCCGCAACCGAGACCATCCGCTACCTCATCCCCCCGGAGCCAGGGTGGTTCCGTCGCGATACGGCGGATGAGGGATTTGATGCGCTGAAGATCACAGGTCGGCGATCCAGCGGGGACGGCGCGGGCTGTCAGACCCCTCCCCCACATTCGGAAGACACAATCGGGCATTGCCCCTTTCCTATGGGCCCTCCCGGGCGCACTCTACCGCAGCCGCCCAAACCCACTCAACCGCGCCTGTCTCTCCGGTCCGGTCTTGCCCCGGAACCGCAACAAAAGATGACCCTTCCTACAGTCTTCACCGCCTGCACCCCCCGCGACGACGTCCTCAAGGGCTCCATCGCCGAGAGCGACTTCGCGGCCGACCTCGCCCAGGTCATCCGTGGCAATGCTGCTCCTGAGGAGTACCGCATCCCCGAGCGGTTCTTCGAGACCACCTATCCCACCCGTGGGCTCCAGAACCTCTTGGCGAACGTGTGTCGGCGCCTCAGCGGCACCGGCGGCGAAGCGGCGGCAATTTTCCGGTTGGACACGCAGTTCGGCGGCGGTAAGACGCACGGCCTGATCGCCCTGGTGCACGCGGCCCGTGGCATGGAAGGCGTCTCGAACGTGGCCGAGTTCATTGAACCGGGCCTGCTCCCCAAGGTGGCCGTGCGCGTGGCCGCATTCGACGGCGAGAACGCCGACCCGCTCAACGGCCGGGACATGGGAGACGGCATCCGCGCTTTCACCCCGTGGGGCGAGATCGCGCATGCGCTTGCCGGAGCGGCTGGGTACGAGCGCGTGCGAGCGAGTGACGACGGACGCGTCGCTCCAGGCGCCGACACCATCCGCGAGCTGTTCGGAGATCAGCCTACGTTGATCTTGCTCGACGAGCTCGCGATCTACCTGCGCAAGGTGATGCTGTCACCGCATCTCGCGAACACCGCCGGTCAGCTCGCCGCCTTTCTCACGGGCCTCTTCAAGGCCGTCGAGTCGAGCCCCAAGGCCGCATTGGTCTACACATTGGCTGTAGGCAAGGACGGCCGCGCACTCGATGCGTACAAGGAAGAGAACCAGAAGTTGCAAACTTTGATCGAGGAGCTGGAGAGCGTCAGCGCGCGCAAGGCAACGCTACTCAATCCCACTGAAGATGACGAGACGGCACCTGTGTTGCGCCGTCGACTGTTCAAGCGCGTGGACGAAGCGAAGGCCACGCAGGTCGTCGATGCGTATCGCGCGATCTGGAAGCAGCACGAGAGCGCACTCACACCCGCCGCTACTCGCCCCGAAACGGCTGAGGCGTTTCTCGCCGCGTATCCGTTACATCCGGAAGTGCTCACCACGCTCACGGAGAAGACCGCGACGTTCGCGAACTTCCAGCGTGTGCGCGGTATGTTGCGACTGCTGGCGCGTACGGTGGCCTGCATGTGGGAGCAGCGCCCTGCCGACGCGAACGCGATCCATCTGCACCACATGGATCTCTCCGACGAGCGACTGCGCCAGGAGGTCGTTACGCGTCTACAGCAGGGCAACTACGAGCCCGCACTGAAGCGCGACATCGCTGGCAAAACGGGCGATTCGGCAGTCGCCCAAGAGATCGACGCGGAACACTACAAGGGACTGCCGCCATACACGTCGTACGTCGCGCGTACGGTCTTCGTGCACACGCTTGCGATTCACGACCGGCTACGTGGCATCACGCCTGAGCATCTACGCTTCTCGATGGTCGGGCCGCTCATCGACGTGAGCTTCGTCGATGACGCACGCAAGCGATTCGTCGCTGAGTCAGCGTTTCTCGATGATCGTCCCGGCGCTCCGATGCGGTTCCTCGCCGAAGCGAACCTCACGCAAATCATTCGTCGCCAAGAAGCGCAGATCGAGCCGGGTGACGTGCGTGCCGAACTCCGTGATCGCATCCGTCAGATCTTCACCGGCGGTGGCTCGGCGACGCTCAGTCTGGTCCCGTTCCCGGGCGGTGCGTATGAGGTGCCCGATGAAGTCGGGGACGGCCGCCCATTGCTCGTGCTCCTCGGATACGACGCTGTGAGTGTGCCCGGTGTCGTGGAAAAGGTGCCGCATCTCGTCGAGCGCATGTTCAAGTACAAAGGACAGGACGAGTCGGCGCCGCGTGGGAACCGAAATCATCTCGTGTTCCTGGTGGCCGACGAAGGACGCAAGGAAGAAGTACGCCAGAAGATGGCGCGCCGCTTGGCGCTGCGCGAAATGAAGAAGCCCGAGCGTCTCGCCGAGCTGGCCGAGCATCAGCAGAACAAAGTGAAGGAGTTGGAGTCACGCTCGGAGACGGACGTGGCGGTTGCGATTCAACAGTGCTATCGACACGTGTTCTTCCCGACGCGCGCAGACCGGATGACAGACGACGTCGATCTCGGTCACACTGCCATCGACGTACCAGCCACCGGTGCGAACCCTGGTGCTGGTCAGAATCAGGTAGTCCGCGTACTGCGTGATCTCAAGAAGCTGCGCACGTCGGAAGACGAGCCGGATTCACCCGCGTACATCCGCGACCGCACGCCGCTCCGACGCGGTGAGATCACCACGCGCACTCTTCGCGAAGAATTCCGTCGAGATCCCGCACTGCCGATGCTGGTTGGCGACGACGTGTTCCTGCGCGGCATTCGACGCGGAATCGAAGCGGGTGAGTACGTCTACCGCAACGGCGACTTGCTCTACGGACCCGGTGATCCGCAAGCGACGATCAAGGTGGACGAGCAGTCGACCCTGTCCACGATGGCGTTCGCGACAGAGCGCGGAATTTGGCCGCGCCCCGTGGTGCCACCCCCCGTAGCCGTTCCGCCTACCCCCGGCGATCCGCCGGCGGTGACGCCACTCATTACTACTCCGGTCGTGCCACCGAAGCCGGCGCTGAGCGAGCTCTCTGCTGAGGGCGTGCTGAAGGAGGCGCTCGCGCAGCTTTTTGAGAAGGCGCGCGCTAGAAAGGTGACGAGTTTGGCGAAAATCGACATAAGAATGTTCGATGCTGGCGATGCCTTCCGGTTGCTCGGCGTGATCGGGACGGTCACGGGAGCGCAGAAGCAGGTGCATCTCGAAGGAGGGTATGAGACCGTGGACGGAGGCACACTGAATTGGGAGTTCACCGGTCCCGCGACTGACGCGTCGGTGCTGAAGGATTTCCTGGAGCCGCAGTTGCGCGCTGCGCGGGAGAAAAACGTGCAGGCGAACTTCGAGCTGCGCTTCGATGCGGGCTTGCCACTCGCGGGCGACGCCCCCGAGAAGCTGACTGAACGACTGACGCGCTACGCGGCCGGCTCGGCCTACGTGACGGCTAGCGCGCAAGCGTCTGACACCGGAGCCTCATCGTGAGCCGCATCGGACGAAACACTGCACTCCGCATTATGCCCATAGAGATCTCCGCTTCCTCCGCACCGCAGTACGAGCTACGCGCTCGCAGTTGGGGCGCGGGTGATGATGAGCTGGAGGTATGGCAGGTGCTCGCATCGGCTACCCCGCAACTCAAGTCGCCCGTGCGGGTCGCCGGGCTTCGCGGCCGTACCTTGGAGTTGGTGGAGCACCGAGTGATTCGCCGCCTAAGCCAAGCCGGCGTGAAGTTGGTCGGACGACGTGAGGCAGAGCTCAAGCTGGGTGCGCCGCGAGCGCATCCCATTGATGAGCACATGGCGCTGACGCTCGGCCTCCTGTTTCGCACGCTCGCGCCGATGCGCAGCAGAACGAATATGCTCCTCGTGGCGGAAGGGATCGAGGCGATGGGTCAAGAGGAGGCTGCCTACTGGTTGGGGATGGCAATGCACCGCAAGAATCCGAGGCGCGTCTTGGGAGCGCTGCGCATCCTGCTGACGGATCCAGCGCGTCCGGGAGCGGGCGCAAGATGAACGAGCCACGCCTTATCGAGCGCTGGTTGCCCATCGCTGAGATCGGCATTGAGAGCCTTCGCGAGCGCACTCCGATGACGCCGTTTCCGGCTCCGAACCGCCTGCACGTATGGTGGGCACGTCGCCCGCTGGTTGCCTCGAGAGCGGCGGTTTTGGCATCGTTGCTACCGTTCGACACCGACCGACAGCGCTTCGTGGACGTACTCGGAATTCATGGCGATCCAGTCGCCTCTCGGCGTCGCATTGAGCATGCGAAGCGGACCAAGGTACGCTTTGAGGGCGACGCCTACTCGTACGACCGTGCGTTCAAGCATCTGCCGAGCAAGGATGATCTCGATTGGATTGCGTCGGAGGCTGCTCGTGCGGGCGCCGCCCACCCACGAGTGCTCGATCCCACCGCAGGAGGCGGGAGCATCCCGTTCGAAACAGTCCGCCTGGGCTTCGCTGCGGTAGCCAATGATTTGAATCCCGTTGCAGCGCTTGTGGAGCGTGCGACAATTGAGTGGCCGCTCAACCACGGATTGGCTGTCCATCAAGAGTTCAAGAAGCTTGGTGCCGAGTACCTGAAAAGACGGGAGGGGCGGCTGTCTGAGTTCTTCCCTGCAGAGGAATCGGAGAATACGGTTTCCACGAACTATCTATGGGCGCGCACCGTCGTTTGCCCCTACTGTGCCGGAATCATCCCGCTATCGCCGAACTGGCGCCTAACTCCAAACGGCACGGGCGTCAGCCTCGTCCCCGAACTTTCCAATGGTCCCGGCAGTTCGGGGCGTCGCTGCAGCTTCGTAATCGTTTACTCGGCGAAGGATCAATCCGAAGGTACGATTGCAGACGGCGACGCTACGTGCCCGTTCTCCGACTGCGCGCGTGTCGTAGATGGCGATGAAGTGAAGCGACAGGCACGAACGGGCGGCCTGGGCGAGCAATTGTTCGCTGTTGTCTATAAGAAGATGCAAACCGTCCCCGGAAAACTCGGAAAGACTGGAAGGATTGGCAAAGCAAGGGAGAAGTGGGAGCGCGGGTACCGCGCGCCTCGACGCGAGGACGATAATCTAGCTGCTGTGTCCCAACGTCTCGAAGCAAAACTATCCGAGTGGGACGCACTTGATCGAGTGCCCAATGAGTTGATTGGTGATGTCTCGAACTACGACCGCGGGCATCGCATGTACGGTGTGTATCGCTGGCGCGAGTTCTTTTCACCACGACAGCTCTTAGTCCTCGGAACCTCCGTTGAGATCTTCCACGAACTGCTTGAGGAATGCGGTGGCGCGTCGAGCCTGAGCGATGTGCAGCGTGCTGCGTTTGGCTATCTCGCACTCACAATTGACAGCAGCGCAAACTACGGAAGTCGGGCCTGCAGATGGGACATCATGACGGAGCGAGTCCGATCTGTCTTTGATCGACATGGTTTTGCCATGCTGTGGTCTTACGGCGAGATGTCAGTTCTTCTCGACCGCCACAATCAAGATTGGATCGTGGAGAAGACGGCCGATTGCATTGAGGAGTTGGTGTCTCTTACGCGACCCGACGTTGACGTAAAGGAGGCCCGCAAGCACGGATCGTCACTTGGGCTGTTTGATCGACCTGCGTTTGTACCTCCTCCTGTGACCATCACTTGTCGTTCTGCCGATGCACTCGCACACATCAGTGACGAGAGCGTCGACGCGGTGGTGATGGATCCGCCATACTACGACAACGTGATGTACGCCGAGCTGTCTGATTTCTTCTACGTTTGGCTGAAGCGGACGGCGGGTTATCTGTTCCCCGAACTGTTCACTCGAACGCTCACGGACAAGGAGAATGAGGCGGTCGCCAATGCGGCGAAGTTCCCCGACCAGCAGGGCGCTCGTCGACTCGCGGCGCACGATTATCAAGAACGAATGTCATCGATCTTTGCCGAATGCCGAAGAGTGCTCAAGCAAGACGGCGTCATGACGCTCATGTTCACGCATAAGGCGACGGGCGCGTGGGATGCGTTGACAACCGGCTTGATGCAGGCAGGCTTCTCGATTACTGCGAGTTGGCCCGTCAATACGGAGGCCGAAGGTTCTCTTCACATCAAGGACAAGTCGGCAGCAAATAGCACAATCTTTCTTGTATGTCGACCCAGACCGGCGGCGATTGCCGGTGACGTGGTGCAGTACTGGGAGGACGTGGAGCCGCAGGTTGCTCGCGCGGTTCGAAAGCGCGTCGGCGAGTTTCAAGCTGCAGGGATTGGAGGCGTCGATCTTTACCTCGCCTCATTTGGTCCAGCACTGGAGGAGTTCAGCAAGCACTGGCCGCTCCGGCGCGGCACCCCAGCGGAGAAGCCGCGTGCGCTTCGCAACAGGAAGCAACAGGAGTTGTTTGCCGAGACGTGGGATCCATATGCTGTTTCCCCCGAGGATGCGCTCAACGCTGCGCGTCGCGAGGTAAAGCGTTGGAGGCTGGAACAGCTTACCCATGCGAAGACAAAGGTGGAGCTTGATCCGCTCACGTCGTGGTTCGTGCTCGCGTGGGACGCGTTCAGAGCGCCTGTGTTCCCATATGACGAAGCACTGCGCCTTGCACGTGCCGTTGGTGTGGACCTCGATGCTGAAGTCATCGGACGCGTTGCCGAGAAGAAGGGCAGCGATGTTCGCATCTGGGACAGCGGAACGCGGGCCGCCAAGAACGCGCTCGGCCCGGCCGATGGATCGCGCGCTATGGTGGATGCCGTGCATCAAGCTGCACACTTCGCACGCACGCGGACGCTCGATGCCGCCCGCGAGTTGCTCGTGAACGCGGGTGTATCGAACGACCCGCAGTTCTTCGCGTCGCTCGAAGCAATCCTCGAAGTGCTTCCCGTTGGCAAGGCGTTCAGCCAAGTCGAGCTGGATGGTGACCTTGGTGCGAGCGGCAGCGATTTCGATGTGCTGGAGAATCTCCGTCGGCTGGCCTTCTCGGCGCAGGTTGACTCTCCGAAGCAGTTGGAAATGTGGGTAGAGGCGACGGGCGCATGATGGTGCGCGCGGGCGGCAAGACGTCGGCAGCCACGGTCACGCGTGCAGCGGCTCCGCATGCGCGCACGGTCGCATCGTTGGCGTGGTCCGAGGTCGAGTCGCTCGTCGCGCGCGGTGAGTCGGATACGCTGGAGTTCAAGCGCACCACCGGTGAATTGAAGGCTGCGGGCGCCACCCTGTCTGCGTTTCTCAACGGCGCGCGCGGTGGTACGGTGCTCTTCGGTGTTTCGCCTGAAGGGCGTGCGCGAGGGCAGGATGTGAGCGACGCCACGCGACGCGAGATTTCTGAAATGATTGCGTCGTTCGAGCCGCGCATTCATCTCGAACGGTTCGAGGAAGTTGAAGTGCCGGCCGGCGCGGGGCGTCGCGTCATCCTGCTGTCGGTGGCATCCGGTGCCGCTCAGGCGCCATACCTGTTCGATGGCCGACCATACGTGCGCGTGAGCAGCACCACGCGCGTCATGCCGCGCGAGCGCATGCTGGAGCTGTTGCGTGACCGCTCGCGTCCATCGCAACGATGGGAGCTGGAAATTGCGGAGGGATACGGGATCGGGGATCTCGATGCTGAGGAGATTCGCCGCGTCGCGAAGCAAGGCGTAGCGTCTGGGCGACTGTCCGGTGCGGTGGCGGTTGACGACGTCGAGGACGTGCTCGACAAGTTGCACTTGCTGGATGATCGCCGGCCCATCTCGGCGGCGGTCGCGCTCTTCGCACGCGAGGTTCTGCCGCGCTACCCGCAGTGTCAGTTGCACATGGCACGATTTTTCGGTAGCGACAAGCGCGTGATCGCCGACGAGCAGCCGCCACTACATGCAAATGTCTTTCAACAGGTGCGCGCCTCTGAGTCGTTCTTCCGGAAGCACTTGTGGCGCGCCGCGCGCGTGGAGGGCGGCCAGTCAGAGCGCGTCGAGCGCTGGGAGCTCCCGCTGGATGCGCTGCGCGAAGCCGTGAACAACGCCGTCTGTCATCGCGACTATGAGCATCGCGGCGGGAGTGTCACTGTGGAGCTATACGATGACCGGCTGGAGGTCGCCAACATCGGTCGGCTTCCGGAGGGGTGGTCGCCGGCGGACCTCAAGCGCCGGCACCGCTCCCGTCCGCCCAACGCGATCCTCGCGCGGGTCATGTACATCGCCGGGCTGATCGAGGAGTGGGGACGCGGCACCGAGGACATCGTGCGTCGATGTCTGGAGGAAGGGCATCCGGAGCCCGCCTTCTTGGTCGAGGGGGGCGATGTGGTCGTGCGGTTCGTTCCTAAGGCGCCGCTTGGTGGTGGGGCAGACCGTAGGGGTGCCGAGCCGCTTACGGCGCCTCAGAGGCTGCTTCTGGCCATTCTGGAGGCTGCCGGGAGGCCCTTGTCCCTCAAGGATCTCCTGGCGGCTTTCCCGGTCGGGGAATCTGACCCCTCTCCGCGGACCGTCCGGCATCGGTTGGGCGGTCTCCGGGAGCAGGGGCTGACCTCGTTGACTGGGGTCGGGGCGGGTGCCAAGTGGGCACTCACCCCCCGTGGGGCCCGCCGTCTGCAGGAAGACGCGCCATCGTCGTCGGGCGAATCGTGACCGCGTCCTCGATCAGGCAACGACACGGCAATAATCAGGCAAGAATGGGGCAACGCGCGGTTGCCCCATTGCTTGCCCAATGACCAGTAGCCTGACCGATGCCACAGCTCCCCGACCGCACCTGGCGCCTCAAGTACACCCCGGACGACGGCGACTTCGTCAAGACGTTCTACGTGCCCGCACTCGAATGTGCGATGCAGTACGACCGTGCGACGGGCTACTTCAAGGCGTCGGCGCTGGCGCTGGCGATGCGTGGGGTGGAAGGGCTCGTGCGAAACAACGGGCGCATGCGGCTCGTCGTCGGCTGCACGCTGCACGAGGATGAGATCGCGGCGATTGAGAAGGGCGAGTCGCTACGCGACGCGGTTGATCGCCATCTCGCCGCGCGTCCGTTGGAGCCGCCCGATGATGCGGCGCGCGATGCGTTGGAGTTGCTCGCGTGGATGATCGGCAACGGATTTCTCGAAGTGAAAGTGGCCGTGCCATGCGACGACAAGCGTCGACCCATGGCCTCCGATGGCATCTTCCATGAGAAGGCCGGTGTGATCGAGGACGATGCTGGCCACCGGCTCGCGTTCAACGGCTCGATCAACGAGACCGCTGCGGGTTGGAAATTGAACTGGGAATCGTTCAACGTTTTCACGAGCTGGTCGGGCACCGCGGCGTACGTGGACGCGGAATCGGCGAGCTTCGCGGCGTTATGGGCGAATCAGGCGAAGCGTGCGCTGGTGCTGGATGTGCCGTCTGCCGTGAGCGCCGACTTGATGCGCTTCATGCCAACGAACGATTTGCCGGCGCGACTGATGGTGAAGGAGACGACGCGCGCCCCGTACACGACGCCTGCGACGCCTGCGCCGACGGTGGTGGATCCGCTACCGGACGTCGATGTGCGGCGCCAAACGTGGGAGTACATCGCGACTGCGCCGACGCTCCCCAACGGTGGTGAGCAGGTTGGAGAGGCGACGTGCGCGGTCGAACCATGGCCACATCAGGTGCGCGCCTTCGAGCGCCTTTACGGCGCCGAATCACCGCGACTGCTGATCGCCGACGAAGTGGGACTCGGAAAGACCATTCAGGCGGGCATGTTGCTCCGGCAGGCGTGGCTCGCCGGCCGTGCGAAGCGTATCCTCATTCTGACGCCGGCCGCCGTCATGCAGCAGTGGCAGCTTGAGCTGCGCGAGAAGTTCAATCTGAACTGGCCCATCTACGACGACGGGTGCTTGACGTGGTATCCATCGCCCGGAATGCACGGCCGTACGGAGCGGATGGTCGGTCGTGCCGACTGGCACAAGGAGCCGGTCGTCATCGCCTCGAGCCACCTGATGCGCCGCCGAGAGCGTGAAGACGAGCTGTGTGTGGACGCGGCGCCCTGGGATCTCATCGTGCTCGATGAAGCGCACCATGCACGACGAAAGGGGGCGGGCTCGGAGAAGCAGGAAGGACCGAATGCGTTGCTGCGGTTGATGCGGCGCATGCGTGCCCGCACGAAGGGGCTCGTGCTGATGACGGCGACGCCGATGCAGGTGCATCCCGTCGAGGTGTGGGATCTGCTGGACCTGTTGGGACTGCCCGCTACGTGGAACGAGTCCGCGTTTCTGCGCTACTTCGCGTTGCTAGGGAAACCATCGCCATCGCACGAAGAGCTCGATGAACTGGCGTCGATGTTTCGCGACGCTGAAGCCGAGTGGGGGCCAGTCGGCACGGAGACGATGGAGCGACTCGGTGTCACGAGCAAGCTCAAGTCGAAGAAGATTCTAGGTGCGCTGCGCGACGCGTCGAACATCCCGCGGCGCTCACTCGAAACCGGTGATCGGCAGGCGGCACTCCGTGTGCTGCGCTCGACGACGCCCGTGTCGAAACTTATGTCGCGGCACACACGTGACCTGCTGCGCCGATATCACAAGGCGGGGAAGCTCACCACGCCTATCGCAACGCGCAAAGTCGAGGACACGTTCATCGAACTCACGCCTGCAGAACGTGCCGTCTACGAGCGCGTCGAGGACTACATCTCGACCACGTACAATCAAGCGGCGCTCGCGGGTGGTGCGGCGAAGAACGCGGTGGGATTTGTGATGACGGTATATCGGCGTCGTCTCTCGTCGAGCTTCCGCGCACTCGGCAAGACATTGGAAGCGCGCCTAGAGCCGTTAGCGAGTCGGGGCGACGGCGCCAACGCAAAGTTCGCGGCGGCCGAGAACGCGTCGGATGACGAAAGTCGCGACGACGTGATGGACGCCGATGAGGCGACGCAGTTGGAGCAGGCGGCGCTCAAGCTGGAAGAGAGCGATGATATCCAGAGTCTGCTGAAGCAGGTGCGTGCTCTGGCGCCCGACACGAAGGCCAGAGTACTACGCGACACGCTCGCGCAACTGCGCGCCGACGGATACGGCCAGGCGATGGTGTTCACACAGTTCACGGACACGATGGATTTCTTGCGCAGCTACCTCGTGTCGGAAGATGCCAAGGAACGCAACGCCGAAGGGGGGGAGGCGGCGCTCCCGCGCATCCTGTGCTTTTCGGGGCGTGGTGGTGAGGCTCCCGTGCCCGGCGGCTCCTGGCAAGCGATCAGCCGCGACGAAGTGAAGCGCCGTTTTCGTGCGGGCGAAGCTGACGTGTTGCTGTGCACGGACGCGGCGGCAGAGGGCCTGAACTTCCAGTTCTGCGGAGCGCTGGTGAATTTTGACATGCCGTGGAATCCGATGCGGGTCGAACAGCGTATCGGTCGCATTGATCGACTCGGCCAGCGACACGAAGTCGTGCGCATCGTGAACCTGCACTACAAGGACACCGTCGAAGCGGATGTGTACATGGCGCTTCGCAAGCGCATCGGATTGTTCGAGGCAGTTGTTGGCCGCTTACAGCCAATCCTCGCCGAGCTTCCGCGACGCATCGCCGCGTCGGTGCTGCAAGGCGGCCGCGCAACGGATGCGGTGCGCGCGCAACTCGCATCCGACGTCGTCACGCGCGTTGATACGCTCTCGACCGATACGACCGGTCTGGATCTCGACCTGCTGGGCGACGACGTGCTCGACGTGCCGCTCCGGCCCCCGCCTGCCCTTGATCTGGCGTATCTCGACGGGGTGATTGTTCGAGCCAACGTTATGCCCGCCGGCGTCGCGGTTCGCTCGCTCGGAAGCCGCGAGTATGGATACCTCGCACCGGGTATGACGAACGAGTTGCGGGTGACGACGGATGCCGACTACTACGAGGCCCACGCGGATAGTGTGGAGTTGTGGTCGCCGGGGTCCCCGGTGTTTCCAGACGCAGCGCAGGTGGTGGGGGCAAATTAGGCTCGACGCGACCGTCCTATGGACACGATCATACGTCCCTATGAGATCGTGAGGCCGCGGACAGCAGCTCTAGGCCGTGGTCGAAGCGAATGGCCCGGGACATGTCAGGGTCCGACGACACACGGCCTCGCCGGTCGCCAGAGATCGCCGATACACGATCCGCGCGACCGACCCAGATCCCCAGTCTCCCCGCTCTGCCGCGGGTTCGGCATGTCGCTGATGCGGCGTGCGGCGTGTCAGCGGCGTGTCCGCGACACTGCCCACCACCGAGGACGAGCCTAGGCGGTAGGCGTTAATCGCCCTCGCCCAGCCACAGAGCTGCGATCCACTGTTCCACCACGACTGCTTGTCGTGACGTGTGCAGCGCGGCGAGCGGCGTGCGATGGCCCAGTCGCGCCTGCGGCTGGCGTAGCCACGCCCTCATCCGGTCCGAATCGCCGTCCATGTAGTCCATAACCATCGCGACGACGTTGGCGAACGAGGCGAGCGATTCCTGGAAGTGGCCCCGTCCGGCGTCTCGCGTATCGTGCGCACGTGCATGCCGAGCACCGTGGCGAATTCGGCGAGCGGTACCCCGAGTGCGTCGGCGATCCGGCCCGCGTGCCAGCGCCCGCTCTCGGCATCCTGCAACCGCGCCACGGGGAGCTCGAAGTCGTCGGTGACGTGCCGCGTGGCCGAATCGGTCGCTGCGAGCGCCGCTGTGCGCGAGGGCGAGCGCGAGTTCGTGTCGGACGGGTGATCCGCACGGTCGGATGCGTCGAGGGGGAGGGCCGCGTGCTCGGGGCGGGAGCGGTCACGGGTCGTCGTGTGACGAACGCTACGAGCCGCCCCGCCGCGCGACAAGCCGCGCGCAGCCGCATCCGCGCCCCCGCAACGGGCGCCCGATGATTCGACGATGACCGCGCTTCATGCGACGGTCGTGACACGCGGCCACTGCGCATGCGCATTCGACGGCGCGCTCCCCACGAGGCCGCCCGCCGGTGACTCGCACCGGTTGCCGCGTGCCCGTCGAGGTGGGGTCGCGGCGTTGGGGCGCGCGCAAACCGTCCGCGAGGCTGCACATCGAGTGTAGGTGCGAGCCCCCTTCGCGAAAGAGCTGCGGCGAAAGCAGACACTGGCCTCCTCTAGCACGGCGCCCGGCTCGACCCCACGCGAAGACTTTTGCCCTACACTTTGCAGAGACGCACCGATTGGTGCGTCGGCAGGAAGTCCCCCGACCAGGAGACTGCAATGCACGGAATGCAAATGTCGTTGTTCGCAGACACCTACCTCACGGTCGCTGTCGCCCCGACGCCCACCGCTCGTCGCAGCATCCGTCCCTCGCTCGCCACACGCCTGGCCGCCATGCACGTCGCGCAGGATCCGGATTCCCACGCCGTCGCTGTCGACGCCGTTCTCACCAGCGTCACGTCGCACATCGTGCGGATCGCACACCTCTTCGTGCCCTCATGGCCCGTCGCGCACGTGGAGATCGAAGATCTCACGCAGGAAGTGTTGCTTGAAGTCGCCGCCTCGCTCCATGAGGCACCGTACACCAGCGACGAGCACATGCAGGCATGGCTCTCTGCGCTGGCGATGCGCGTGCTGCACGACCTGTGGCGCGCGGCGGTGCAGGACGCGGCCGATCACCGTGCAGCCCTCGCGGTGTTCTCGGTGGATATGGAACCTGATGTCTCGCCCCCGAGCGCGGACGACACCGACGACATGGACGACGAGCACGTGAACCCGCCGTACCGCCCGCGCGCCGCCTAACGGCAGCACCGCCGGCAGCGCCTTCACGCGCCGCCACGCGCGAGCTCGCATCCCCTCCCTTTCCCGGAGTCGCATGAACACATCCATTCCCGATGTGGGGCGCATCGCATTGCCTCTCCCGACCGCAGGCACCGTGGTCGAAGGCGTGGCCTGCCTGCGCGCCAAGCAACCGAAGCAGGACCGCAACGGTGGGACCTACCTCGTGGTGGACATCGGTCACCGTGAGGGGAGCGCCCGCCTGAAGATCTGGGCGAGTGACGCCCCGCAATGGGCGGACCTCAACGATGGGGATGCCCTCTGCCTGTCGCTCCTCGGCAAGCCCGCGCGCGGCGACTGGCCGCCCGAATGGAGCGTGCGGTCCGTGCAGAAGCTCCCCGCCGATCACCCGATCCGAGACGATCTGCTCCCGCCATGTCCAATCCCCGAGGCAGACCTCACGGCACGGTGGGCGGCGCTGTGCACTGAACTCTCTCCGCCGGCGCAGACGCTGCTCGACGTGGTGCTCCAGCATGTGGGCGAAGATCGCTACCGTCGCGCGGCAGCCGCAGAGCGCATGCACCACGCGGTCGCTCCGCATGGCCTGTGGTGGCACAGCATCGAGGTCGGTGAGGCTGCGCTTGGCCTCGCGCGGAGCATCGGCACGTACGTCGACGCGCTGTCGGTCGACGTCCTCGTTCTCGGCGCGCTCCTCCACGATGTCGGCAAGGTGCTGGAGTACGACGTCCTCGCCGGCGTTGGCATCCGGCGCGCCGCCATTGCCCACGCCCGCTATCACACCACGTTAGGCATCCAGCTCGTCACGGAAGCCGTCACGCTGGGGCGGGACACGCTCGAGGCGGCAGGCACCCCGCGGTGGCTGGTCGATGCCGTGCTACACGTCATCGAGTCACACCACGCGATGAAGGAGTGGGGCTCGCCGACCGCACCCGCCTCGCGCGAAGCGTGGTTGCTGCACCTGGCGGACATGGCCTCGGCCAAGCTCAACGCGCTGAGCGACGACCTCGCGACCGCGATGCCGATGGACGACGACGGATGGTGCCGTCCGACGGATTCGCGGCATCCACCGCTCCAGCGTTTCGACGGGATCGCAGGCGCGCTGCGCGCGATGCCCGCGACTAGCACCGTCCCGGCGACTGGGCACGCGACGTCCGACGCCTCTGAGTCGGCGTGGGATCCTGACCTGATCGAACTCATCATCCTCGACCCGGAGCACACGTCATGACGACAGCGCTGCAGATCGGATTGCCCCTCGTAACACGCACCGACGACGGGCGGCTCCGCATCTACGTCCATCGGCACGACCTCGCCCTGCTGTTGGTGGCCGCGGGCCATGTCGTGATGGCGGATCCCGAGACGACTGACGCGACCCGCCTCGCGGCGGTTGGGAGTTGCTTGATCGCGGCCCTCCCAGAGGAGGAGCAGGCGGTCGTCCGCGACTACCTGCGCGTTCTGCGCGGCGCGATTCGCCGCCCGTCGGTTCCCACCGATGGCTGTGAGGGTGGCGAGTCCGCGTCACCGTCGGCGGTCGCGTTGGCTCGATAAAGCACCGACCGGCCGGATTCCTGGGCTCGCCCTACGCTTCCTGCCTCCCCGACCGCGGTCGGAGGGGGCAGGGCGGCGGACGGGAGGCTCCGGACCGCACGACGGGCGCGGGGAATCCCGGTCCCGTAGGCTCCGCGCAATGCCCTGACCGCCAGGAGCGGGCCCCGCTTCCAGCGTCATGAACTCTCAATGTGTGCATGCCATATGAAGTCCCGTCCTCAACGAGCGCGCGTGATTCGTCGCCCACGCCCGACGTCCGTGAAGCAGACGCGCTCTATCGCCGCCAAGCGTCCGCGCGGAGACCTCCGCACGAGCAGTAGGGCCGGTCCCGCCCAGGTGAAGCCGACGTCACCCCCGGGGCGTCGGGCGCCTCGACAGGTCCAGTCGCCACGACGCCCGAAGGTCGACACACGCGCGCTCACCCCGCCTTCGTTCGCGCGCCTCGGGGATGCGCCGGAGGAGCTGCAGCGTCGCGTGACATATCGCTTCCCCTGGGTACAGGCCGTGCAATCGCGCCCGCGCAAGACGTCAGTGAGCGCGGCGCTACGCGAGCATGCGCGTGTCACGGGGGTGCCCAATGCGGACATCCCGGCGCGAACCACGGTCCTCACCTGGGTGCGACGCTTCGAGGCGTTCGGCAGGATCGGACTGCTCGACGGTTTGCGGGCGGATGCGGGGACGAAGCGGGCGCTCGCGACACTCCCGAAGACGGCCAAGCTTACGCACGAGGCGGTGGACACGCTGATCGGTACCATCGTCTGCGGCGCGAAGGGGAAGACCATCGACGTGGTGCATGTGCTCAACCAGCGGCTTACGCGGCTGGGCCACACCGTGGCCTACCCAACCGTGTGGCGTTGGGTGGATGCGTGGCGCCGCCTCCACCCGCACGACGTGCACTTCGCGCACGCGGGTGCGGGCGCCTTCGCCGAGGACAACCGGCTCCATCTCGGCATGGCACCGGTTGCCCCCGGCGTGATGCACTCGTTCGATTCGTCGCCCGCCGACGAGCAGGTGCGCGTCCCCGATCCGTCGGTGCGCGAGGGATGGCGCCTCGAACGTCCCGTCGTCACGCGCGTCATCGATGTCGGCTCGCGCGTCGCGCTCTCGTTCGAGGTCACCATTGGCAGCGTCAGCGCGGACATCGTGCTCGGCGTCCTCCGGCGTTGCTATTGCCCGGGCGAGAACTGGGAGGGGCTGCCGACCGTGCCACTCCCCAAGGTGGCGCGTGCGGACACGGGCCCCGAGCATCGCGGCGCCGTGGAGCAGGCGCTCCGACAGTTCAACCTCTCGACGGATGGGCAGCCGCTGCCGCCGGAGGCCCGCGCCCACATCGAGCGTCTGCATCGCACGCTCGGCGAGCGCACCTCGCGGGCCCAACTCGGGCGCACGACCACCGGTCGACTCGCGGATGCGGACGACACGTCGACGCGGGAACACGCCCGCGGGAGGCGCGCGCGCGTACGGGAGGAGCGCCGCGCCGAACTCCCGCTCATGGCGTTCCGCACGCTGGAGGAATTCATCGAAAGCGCACGGCTCTCGATGATCGCCTACAACCGTACCCACCACAGCGGCGTCGCGCGCGACGTGCAGGCTCGACGGCCGGCCACGCGTGTCGCGTGAGCCGCGAAGCGGTGCGTCTTCCCTGCACGCCTAACGTGACAAACCCTCGAGCATGCCGAAGAAGACGCTGACCATCACGCCGGCGCCGGCGCCGATGCAAACGCCCAAACGGTCACGTGCAACCGCGCGTTCGTTCGCGCTGGACGTCGACCCCCTGTCCCCCATCGCGCGCCTGCAGCCCGTCATCGACGGCTTCGACGGTCGCACCGCGCCGGCGCGAGAGGAGTTCCTCGCCCGCTGGCGGGACCCGGTCGTCGGGAAGGACGGCATCGAGTTCGGTGGCACGCTGTGGTGGTCGCGCGACCTGCATCGCCTGACGAGCGTGCCGCGCGACTCCGAGGGAAAGCGTCCGACCCTCGAACTGCTCTACGACGCGGCGGCCAGGAGCCGTGACGATCTCGCCGACGTAACGCTGGTCGTGCGCGATCCGCTTGGCGCGGTCCGCGTGCGCGTGCTGTGCGTTCGGCGGAGCGGCGCCCAGCGCACCGCAAATCGCGACGAGGAGCGAGCCGCGCAGCAGCGCCACGAGCGTGAGCTCCTGGAGCGGCGCACCGCGTTCGAAAGGCGTGCGAGCGTCGAGCTCACGGGGCTGGGTGCGAAGGATCCGCACGACACGCTAGCCGCGGCGCGGACGCGGCAGGGACGCCCCGGGGATCTGCGCGGGCGCTCGGTGCGCGCGGGCAAGGGCGAGCCCACGCCGGATGCAGCGCGGTCCGCGGGATCGCCTGCGTCGCCGCGGGCGAGCGGGGCGTCGGCGCGAGGGCCTGCTGCGCCGCTGCCACGAGGAGCGAAGCGCGCGAAGTCTACGACGTCCGCGAAGTCCACGAAGGCGGCCTCACGCGCTGCCGCGACGAAGGCGCCGAGCAGCACGCCGTCCGATCTCCACACGACCAGCAGCAGCAAGTGGACGGCGTTCAATGCCTTTGCGGCTGCGCTCGGGCGGACGAAGAGCGGGCCAACCGAGTGAGCCCTACGCTTTCCCGCATGTGGAACGCGGATCGCCACCGATGCTCGGCGGCCCGAGGTGCATGCGAGACCGCGATCCGCGCCCAGACCCTACGCCTCCCCTCGCCTGTGTTGACCATGACCTCGTTCGAATTCACGACGCTCCCCTGGCACCCCGCCGCGCACCACCTCATTCGCGGGGCGCGCGCCGGGGATGACTCGCTCTTCCTCGTCGGCCCGCCCGGGACGGGGAAGACCGAAGTCCTGATGCACCATGTGTCGGGGCAGGCCGACGCGGTTGACCGCGCCGACGACGCGTCGCCATTGGACGACAGCGGCGTGGCTCGCTCGCTCTTGTACGTCCTCCTCGGCCGCGTGAACACCCCATCCCTCCTTCTCACGTCGATCCTCGGCGCTGCGCGGCAGCCCGTGAGCGCGCGCCTTCGCCGGAAGGGGACCACCTACCTGCTGCAACACGTGGCGGACTGGATGGCGAAGAAGAACGTGGGGGCGCTTGCCCTGGACGAGGTCCAGCACGCCTCGTCGGACGCGCTGTTTCATGCGATGCTGCTGATCGATGCCTGCGCGCAGAGCTACGGGCACCCGTTAGGCCTCGTCCTCGTGGGGACGCCGAACGCGGCCGCCATCGTGCGCGATACCGGCCAGATGGGGCAGCGCGTGCCCGTCGAATTCGCCGTCCCGTTGCTCGCGCCCGAGGAGATCGTGGCGCTGTGCGAGGCGCGCCCCGCGTTTGCCGCGCTGCGCCGCGCCGGCGGCACGCGTCGCTGGGATGCACTGATGCACGACGTGGTCACGAAGGCCGGCGGTTCGATTCGGCGGCTGACGCAGATGCTACTGCGAGCGGAACGGCTCGCCGCGATGGCGCAGGCGCGCCTCACGGAGCAGCACGTGCGCCTGGCCCTCGACGCGCAGGTGGACTGAGTCATGACCACGCCGCCGATGACACGAGATGAATGCCTCGCCGCCGACCGCGACGCCGTCCGTGAACTGGTCCGCCGTGTCGGGACATGGCGCCTCCGCTTCGACGTGCAGGATGTGCGCGCTGAGATGGAGGCGACGCCGTGGTTGGCGCTGCACGAGCCGGGGAAGCTCGCGCTGCGACTGCGGGACTTCGAGGGGGAGTGCATCACTCGCGTCGATGGCACCTTCGCCTTCATCCTCGCGCAGCGCACGTCGCGCGAGGGGAGGTCGAAGGGCGAATCCACGACTGCCAAGCGCGGCGGGCAACCCGGCGCGCGCGTAACCCACCAGTACGTCCTGACCGAGCGGCTGCACGAGCTGACCCTCGCCCGTCCGGACGCCTTGGATGACCTCGAGCGCGTCGCGCTCGCCGTGGCAGTGGCCACGCTAACGCTAGGCGGCGCACCCGCGCCCACGCGACTCGTCACGACCGTGCTCGGTACCGTGCCCGACCTCATGCTCCAGCACCCGACGCAGCAGACCAACGTGCTCCTCGGGCGCCTCGCCCGGCGGGAGGAGCCGCTGCTGGCGGAGTCGAAGGCGGGCGCCGAACGCTCGGCGCGCTGGACGCTCATCGAGCCGCTCAAGGGTGTCTGGCTGGACTGGGTGCGGGAGCAGGCCACGGCGCATCGCGAGGCGTTAGGCGCCGCCCAGCTCACCGCGGCGGCGGGCGCTGCGTCGCAAGCCCAGCTCGTCGCGAAGCTCGTCGAGGCGACGACGCGCCACAGCCACAGCTCCCATTGGCCTGGCGGCCATCCCGTGTCCGCGCGCGAGATCGCGGCGTGCATCGCGGAGGCCCGCCAGTCCGGCGACGATCCGCTCGGCGTCGTCCCGCTCGCCGATGCCCTCGACCGTCAGGGCGCGACACTCACGGCGGGCTTGCAGGCGGCCACGCGCGAGCAGTTTGCCGACGGGAGCGCGCGGCGGGCGCCGCTCGTGCGTCGCGTCGAGCACCCGCGCTTCCGCGGCCTTCGATACGCCGCGGCCGCATTCGACGTCACGCGCGAGCGCGCATGGGTGGAGTGGACGGTGCTGCGGCGCGAGACTAGGCCGCAGGTCCTCGACGCACTCGGGGAGGATTGGCAGGGTGCGACGGCGCTCGCGCGCAGCGCGGATGCCGCCGTGCAGGCCGTGGGGCTCGTGCGCCAGGTGGCGATCCGCGAGGTCGTGGAGGCGCGCATGGGCGTCGCAGACGCGCTCCTCGCTCCATTCTCGACGATCTCGGCGTTGCTCTCGCGGGAACTCGACCAGGTGCACGAGGCCCTGCTAGAGTTGGCGAGTGGTTGGCCGAAGATGGCGACCCTAGAATCCGCGGCGCGCGCTGTGCTCACGCCGCGAGGGATTTCGTTGCCGGACGCGTTAGGCGCGCCGCGGCCGGTGGTGACCGCAGAGGCGATGGCCGCGATGCTGCCCGCCTCAGTCACCGTAGATCTCGCGCCGTCCGTTCTGGCAGCGACGGCGATCACGGTGCGGCGGGCAGAGCGCGCGCGGGAAGGGCGCACCACCCGGGTGGGGAAGGGGCGCTCGGAGAGTCTGCCCCTCGACCGCGTGGATGCCGTGCATTACGCCGCGGAAGCGGGCCGGCTTCCTGGGGTCGTGGCGATCCAGTTGGGGGTGCAGCTCCTCGGGGCGTTCGTCGCGCACGTAGGGTTGATCCGACGGGTTGCAGCGGCGGCGCGCGCCGAAGATCGCGTGGCGGCATATGGCGCCCTCGTGCTGCTCGGCGACGTTGCGTATCTCGGGAAGTTGCTACGCAAGAGGGCGCGCGAGTTGGCGAGCATCGCCACGCCAGTGGAGGCGACGTCGCTCGTGGAGCTGGCGTGGTGGTTAGAGAAGGAGGCGCGGGATGAGATCGTGACGGCGGGGTTTCGGGATGGGCGGCAGGCGGTGAAGGCGGCGGCGCGGCGGGTGGTGGAGTGAGACCGCAACGAAACGCGACGGGAGCTGGCGGAGTGGTCGCCGGTTCCCGTCGTATCGGTGATGGGTAATGCGCGAACCTGCTCAGCGGAGGTGGGGAATGATCCGAGCGATGCGAGAACGTGCGCTCAACGCGGAACGACAGGTGCAGGCGGCCGCGTCGCGCGCGGCGCGGGAGCGGGCCCGAGGGATGAGCGATGCGGCGTCCTGGTGGTACGCGCGGCATGTTGAGTTGCTGATCGGGCGGTCCGAGGAGACCGCGGCGATGGTGAAGCAGGCCGACGAGATCGCGCGGGCCGAGGAGCAGCGAGGGAGTCTCAACCGGGCGGCCGGGCGCCGGGCCGTCGACGCATGGGTACTTGAGGGCTTTGAGCGGCGATGGGATGCCGATACTCGACTGAATTCCGTCAGCGGCAGGCTTCCATAGCCAGACAACAGGGTACGAATCGCATCCTCGATGCTGCTTCGAGCGCGCAAGATGTAGCACGAGATCGACAGTCGTTGACAGTTCGGGCCTCGAAGCGCCCATTGTGTTGATGCGCCACCGAGAGCGCGCGGCTGAATTAGCGTCGCACCGGTGTCTAAGTCTACGAGTCCAGACTCGGGATGTCGGTGCGCAACTGAGAGCGTGGACGTGAATGCCGCACAAGTGCGTTGAATCGAAATCACGTTCTCGGCGCCGCGAACGAGATGCGCGTCAGAGCAACCGTCATTGTGCAAGTCGATGAGTCAAATGGTCACAGAGAATCAACTCGATCAGTGGGTGGCAATGAACTCCCGAGAAGCACAGGGAGTCATTGTAGAACTCGTCTTGAGACTGGTTGCGGCTGCGGCCCCAGCGCCCCGTAGTCGACGCTTCCCGTTGGGAGATAGCATTGGCCAGCATGGGCCAGACGGCGAGCTCGATACCGAGTTTTCAGCGCTGCCGTGGATTCCTGCGGGGCACTCTCTTTGGGAAATCGGAACAGGCGACGGCGCCCAAAAGAAGGCAACGAGCGACTACCGAGACCTCACCAAGAGCGTCCCGAAGCAGACTCGCCAAGAAGCCACCTTCATCTTCGTCACGCCGAGATCTGGCGTGCGTGGCTGGACTGCGACATGGACGTCGAAGGGACAGGCACGATGGATCCTCACGCGCAAGAAGAAGGCGGAGTGGAAGGACGTTCGTGTCATCGACGGCACGGGACTGATCGACTGGCTTAGAGCCTATCCTGCAGTAGGTCTCTGGTTCGCCCGGAGAATCGGGCTGCTGCCTTTGGACGGAGCGGAGACCCTTGAGCAGCGATGGGGTGAGACGCAGTCCATTGGCGAACCACCTCCGCTAGCCGCGGAACTGTTCCTCGCCGCACGCGACGATGCGCGTTCCAAGCTGGATGAGGTGTTCAATGATACGAGTAAGTTGTGCACACTACGCACGCGCTATCCGGATCAAGTGCCCGATTTCGTCGCTGCGCATGTGTTCGCGATGGACGAAGAACGTCGGATAGACACTTGGGGCAGAAGTCTGATTGTGTCGACCACCCAGGCGTGGGAACACCTCTGCTCAAATCGCGAACGGCTGGTCATTGTGGCCGACGCGCGTCTCGACCTCAGTGGGCGTCTCGGAACGCATCTGCTGCAGATGGCTCTTCGACAGGGGCACGCCGTTGTGCGAACCGAACTGCCTAACGGGGGGCCAGATCCTACCCTAGTAGCGTTGCCATCTCCTCGGACAGAACAGGTTCGTGAGGCACTTGAGCATTCGGGGTATCCCGAGCAGCGGGCGAGAGTGCTCGCTCAGCGAAGCGCAGGTAATCTGAACGCGCTCTTGCGGTACGTACTGGCGCTCTCGCTTTCGCCAGCTTGGGCCGAGACGTCCGCGGCGGCCGATCTCGTCATCGCGGAACTGCTCGGCAGTTGGAACGAAGGACTGGAAGGTGATCGGGAAGCTGTGGAGTATCTCGCGGGAAACTCCTACGGGGAGTGGATCGGCCCTCTGCGTGACCTTCCCGCGCGTCCGGACACTCCCCTCGTCCTTCACGACGGTCGCTGGCGCTTTATTTCACGCTACGAGGGATGGTATGCGCTTGGAGCGCGCGTCCACGCGCAGCAGCTTGAGCGCGCACGAACGCTTGCCGTTCGCGTGCTGAGCGAGAACGACCCGCAATTCGATCTCGCTGTGTCGGATCGATTTGCCGCCGGTGTCTACGGTAAGGTGCTGAGACATTCTCGACGACTACGCACCGGACTCGCAGAAACCCTTGCGCTCATGGGCGCCCACCCGAATGCCCTGCGCAGTCTTCGGCCCGGGGCGAGCGTCGTCGAGTCATCAAGAGCAGTCGTCGAACTTTTGGAGGACGCCGATTGGGTCCGATGGGCAAGCCTGAATGACGTACTGCCGCTTTTGGCGGAAGCGGCGCCGTCTGACTTCCTCAACTGCTTGGACCGGTCAATCGCGCAAAGACCCGAGATCTTTCAGGAACTCTTTAAGCAGGAAGGAGATGGATTCTCCGGCGGGAACTATCTGACAGGTCTCCTGTGGGCACTGGAGAGCCTTGCGTGGGAAGCCTCCAGCTTAGGCCGCGCACTCTTGGCGCTCGCAGCGCTGGACGAGATGGACCCTGGGGGGCAGTGGGCGAATCGGCCACTCAACTCGATGCGCACCATCTTGCTGCCGTGGATGCCACAGACGTGCGCGCCACTTGCCACTCGGGTGGCCGCCATTCGTGAGATGGCGCGTCGGCATCCTCGTGCGGCGCGCCGGCTGCTTCAGGCCCTGCTGCCGCAATCGCAGACCATCACGATGGGCTCCCACCGTCCGATGTGGCGCGACACGATTCCAGACGATTGGAAGTCGGGGGTGTCGAGGACTGAGTTTGAAGTGCAAGTGCGTCAATACGCGAAACTTAATATTGAGCTCGCGGCCAATGATGCCGCGTGGCTTGAAGAGCTATTCGATGGATGGGCGGGCCTTTCAGGAGGAGATCGGGCCAGCCTCGCAGCGCAGATTCGGGCGCTCGAAGACGGCGACCTGACCGATGAGGTGCGCGAGCGATTGTGGTGGGCCGCGCACGCTGTCGTGCTGAAGCACGACCGATTCACAGACGCGGCTTGGGCGATGGACGATGCATCGCGGCGCGAACTCGAAGCCCTCGCGAGCGAGCTGCGCCCTCGCTCAGCGATCTGGCGCCATAGGTATCTCTTCAGCCAGGACGACTGGGACCTATTTACGTCGAGCGAGGACTATACCAACGAGCGTGAACGACTCGACGGTATGAGGGCGGAGGCGTTGCGGGACGTTCTCGCTGAAGGTGGCGCTGACGCCGTTCTTCAGCTCATCGACCGTGTCGATGACCCAAGGCGAGTTGGGTTGGCGGTAGCGCAGATCAACGCGGTCGACGTCGAAGCGCTGCTGCTTCCCGCCGGCGTTGCCTCTGAGAACGACGCGATCCGCCGCGCCGCCGGCGGCGTGATACTCGCACGCTTCCAGAGGGAGGGGTTCTCGTGGTTTGACCGGGCCGTTTCCGCCAATTGGTCCCCTGAGGCGATAGCAACGGCGCTTTCTTATCTGCCGTTTGAGAGGGAGACTTGGGCACGCGCCTCCTCGTTACTTGGGGACAAGGAAGTCCTGTATTGGACGCGTGCAGTCGTCCACCCTTTTGGCGACACAGAAGGGCTTGATATTGCCATTGAGAGACTGCTCGACGCGGGCAGGCCCCACGCCGCATTGCGTTGCATTCAGGCACTTGCTCGGCAAGGGCGACCGCCCGCGCCCGACATTACCGTCAAGGTCTTAATGGCAATTGCCTCTGAGGCCAGTGCGTCAGAGAAGGTCGATCACTGGGAGATAGGTAAGGTCATTAAGTCCCTTCAGGGCGATTCGAGAGCGACGCTAGATCAGCAGACTTCGGTAGAGTGGACGTTTCTCGCCCTGTTGGATGCAAGAGGCGCGGCAGAGCCCGCGACGCTATTCAGACGGCTTGCAACCGAGCCCGAGTTCTTCCTAGAGGTCCTGTGCTTTGCGTTCAAACCTCGCGACCAGAAGGTCCGTAGCAAGCCATCCGAAGAAGTTACGTGGCGCGCGGAGAACGCCTACCGCCTGCTCAACGCTTGGAATGTGCCGCCTGGCCGAATCGGTGTTCAGACAATGGATGCAGACCGTCTCTCGTCTTGGCTGGATACCGTGGAGCGATTGGCGAGAGCGCGGGGGCGTCTGGAGGTTGCACTCCAGGTGATAGGACAGGTGTTGTACTACGCGCCTGCTGATCCGGGCGGACTATGGATTCATCACGTCGTCGCGCGCGTGCTAGAAGACGGTGACGATCACCTTCGCCAGGGCTACTGCCTCGAGGTTGTTAACTCGCGCGGGGTCCATTGGGTCGATCCAAGCGGAGCGCCTGAAGACGGACTCGCAGAAGTCTATGATGGGCGTGCAAAGGCCGTCGAGGAGTGCGGATACTATTCCTTTGGAGCTGCACTTCGGCGTGTTGCGGAGTCGTACAGGATTGAAGCCGCTGAGATCAGATCAAGGGAGAATCGCCTTGAGTAAGGCGTACGCGTTGTTCTCGCACGCCTTGAAAGGTGGGCAACTTGAGTGTGAGCGAGCGAACTGTCGATAGAGCGTGAGAGATTGTCGATACATCGTGAGAGCGTACAGAGTGCACCTGAACAGAGCGCCCCTCCGTCCGAGAGGGGCGCTCTGTCTTTTCAGGGATGCTGTAGAAGCGTGTAATCCCAACCGTCGACGCCCGTCGGCAGACGAGCGCCTGCCTGCCCCGCTGCGCCCGTTCCCCCTTGCGCCGCCCCCCGCTCCCGCCAGCTTGTCGTCACACCTCGCCCCCAAGACCACGAGGACACGACATGCTACGACGCGCTCGACTCCTGTTCTCCGCGCTCACCGCCATCGCGGCCGCCACCACGCTCCCCGCACAGGCGCGCAACGATGCCGCCGGCGCCGACGCCTGGATCCGGAGTCAAATGTCCACGCGACGGATCCCCGGCATGGCCGTCGCCGTGATTCGCGACGGCAAGGTGGTCATGAACCGGGCATACGGGCACGCCAGCATCGAACACGCGGTCCCGGCCACTCCCGCCACGCGGTTCATCATTGCGTCGACCACCAAGGCGTGGGCCGCGACGGCGGTGATGATGCTCGTCGAACAGGGCAAGGTCGGACTCGACCAGCCGATCGGCGCGCTCCTCCCCGGCCTCCCGACCGCGTGGCAAGGGATACCGGTGCGCCGCCTCCTCTCGCACACGTCGGGACTCCCAGATGTCATGGTGAGCGCCAACACGGGCGAACTCTTCTCGCACGACCGGGACTCCGCGCTCGCCATCGCCGCCGGCAAGCCGCTCGACTTCCCGGTCGGCACGCAGTGGGCCTACAACCAGACAAACTACGTCCTGCTGGGCATGATCGTCGATCGCCTGACGGGCAGCTCCTTCATGCCGTGGATTCTCGAACACGTCGCGAAGCCGCTCGCCCTCGCCAGTCCGATCTTTGGCGACTCGCGCGCCGTGGTCGCCGGGCGCGCCACGCACTATACCAAGCTGGCGCTGTCCGCCGCCGGGCCGCCGAAGAATCTCGATTCGCTCCGGGTGGTGTCGTATCTCTACGAGCCGTGGCTGCACATGGCGGCTGGTCTCAATAGCACCGCGATCGACCTGGCGCGATTCGGCGACGCGGTCAGGGCCGGTCGGCTCGTCAGTCCGGCGCTGCGCGACTCCATGTGGACGGCCGTGAGCCTCGCCGACGGCTCGGTCTTTCGCTTCGGCGGGACGGCCGGCATGGGGCTCGGCTGGATGGTCGACGACGATCCGTCGGGGAAGGTCGTCGGGATGGATGGCGGGGCGGCGGCGTCGCTGCGCGTCATCCCTTCCCGCAAACTCACCGTGGCGGTGCTGACCAACCTGCAGGGGGCTGGACCGGACGAACTGGCGCGCGGAGTCGCGGGCTACTTCAAGTAACGGGGCGGGCTGCCAGCCGCGTTAGGCGACGAAGACGCCCGACGCCAGTCCGGCCACCACGCCGCGGTCTGACGTTGCACGCTGCGTCATGTCACGCGCGACACCCGCTCACTTCCGCACGAGGTACACCAGCACATTCCGCGCGCGCGTCCACCCGCCGTTGTAGTGCACCCGCCAGTCCCACATCCCACCGCGAAGATCGTACGTGATCCACGCAGCCGGCGCCCACGCGCCCGGATCTTCGATGATCACCAGCGGCACGAGTCCCTCCGGTACGGGATCCACCAGGATCCTGATGGAAAGGTCGTCGCGCTCACGCTGCGGCGGCTCCCTGAGCGACGCGATCGTGAAGCGAAGGTGCGGGCGCGCCGCGAGCACATGGCGCTCCGGATCGAGCACGTATCGGCGCGCGCAGCTCCCCACGCACAGCGTGACCGGTGTACGTGGCCGCGTCCCGATCTCACCGAGCATGAAGGCGGCCATGTTCGGCTCTCGACCGTTTACGGCGGCGCAGTTCGGATCCGCCGCTTCCTGAGGGGCGGCCCGCGGGTTGGTGCGAGCCACGCGGAGACTCCGGTCCGTGAGGTCACCGTACAGCACCATGATGCCGGAATCGCCCGGGGCCCACGCCGAATACCGGTTGCACAGCGGCCCCGCATCCCGTACCGCACGTTCGGACAGACTCGGCACCTGCGCTACCGTCGCGCGAAGCGTGTCGATGCCGTACGCGTTGGACATGCGCGCGATGACCGTCAGCGTCACCGGATCATCGTCGCGCGTGGGGCGCCGAGCCGGGGGTCGCGGGCGCTCACGCCGTTGCTCACCGTACCACGCCCCGATCTCCCGCGACGGCACATCAGGGGTGACGTCGCACTCCATCTCGGCCGGCGCGTCATCACGCACCACGCCCACGCAGCGCGCGCGCCAACGGGCCCACGCTTGCCCATCAAAGTCGAACGGCCAACGCGGGAGTTGCGCACCGGTCATCTCGACCAAGGCACCTCCCTCCTCGATCCGTTGCACGCGCGGCAGTGCGAGGCGCACGCGGTCGGCAGCGTCGACACACGCGCTCGCGTGCGAATCGTCGACGTGTGCCGCGAGGACGTGCGCCAGTCGCGCGAGGCGCGCGGCCGACGCTGGCTCCCGGTTGGCCCCTGAATCGGCGAGCGTGAGGCAATAGCGGCGAGCAGCGTTAGGCAGCACGACCCGCATGGTCGCCAGTTGACGCATCAGCGCGACGTGCGCGCTATCGAGCTGCGCCGGGGCAAACGGCGGCAGCGGCGCATCGGTCACCCAATGGCCGATAAGCGAATCGCGCTCCCCGCCGACCACATGGCGCCATTCCAGATGCGCAGGGAGCGTGTCCACCGCGCGTTTGTCCGTGACCATCTCGAGATCGACCGCGCTCCGCACGGGTCGCCCAGCACGCACGGCGGGGCGAAAGCGCCAGCGGTGAATCGTGAGGAGCGCCTGGTCGGCGAAGTCGAACGCGAGATTGCCGAACGCCGAGCCGATGGTGATCGTCATCGAGCGCGACAGCGCGGAGTCCACGGACCCGTCGCGATTGACGATCAGGCGATACGACGCGCCCGCCCCCCCGGCTCCCCCGGCAAACCTGGGCGCTGCTGGCATCGGAGCGTTTGGCAGCAGCGTCGGCGCGCGATCCAGCGCGCAGCGGCTGTACGCCGCATCCTGCGGGAAGTTGCTCCCCCCCACCGGCATGGTCCACATCGCACAACGACCGCGCGACGTGTCGATCGAATCGTAGGGCGACTGCGCCGGCAGCGAGCCGCTGGCGACGGCGAGCAGCACCGCGAGCGCGAGAGCATTCGCGCGCGGTGCGACGAAGTGCGAGGTGGAGTGCTCGGCAGCGATGCCACGCATACCCGCAAGAGTAGGCGGCGCGGCGGGACTACGTGAGAGGGGAACGCTCCGCTATCGGTGGGGCCAGGACCGTCGATCGCATCCGCCACCCCAGGTACCCCGCCGCCGCCACATCATACGCCGAGCAGAACGACGGCCACCACACCGGCACCCCCGGGTTGTCCACCAGCGAACCGTGGAACGCATCCATCACTCCGTGCGCCGCCAGCCCAGCCGCCACGATCCACAAGTTGCCACGGAACCCCACCACCGCCGCCAGCACGAAGCCCGAGGCAATCACCAGCTCGCCCATCAGCCCCTGTCCTGACGCCATGGTCGAGAACAGTACGTACAGGAAGGCGATGACGATCAGGATCACCGCATAGCTCGCACGGTCCCGGTCCAGTCGCACGAGCGTCATGCCGACGCCGACCGCCAGCGCCAATCCGACGCCGATCAACGCGGGGATCAGGTCGAAGTTCATGAGGGTTCGTCTCCCGGTTGTGTCGTCGCGCTCAGGCGTGTGGCCGCGCGCTCCACGATCGCGCGCCGAGCGCTCCGCACCGTACGGCTCTTGTCCAGCACCGCGTCGCGCACCGCCGCCGGTGCGTGCTCGGGTGACCCGCTGTCGAACGGCGGCGCCGGCTGGTACTCGAGCGCGAGCTGGATCGTCTCGGCCGCGGCGAGGCCGAAGAGTTCGCGCGTCAGCACCAGTCCGAAGTCGATCCCCGCGGTGACCCCGGCGCCGGTGATGCGATTGCGGTCACGCACGACGCGTTCTCGCACCGCCTCCGCCCCAAAGAGCGGCAGCATCTCCAGCGACATCCAGTGCGTCGTCGCGCGGTAGCCGCGCAGGAGGCCGGCCGCGCCCAACAAGAGCGCGCCGCTGCACACCGATGTGACGTAGCGCGCCTGCGCCCCCTGCCTGGCGAGGAATGCCAGCATCGCCTCGTTCTCGAGCTGCAGGTTCACCCCCCACCCGCCGGGGACGCAGAGCACGTCGTACGGCGGCGCGTCAGCAAACGTGACATCGGGGACGATGCGCAGCCCCCCTTCGCTGCGCACGGCGTCGCCGCGCTCGGCGACGAGCTGCACGCGGGTGTTGGGCATGCGCGCCAGCACCTCGTACGGCCCGGTGAGGTCGAGCTGGGTGAGGTCGTCAAAGAGGACCATGCCGACGATCAGTCCTCGATCGGACGACGGAGGGGCGGGGGGCGCTGTGTGTGAAGAAGTCATGCGCTGCAAACTGGCGGGCGCGCGGCGCCAGCTCTAGAACGAAACGGCTATGCTGGCCGAAACCGCGCCAGAACCGCGCGAGAACGTCGTTGCGCCTTCCCTAATTGCGCGGCTCGCAGCCATCCCTCGACGGTTGCCGGAGGCTGCCGGCCGCTGGTGTGGCCGATCGGAACGACGCCGGCGCGATCGGCAACCGCACCTGGAATTCCGTTCGTCCAGGCTGCGACTCCAGTGCGATCTCGGCGTTGTGTCGCTTGAGCATGCGACGCGCGATGTCGAGCCCCAGACCCGTCCCTTTTCCCACCCCCTTCGTGGTGAAGAACGGCTCGAAGATGCGCGTCTGGATCTCCGCGGGGATGCCGGGGCCATTGTCGGAGATGCGCACCACCACACGATCCAACTCCCGCGCAGCGCGGATCTCGATGCGACCATCGATCGGGACCGCATCGAGCGCGTTGTCGATGAGGTTCATCCACACCTGGTTGAGCTCCGCCCCGACCCCTTCCGTCAGCGGCAAGTCGTCGGCGAGCGTCAGCGCGCACTGCACGTTCTTCCCTCGGCACTTGCCCCCCAGCACCGCCAGCGTGTCGAGGAGCCCCTGCCGGATATCCACCGGCTCGGCGGTCTGGGCGTGATCCATGTAGGTGAAGCCCTTGATGGCACCCACCAACTGGTGAATCCGTTCGGCCGCCGACTGGATCTCACCGGCCAACGTGCGCACGTTGCAGCCGGCGGACATCCAGGCGATGGTGGCGGTGAGCACCTCGCCTTCCACGATGTGCGCCAATTCGTCGAGCGCTTCGGTGGTCACCCCCGTTTCGGCCAGCGGACCGGCCCAACGCTCGTCGGCACCGTGGTCGTTGAGCCAATCGACCAGTTCATCCTCGCGGTCCGAACGCCCTAACGTCGATCGGGTCACGGTCGGCGCCGACTTGAGGCACATCTCTCGCAGTTCGTCGATCATCGCCAGCTGTTCGTCGGACAGCCGCGCTTCCCCCAATCGCCGCGCCGCCCCCTCCGACAGGTCCAGGCTCTCGGTGAGCAGCTTGGCCCCGCGCATCACGGCCGAGGCGGGGTTGTTCAGTTCGTGCGCGAGTCCGGCCGCCAGCTTGCCGAGCGAGACGAGCTTCTCGTCGTGCAGGTCGTTGGTGGTGAACTGGCGCGCCCGATCGATCATGGTGTGCACCATCACCGCGGTCGAGACCGGGCATTCGCGAATCACCTCCGGAAAGAGCGCGCGCGGGATGGCGAGGATCTCCGTCTCCTCCTCGGCAATCACGTCGTTAGGTGGGGAGGCGCCGCGTGAGTAGGGCATGACCCCACCCACGTCGCCACCACGCCATTCGAACACCTTGTGTTCGCCCGCGCCACGATCGAGGCGAATGACCAGGTGCCCAGTCAGCGCGATCAGCAGCTCGTGGGACTGCGCCCCCTTTGCCGTGACCAGCGCGCCAACGGGATAGGTGCGGAGCGTGCCATGCGTCGCCAACCACTCGTGCTCGGCCTTCGGCGCATGCCCCAGCGCCCGGTGCGTGGCCAGGCGCGCGACCAGCGCCTCCCTCGATGGCGTCGCGGCGTCCATCAGACGGTCTTGAGATAGCGGTGAACCGAATAGACCGCGGCCGACCCTTCGCCCACGGCCGCGGCAACGCGTCGGTTGGCCCCCGAGCGCACGTCGCCAGCCGCAAAGACGCCGGGGATGCTGGTCTCGAACGCATAGGGCGTCCGGGCCAACGGCCAGCCGCGCGGCCGGCCGTGTTCCATCGGAAGCTCGGTCCCGGTGAGCACGAAGCCCGAGGCATCGCATTCCAGGACGTTGGTGAACGCACTGGTGTGCGGCTTCACCCCGATGAAGATGAACATCGCGGAGGCTGGGATCACGCGCAGCTCCCCCGTCGTCGCATCTTTCACCACGACCGAATCGAGGTGCCCATCGCCCTTCACGTCCGATACCTCCACGTTGCCCAGCACCTCGATGTTGGGCGTGGCGCGAATGCGATCGACGAGGTACTGCGACATCGCCGGCTCCAGCGAGGCGGCGCGGATGATCATCGTCACCTTTCGCGCGTACCGCGAGAAGAAGAGCGCCCCCTGGCCGGCCGAGTTGGCGCCGCCCACGATGCAGACGTCGTGATCGCGATAGCGCGCCGCCTCGCTCATCGCCGCGCCGTAGTACACGCCAATACCGTGCAACGACTCGATCCCGGGGACGGTGAGCATGCGTGCGCTCATCCCCGTGGTGATGATGACCGTGAAGGTGGTGAGCTCCGTGCCATCGGCCAGCACCACCACGCGATACGGATCCTCGCGTCGCAGCCCCACCACCTCCTGCCCGGTGAGCAGCTCGGCGCCGAACCGCCGGGCCTGCGCGGTCGCGCGCTGCGCCAGGTCGGCACCGGTGACGCCGGCGGGAAACCCAAGGTAGTTCTCGATCATCGAGCTTGTCCCCGCCTGACCGCCCGGAGCCGCCCCTTCCACGACAACGGTACGCAACCCTTCGGACGCCGCATACACCGCGTTGGCGAGTCCCGCCGGTCCGCCGCCGACAATCACCACGTCGTAGAGCGGGCGCGTCGCCTGTGTCTGCAATCCGGCTTTGGTCGCCAGCTCCACTTGCGACGGCGCGATGAGATGCGAGCCGTCGGGAAAAAGCACCAGCGGCAGCCGCGTGAGGTCGCCGGCGATCGACTCCCCGAGCGTGCGCGCCTGGGCATCCACATCCACATCGAGCCATTCGTAGGGGATGCGATTGCGCGACAGGAAGTCCTTGACCGCGAACGAGGGAGGGGACCACTGCGAGCCGAGGACGCGAATTCCCTCAAACGACGGAATGACGCGCGCCCGCCACTCGGCGAGCAGGTCGTCAAGCACCGGATACAGCAACTGCTCGGGGGGATCCCACGGCTTGACCAGGTAATAGTCGAGCGCGACGTCGTTGATCCCGGCAATCGCCACGTCGGTGTCGGCGTAGGCGGTGAGCAGTACGCGCCTCGCGTTAGGGTGCAGCGGCTTCACCTCGCGCAGCAGCTCGATCCCCGACATCCCCGGCATGCGCTGGTCGACGAGGAAGAGCGCGATGGGGGTGTTGCGTGCGGCGAGCTGCATGGCGGCGTCGAGCGCCTCGGCGCCCGAGGTGGCCTTCATGACGCGATAGTCCGCGCGATACTGCCGCCTGAGGTCACGTTCGATGGCGGCGAGGACGGAGGGATCGTCGTCGACGGTGATGATGACGGGCTTGTTCACGCGCGGGTCCAGCGTGAAAGGTGAGGGGGGATGCGAACATATGGGCCTCATCCCCGCCTGTCGAGCACGACGGTGGGGCGTACTGCAGCCCCCGCGCGCCCCCCGCGAGTGGCCCGTGAGGGGCTCCCACCGCCGCGCCTCGCGAAACGCGACTGCCAAGCGCCTCTTCCCACGGCCAGTAGACCCGTGCAGTAGATCGGAGGGGGCCAAGCTGTTTGCTTGCGGTTCGCCTCGACGCGCTACCGACCCTCGCAGCCCCTGACCGCACTCGGAGATCTCGACATGCAGCAGCGCACTCTCGGACGCAGCACCCTCGAAGTCTCGGCGATCGGACTGGGCTGCATGGGGATGAGCTTTGGCTTCGGCCCACCGTCAGACCGGCAGGAGATGATCGCCCTGATCCGCGCTGCGGTGGACCGTGGCGTCACCTTCTTCGACACCGCCGAGATCTACGGCCCGTTTGCCAACGAGGAGTTGGTGGGCGAGGCGCTGGCGCCGATGCGCGACGGCGTGGTCATCGCCACCAAGTTCGGCTTCCGCGTCGACCCGGACGGCACGGTGCAGCCCGGGCTCGACAGTCGCCCTGCGTCGATTCGCCGGGCGGTGGAAGGTTCGCTCGGGCGACTGCGCGTGGAGGCGATCGACCTGCTGTACCAGCACCGCGTCGACCCGGAGGTCCCCATCGAGGAGGTCGCCGGCGCCGTGAAGGATCTCGTCGGGGAGGGGAAGGTCAAGCACTTCGGCCTGTCGGAGGCGGGGGTGCGAACGATTCGCCGCGCCCACGCCGTGCACCCGGTCACCGCGCTCCAGAGCGAGTACTCGTTATGGTGGCGCGAGCCAGAGGGGGAGATCCTCCCCACGCTCGAGGAACTGGGGATCGGATTCGTCCCGTTCTCGCCGTTAGGCAAGGGATTCCTGACGGGGAAGGTGGACGAGACCACGACGTTCGACGCCTCCGACTTCCGCACCAAGGTGCCGCGCTTTTCGGAGGAGAATCGCAAGGCAAACCAGGGGATGGTCGAGCTGCTGTCGCGCATCGCGTCGCAGAAGGAGGCGACGCCGGCGCAGGTCGCGCTCGCCTGGATCCTGGCGCAGAAGCCGTGGATCGTCCCCATCCCCGGGACGCGCAAGCTCTCGCGGCTCGACGAGAACCTCGGCGCGGCCACGCTCGTTCTTTCACCAGACGACCTGCGTGAGATCGAGCAGGCGGCATCGCAGGTTTCGGTGCAGGGCGAGCGCTATCCCGAGGCCTCGCAGCGTCTGATCGACCGTTAGGCGCTCGGGCACGCCACGTTGCGTCACCGGCGGCCCTGCTGACCGGCGCCGCGCACTCGTTCGATTGTCACCGGTCACACGAGGAACATCGACATGGAGATCTCGCGCTGCGATGCGCGCCCGTCGGCCAAGGGGCCCAGCGACTGGTTCACCGGGACGGTCCGGATCGATCCGCTCTTTGCGGTCACCCCCCCGGCGCGCGCGGCCGGCAACACCGTCACCTTCGAACCCGGCGCACGCACGGCGTGGCACACGCACCCGTTAGGCCAGACGCTGATTGTCATCGCCGGGTGCGGACTGGTGCAGCGGGAGGGCGGGGCGGTTCTGGAAATTCGACCTGGCGACGTGGTCTGGTTCGACGCGGGCGAGAAACACTGGCACGGCGCGTCACCCACCACCGCGATGACGCACATTGCCATCCAGGAAGCGCTGGACGGCAAGGCGGTGGACTGGTTGGAGCACGTGACCGAAGATGAGTACCGCGTGGCGCCGAGTGCGATGTAGGCGCGCGGTCGCGCCTACTCCACCCGATAGTCCCACAACTTGAGCGGGAACGTGTTGGGGAGCACCACGATCTCGTCGATCCGCACGTGAGGCGGGAGCGACGCCAGATAGACGATCACCTCGGCCACGTCCTCGCTCCGCATCATCTGCGCGCGCACCTCGGCAGGAATCGGTGTCTCCTTCTTGTCCCAGATGGTCGTGTCGGTGGGCCCGGGGCTCACCACGCTCACGCGCACGCCGTACTTGTGGTTCTCACCCAGCAGCGCCTGCGTGAGGCCGGCCAGGCCGAACTTGCTCACGCCATACGGCGCCACGTTAGGCGCCGACTCGTGCCCCGTGATCGAGCCGACGTTGATGATCGTCCCGCGGCGCCGCTCGCGCATCCCGCGCACCACCGCGCGACAGCACAAGAACGCTCCGCGCAGGTTCACGTTCACGATCCGGTCCCACTCGGCCAGGTCGTAGTCGGCGACCTCGGTCGGGCGAACGGTCCCCACCCCGGCGTTGTTCACCAGCAGGTCGATGGGGCCCAGCGCACGCTCGGCGGCCGCGACGGTCGCGTCCACCTGCGCCGCATCGGCCACATCGCAGTGCAGCGCAATCGCGTCGCCGCCAGCCGCACGAATCGCGGCTGCCACCTCCTCCACGTCGCGCAGCGTGCGCGAACAGGCGGCTATGCGCGCGCCCTGCTGCGCCAACGCGATCGCCGCGGCACGGCCGATCCCGCGCCCGCCCCCGGTCACCAGGGCGACCTGTCCCGACAGGCGGCTCATGCGGCACCTCCGACGGGGATGTGAACGGGAGCGCCGCTCGCGGCCGCACGCAGGATGGCCGCCTGCACCTCGACGACGTGCATCGTGTTGGCCGCAGCGGTCGGGGTGTCGTGGTCACGCCGCTGCACCGCGTCGAGAAAGGCGCACAAGGACGACGTGAACGCCCCTTCGATCCGCCCATTCACCTCGGTCGCGGTCGCCGGACCGCCGTACGTGACGCGCTCGTTATGCCCTGGCGCGTACAGCTTGAGTTCGCGCGTGCTCCCGCCTAGGAAGAGCGACCCCTTGGCGCCGAGCACTTCGAGGTACGAGTCGGCGGCAAGCGGGAAGGTGTCGGGGAGGATCCACGACGAGTGCAGCGAGATGACGGTCCCGCGTGCCGTCTTGAGGAGGGCGGCAAAGCCGTCGACGCGCCCGGCGAGTCCACGCTCCTCGGCGAGCACCCCTTCGTGCGACATCGCCGTCACCGTCACCACGCGGTCGCCGAGCCAGTGCAGGATGAGGTCGATGTCGTGGCTCGACATGAAGTGGATTGGTGTCGTGCGGTCGCTCCACGAGATCATGCGCTCCGCCACCCACGCCGCGTCCCACCGATGCGACTCGACAAAGGCCGGCCTGCCTAACGCCCCTTCGCGCACGAGCGACTCCACCCGCTGATGCTCGGCGAGCCAGCGCTGGCTGTAGTTGACGATGAACACGCGCCCCCGCGCTTGCGCCAGCGCGATCATGCTCCGCGCCTCGCCCTCGTCGATGGCCAGCGGCTTCTCGAGAAAGACGTCGAGTCCGGCGTCGAGGCACGCAGTCACCGGTTCGTGGTGCAGGTGATCGGGGGTGGCAACGCTCACCGCTTGCACCTCGCGGCTCCCCGCCGGCCCAACCGCGGCCAGCATCTCGCGCGTGCTGGCAAAGGTGAGCGCCCCCTTCCCGTCGGCCACCGCCGTCGCGCGCGACGCATCAGGATCGACGACCGCCACGAGCCGCGTCGCGGACAGCTCGTGGTACACGCGCGCGTGCCGCGCGCCAAGAATCCCAGCACCGATGACCGCAACACCAAGCGAATTTGACACGGAAGTCTCTGGAAAACGTTTGGAGCGAGAAGGTACGGCGGAACGTGGCAGCCACAAGCGCAACTCACCTTCCCCCGCGCCCGCTCTCCCCCCATGCCCTCACTCGTCTTCTCGTCTTCCCGAGCGCGCCCCGTTACGCCCCTCGACCGCACCGTCACTTTCCCTGCACAACCAGGTCAAGGGAAGGTGACTCGTATTTCCCCGAGTTGCGTCTGAACGCTGCACACGTCTTATTATTGACACTCGCATCTATACCTGTTCGCCTTCGTGCTAGGGTCGCTGGATGCGAGACGCCCCCGGGAGCAATCCCGGGGGTTTTTCTTTTCCGTCACCGTAGCGCCCGCCTCGGGGAACACGCACGGCGCGCCGCGCGATTATCGTGATATCAAACCTTTTCAGGAGATGACGTCGTGGCGCGCACCGAGTCGACAATGCTCGCGCTTGGCACGTCGGCACCCGACTTCGCGCTCCCCGACGTGGCGCACGCACGCATCGTCACCCTCGCGCAGCTCCGCGACGGACGCCCGCTGCTGGTGATGTTCATCAGCCGGCACTGTCCCTACGTGCTGCACGTCGCCCCCGAAATCGCGCGCATCGGCGCCGAGTACGGCGACCGGGTGGCAATGGTCGGTATCGCCTCGAATGACATCGTCGGCTATCCCGAAGACGCCCCCGCCAGCATGACCGCGATGGCGCGCGAGTATCGCTTCGCCTTCCCGATCCTCTACGACGAGTCGCAGGAGGTCGCCAAGTCCTACGCGGCCGCGTGCACCCCCGACTTCTTCCTGTTCGATGGGGAAGGGAAGCTCGCCTATCGCGGCCAACTCGACGACGCCCGCCCCCGCAACGACCGCCCCGTCACCGGCCGCGACCTGCGCGCGGCCCTGGACGCCGTGCTGTCCAACGCCAAGCCCTCCGAGGACCAATTCCCCAGCCTCGGCTGCAACATCAAGTGGCGCAAAGGAAACGAGCCCGCCTACTACCCGACGCCGTCCCGTTAGGCATCTGTCGTCCAGCCAGTGGGCGGAAGGACCGACGGCAAGCAGTTCGGTAGAAAGTCGGGAGACGGGAAAGAAGAAAGGCGGCCGCATCGCGGCCGCCACTCCTGTCTCCCGTCTCCCGTCTCCCGTCCGCCCTACGACGAATAGTACGCCGCATTCTCCTCGACATACCCCTTCGTCAGGTCGCACCCATACGCGGTCGCGCTCGCGCCCCCCAGCCCGAGTTCCACCACCAGTTCCACCACCTCGGCCTTGAGCGTCTCGCGCACCGTCGCGTCCTCGAAGTCGAGTCGCATCCCGCCACGCACCACCGGCGTCCCGTTGATCCACGCATCCGTGCGGCTGGCGGCTATGGGAACCTCGAAGCACTTGCCAACCGCCATCAACAGGCGCCCCACGTTGGGGTCGGCGCCGTGCACCATCGTCTTGACCAGCGGTGAGTTGACCAGCGACTTGGCCACGCGCCGCGCCTCGTCGTCGCTGCTCGCCCCGCGCACCGTCGCCCGAATCAGGTGCTCGGCCCCTTCACCATCGCGGGCCAGGATCTCGGTCATGCGCAAGCAGCCGGCGGTGAGCGCCGCCTGGAACGCCGCCTCGTCCACCGCGCCGGCGAGCCCGTTGGCGAGGATGGCGCAGGTGTCCGACGTGCTGGTGTCGGTGTCGACCGAGAGCATGTTGAACGAGACGTGCACCGCCTCGCGCAGCAAACGATCGAGTGCCGCCGGCTCGAGCGCCGCGTCGGTGAAGATGTAGGCGAGCATGGTCGCCATGTTGGGCTCGATCATCCCAGACCCCTTGGCCACGAAGGTGATCGTGACGTCGCCCACACTCACCGACAGCGCCTTCGGGTGCGTGTCGGTGGTCATGATCCCCTCCGCGCCTAACAACGGATCGTCGGAGAGGTCGCCCATGATCCCCTTCACCCCCGCCTCGATCTTCTCGATGGGGAGCGGGACACCGATTACGCCGGTGGAGCTGACGAGCACCCGGTCCGCGGTCGTCCCGACTTCGGCGGCCGCCGCCGCGGCCATGCGGCGTGCCCGGTTCACCCCTTCGTCACCGGTGGCGACGTTGCTGCACTTGCTGTTGGCAATGATCGCCCGCAGCCGTCCCCCCTTGATGGTCTCGCGTCCCAGGATGATCGGCGCCCCCGGGAAATGATTGCGCGTGAAAACGGCGGCGGCGTTGGCTTCGACGTCGCTCACGAAGAGCGTGAGATCGCGCGCCGTCGGCTTGAGCCCAACGTTGCGCGACGCACAGTGAAAGCCCCGCGGAAACCGCGCGGGCTGATGAAAGCCAGGAGGATTGGACACGGCGAAAGTTCAAGGGAAGTCGAGAGAGAAAAATCCCCCCGTACCAACCCAAGCGCCAGTGACCTCACTCGTCTTCTGGTCTTCTCGTCTTCCCGTTTTCCCGTCTTCTCTTGTTCCCGCTCGCCGAGGGCCGTCGGTGGCTGCAAGTCGCGACCTAGAGCTTCAGCTCCCACGTTTGCCCCACCAGCGCGTCGCCGAAGCTGTGGTGGACCTCTTCGTTGGTCAGGACAAATCCCTCCTGCTCGTAGATGTGGCGCGCGGCGTCGAGCACACTATTGGTCCACAGCATCAGGGTGCGATAGCCGAGCTGCCGCGCGGTGCGGATGCACTCTTGCACCAGACGGCGCCCCAACCCGGCGCCGCGCGTCGAGGGTTCGACGTACAGCAAGCGCAGCTTCCCGGTCGTCTTGTTCTTGCGCACCAGGAAGATCGAGCCCACCACCTCGCCCCCGCGCTCGGCAATCCAGCACCGGTCGCCCGTGGGATCGTAGTCCTTCACGTAGTCCGACACGATCTCGGCGACCAGCGCCTCGAAGCGCTCGTCAAAGCCATACTCGCGCGCGTAGAGCGCGCCATGACGGTGCACCACCCATCCCAGGTCACCCGGTTGCGGCGCGCGGATCACGATCGGCGCGCGCCGCTCGCTTTGCGCCACGCGCGGGTCGAGCAGGCGGCGAATCGTCTCCATCGAAGCCAGCAGCTGTCGCTGCTCCTCGGGTGACAGGTGCGCGACGGTGCGGTCGACATCCTCGTTGGAGCGCGTATCAAGCGACGCAAAGGCACGCGCACCGGACTTGGTGAGGGTGAGGTGCGTGTGGCGCGCATCCCGATCCGACCGCCGGCGCGCCACGAGATGGCGTCGCGTGAGCCCGCGCAGGAGCCGACTGAGATATCCCGCGTCCATCCCCAGGTCGCGCGCCAGTTCGCTCGCCGTCGGTGCATCGCGGTGCGCCAGTTCGTACAGTACGCGCGACTCCGCGAGCGTGAACGGCGACTCGAGCAACCCCTCGCGCAAGGCGCCGACGCGCCCGGTGTAGAAGCGGTTGAACTCCCGCACCGCCGATCGCAGCCCTTCGACGGCGGTGTCGGGCGGCGTGACGCGCGCCGGAGGAGGTGGGGCGGGACGACCGGCACGAGCAGAACGTGTGGCAGGCATGGCAGCATCACAGGGAACAGTCGATGCCAAAGTCCACCAATTAGTTGATGTCGTCAAGTATTTGAATGGACACCGCCGGTGACGCGGCAGGAAGAAGAAGACACCTCAGCCGCCTATCCCCCGTCGCCAGGCGAGCGCTACTTTCCCGGTGCACCCCGCACCTCCCGTCTCCCGTCTCCCGTCTCCCGTCTCATGCTGACCGCTCTCACCCGCGAAGTCTCGCGCTCCATCACTGAGTGCGAACTCACGCACGTCGCGCGCACGCCGATCGACCTCGACACCGCCCGGCGTCAGCACGAGCAGTACGAGGAGGCGCTGGAGGGGCTGGGGGTACGCGTGATCCGCCTCCCCGAGCTCCCCGATCTTCCCGACGCGGTCTTCGTGGAGGATGCGGCCCTCGTGCTCGACGAGGTGGCCGTCCTCACGCGCCCCGGCGCTGCCTCACGGCGCGCCGAGGTGGAGGCGATGGCCGAGGCGCTGGCGCCGTTCCGGCCGATCGTGCGGATCGAGGCCCCGGCCACGCTGGATGGCGGGGATGTGCTGCGACTGGGACGCACGCTGTACGTCGGGCTCACGCAGCGCACGACCGCCGAGGGGATCGCAGCGCTCCGCGCGCTCGTCGCGCCGTATGGCTACGAGGTGCGCGAGGTGCAGGTGGCAGGGGCGTTGCACCTCAAGACCGCGGTCACGCAGGTGAGCCCAGACTGGATCCTGGTGAATCCGGCCTGGGTCGATGCGTCGGTGTTCGAGGGGTACGACGCGCTCACCGTCGATCCCGGCGAGCCGTTCGCGGCCAATGCCGTCATGGTGAGCGGTGGCGTGATCCATTCCACCGCCTTTCCCCGCACGCAGGAGATGCTGCGGGCGCACGGGGTGAGCGTGATCGGCGTCGACGCCTCGGAGCTGGCCAAGGCCGAAGGGGGCGTGACCTGCTGCAGCCTCCTCTTCGACGTGCTCCCGGCGTCGACGCCGATGGCCTGACGACTACGGGTGGCCGAGCTTGTACACGTACGCCGTGACCGCGTGGCGCTGCTCGTCGGTCATCGGGACGCCGCCATCGGCGGGCATCATGCTCGTGAACTTCTTGGGCTGCGACACGCCGGTCTTGACCGTGTTGTAGATCCCTTCCCAGCTCCCGTCGCTATGCAACCACTCGGCGTCCGTCAGGTCGGGCGCCACCGTCGCCTGCTTGGCGTCGGCCCCGTGGCACGCCTGGCACGACGTGGCGCCAATGAGCCCGTGGAACAGCGAGTCACCTAACGCCAGCATCTGCGGCGTAATCGTCGCCGGATCGAGCGACGCGGCTGCGGCCGGGGCTGCCGGCGTTTCGGACGTCGCGGCCGCGGTCGAGTCGGCAGCGGCCTCTCCACCACCGCCGCAGGCGGCCACGAGGCAAGACAGAACGACGAGGGTGCTCAGAGTGCGCATGACTGCTCCTTGGAGGTGACGAGCGCGTCGGGTTTCGAGTGGACGATCGAATTTCGGGCCGGCGTTTGTACTTTGGAAATGAAATAAACGCGCTACAGGTATGGCGTCGGGAGAGACCTCAGGCAATGTCTCAGAAGTCCCTACGTTTGAAGGCGCGCAGCGCCAGCAGCCCCGGGGCGATGGTCCAGGCAGCCAGCCCCGCCACCGCGGCCAGGATACCCATCGGGCTCCCCAGCAGGCGCTGCATTACCGCCCCGGTGTACCCCATCAGGGCCGACACGTCAAAGCGCAGCACGAGGAGGACGCGCGCCAGGTCCACCGGGTTGGCAAAGGTGAGCGCCAGCATCGTCCCCTCGAGCGGGTAGTCCTGGTACGCCATCGCCACCCAGAGCACGAGGCCGTCGTAGGCGACCGTCATGAGTAGCCAGACGCCTAACGCCAGCCCCAGCCCCTTGAGCCGGTCGTCGACGAGCCCAGCGATGAGGACCGCCAGCGCCCCGAACACCGCCGTCAGCGCACATCCGGCCACCAGCATCAGCGCCAGCAACGGGAGCGTCTCGGCGTCGAAGGCGCGGTGCACCATCACCGGGATCGACACGCCGACGACGAACGCGACCGAGAGGGGAATGACGAGACCGGCAAAGAGCCCGTGAAAGAGCGTCGTGCGCGCCACCGGCTGCGACAGGAGCAGCTCGTTGAACTCGCGCGCGCCGTGCCAGTAGATCGTCCCGAAGACGATGGTGACCAGCGGGATGAGCAGGACGACGACGTTGAGCAGCGACAGTAGCGCCCGTGGTCCGCTCCCGCCTAACCGCAACAGGACGTCGGTGACGGCGAGGAAGAAGAGGGCATACCCGATCACCCAGCGGTTGCGCAGCACGTCCATGAGGACGTAGCGCATGATCTTGAAGATCGTGCTCATGGCTGTGTCACGCGGGGCTCGGCGATGCTGACGCCAGCGGTAGGGGTGTGCCCCTGCCGCATGAGATTGGCGATGGCGCGCTCGAGCGTCGCCTCGCCAGTGAGCGACTTGAGTTCGTCCTGCGTCCCCGAAAAGTGCACGCGCCCGTCGAGCAGGAAGGCGATGCGGTCCGACAGCTCCTCCAGTTCGCTCAGCACGTGCGAGGTGAGGATGAAGGTGCGGCCGGCTTCGCGCTCCTGGCGGATCTTGTCCTTGAGCGTCCCGCTGGAGATGGGGTCGAGTCCGGCCGTGGGTTCGTCGAGCAGGAGGAGGTCGGGTCGGAAGAGGAACGCCAGCGCCGCATTCACCCGCTGGCGCATCCCGCCGGAGAGGATGCGGATGGGCGTCTTGAGCACCGGCCCTAACGAGAACTCGTCCACCAGTTGCTCGTCGCGCCCGGCGGCGGCGCCGCGCAGGTCGGCCAGCATGCGGAAGACGTCGTAGGCCGTGAGGTTCTCGGGAAAGCGCGCGGCTTGCGGCATGTAGCCGATGTGGGCGCGATACGCCGAGCCGCCGTCGAGTCTCTTCCCCCCGATCGAGACCTCGCCCGCGTCGGCGCGCACCAGGCCGAGCAGGATCTTGTTGAACGTCGTCTTCCCCGAGGCGTTGGGGCCGATGATCGCCGTCACCTGTCCACGCTCGACGTCGAGGTCGAGCCCCTGCAGCACCTGCAGGCGCCCGTAGGCCTTGCGCACCCCGCGCGCCCTAACCACGGACAGCCTCCATCACGGGGCGCTTCATCAACGGGCGTTCGTCGAGCAGCGTTTCGGGCGTGAGTGTCGGGATCACGCGTTCGGCCAGGTCGAGAAGGTCCACGAGGAGCGAGCGCAGGAGAATGAGGGTCGGCGGCGATTCCTCGACCACCAGGGCAAAGAGCCGCACTGGCGCATGTGGCACGTCGCCGATCCCGTTGCGGTCCAGGTCATAGCCGCGGTACCGGTCCCAGAAGTTCTCCTGGAAGCGCGACACGTTGGACTTGCTGTTGGTCCCCACGTCGAAGGCATTGCCCTCGAAGGTGTTCCGCTCGAACATGTTCCCCGTGGCATTGGCCATCGTCTTGAGCGCCCAGCCGTTCGCGCGGAACGTGTTGCGCAGGACGGTGTTGCGGTTGGCGCCTTCGAGATACAACCCGACCGAGTTGGAGAGGAAGACATTCCCCTCGATGCGCGAGTCGTTGATGTCCTTGAGCAGGAGGCCGTAGGCTGCGCTCCCCCAGTTGTGCTCGAAGCGGTTGCGGATCATCTCCACCCGGTTCGAGTACATCACCGCGATGCCGTTGGCGTTGTCGCGGTAGACATTGTCCTCGTAGTGGCAATCGTCGGAGAACATGAAGTGCATCCCGTAGCGCGCACTGCGCTGCGAGGTGTTGCCGATCACGCGCCCGCGCTTGACGAACTCGAAGTAGATCCCGTCGCGATGCCCGCGCACGTCGTTATGCAACACCTGCACGCGCTCGCTGGACCAGATGTGGATGGCGTTCCCCGACACGGTCTGCGCCCGCTCGTGGCCGCGAATCACGTTGTCGCGCACGAGGCAGTCGTGCACCTTGGCCAGGTAGATGGCGAAGAGCGTCTCCTCCAGGCGGTTCTGCTCCACGCGGCACCCGCCCACGTCGTGCACGAAGATCCCTGCGCGCTCTTCGGACTGGCTTGGCCCCGTGTTGCGAATCGTCAGGCCGCGCACCGTCACGTCGTCGGCCGCCACTTCGAGGATCGTGTGCGTCCCCCCCCCGTCCAGAATGGCCCCGGCTTCACCCTCGAGCGTGATCCCCACTCGCTCGATGCGAATGCGCGGCTCCGTATACGTCCCGCGCCTGACGAGAATGCGGGCGCCGGCGGGGGCAAGGCGCACCGCATCGCTGATGCGTTGCACGGCGCCCGTTGGCGAGACTTCGATCGTTCGCGTTGCCCCTGCCACGCGCGGGGCGGTCGGCGCGGGCGCCGTGCGCTCCTGTGCCGCGCTCATGCGCGGGCACGCGGCCACGACGAGCAGCGCCGAGAGCGTTGCCAGCGCGGAGCGCGTTGCCCGCGCGGAGCGCGTTGCCCGCGCGGAGCGCGTTGCCCGCGCGGAGCGCGTTGCCAGCGTCGCGAGCTTCGCTGGTGTGGCCAGCGTGTCGACTCGGGCGCACGGAGTGAGGAGGGGGCTCACGACGCGCAAGTTAGTGCGGGGACTTCGGCTTAGTGATGGTGCGACGCCGAGTCGGCCGGGACTGACGCTCCCTGCGGCGGCGTCGGCACGGCGGCCAGCACCTGCTGCCAGGTGAGTACCTGGCCGCCATACTTGGCCACGAGATCGGCGGGGGTGGCCGATGCCGCGAACGACGTGATCTGCCGTCCCATGGGACTGTGCAGCGTCCCGCCGCTCACGAAGCGCGCCCCATCGGCGGGGACCATCCCGCCGCCGTGGAAGTCGGCAACCCAGATGCCGTCGAATCGTGCGCTGTCGCCTGCTGCGGCGATGTAGCTCGCCAGGCACTCCACGGCGTCGAACGTCACGATGCGCCCGGTCGTGGTGCGAACTTCGCCACCGTAGCGCGTGTCGGAGATCGACATCTTGCAGAAGGCGCAGGAGTCCTCGCCCACCACCAGCGGGCGAGGACCACTGCCGCGCTGGCACGCGGCGACCGTTGCACACACGAGGAGCAACGCCACCCAACGCAAACGAACCATCGCGCGCAGTGCGAGCATCATCGGTCTCTCTACGCCACCAGGGCCGGTGTCTTCATCCCGACCGGCTTGCGGGCCGCATCGGGGGTCACGGCTCCGCGACGGTCGATCACGAGCGCCAGGACACCCAGGCCCAGCGCGATCATCGCGGCGTAGCCGCCAAAGCCCGGGATCGACGTTGCCGTGAAGTTGAGCAACTGCTTCGATCCGATCAACGGCGGCTGGTACGTCATCCCCGGCACCTTGATGATCGCGTTCTCCATGTCGAGGTCGTGGCCGTAGTCGTACTCCCACCGGTAGAAGTCGACCAGCCCGGCGAGGGCAACGACGACGAACGCGCCGACCCACACCTGCGCCACGCGGCGGCGTCCGATGGCGGAGGCGGCCAGCCCGCCAACGATCAGCGCCCCAACAATGAACGGCATCAGCTTGAGCTCGGGGATCGCATCGGGGACGATGCGCTTCATCCCGATGTAGTGATTCAGGTTGTTGATGTTGTCGAGATCGTTCTCCTTGGCCCCTTTGACGGTGTTGATCCAGATCTGCATCCCGATCCCTTCCGGATACTGCGGGGCGTCGAGGAAGACACGCCAGATCGGCGTCACGTACATCGCCACCAGCAGCAGGGCGGAGAGGGCAAGCAGGATGCGGGAACGGAAGGACAGCATGGCAGTCATGCCTCTAAAAGGGAAAGGGAGCGGGCCCGGCGTGCACCCGCCCCCTTGGCTAGCGTCAGCCTACTTGCCCCCGCCCGTCGTTGCGGCGAAGGCGGCCTGCGACTTCTTGCTCGTCGTCGCCGAGAGGGCAACGGCCGCGCCCGACGGGGCCACGCGGACATATCCCTGCATCTCCTGGTGCAACGCGCTGCAGAAGTCGGTGCAGTAGAACGGATAGACGCCGGCGTACTTGGCCACCCACGTCAGCGTGCGCGTCTGGCCGGGCATCACCAGCAGTTCGGCGTCGTTGGCCGAGCCCAGCGCGGCGAAGCCGTGCGGGACATCCCAGTCCTGCTCGAGGTTGGTGACGTGGAACAGCACCGTATCACCCTGCTGCACGCCCTCGATGTTGTCGGGCGCAAAGTGCGAGCGGATGGCCGTCATCTTCACGTGCACCGTCTTCCCCGTGCGGCTCACGCCCACTTCCTGCTCGTTGCGGGCGACGTACGGATGCTTGTTGTCGGCGAGCTTGAAGAACTTGAGCTGCTCACCCTTGATCTTGCTGGCCAGGATCGCCTGGGCGTAGTGCGGCTCGCCGATGGTCGGGAAGTCGAGCAGGAGCTTCATCTTCGCCCCGCTGATGTCGTAGAGCTGCGCCGACTGCGTGAGCTCCGGTCCCGTCGGGAGATACCGATCCTTCGTGATCTTGTTCATCGCGATCACGTACTTGCCGTACGGCGTCTTGGTGTCGCCGCCGGGGACGGTGAGGTGACCGATCGAGTAGTACGTCGGAACGCGGTCGACGACCTTGCAGTCCTTGAGCGACCACTTCACGATCTCCGACGAGATGAAGACCGACGTATAGGCGTTGCCCTGGGCGTCGAACTCGTTATGCAGGGGGCCAAGCCCCGGGTTCTGCACTTCGCAGTACATCGTGGCGTCGTAGTTCACCACCGGGATGCCGTAGGCCTCCTTCTCGAACTTCTTGTCGGTGATCGCCTGCTGGAACTTGCTGAACGAGTGCACCGGGATGACGGTGGCGAGCTTGCCGCCGCCGACGATGTACTCACCCGTCGGGTCGACATCGACGCCGTGCGGCGACTTGGGCGTCGGGAGGAAATACACCGCCCCGGCGCAGTCCTTCGGATCGAGCACCTTGACCGTCGTCTTCATCTCGGTCGTCGCGGCGTGCGTCTCGTGGCTGTACACGTTGTGCGCGTACTTGGTCGGCCATGTCTTCGCCTTGCCGGCGGCCACGCACTGTTCGGCGACCTTCCAGTTCACGGCGGCGATGTAGTCCTTGTCGTTCTTGGACGCGTTCACCTCGAGCTTGGTGTTGGCCTGCTCGGTGTTGTACGACGTGAAGAAGACCCACCCGTGCGACGGCCCCTTCCCCGGGCGCCCGAGATCGTAGTCGAAGCCAGGCATCAGGATCTGGAAGGCGACGTCCATCTTCCCCATCTCGTCGGCCTTCACGAAGGAGATCGTCCCCTTGAACTCGTCCTTGAACTTGTCGAAGGCGACATCCTTCTGCGGAATCGGGACCGAGAAGCGCGTGGCACCGATCACGTACTCGGTGTTCTCCGTCGTGAACGGGGCACCATGGTTGCCGCCGGTGTTCGGCAGCTCCAGCGTCTCGGTCGTCTCGAACGACTTGAGGTCGATGCGCGCGAAGCGCGGCGTGTTGTTGGCATTGATGAAGAGCCAGCGCCCGTCGTGCTCACCAGCGGTCATCGAGAGCGAGGGGTGGTGGGTGTCGTCCCACGGCACGTTCCCCCACGAGGTGTTCAACATCGCCTTCGTTTCGGCGTTGTAGCCGTAGCCATTCTCCGGATTCTGCGAGAAGACCGGGATGACCCGCAGCAGTCGCCCGGACGGCAGGCCATACACGCCCACCTGGCCGGAGAAGCCGCCAGACGTGAAGAAGTAGAACTCGTCGTAGCTTCCAGGTGCAACGTAGGTGCGCGACGCGACGTCGCCTAAATTGCCAATGCCGCCAGACTTGGCTTTCGGCGCACACGCGTAGAGCAACGTCACGCTCAGCAGCACCGCGCCGACCGACGCCAGGACTCCTGACTTCCGCGTGAAGGACATAGGGGGGCCTCTCAATCCAGGGAGAACACGTGGTGGAATTCACCGGTCGCAAAAACGCTGCGTCCGGATCGCACCAATAGCTTCGCTGTACATGCAGCATTGATCGGTAGTGGAATCCTCTATCTTTCGTAGAGGTTTAGCTCTCGTTCGTGGGGGAGTCTCCCGACCGCATTGCTGTGAGTCGACCCTACCTTTTGCTCCGGAGCCAGTCTGCCTATCCGCCAGCCTCTCTGGAGTTGTTATGCGCCTCACCCGATTCACCGACAACGCGCTCCGGGCGCTGGTCTACCTGGCGCTGGACCCCGACGACATCCCGACGGTGGGAGAAGTGGCCCGCAAGATGGGGATGTCCGAAGACCATCTATTGAAGGTGGTCCAGCGCCTCTCGCAGCTCGGCTACGTGAAGACCATCCGCGGCCGGAACGGCGGGATGCGCCTCGCCAAGTCCCCCGACGAGATCGTGGTCGGCGAGGTGATCCGCCGCACCGAGGACAACATGTCGCTGGTCCCGTGCTTCGATCCCACCGAGGTCACCTGTCCCATCTCGGCGGCGTGCGGACTGGCACCGGCGCTCGATGAGGCGCTGCAAGCGTTCCTCACCACACTCGACCGCTACACCGTCGCCGACCTGCTCGGCAAGCGCAGCCAACTGCGGCACCTGGCGCAGTTCCCCGACGACGGCATCCTCCAGGCCGAACTGGCGCCGCAATAGTCCGGGCGGACAAACGATCGGCGGCGCCGCGTCTGCTTCGCGCGGCGCCGCCGATGTTTTTCCGTGTCATCGCGCCCTACTGATACTGGATGTAGAACGGCTTGGGATAGAGCGTGAGCACCTCGGCCGGGCGCATCACGCGCCATCCGGCTTTGCGCACGTCGTTGTGATAGAAGAGCTTGAAGCCGGTGAACTGCACGGGTTCGCTCGCGACGTACTGGTTGTATGACGCGCGCTTGAGGCTCGACGAGCCCCAGCCATCCATGTTGATCACGATCTGCACGCGTGGGTCGAGCTTGATCTGGCGCGTGTTGGTCAGCATGGGACGCGTGAACCGGTGCACCACCAGCACCTTGGGCGGGAGCTGGTACTTGTCGACGATGCCGGCCAGCCAGTCGACCGCGTAGTTCACGTCGCGGGCGTCGTACGTCCCGATGCGCTTCCCCGGATTGTCGCCGCGCTTCATCGAGAACTCGGGATCGATCCCCAGGTGGACGTCGGGGCGCGAGAGAAACTTCTCCAGTGGCGGCAACTCGGCCTGCAGCGTGCTCTTGGCGACCTGCACGTCGAGAAAGAGGATCGCGCGCCGGCGGCGCGCCCAGTCGTACACGCGCTCGACGAGCGAATCGCTCATGCGCGTGCGCCACTTGCCGTCGCGACCGGCGCTCCCCTGCGCCACGGTGACGATCAGGTGCAACGCCGGGAGCACGGGGGTGAGCGTGTCGGCGCGCGACCACTCCTTCACCTCGCGATCGAGCCGGCGCAGCATGTCGTCGGAGTCGTATTCGCCCAGCACCCCCATGCGCTTGGACAGCGGATTGCCGTAGTACGCGACGATGCGCTTGCCCGGGAGAATCGAGCCGGGGAGCGGGGGCGGCGTCTTGACCGGCCATCCCGGCGCGAGGCGCGGCGCGGCCGGTTTTTTCGGCGTGGTGGCCTTGGCCTTGGACGTGGCCTTGCCCCCCTGCTTGGGCGCGAGCTTGGTTGTCGCGCGCTTCTTCGCCGTCGACGCCTTCGCTGACGACTTCGTCGTCGACTTCGCCTTGGTCGTTGACGACGATTTCTTGCGAGTCGTCGGCTGCTGCTGCGGTTCCGGCGATGAGACGGCTCCGGTCGCTGTAATAAGGATGACGTCGCGTGTGCGTGGCGCGACGGAGCCGACGGCGACCGAAAGGGCGAGCAGGAGGGGGGCGATCATCACGAGGGGACGGGCGGAAATCGGGAGCTACCAGGGGCGCAGCCTAACGTGGGCCAGTGGCGCGGGCAAGCGACGATGCGCGGGGGGCATTCCCGCGTATATCAACGTCCGCACCGCGCCACATTCGGACATTAAGTCCGCCTCACCTGACTGAAAACGTTACGGCACAGATCGGTGAGACGCGGCGCCGAGTTGCGCGTCTTACCAGCGTGAAACTCCTCGTCCTCAATTGCCACGAGGCCTGGATCCACCAACTAGGTGTCCTCCGGGCTGAACTCGATATTGTTGTCGGTCTTCCCGGACGCTACACGCGAGGCTGGGACCAGCGCATGCGCCCACTCCCCGAGGGGGCGCGCACCGTCACGCTCGACGACGTCCGCTTTGGCGGCGTGCAGTACGATTGCGTGATCAACCACAACATCACCGACCTCCTCGACACCAAGTTCCTCGACGCCCCCAAGCTCCTCGTGCTGCACGACACGCTCGAGGGACGCATGGCGCAGCAGGACGCGGACTTCGATGCGCGCGAGATGCGGGCCGTGCTCAACACCTACCTCGCATCGGTCGGCGGGCACGCGGTCGCGATCTCGCGCTCCAAGGCCAAGTCGTGGGGGGTGACGCATGTCGTGGTGCACAACAGCGCCGACCCCGAGGCCTACCTCCCGTACGTCGGCGACGTGGCCTGCGGGCTGCGCGTGGCCAACCACGTGAACTCCAAGCGGGTCTTCCTTGCCTGGGACTTCCACGAGGAAGCGCTGAACGGGCTCCCGCTGCGGATCGTTGGTCACAACCCCGACATCGCCGGCGTCGAGGCCGCGGACGACTGGTCGCACCTCAAGCGCATGCTTGCCTCGCACCGCTTCCTGGTGCACACCGCCGATCCGCGCTTCGAAGACGGCTACAACATGGCCGTCCTGGAAGCGATGGCGGCCGGGATGCCGGTCCTCACCAACCGCCACCCCACGACGATCGTGGAGCACGGCGTCTCGGGCTACGTGGCCGAGACCCCCGCCGAGATGCGCACGTACGCCGAGCGGCTGCTCGCCGACGAGGGGCTGGCGCAGGAGCTGGGGGCCAACGCCAAGCGCGAGATCACGCGCAACTTCTCCCCCGATCGATTCCGCGTGGAGTTCGGCAAGGCCATCCAGGAAGCGCGCAAGAAGTGGTCGCGTCGCCGGGGGCGGACGATCGCGCACTAGGCGGGCGTTCGTGGAGGCTTTGGGGAAAGCTTGACACGGGGGGCACGGGGGGATCACGGGGGTTCACGGGGAGACCTGTCGCACGTTCGAGTCATGCGTGCTGTCGCTACTCGCGGCGCGCACGACAGTTCATCCAGGGGATCCTTCCACATCCCAAGGATCTCCCCCGTGAACCCCCGTGATCCCCCCGTGGACCCCCCTGTCAAGCTTGTGAGGAACCTAGTTATGGCGCCTCGAAACACGCCCCCCGCCCCCCACGACCCGAGCGATAGCTTCCCGCGCGTCCACTCCGCGAGAACCCCCGTGTCGGTACGCATGCGCGCTCTCCTTGCCTCTCTCTGCACGCTGGTCGTCGCGACGACCACCGCTGCTGCCCAACCCAAGCCCGGCGACTACACGCTCCCCGAGTATCGCTTCGAGTCGGGCGAGACCCTCAAGGACCTGCGCCTCCACTACGTCACGTTAGGCACCCCGCGGCGCGATGCGTCGGGGGCCGTGCGCAACGCGGTCATGATCCTGCACGGCACCGGCGGCACCGGGGGGCAATTTCTCGGGCAAGGCTTTGCCGGTGAGCTGTACGGCAAGGGACAGCCACTCGACACCGCGCGCTTCTACATCATCCTCCCCGACAACGTTGGGCACGGACAGTCGAGCAAGCCGAGTGACGGACTGCACATGCGCTTTCCGCACTATGGCTACACCGACATGGTCAAGCTCCAGCGCATCCTCCTCTCCAAGGCGCTCGGCGTCGAGCGGCCGTACATCGTGATGGGGACCTCCATGGGGTGCATGCACGCCTGGGTGTGGGGGACGCTCTTTCCCGATGGGGTCGAGGCGCTCGTTCCGTTGGCCTGCGCACCGACGCAGATCGCGGGAAGGAATCGCATGATGCGGCGCATGATCATGGACGCGATCCTCCAGGACCCCGACTTCAAGGGGGGCGAATACACGGCGCCGCCGCGCGGGCTGCGCACCTCGCTGGGGATGCTGTACATGATGGGATCGGCCCCGCTGGTCCAGCAGCGGCAGGCCCCCACGCGCGACGCGGCCGACTCGGTGATCACCGCCTATCTCGATGCGCGCATGAAGAACACCGACGCCAACGACATGCTCTATCAGTTCGATTCGTCGCGCGACTACGACCCCTCGCCGCTGCTGGAGCGGGTGAAGGTCCCCGTGCTGCACATCAACTCGGCCGACGACCTGGTGAACCCGCCGGAGTTGGGCTTCATGGAGCGCCTGATCCCGCGCGTGAAGACCGCGAAGTACATCCTTCTCCCCATCAGCGACCGCACGCGCGGGCACGGGACGCACACCATCCCGGCCATCTGGGGCGATTCTCTGCGGGCGTGGATGGCGACGCTCCCGCCGGTCGGAGGGGGAGGGCTCTAGCCCCGTTTCGCGGAGCCGGTGGCCGGGAATGGCATCGAATTCGCCTTAGGTGACGACTCGTCCCGGGGAATGACCTCGGGCCTCCCCAGTCGTCCCTCTGGTGATGAGACAGGCTCTGCCATATCGCCCCCGCTTCAACGCCCCCCCGGCCCCTGTGCGCCCGGCCCCCCCAGCGCGCGCCGCCCTCGTGCGACGCCCGCGCGGGAACCTGCTGCGCTTCTGGGTGCTCGCGGGGGGGATGCTCCTGCTCGGACTGCTCTCGCAGGCCGTCGGGGCACAGGGGATGACTGGCTCGGCGCGCCGCGCGCAGGACTCGGCGCTGGCGGTGGCCACGGTCGACAGCGCCTGGTCGCGCATTGCGCACACCTACTACGACACCACCTTCCGCGGGCAGAACTGGTCGGCGATCGGCCAGGCGGCGCGTGATCGGGCCGCACGCGCCAACGGGATGGGCGAGGTGCGCGCCGCCATCGAGTCGATGTTTGCCGCGCTTGGGGAATCGCACTTTGCCCTCGTCCCCTCCGAAGCGCTCGCGTCGTGGAGCGACGCCCCCATCGACGGGGAAGCGTTAGGCGACGTCGGGCTCGAATTCCGCTACCTCGACGGTGAAATCGTTGTCTCGCGCGTCCTCCCCGGGTCGCCGGCGTCGGTGGCCGGCGTGCACACCGGGTGGGTGCTGCAGACCCTTGGCTCGCTCGACGTCGCGACCTTCACCCGGAAACGCCTCAACGTGGGCTCGGGAAGCGCACGGCGACTCGCCGAGTTGCAGCTGCCGCTCTCGCTGATGGGGCGCACGCAGGGGCAGGTGGGCTCGGTGCTGCGCGCCACCTTCCGCGACGGGCAGGGGCGTGAGCGCTCCATCGCCGTCGCGCGACGCCCGGTGCAGGGTGAAGTGGTGCGCTATGGCCACCTCCCGCCGCAGGTGGTGCGCTTCGAGACCGAGCGCTTCACCGACGAACACGGCTGCGTCGGCGTGGTGCGCTTCAATGTCTGGATGACGCCGGTGATGTTGCGCCTGGACGATGCGATGGTCGACTTCCAGCGCTGCCGCGGGATCGTGCTCGACCTGCGCGGCAACGTGGGGGGCGTGGCGGCGATGGTGATGGGGCTCGGCGGATACTTCGTCGACTCGGTCACGTCGTTAGGCACGATGACCACCCGCCAGTCGGCGCTGCGCTACCTGGCCAATCCGCGACGCAGCGATCGCCGCGGCGCGCCGCTCGCTCCGTTCGCCGGGCAACTGGCCATCGTGGTCGACGGCCTCTCGGCCAGCACGAGCGAGATGTTCGCCGCGGCCATGCAGGTGGTGGGACGCGCGCGGATCTTTGGCGAGACCACGGCGGGGCAGGCGCTCCCGGCGATGCTCGTCCCGCTCCCCAACGGCGACGTGATGCAGTACGTCGTGGCCGACTTCACCGCCCCCGACGGCCGCCGCATCGAAGCGCGGGGCGTCGCCCCCGACCACCATCGCCCCCTGCGCCGCGGCGCCCTCCTGGCCGGGCGCGACGAGGCCTTTGCCGACGCGCTGGCGTGGGCCGGTACCCTCCCGGTGACCACGGCGGCCGCGACGGTCTGGCCGTCGGGCGTTCCCCGGCGCTAGGGCACCCTCGGGCGCGGCCGATGTTCCCGCCGCGCACCGAACCGTTCGACAATGGAACTGTTCCCCCGCGACGTTCGTAGGATAGCACACGAACGCTCGGTTCCGGTGCGTGTTAGCTTTCTCGCGGGCGCCGGATCGTTGGACAGGCCGTACCGCTGGCGTTCACCCACACTCTCGGAGATTCCGAATGTCGACTGTGTCCCTCCGTTCGCCGCGTGTTGTGCGCGCGCTTGCGGCTGTGCTCATGCTTCCCGCCTTTGCCTCGGTTGTCAGCGCGCAGGCGCTGCCGCAGGCCAAGGACCTGATTGCTCGCTGGGCCAAGGAGACCAACGCTGAAGCGTGGAAGAGCCACAAGTCTTCGCGCATGAAGGCGGCGTTCGACCTGCCGGCGATGGGGATGAGCGCGAACATGGAAGTCGTCACCGTCTTCCCCAACCAGATGTCGTCCAAGATCGACATCCCCGGGATGGGCGAGATGCGACAGGGCTTCAATGGCAACGTGGCGTGGATGATCAACCCGATGCAGGGGCCGTCGCTCCTCACCGGGCCGCAGCTCGATGCGGCCAAGGAAGACAACGATCCCAGCAACTACTCGCGCATCTCGCCGGCGATCGTCTCCAGCGAGACGGTCGAGAAGGCGACGTTAGGCGGCGCCGAGTGCTACAAGGTCAAGCACACCTGGAAGTCGGGGAAGGTCTCGTTCGACTGCTTCTCGGTCGCCGACGGGATGATCACCTGGTCCAACGCCAAGTCGGTCACGCCGATGGGTGAGGTCGAGACGACGCAGACCTACGCCGCCTACAAGGATTGGGGCGGTGTGAAGCGCGCCACCACGACGACCATCGACCAGATGGGACAGCAGATCGTCATCACGGTGCAGGGCTACGAGTGGGACACGGTCGACGCCAAGGAGCTGGAGCTCCCGGCCGAGATCAAGGCGCTCACCGAGAAGAAGTAGAGTTTTCGACACGTGAGCCCCAAGAACCGCTGGTTCTGGTCGCTGGCCGCCACCGTCCTGGTGTGCGATGTGGTGACCCAGCGGGACCCCGAGCAGGGCTTTCCCCCGCGGCCCCTCCCCCAACACCACCTGGGGGCCCGTGTTGGGTTGCCCCGCTCCCCCCACCCCCGTCACCAGGCACAACCCGCCCACCGGAAACTCGACGGTGACATTTTTGGGATTGTCCCCTTTGGCGCCGGCCAGGCGGTTCCACCCATGATTGGGCGAGCGGCGCCGGCCATTGCTGCCGAAGCCGCGCCGGCCTGCCAGATAATCGCCGGTGAGGCTGTCGGGCGAGTTTTCCATCTCGCTGGGCGTGCCCTGGAAGACGACCTTCCCGCCGCGTTCGCCCGCACCGGGGCCAATCTCGATCACCTGATCGGCCGCGCGAATAATCGCCTCTTCATGCTCGACGACGACCACCGTGTTGCTGCGCTGGCAGAGTTGCTTGATCGCCCCGAGCAGTTGGTGAATATCGCGAGGATGGAGGCCGATCGAAGGCTCGTCGAGCACGTAGAGCATGTTCACCAGGCTCGACCCC
>CAZLLP010000012.1:0-88539 GCA_964560345.1 uncultured Gemmatimonadaceae bacterium
TCTTGTCAATGGCGGATACACCAACGAGTGATGGCCCGGGGCGTGCGCCGCCGCGAGGTAGGCGCCGAGTGACGTTTCACCCTGACGACGCAGCGCCATGCGCAGCGCATCGGCCGTCACGAACGGATTGCCATCGCGATGGCCGCTAATCCAGTTCCCCATGCGAAAGAACGTCGGAATCTCGACTCCCGGGAGCGCCTCCTCGAGCGCGCGGTACATGCGCGGGACCTCGCGCAGAAAGGTCGCGTGGTAGTACTGCAGCGCGTTCTCGATCTCGTCGCCCACCGTCAAGCGGGCCAGACGGAGCATGCGCGTCTGCCAGAGCTGCGTCACCCACCCCTTCAGTTCCCCCTCGTTGTCGGCGCGTTCCCGGTCGGTGCGTAGCGTGTCGCGAACCGCCACCAGCTCGGCGATCGCGCGCTCCGCGGCGAGGATGCTCTGCCGCTGCACCTCGGTCGGGTGCGCGGTGAGGACGGGTGAGATGTGCGCCGACTGGAGCGTGGCGGCGATGGTCTCGGTCGAGACACCGGCGTTGGCCAGGCGCTTGAAGGTCAGCACCAGCGACCCGTCCTGCATGTGCCCCTGCCGCTCGTGGTGCAGCCGGCGCCGTACGAAGTGCCGGTCCTCGGCGATGTTGGCCAGGTGCGAGAAATACGAAAAGGCGCGGATGACGCTGACGGTCTGGTCGTTGGAGAGGTTGCGCAGGAGGGCGTCCAGCGCCCGCCCGGCCGCCCGGTCGCTCTTGAGGCGGTACGCCACCGAGAGCTGCCGCACACGCTCGACCAGTTCGAACGCCTCGCTCCCGTCCTGCTCACGAATCACGTCACCCAGGATCCGCCCCAGGAGCCGGATATCCTCCATGAGCGGTCGGTTCTTCTCGGCGGCGACGGCCGCGGGATCGACGGGGGTTCGGCGAGGCATGATGGGCGGCGGCGAGGAGGCGGGTGTTTCCTATGGTAGCGCGAGCGACGTCCGCGACGCCAAGTACCGCGCTCCGACAGAAATGGCAATCATGCGTTCCTGCGACATCTCACAAATCGTTATCCGGGAGATTGTTACGGCGTGTCGATCGTGCGAAGATACCGAGCAATAACCGCCGGCTTGAGCACCCGACGCGCGGATGTTCTCGCTGAGTCGTTCGCGCGGCGATTCAGGTCAGAAGTTTTCCACATCGCACCTGAATCGGCCTTCAGTTCCCGCGGTTAGCGCGTCCGACGCAGCTCGACTTCCGACACGATGAAGCCGAACCCCGGCCACCCCCCCGATCGCACCGAGCGCTCGAACCAGGTGCGCGCCGTCGCCGTGTCCCCCTTCACCAGGTACCAGTTCCCCAGGCCAAAGGCGAGTGTCGCGACCTGCACGTCGGCGGTGTCGGCGGGGGTGATGACCTTCTCGGGGGTGATCTCGCCGCGATAGAGTCGCAGTCGCTGGGCGTACGCCACGTTGGTCTTGAGCGAGTCGGTGCGACGATCGAGGTGCGCCTTGGCCTCGGCGGCGCGACCGGCGCGGGCCAGCGACATCCAGAGCCAGTCGGTCGAACCGGCCAGTTCGCCGGGGTCGGGGGCGTAGGGGAGGGCGCGACGGAAGGCGTCGGCCGCCCCGCCAAAGTCGCCCCGCACGAATTTCACGATCCCCAGGTGATACCAGTTCCCGTAGATCGTGCTGTCGATCGAGGCGCCGCGGGTGAGGTCGGCCATCGCCTTGTCGAACTCACGCACCGAGAGGTAGCGGTGCCCGCGCCAGCGCAGGAGGAGGGCGTTGTTGGGAGCGATGGCGAGCCCGCGCGTGTAGGTCTCGATCGCCTCGCGAAACTGACGAGCCCCCGACTGAGCGGCCCCGAGTGCCAGGATCTTGTCGACGTTGCGCGGGTCGTTGGCGAGTGCAGCCTGCGCTCGAGCGATGGGGCCGGTGTCGGCCTGCGCACGATACGCGACCCCCGCTGGCGACGTGTACTGCACCGACTGCCCCGACGCCTGCCCGGAGCCAATGACGACGGTGATGGCGACGAGGGCGCCGAGCGATCGCACGCGCATTGGGGGACTCGCGGGTGAGAGGGGGCGAGGGGGCCAGCGGGAGGGGCGGGTTTGAGAAGATCACATCAGGGCTGGTTCTGCGCGACACGCGAGCGGACATTCGGGGCGCCTGATGTTGGCTCCCGATCACTCATCTCAGCGCCCATGACGCCGGACTCTTCGCTCGACGTACGACGCTATCGCGCCCTCCTCGCCGCTGCCGCCGGGGTGATCGTGGTGGCGGGACTCAAGGCGGCGGCGAGCGTGCTCGACCCCATCCTCATGTCGGCGGTCGTGGTGGCCTGCGCCGTCCCGCTGCAGAACAAGCTGCGTCGGCGCGGGTGGGGACCCCGACTGGCCATGACGGCGACGGTGCTCGCGGTGCTTGCCGGCCTCCTCCTCTTTGGCGGCATCATCGGCTACGCGGCCAAGGCGATGGTGGCCATTGTCCCGCAGTACCAGGACCGGCTTACCTCGCTGATGAGCAGCGGCGCCTCGGTCCTCGATCGCTTTGGCGTCGACGCCTCGCGCTCGCAGCTCATGGCGCTCATCAGTCCATCGCGCGTCATCTCGCTCTCGGCCAACCTCATGGCGGGGCTCGGCGGCGCGCTCAGCGTCACGATCCTCATCGTGATGCTGTCGATCTTCCTGCTCATCGAATCGAACGCGGTGATGCACCGTCCCGGAAGCCGCGCGGGAGAGAAGGCGCTGTCGCTCTTTTGGCAGCGGCGCCTCAACGCGATGGCCGAGGATATCCAGCAATACGTCTGGATCACGCTGGTCACGGGACTGATGTACGCCGGCGTGGTGTGGGTCATCCTCCTCCTGCTCGGCGTCGACCTCGCGCTGCTGTGGGCAATGGTGGCGCTCGTGCTCAGCTTTGTCCCGGGCATCGGCTTCATCCTGTCGATGATTCCACCCGTTGCGCTGGCGATGCTGGAGTTTGGCCCGGTACGCGCGATCGTCCTCGTCGTCCTGCTGGTGGTGCTCAACAGCGTGGTCGACAACGTCATCAAGCCGCGCTACATGCAGGACGGCTTCGACCTCGGCCCCTTCGTGCTGTTCGCAGCAATCCTCTTCTGGACCTACGTGCTGGGGCCGACCGGCGCGCTGCTCGCCGTGCCGCTCACCACCGCGGTGCGAAGACTCCTCCCCGCGTCAGACGCTGAGCCCAGCGCAGTGTCCGTCACGCCATCGGAGGCGCCTGCCTGACGAGTGCCAGCGCCCATTCATTCACGCGACTTCGGCCGCGAGGGCGCGCACGAAGGTGTCGACATCACGCTCCGTGTTGAACAGGTGCGTCGAGATGCGCTGCCCGTTGAACCAGTTGCCGGGGACGACCTTCACCTCGATGTGGTGCTTCTCCCGCAGGCGCGCATGCAGCGCACCGGCGGGGAGGCGATCGGGAAGGCGATAGCTCAGGAGTGGCGACGCTAACGGTCCCGCGCCGCCGCTCACCACCGTGACCTGCGGAACGTTGGCGAGCGCCGCGTGCAGACGCGCGCGCAGGGCAAGGTTGTGCGATTCGATCGTGTCGATGCCGATGGTCGTGAGATAGTCGATCGCCGCCCCCAACCCGATCACACTCGGCAGCGATGCCACGCCTGACGAAGCGGAGTAGCCGGCGCGCCCGCTCTGCAGCGCGATGGGATCGACAGCGGAGCCGAGATCATCGCTGAGATAGAGCAACCCTGTCCCCTTGGGGGCGAGGAGCCACTTGTGGCCGCTCGTGGCGTACACGTGGCAGCCTAACGACTTGACGTTGACCGCGATCGCCCCCACCGCCTGCGCCCCGTCGACCACGGCGATGCAGCCACGCTCGCGCGCCAGCGCCGAGAGCGGCGCGACGGGCATGCGAAGCCCGGTGGAGCTGAGCAGGTGCGAGAAGGAGAAGACGCGGGTGCGCGGCGTGACCGCGGCGCGGAAGCGCTCGACGATGGCCCGTGCATCATTCTCGCCCGGCGGGATGGTGACGACGTCGAGCACGATGCCGTGCTTGCGCACGAGATAGTCCCAGCAGACGCGTCCCCCGGGGTGCTCCTGGTCGGTGGTGAGCACGTGATCGCCGGCGGAGAGCCCGAGCCCCTGCGCCACCCAGTTCATCCCCTCGGTGGTGCAGTTGGTGAGGACCAGTTCCTCCGTCTTGCAGCCCAGGAAGGTCGCCCCCTTGGCGCGGACCTCTTCGAGCGCGTGTTCGAGCGGGCCGTATCCCTGCGCCGCCGGATTGCGCTCGAGCGTCTTCCACGCCGCGATCGTCTGCTCCATGACGGGACGCGGCGTCGGGCCCAGTGATCCGGTTTGCAGATACGTCAGCCCCGGTTCGAACATGAAGTCGTCGGGGGCAAGGGCAAGTCCACGCGACGCTGCCGAGGAAGCGTGAATCCCATGCGAGTGCGTGTCCGCCGCCAGCGCCGAGGGAGCCAACAGTGCCGCCGCCGAGGTGACACCAGCCGTGCGCAAGAACTCACGGCGCGACGCGTGAAGGTTGTTCATCGAATGCAGGATGAGGGCGTGAGATTCAGCATCGCTTGAAGCTGCCCGCTCACCCCCCACCGCGCCACAACCTCCGCGACCTCCCCCTGCCAGGCATCACTATCTTTCCATCTCGTCTCCCCGTCTTCCCGTCTTCCCGTCCTCCCAGCCCATGTCCGAGCTGTCCGCCCTGATCCTCCCCGGCCTCGGCGACTCTGCCCCCGAACACTGGCAGAGCGACTGGGAGCGACGCGATTCCACCATCCAGCGGGTGGTGCAGACGGAGTGGAACGCCCCCAACCGCGCCGACTGGGTGTCGTGCCTCGATGCGGCCATCATCGGCGTTAGGCAGCCGGTGGTCCTGGTGGCGCACAGCACGGCCTGTCCTCTCGTGGCCCATTGGGCAGTCGCGACGTCGCCCACGCACCACCTGCGCGTGCGAGGCGCGCTGCTGGTGGCGCCAAGCGATCCCGAGGGGCCCAACTATCCCGCGGGCCCCACGGGCTTTGCCCCCGTGCCACTCGTCAGGCTCCCGTTCCCGACCATCGTCGTCGCCAGCACCAACGATTCGTACGTGACGGCCGAGCGGGCGCGCGCGTATGCGGGCGCGTGGGGGAGCCGCTATGTCGAGCTGACCGACGCCGGCCACATCAACGTGGCCGCGGGCTATGGCCCATGGCCTGCTGGGTTGCAGCTGCTGGACGAGCTGCGTGCGACCCCGGTGCCTGACGAGTGGCTGCCGTCGTGGCTGGCGAACGAGGAGTCGCTGGACGCCTTCCTCGCCGCCTTTCGAGACGGGAGCTACCCGATCACCTGGTGGACGCACGGGGCGCACGTGGGGATGGCGACGGCGATGCTCTGGTCGACCCCGGTGCCGTACGCGCTCGAGGTGATTCGCGACGCGATCAAGCACTACAACACCAGCCAAGGCGGGCAGAACACCGACAACAGCGGCTACCACGAGACGCTCACGCGCTTGTGGATCGGCGCCGTGGCCGCGACGCTCACGACACTCCCGCCGGACATCTCGCGCCTGGAAGCGGTGCGAACGGTCTACCGCGCCTACGCGCGTCGGTCGGGGCTCTTTCGCGACTGGTACGGCTTCGACCTGCTCAAGTCGATCGAGGCGCGCAAGCAGTGGGTGGCGCCGGACCTGGAGCTCACGGGCGTGGCGGGGGCGGTGTTCGCCCCCTGACCACGCGTCGCCTCACTTCCCCGGGCGATATCGCCGAACGGTTCCCTTCTCCACATCCTGCGGGGTGAAGGCCACCCGCTTCATCTCGCCGCGCGCGAACATCGCCGCCTGATCGGCGAAATACGGCGACTCGGGACGCGCGCTCTGTCCATAGGCGAGCACGGAGTACGCGCGCGGCACGGGCGTGAACTCGACGGCCAGCACCCACCCATCGCCGCCGCGCGCCACGCGCTTGCCATCGGGCGCCTCGCTGTACTGCAGCACGCGGAAGCATCCCAACGCCCCCGTGCACCCGCCCACCGGGACGTCCACGTCGCCGCGGCGCACGCGATGCACGTCGCCCCAGGCCACGTCGGCACGTCCATAGCGGCGCGTGGCCTCATCTACCGCCCAGGCAAAGTCGGCGGCGGCACGCGCGGGGTCGGCGAGTCGATCCGGGGTATCGTTAGGCCTGGCCGGGCTCCACGGCGTGGCGAAGATGCGGCGCATGCGCTCGGCGACCGGCACGCCGCGCATGGCGTCACCTCCTTGCAGGTGACGGTTGTACCAGAGCTCGAACAGGACGCCGCCGCGCGCATCGGGGGCCGTGGTGCGATCCCACCGGGCCAGCAGCTCGGCGGCCGCCGCCACGTGGCCCGAGGGATTCGTCCCCTGCACCGCCGACAGCAGGTCGTCGACGAAGCGCTCGGCGGCCAGCATCCGGTAGGAGTGCTTGAGGCGCACCACGTCGTCGAGCGACATCTTGGGCTGCTGCGTCACCAGGCGCAGCGCCAGCTGCGTGCGGAAGCCTAACGCCGGCCGCGAGAAGTTGGACGGAAAGCGCGAGGAGTCGATGATCGCGTTGAGGTTGGTGTAGTGAAACGGATCGTTCGACTGCTGGATGTAGCCGCCCGGCGGATTGAGGAGCTGCGGGAGCGAATCGAAGGAGACCATGTCGCGCCACATCTCGGCGCTCGTCTTCACCGCGATGGCCATCGAGTCGCCGCCGGATTGATGCGGGAGCTGCGGCACGGTCGCATTCCAGACGTAGAAGATGTTCCCCTTGGCATCGGCGTACGTGAGGTTGGACGTGGTATGCGCGCGCAGACGCATCGCATCCTTCCACTCCTCGAGGGTGTGCGCGCGCATCATGCGCAGGAACTGCTCGCCCTTGCGGAACTCTCCCTCGGACGGCCAGCGCACGATGTAGATCTTGCCGTTGGCGCGCTCCACCACCGGCCCCACGTGGGTGCGCCACATGGTTCGCACCTCCGACGACAGCCCCGCGCCATTGCGATACTCGGCCACCACGTCGACGCGCTGCAACGGGAAGCTCTCGCCATCCAGCCGATAGTGATCGATGCGCGTGCTGTCGACGTCGAGGGCGTACAGCGCCTCGTTGTCGGTGTTGTTGTTGGTCGTGGCCCAGCCGAGCTGCTGGTTGAAGCCTCCCACGAGCAACGCCGGATTGCCAATGCGAAAATCGCCGTAGAAGTCCATCACGCCGGGCACGGTGATGTGCGCCTCGTAGTAGCCGGCGTTCCAGTCGAGGTGCGGGTTGCGCAGGAGTATCGCGCGCTTCGACTTGGTGCGCGACGGTGCAAAGGCCCACGCGTTGGATCCTTCACCTTCGCGCTGCAGCGAATCCTGCCGCGCGCGCTCCCGGCGGCGGCGCTCGCGATCGCCGAAATTCTGCGCCGCGTTGGGGATCGCATCCTCCATCCACAATGCCGCCACGTCTTCGCCGGTGAAGTCGTGCGGCATCCACGCCGGCATCTCGCCCGGGTGCTGTGCCACGTAGTCGTTGACACCGTGCGCAAAGCCGTCGTACACCGCGCGCGTCTCCAGTTGCAGCTGGCGCCACGTCTCGACGGCGCGCTGGTGCGTGAGCCGCGCCTCGAAGTCGCGCTCCACCGAGTCCCGTCCGAAGTATCGCCCGAGGTGCCCGCGCGCGCGCACGAGGCCGTGCGCCACGCGCACGCCGTAGTCCTCGAGTTGCACCCACGCCATTGCGTAGCCAAAGGCGCCGAGGTCTTCGGCCTGGATGTGCGGCACGCCATAGGCGGTGCGGCGGATTTCGACGCGGTCGGCGTAGGGGCGAGGCGGGGGCTGCACGGCGCCCGGTCGAGCGCCTTGGGCGCCGAGCGGATGCGTCGCGACCGGGATGACGGCCGCCAGGAGCAACGAGCGAAGGGAAAGTCGCATGATCAGGAAGAGTGAAACGGCGCCTGCCGATCGGACGATCGACAGGCGCCAGTCGTTATGCGTGGTGCGCGAGGGGGCGTCGCCAGCATGGTGCACGCCGGCGCGGGAGCCGTTCGTCAGGCATTGCGATCAATGCAGCTCGCACCCCCCGCGGTGGGTTGGGTCGGTTCGGCCTGCGGGATGGGGAAGTTGACGTCGGTCCCGTAGTCGCCGCCCTTGTGCCAGGCGCCCGTGGGGAAGACGATGTCCTGCGTGCGGCCATACTGCCGGATGAGGCGCCGCATGTCTCCCGTACGATACCCGCGGCCAAAGAACCAGAACGCTCGCTCGCGAAACAGCTGGTCGAGTCGAGCCGCCGGCGTCCCCGCATCGGTCAGCGGCGCAAGGCCCGTGACCGTGGCGCGCGCCGCATTGAGCGTGGCCAGTGCCGCCGCGGCATTCCCCGCCTTGAGCTGGGCCTCCGCCTCGATCATGCGTGCCTCAATGCCGTTGGTGATGACCACCGGCGACTCGCGCTGCGGCCAGGCCGACGCAATGATGATCGGGCGCAGCAGGTCGTCGCGCGTCGCGAGCGTCACGCCGATCGCGCGGCATGCCGCATCGCCCCCCTGGCACACCGGGACGCGCGGATCGTTCGCCGACCCGAAGTTCATCCCGTTGACCCCTTCGCTCACGCTCACACTGTAGCGGCGCGACAGGCTGTTGAAGTTCCAGATCTGGTTGCTCGTGGCCGTCGCCGCATGGAGCATGGTGTAGGTGAACGAGTTGGGGACGCCGGCCACCGCCGTCGCCGCCTCCGCCTGACGGTTGAGATTCGCCAGGATACGCCCGCGCAGCACGCGGAGCGCGTTGCGCACCCGCGTATCGTCGGTGGTGGTCCCGGTCACGAGCGTCAGCCCCTGGTCCACGAGCCCCAACGCCTTGTCGTAGGCCGCCGACGTGGTGATCGGCGAACCATACTGTTCGACGCCGTTCACCACCGAACTGAAGATCAACCCGCTGCAATAGTGCTCGGCCATCAGGTTGATCGTGTACGCCTGCACGAAGTACATCTCCGCCGACTGCCAGCCCGGCGCTGTCGGGTTGTAGGTCTTCAGGAGTTCCACCGCCTGCTCGGCCGAGAGGCGGGCGCGGTGCAGCACGCGATTGGCCGCGGTGAGGAAGGTGTTCTCGCGCGTGATGGTGCGTTGGTCGATTTCCTGACGTGCGATGAACGAGTCGCCGTTGATCCACTCGTCGGAGAGCAGGCCGCCCAGCAGGAAGAGCGACTCGTCGCCGCTGGTGGCGGCGTTGAGGCGTGCTAGCGCTCCCAGTCGCACCGCATTGGCGCCGGCGATCGACTGCACGTCGCCGGGGTTCACGATGTCCGGATCCTTCACTTCGAGGACCTCGGTGGCCGTCGTGCAGGATGCGATGAGCGTCAGTGCGGCAAGTCCGGCCGCGCTGGACGCGCGACGTGCCACGCCCCGCAGTCGAACGCTCGTGGGGATGAAGGTCATGTATGCTCGCATGAGGTCGATCATCCTAGTAGGCAAGGTTGAAGCGAAAGGCGAACAACGTCGGCGGACCAAAGGCCTGGAACGACGACGGCGCGTCGCCGGTGGTGCCAAACGCCTCGGGGTCCACCCCGAGGTAGTTGGTCCAGAGCAGGCCGAGATTGCGCACCGCCGCCGTCACCGAGAGCGAACGCCCCTTGGTGAGGCGCGCCGTCCAGTCACGCGGGACATTCCACACCGCCGAGATCTCGCGGAAGCGAATGAAATCGCCTTCCTCGAAGAAGCCGGCCACCGAGCGGCTCGGGTGCTCGCGCACCATCACGGTACGCGCCTGTTCGAAGAGCGGGGCCTTGGGGTTTATGAGCCCTTCGCAGTTGAAGCGCGAGGCGCAGCGAATGCGCTCCGAGTTGTTGTAGACGAGATTGCCGCCCTTGTAGTCCAGCATGGCCGAGATGCGCAACGCACGCTTGAAGAGCTCGATGCTGTTGGTCAGCGCGAACTCGTAGCGCGGCAACGGATAGCCATGGAACTCGGCGGTGTCGGAGACCGTGATCTCGGTAAGGTTGGGGTCCGCGCTGTAGCGGATGATCCCGTCCCCGTTCTTGTCTGCGTAGCTCTTGAGGCGACGCGACCACCATCCGTACAGCGGGTAGCCTTCGCGCTGCTGCTGCGTGGCGCCCACGATGGGCGGGACGCCGCCAAGGCTCACGAGTTCGTTGTCGTTGGTCGATGCGTTGATCGACACGTCCCAGCCCAGTGCGTCGCGACGCAGGATCTGCGCGTTGATCAGCGCCTCCCACCCGGTGTTCTGCACCTCGCCCAGATTCTCGAGCCGCGCCGTGGCCCCCGTCCCGATCGATGGCGGGAGAATACGCGAGATGAGCGCGTCCTTCGACGACTTGCGATAGTACGTGAGCTCGGTCGTTAGGCGCGAGTCGAAGAACGTGCCGTCAAAGCCCATCTCGAGCTCGGTCGAACGCTCCGGCTTGAGCTGCCGGTTGCCCAGTGCGGAATAGACCAGCGCCGGCTGGTCGCCGCTCTCGCCACGGAACACCGACGACGAGAAGAACTGCACCGCGTCGATGGTACCGGGCTGCACCCCCGAGGCGCCGTACGCCGAGCGCACGCGGAGCTGGTTGATCCAGTTGGCCTTGGGAAAGAAGCCCTCTTCGCTAATGAGCCACGACGCCGACAGCTTGGGATAGAAGACCGTCTTGAAGTCGGCACCGAACGCGCTGTTGCGATCGGAGCGCACGGCGCCGGTGACAAACAGCTTGTCGCGGAACGAGACGGCCTGCTCCACAAACGCGCCCAGGGTGCGGCTTTCGGAGGTGGTCTCATCGGCCGACGCCACCGAACCCGCAGTCACGGTGGTTGCGCCCGGCGGGAGCTGCGTCCCGGTGGCACCGTTGCGGGTGAAGAGGTTCCGGTAAAACTGGAAACCGGCAGTCGTCTTGGACTCGAGCGACGTGGACAAACTGCGCGTAGCGGTCACGCCCGCGTCGACGGTGTAGACAAAGAAGTTGGTGCGGTTATCGGTCTTGAAGCCCAGGCGGTCCTGCCCGGTGTTGGTGCAGTTGTCAAACCGGCAGAGCTGCGAATCGAGGCGGTGCGTGTAGTCCAACCCGAAGTTGGCGCGCGTCGTGAGCCAGTCGGCCGCCCGCCAGTTGCCGTTCACCGAGCCGATGAAACGCTCGATCGACTGCGTGGTCTCGGTCTGGTAGATGTCGCGCGGCGTGAACTGACGCCAGCCGAACAGCGTGTCGCCCTGCGGGTTGAGGTTGTACCGGAACCCGGGGCCGCCAAACGTGTTGGCCGCGATCCCGGGCGTGCCGGAGTCGTCGCTGCGCGGCAGGTAGATGTCCTGCGACGTGAAGCCGGCGTTCACCTGCATTTCCGCGTTGCGCGGCAGCGAGATGTTGACGTTGCTCCGCCCGGTCACGCGCCCGCGCATGCCGGGATTCTCCTGACGGCTGCTGAGCGAGCGGTTGTTGCGCGCCAGCCAGCGCTTCTCGAACTCGGGGACCTTGGTGACGCCGTCCTCGTTTTCGTACTCGCCGTGCAGGAAGTAGCGCGACACGTCCGATCCGCCGCGGAGCTGCGCACCGTACTGGCGCCGATAGCCCACGCCGTACGGCGTGGCGTCCTTGTCGTTATGCAGGTTGTAGCTGGTCACGCTGTCCTGCACGCACTGGCCGGCCACCACCTGCGACAGGAAGCACTGCACCGTGTTGGAGGGCGTCGACGTCGTGGCCGCGGTCGGCCCGGTGCGCCATCCCCACCAGGCAGTGGGATAGTCGTTGCGGTCGGTGATCCCGGTCTGTTCCGTGTAGAACGACCATTGCGGGCGGCCGGCCGTCCCCTTCTTGGTCGTGATCACGATGACGCCATTGGCCGCGTCCGTGCCGTACAGCGTTGCGGCCGACGGACCACGCACGACCTCGATCGATTCGAACTCCTCGGGGTTGAGGTCATCGAAGCGCGACGTGGTCGTCCCGCCCACGCTCACCGACGATGAGCCGGTCGACGACTCCACGCGCACCCCATCGATGACGACAATCGGATTGTTGGTGAGCGAGAGCGAACTGGTCCCGCGAATGCGGATGCGTGTCCCAGCCCCGGTCTGCGTCCCAGGCGTCACGAGGACCCCAGCGGCACGCGAGGTAAGCAGGTCGGCCATCCCCGACACCGGCTTCGACTCCACGAGCTGCGCGGCATCGACCTGGGCGATGGCGTTCCCGACCTCGACACGCCGCTGCTGCCCGGTGGCGGTAGTCACCACGGGATTCAGCGTCATCGCGAGCGCGCTGAGCTGGAAGTTGAGTGTGGCGGTCTGTCCGGCCACGACCGTCACCGACTGGCGCTGTTCGCCGAAGCCCAGGCGGAGGAGGCGTACCTGGACGGTGCCGGCGGTGACGTTGCGAAGGGTGTACTGTCCCTCGGTGTTGGTCTGGGTCCCCAGGTTGGTCCCGAGGATGGCGATCTGCGCTGCCGCGACCGGCTGTCCTGTGGCCGCGTCGGTCACGCGACCGGTGATGCTCCCCTGCTGCCCTTGGGCACCGAGCCAGGCCGGAGCACACAACGCCAGGGATGCGGCCAGGGAAAGCGCGCGCATAACGAGTGGTGGTTTCATGGAACCTCTCAGCAGCGACTTCGGATACGAGGCGGACGTGGCGACGTGCTGCTCCAGCGCCGCGACCGTGGGGGGATAGACCGACCGGGACCGCATCTCGGCCGGGTGATGCTTCGTCAACGTACAACCCGAACGAGACGCTGTAATCGTCGGGTGGAGCTAACTACACCGCCCGTGCAATCTCACGCCGACCGGGTTCCTCAATCGCCGGCAGTGCACGAGCGCTCGGCCAACCACTCGAGATATCGCTTCACCAGTGCATCAGCCGAGATGGTGCGGCGCGGATCGTACTGGATCCCCTCGCCGGCGACGATGTCTGGCTGGATGAACGCACGGATGAACGAGGCGCGGAGCCGCACGTCGAGCGCGTCGAAGGCGCGCGTGAGACCGGTGCGCGGGCGCTTCCAGACGATGGTGCGCACGTGCGACTGCGTGAGCGATCGCGGATGGATGCTCACCAGACCGTACGTCGTTGCTCGCCTGAACTGCGACGTCACCAGGATCAGCGCCCCCCCGGCATTGCGCACGGTCATCGTGGTGCGCGGCCCGGCCACGAGCAATGTGGCACGATCGCGCCAGGCGTTGCCTACCACATCGAACGACGCGCGCGCCTCGAACACACTGTCGTCACGCAGCACCTCCGGCACCCCCGCCAGCTTGCGATCGTGCGCGGTGAGGAAGTGCTGCGTGTCGAAGCCGTTGGTGCTCACCATCCACCACGGCATCTCGACGTCAAACGCAAACGGGGGTGCCGAGATCAGTTCGTCGGGCGTGACATCGGGGAAGAACGGGGGGGGCGCGGTGTTGCGGCTGTCGGTGTGGAAGAAGAGATGCCCGCCGAGGATGGCCGTCGGATAGGCACGAAGCGTGGCGGCCGCGGGGGGCTGCTCCCCCGACGGTGAGTCGATGCAGCTGCCATCACCACGAAAACGCCAGCCGTGCAGCGGGCACTCGAGGCAGTCACCCACCACGACCCCTCGGGCGAGATGAGCGCCGAAGTGCGAACACCTGCCGTCCAGCACGTGCACCTGGCGGCCAGTCGCGAAGGCGACGTATTCGCGATCCCCCAGGCGTATCTCGGTCGGGCGCTGGAGCGATTCGACCGGCGCGGCGAAATACCACCCGTGCGGCACGAGCGGAAAGCGGAGGGGGGCACTCGTCACGTTACGCTCCCACCGGGGACGCCACCGCTCGCGGCGCGCTGGCGGGGAGGGCGCGCCGCACGTCGGCGTGCAGCCGACGGTCGATCCACGCGTTGAGCCCATCGAACGCTCGCGTCACCAGTGGCGCCCCTCGCAGGGCCGCGCGCTGGAAGTCGAGCATCTCGGAGCGCATCGACGGGTCGTAGTGCAGGATGCCGTGATAGAACATGGTGGCGTCGAGAGAAACGCGGCGCGCGATGAGTTCGTTCGCCAGCCAGCGCACGTGGTTGCCCACGTCGCCGCATGACATCGTGCGATGCCGCCAGTACGGACTCACCGTGCGCGGGTTGGCATCGGTCACCAGATCGTGGCGCTCGGCGTTCTCGGGCCAGAGGATCGGGACGGTCGCCACACGCGTGGAGAAGGTGGCGAGGAAGTGAAAGTCCGGCGGAGAGGCGGCGAGCATATCGCGCGTGGACTCCAGTGTGGCCCGCGTCTCCCCCGGAAAGCCCACCACTAGCGAGATCACCGTCGTCAGCCCCGCCTGGCGACAGGTGTCGAGTGCCAGCGCGTTCTCTTGCACCGTCGTGCGCTTGTTCATCCGATCGAGCTGCCCCTGGTCGCCTGACTCGATCCCGATTTGCACCTGGATGCACCCGGCCGCGCGCATGAGCGCGACAACGTCGGCATCGCACAGGTCGTCGGCGCGCGCGTAGCAGATCCACTTGATGCCGAGTTGCCGCCTGACGAGTTCCTCGCAGAACGCGACCAGTCGCGCGCGCGGCATGGTGAAGAGCGAGTCGAGGCAGGTGATGTACTCGACCCCAAGCGTCGTCGCGTAGTGTTCCCAGTCATCGGCCATGCGTTGCGCCGAACGGGTGCGGAACTTCGTATCGTCGAACAGGTAGGGATAGTTGCAGAAGGCACACCGGTATGGACAGCCGCGCACGCTTTCGTAGTGGATCATGCGATAGCGTGCATCGCGACGCGCGGCAACCAGCCCCCAGTCGGGACGGTCGAGCGTGTCGAGCGACAACGACGCGGGAGTTCCGCTGTAGAGGAAGCGCGTATGATCCTTCTCGACGATCCGCCCGCGCGCCGGGGGCGCGAGCGTGGCAAAGCCGGATCGCATCCACTGGGCGAGCGCGGGGACAAGCAGTTCGCCGTAGCCGATCGCCAGGATGTCGACCAGGGGCGAGCCTTCCCAGTGCGTGTGCAGCGTTCCCGCGAGCGCGCCACCCACCACCACGCGATTCCACGGCCGCTTGAGGCGCATGAGCAGCGGCTCGAGCTCGCTCAGGTCGCGCAGGAAGGTGGCCGAGGCAAACACGACGTTGCAGGCGCGCAATTTGGCATCGCGCCCGTTGGAACCGCGCAGCAGGTCGTCGAATGTGAGGAGTTCGAAGTCCACCCCTTCCTTGGCCAACGCGGTGGCCAGCACCACCTCGGTGAGCTCAGGAGTGGCGAAGTTCTCTCGCGCGTTCAGCAGCGCGCGCACGCGGGGGGAGAGCCGTTTCCCATGGCGCATCGCATGCAAGCGCCCCAACACGATCGGTTCGGCAAGCGTCGCCTTCACCTTGCTCTCCAGCCACGACTGCTTCGCGTGACGCGATTGCAGCAATTGCTTCCACAGCGCAAACGCCACGCTCTCTTCACGTCCCGAGAGGTATCCGCCGGTGACGATCAATACCTTGGGAGCAGTGATGGGGTGTGCCATGACGACCCTCGGCGCGCGCAACGCGGACGCAATCGATCCGCATACGATGTGGCCGAACGAGAGATGGCGACAGTCCTGCGTCCCCCGATTCGCTCGGGACGCGGGAGCGCCAGCGCAAACGAGCGCGTGAATCTGCAGAATGAGCCTTGCTCCGATTCCGTCAGCCACTAGAATCGGCATCAACCCAGGTAGCGGAGGGTGGACATGGACGCAGCACCTCGACAGCCCGTCGCTTCGCGACCGCTGCGCATCGCCCTCATCTCGCCCAAGGGACCGCTGTACCGGCATCGCGGCGGGATCTGGAAGAAGTCGCTGCGCTACCAGCCGCTCACCCTGACGACGTTGGCGGCGCTGATCCCGAAGGACGTGCCGCATAGCGTCGTCCTCTTTGACGAAGGGATCAGCGACGTCCCGCTCGACCTCGACGTCGACGTCATCGGTATCACCGTGATCACGGGGACGGCGGTGCGTGCGTATGAACTCGCCGATCATTTTCGCGCGCGGGGTGTCACGGTTGTGCTGGGCGGCCCGCACGTCACGCTCATTCCCGACGACGCGCAGCCACACGCCGATGCGATCGTGGTCGGGTACGCCGAGGAGTCGTGGCCGCAATTGCTGCGCGATGTGCGCGATGGCGTGCTCGAGCCTCGCTACAACCAGGCGCCAGGACTCGCAATTGGCGGACGCCCGTTCCCACGACGCGACCTGCTCCCCAGCCAGCACTTCCTTACCAACAACGTCTTCGAGGCCACGCGCGGCTGCGTGCATCCGTGCGAGTTCTGCGTCGTCCCCACCGCCTGGGGACGCAAGCCGTACCAGAAGCCGGTGCACGAAGTCGTCGCCGACATCCGCCAGCACGGGGCGCGCAAGCTCATCTTCGTCGACCTCAACATCATCGCCGATCGCGCCTACGCGGTGGAGCTGTTCACGGCCCTCATCCCGCTGCAGCTGCAATGGTACGGGCTGTCGACCGTCCTCCTGGCTGACGACGACGAACTGCTGGCCCTGGCGCAGCACAGCGGATGCACCGGTCTCCTGATGGGGCTGGAGTCGCTGTCGACCGCGAACCTCAAGGGGAACCGCAAGGGATTCAACTCCCCCGAACACTACGCACGCGTGGTCGAGCGGCTGCACGCGCACGGCATCGCACTGCAGGGATGTTTCGTCTTCGGGCTCGACGAGGATCATCCCGACGTCTTCCTCAAGACGGCCGAGTTCGCGGTGCAAGCCAGGATCGACCTCCCGCGCTTCGCGGTGGTGACCCCGTTTCCCAACACGCCGCTGTACAAGCGGCTCGACGCCGAGGGGCGCATCCTCACGAAGAACTGGGAGCTGTACGATGCGCAGCATGTCGTCTTCCAGCCCCGCCACATGAGCGTGCAGGAATTGCAGCTGGGGATCGAATCGGCATGGAAGCACGCGTACAGCTATCGCTCCATCTGGCGCCGCCTGCGACACTCTCCGGCCCCCTGGCCGGTGCGCATCGGCACCAACCTCGGCTACCGCTTCTACGCCAACAACCTGTCGCGCTTCTACAATTGCGATTGGATCATCGGGCGCGCGCCGGCTGGCGTGACGATGCCGGTGCCTGACGAGGATCGCACGGCTTCGGTGGCATCGTGAAGGGGATGCGCATCACGATCATTCATCCGTGCGTCGGGCGCATCCCGGGGCAGAAGTACATCCGCACCTGGCAAATGGAGCCGCTCCCCGCGGCAACGCTCGCCGGGCTCACCCCCAAGGACGTCGAGGTCAAGTTCTACGACGATCGAATGGAGGTCATCCCGTTCGACGAACCCACCGACCTGGTGGCCATCTCGGTCGAGACGTACACGGCCAAGCGCGCCTACCAGATTGCCAGCGAGTATCGCAAGCGGAAGATCCCGGTGGTGATGGGGGGCTTTCACGCGTCGCTCTGTCCCGACGAGGTGGCGCGCTACGCCGAGGCGGTGGTGACCGGCGAAGCCGAGCAGTTGTGGCCGACGGTCGTCGACGATGCGCGGCACGGACGGCTGCAGAAGTTCTATCGGTCCACCGGCCGTTCGTCGCTGGAGGCGATGCGCCCCGATCGTTCGATCTTTCGCGGCAAGCGATATCTCCCGATCGGGTTGGTGGAAGCGGGGCGCGGCTGTCACTTCAAGTGCGAGTTCTGCGCCGTGCAGACCGTGTTCGAGGCGACACAGACGCGCCGCCCCATCGACCAGATCCTGGCCGAGATCCGTGCGCTCAAGGACGAGAAGAAGCTCTTCTTCTTCGTCGACGACAACATTACGTCGAACCTGCGGCAGGCAAAGGAGTTCTTCCGTGCGCTCATCCCGTTAGGCGTGCGCTGGGTGAGCCAGGCGAGTATCACGGCCGCGCACGACGAGGAGTTTCTCGACCTCCTGGTGCGCAGCGGATGTCAGGGGGTGCTGATCGGCTTCGAGAGCCTCAATCCGGCCAACCTCGAGTCGATGAACAAGCGCTTCAATACCGCGAAGGGAGGATTCGAAGCGGCGCTGGCCAACCTGCGCCGTCACAAGATCCGGGTGTACGGGACGTTCATCTTCGGCTACGACGGCGACACGCCGGAGAGCTTCGGCCCCACGGTGCAGTTTGCGCGCGAGCACGCGTTCTACATCGCCGCGTTCAATCATCTCACCCCCTTTCCCGGCACGCCGCTCTACAAGCGGCTGGAAGCCGAAGGGCGCCTGCTGTACGAGGCGTGGTGGATGGACGACCGCTACAGCTACAACCGCATCCCGTTCACGCCCAAGGGGATGGCGCCTGACGAATTGCAGCGCTCCTGCCTGGCGGCGCGGCGCGAGTTCTACGGGTGGCCGAGCATCCTCCAGCGCAGCGTCGACAAGGTGAATCGCGGCAACGGCTTCATGTGGCGCAATTTCTACCTCATCAACTCCATGCATCGTGCCGATGTGAGCCTGCGTGACCACTATCCGCTGGGAGACATGGCGTGGCAGGGAGCGCTGCTCTCCGCGCATTGAGTGCCGACGGCGATGCGCCAGCCGAAGGCGTCAGCGCCTTCACCCCCGAACACGACGCGGCGTTGCGCGCCTTGCTGCGCGCGTCGGTGATTCCGGGGTCGGTGCGCGTCGCGTTCACGCGCGAGCCAAGCTATGCCGCCGGCGAAGGGCTGGCGGGAGCGACGGATCACACCGTCGTCGCGCACCAGGACGGCGCGCTGGTCGGCGTCGGACGCTGCAGCATCCTCCCGCTGCATCGCAATGGCCAGCCGCAACGCGTCGGGTACCTCGGCGAGCTGCGCGTGGTCCCGGGGACGCCGCGCGCCGTGCGTCTCTTGCGCGCGGGATACACGGCGCTGTCACACGCGGTGCGCGGCGAGCAGGCGCACGCGTTCTTCACCAGCATCACGAGCGACAACGGTCGCGCCCGCCGAGTGCTGGAGCATGGCGGTCGCATGGGGCTCCCGTCGTATCGGCCGCTGGCTGCCCTCGTCACCCTCATTGCACCGGTGCGGCAAGGCGCGCTGGCGTCGACGAGCGAGACGGGCGAGCCGTGCATGCCGGAGGAGCAGGAGGAATTGCTCGACTTTCTCAACCGTCAGGCGCAAGGCGTGCACCTGTCGCTCTCGTGGGGCGTCGAGCGGTTGCAGGCACTGGCGGCGCACGGAGTGCAGCTCGGCGACTTCATCGTGGTGCGTCGCGCCGGCGCCATCGTGGGGGCGGCCGCTGTGTGGGACCAGCGCCCGTTTCGCCAGATCGTGGTCGACGGCTACGACCGCACGTTGCGGCTGGCGCGACCCGTGGCCAACGTCGCGTTGCGGCTTGGCGCGCGCGCGCCGCTCCCGCCGCCGGGGAGCGTGCTGGCGCAGGGGGCGCTGCTCGGCGCCGCCGTCGTGCAGCCCAGCGACTGGTCGCTGCTGTGGCCCGCCCTCCAGCGCCAGGCGGCACAGCAAGGGCTCGACTGGTTGTCGCTGTCGCGCGATGCGCGCGCCCCCGAACTCCCCACGCTGCGAGCGCTCCTGCACGCGCGCGAGTATCACACCACGCTGTACGATGTCGCCCTGGGTGCGTCGGCCAAGCACGCTACCTGGGACGCGCGCCTGGTGCGCCCCGAGGTCGGGCTCCTGTGACGCCGGCCATGGGTCCCGACATCCCCGCGTTGCAGGTGGCGGGAGACGAGGTGACGTCGGTGCCACGCGCCTCGCTCACGGGCCACGAGCGCGACGAGCTGTTCACGCTGCTCGACCGGCACTTCGAGGGGGTGACGCGGACCCAGTTTGCGCACGACCTCGACGAGAAGGATTGGGTGCTGCGAATCCGGCGTGAAGGGCGCCTGGTGGGGTTCACCACGTTGCAGCTCTACCGCACGCTGCACGAGGGGCGCTGCGTCAACGTCCTGTATTCCGGCGATACCATCATGGCCCCCGAGGCATGGCGATCGCCGGTGCTCGCGCGCGGGTGGATTGCGCTGGTGCGCGCGCTGCAGGCGACGCGCCCGGACGAGCCGTGGTACTGGCTCTTGCTCTCCTCCGGCTTTCGCACCTATCGGTTCCTCCCGGTCTTCTGGCGCGACTTCTGGCCACGGCACGACGCCGATGCGCCGCCCCACGTGCAGTCCATGCTCGTCGCGCTGGCGCAGGGGCGCTTTGGGGCGGCATACGACGCGGCGGCCGGCGTCGTGCGCTTTGCGCTTCCGCAGCGCCTGCGTGGTGCGCTCGCGGCGGTCCCCGAAGGGCGCGATGACGATCCGCACGTGCGCTTCTTTCTCGCGCGCAATCCCGGGCATGGCGCCGGCGATGAACTCGTCTGCCTCACCGAATTGCGCGATGACAACCTGACCGCCGCTGGGGCACGCATGGTGTGGGGGCGTGCCGCGTCATCCAGGGGAGAATCCGGGCCGGTGCGCGAGACACCGCTCGTTCACCCCTTCCCCCCGGTCGCGTCGACGTCACCACCGTGAACACCGGCGCTGCGGTGGCCAACGCACTCTGGCTGGCGACGGGGATCGGCGCCGCGCGGCGCTTTCACCGAGCGTTAGGCGACCCGGGCGCCACGCAGGCGACGTGGCTTCAGCGGCAGGTGCAACAGCATGCGCCGAGCGCGTTCGGCCAGTCGCACGACTTCGCGGCCATTCGCACCATCGGCGACTTCCAGCGGCGCGTGCCGCTCTGCACCTACGACGACATCGCGCCCGCCGTCGACCGCATTCGCCGTGGCGAGCGCGACGAGCTCTCGGTGGGACGCGTGACGCATCTCGCCCCCACAAGCGGCTCGAGCGGGGCGCGCAAGCTCATTCCGTTCAGCGCGTCGTTGCAGACAGGCTTCAATCACGCCGTGAGCGCGTGGATGCACGACCTCGCGCGCCAGCGCCCGGCGCTCGTCGCTGGTCCAGCGTACTGGTCGGTGTCGCCGCTGTCGGAGGTCGACGCCGCGGGTAACGACTCTCGTGCAGAGGTGCCTGACGAGGTGTCGATCGGATTCGCCGACGATGCCGATTACCTCGGGCAGGGAGCCGCATGGTTGGTGCGCCAGGCGCTCGCCGCGCCATCATCGCTCCGGCACGTGCGCGACGGCGAAACCTTCTGGTCGCTCACGGCGCTCGCACTCCTGCGCCGACGCCCGATGCGCCTCATTTCCATCTGGCATCCGTCGTTTCTCGACCTGCTCGTCAACGCGGCCGCCCGAGAGTGGCCGTTGCTGCTCGACGCGATCGCCAGCGGCGAGTGTCCGTGGCTGGATGCGCTCCCGCCTGACGCGCGCGCCGGATGGCGCGTCGCGCCCGACCCGCGACGCGGCCGCGAGCTTCGCCACATTGGAACGGACGATTGGAGCGCGTGGTGGCCGCGCCTGCAGGTCGTGAGTTGCTGGGGAGAACAGGGGGCCGAACCGGGGTGGCGCGCACTGGTGCGTCGCCTGCCGCACGTGCTCGTGCAACCCAAGGGACTGCTCGCCACCGAGGGCGTGGTCACCATCCCGTTAGGCTCGGCGCACCCCCTGGCTGTCACGTCGCACTTCTTCGAGTTCCTCGATGCACACGGCGACGTTCGACTGGCGCATCAGCTCGAGCGGGGGGCGCACTACGAGGTGATCCTCACCAACGGCGGTGGGCTCTGGCGCTATCGCCTTGGGGATGTGGTGGAGTGCACCGGCCACCTGCAGGCGACGCCGACGCTGCGCTTCCTGGGACGCGCCGGGCGCGTGAGCGACCTGCGGGGCGAAAAGCTGAGCGAACCGTTCGTGGCGGAGTCGTTGCGCACCCTCTGGGGCGACGCAGATCCCCCGGCCTACGCTGCCCTGCGCGCGTGGAGCGATCAGTCGCGCGCCGGCTATGAATTGTTGGTCTCGGACGAGGTCGATGTCGAGTTGGCGGATGCTGCCATTCAGCGGCTCGAGTCTGCCTTGCGCGCCAACCCGCACTACGCACTCGCGCGCCGCCTGGGGCAGCTCGACGAAGTGCGCGCCGTGCGCGTCGCACGCGACGCAGCGTTGGCCGACATCGAGACTCACGCGGGGCGGGCGGGCGATGCCAAGCCGCGTGTGCTCATTGCCGCCGAGGGCACCCGCACATGAGCGGAGTGACGCACATTCACGCTCCGTCGGGGCGCGGCGTCCCGCTCGCCCGGCGCATGATCGCCTTCGATCGCCTGCGCTTTGCCATCACCATCGCCGGGATCGGCTGTGCGGTTGTCCTCATGCTCTTTCTCCTCGCGCTGTACAACGGCGTGCGCGTCGAGTCCAACGGCTACATCGCCGAACGCCCGGCACAGGCGTGGGTCGCGCAGGACAACACGACCAACTTCATCAAGAGCTCGTCGTGGGTACGCGCCTCCGCCGGCGACGCGCTGCGCGACGTAAGCGGCGTCGCCGAGGTGTCGCCGATCCTGCGACTCATCACCACGGTCGACATCGGAGTGCAGCGCACCACCGCCATCGTGCTCGGCATCGAACCGCAGTCCACGCTCGGTCGCCCGCATGTCGTGGACGGCGTCGACACGCTGGCGCGCGGCGAGCTGATTCTCGATCGCGCGCTCGCCCGGCGGTACGGTGCACACGTGGGCGACACGCTGCAGGTGCAAGGACGCCCCTTCCGTCTGGTGGGGCTGAGCCGCGGGACCAACGCCGTCCTCACGCAACTCGCCTTCATCCCGCTCGATGACGCCCGCGACCTTCTCGGTTTTCGCGACGTGGCGAGCTTCTTCCTCGTGCGCGGGACGCCGTCCACCGCCACCGACGCCCTGGTCGACTCGCTGCGGGGGCGCGTCGCGCATACCAACGTCTTCTCGCAGGAAACGTTCGCCACGACCAACATGGACGAGCTGCGCGGCGGTCTCCTCCCCATCCTGGCGACCGTGGCGGTGCTGGGCGGTACCGTGGCACTGGCCGTCCTCACGCTCCTGCTGTACGGCACCATGCTCGAGCGGCGCGAAGCCTACGCCGTGCTGAAGGCCATCGGTGCAGCTGACGGCTTTCTCACGCGCCTCATCGTCACGCAGGCGATGGTGGCGGTGCTGGGCGGGCTCGCCTTCGGGGCAACGGCGTATGCGATCTGTGCCCCCCTCACCGTGCGCCTGGTCCCCGTGATGGCACTCGCCATCCCATGGCCAGCGTTAGGCGTGGTGGCCGTCGCCGTGGTCGCGCTGGGAGCCGTCGGTGCGCTCCTCCCGCTGCGCCGCGTGGCGCGCATTCACCCCGCCGAGCTGTTTCGCGCATGAATGCGGTCGCGCCGGCCATCCAGTTGCAGCGCGTGTACCGCGACTTCGGCGACAGCGGAAGCGTCATCGTGCGCGCGGTGGACGACGTCACGCTCGACATTCCGCGCGGGTCGCTCACGGTGCTCATGGGTCCCAGCGGGAGCGGTAAGACCACGCTGCTCTCGCTGATTGGCGGCATACTGGCTCCAACCGCGGGACGCGTGGTGGTCGACGGCACGGCGCTGGGCGCCCTCTCGCAGGCGGCGTTGACCGCCTTCCGCCTGCGGCACGTCGGGATCGTCTTCCAGGCCTTTCACCTCATCGATGCGCTCGACGTGCTGGAGAACGTCGAACTTCCGCTCAATCTCGCGGGGGTCGCACGTCCCGAGTCGGCACGGCGAGCGTTGCAGCTCACGGAACGGGTCGGGCTCGCCCCGCGATGCCACGCCCGCCCGCGCACGCTGAGCGGTGGCGAGAAGCAGCGCGTCGCCCTCGCGCGCGCCCTCGCCAACGATCCCCCCATCATCCTTGCCGATGAACCGACCGGGAGCCTCGATGCGCGCGCCGGCGAAGACGTGATCGCCCTGCTGCACGCCGAGGCGGTCGAGCACGGGCGTGCCGTCGTCGTCGCCAGCCACGATCCGCGCATGGAGCAGCATGCCGGGCACGTGGTGCGCATGGAGTTCGGAAAGGTCGTCGCCTTCGATCGACGGTAGCGTCGGCGGCCCGAGGGACGCGCCTGAGGGTCCAGGGCGAAAGGGCGTGTGTTTCGACGCTGGCGAACGGGACTGCCCTGCTAGCTCCGTCCCGTCCCGCGCGTCTTACCGATGCGCCCCCACGATTGCGGGGCGGCGCCCTATGCTTCTCATCGGCTCCGTCACACTCGCTTCACTTCGCATCGCGACCATGCGTTCCATACATCCACTCGGCGGGTCCCTGCTCGCCTGCTCCCTCCTCGCCCTCGCCGCGTGCGGCGACACCGAGGTAAGCGCCCCGGCATTCGACGCGCCGCGCACCGTTGGCGCGCTGCAGCTCGAGTCGGCATCGCTGCTCCCGGCGTCGCTCAATGAGCGCGCCCGCACCGGCAATGCCTCGTGGACCCCGCCCATCGGCGCCAACGAGCAACGCCTCCTCATTCCGGCTCAGGTCATCGAGGTGCGCGACACGGTGCGCGCCGGCGAGACCGTCAACATCACCGTTAACACGATCGGCGCGAACGGTTGCTGGCAGAGCGATGGCGGGACGCTGACGCAGCGCGGCGATTCGGCACTGGTCGTCGCCTACGATCGCCACTCCGGGGCGCAGGTCTGCACGATGATCTGGACCGATCGACTCGCGCACCGCTTCTCGACCGTCTTTCCCAAGCCGGGGATCGGGGTGATTCGGGCCAGCGGTCGACGCATCAAGGACACCGACGCGTCGTACTCGCTCCCCGTGATCGCCGAGCGCACGGTGGTCGTGATCCCCTGACGTTGGTGACGGTGCCGGCGACGGCAGGCATTCGCATCACGATGGCGCTCCCCCCGTGCCCGCCTGCCGTTGCCTCACCCCGCATCACGCAACGACCCGCCCGCGTCATGCGGGGTGACGCGTTAGGCGAAACGCTCTGGAGGGCGGCTCACGAGCGATCGCGGGACAGGTCCACGCGCACGCCAAGCGAGAGCAGCGCGGGGACCCACCCCAGGCGGTTGGCGTTGCGCACGGGCGAATCGCGGTAGAAGAAGATCGCGTCGCGCCGGTCGAGCGCATTGAGCACCCGCGCGTACGGCGCGAGCACGAGGCGGCAGGGCGCTCCCGAAACGCAGATCCGTCCGCTCACCGACGCGTCCACCCGCAGGAACGAACGCTGCGGCGGAATGGTGGGCGTCTGCGAACCCGCGCCGTTCACCAACCCGTTCGATCCAGTGCCGGGGCTGGCCTGCGTTCCCGAGTTGGTGCGATTGGGACTCTCCAGCACCACCGACGCGAATGACAACCCATGGGCATACGACGCCGACACGGCGCCGTGCAGTTTCCACACACGGGTGGCAGCACCAAGCGAGGCGACCTGCTCCAGTCGTGTCGTCAGCACCTCGGCGGCCGAATCGGCATCAAACCCGCGAATCTGGCGCGACACGCGCGAGTAGCTCGCGGTGAGCGACGACACGCCGCGCGCATACTGCCACGTGGCGTCGAAGCCGCGATGGCGCAGCGACGATTGCCCGATGCCGGTGCGCTGTGGACGCTGCCAGTACCCCACGACGCCAAGGAGCGAATGCTTCCAGCGCTGCGACGCGCCGATTTCGAGCTGGGTGGCCGTCGACTGCGACATCCAGGCGCCGTCGGCCGTGCTCGCGCCAGCCAGGCCGGTCGACGGGAGGACGGTGGCACCATTCGCTTCGTCGAACAGCGTGGCGGCGCGCGAAAAGCTCCCAACCCCTAACCGTACGGTGCTCCCGCTCGTTGGCGTTGCCTCGAGCGCCAGTCGTGGAAGCAGCACCCCCCGCGATCCCTCGAGCAGGTCGGGGGCCAAGACACCGCGCACCCCTACCCCGAGCTGCAGCCACGCGTTGATCAGGCGGCGATGGTCGGCATACAGCGACGCGGTCGTCCCGCTCACCCGTGCCGTCGACGGAATGACGTTGCACACCCCGGTTGCCGGGCACGGGGTGGTGATGGGGGCGGGCGGAAGGTCGGTGCCCAGCGAATCGCCATCGATGGTGCGTTGCACCTGCAAGCGCTCTCCCTCCACGCCGATCGCCGTCACCGCGCGTTGGCCGCTCCACCGCTGCTCGGCGAGCAGCGTCAGGCGACGCGCATCGGCGCGCAGGTGGCCGTCGCGCAGGGTCAGGAGCGGGAGGTCGATCACCGCATCGGCGATCCCCGCGCGCACGAGCGTGCCATGATTGCGACGCGTGCGCTCCCACGAGAGCGCCCCCGCGCGATTGCCCCAACTCGCCTCGTCGCGCCCCTGGTCTCGCGGAAGTTCGAGCGCCTCGTTGGTGACAAAGGCCGTCGCGCGAATCTCGTGGCCGGCCGAGGGGCGCAACTGCAGCCTGACGAGTCCATCGCCATAGCCATAGCCCGGATCGGCGCCGGCAAAACGCGCCAGCGAATTGTCGTGTACGCGTCGCGCGCCGGCCAGCAGGCTCCCGCGTTGGCCGATCGGGAGTTCACCCCCCAATCGTTCGGAGAGCACGTCGAACGTCCCCCACACGCGCAACGAGTCGGGGTTGGCAGATCGCGCCCGCATGTCGAGGACGTAGTCGGTACCGCCGTCGTAGCGCGCTGGTGCCCCGCCCGACCACATGCGCGCCGGCGCCATCAGGTCCTCGTCGACCACCGGGAGCAATCCCCCCAGGTGCAACGGCGCGCCTAACGGCACTCCGTCGATGGTGACGCGCGCCCCGGCGTCCTTGGCCCCCCAGATGAACAGCGTGCGTCCGTCGCGATTCCCCCCCGGTTCGGTGGGGCGCCGGCTGGGGAGCACGCCGAGGATCGCGCTCGACATCCCGCCGGGCGACGCCAGCAGCGTGGCCGCGCGGCTCGAGCTGGCCCCGTCTGCATACCGAGCGGCCGGCGCCTCGAAACCCGGGGCCAGCGCCGGCTCGTCGTCGCGCGAGGCCTGCACCAGCACCGGGGCGAGCGGTACCGGGAGCCTCGTGAGCTGCACATCGAGCACCAGCGCCGACCCTTCGGGGACGATGATCCCCAGGCGCGTGGGACGATAGGCGGTGCGGGCGACAACGAGCGTGTAGCGCCCGGGCGCCATCGACGAGAACGAGAAGGCGCCGTCCAGCGCCGAGGTGGCAAAGCGCGACTCGCCGTTCCCTTCGATGGTGAGCAACGCGGACGCGAGCGGTACGTCGGCACCGGCATCGATCACGCGACCACGCACCTCGCCCATGAGTGTGCGACTGGTGGAGTCGCGTCGCGCGTTGCGCACATCGCGCGTGGCCAGCACCACGCGCGGCATGGTATCGCGCACCGCTCCCCCCTGGCCGGTCGCGCGCGCCTGTGGCGACGCGTCGCGCATGGGCGACGCGGCCACGAGGGCGAGGGCGACCGCGAAGGTCAGCACAAGGGTCCCGACCGCATGCGAGTTCGCGCTAGCGCTGACCGACGAGCGAGATGCCGGTCGTCGCCGCTTCGGCGGGGAGCACCGCGCCAGCGCGCACGGTCACCACGGGGCGGCCGTCGTGCGTGACGCGCGCATCGCGCAACGACGATGGAAAGTCGACCTCGACCACCGAACCCGCTCCCGCCAGCTGCACCTCGAGCCGGCCATCGCCGGTGAGGAAGCGCGGGACGCGTTCAGTGCTCGTGGGAGTCGTCACCGTCACCTGCACGTCGCGGCGATCGCTCACCCGCACGATCACGCGCGCGTCGGCGACGCTGGCGTTCCCCAGGAGCGACACCGTCGCCTCGCCGTTCACCGGGAGCACCGACACCGCCGCCGATGCCGTTGCGCGCAACGCGGTGGGAGCGACGGTAGCCGGTGCGGCGGCGACGCCGGCGCTGGCCGACGGCTGGGGCCCGCGTAACAGGCGCATCCACTGCGGGGCCGTCATCGCCGCGGCGCCACCGGCCACGAAGATGGCCAGCGTGGCCGCCCAGCGCATGACGAGCATCGCCCGGCGCGACGGGGCCGGCGCACGCGGCGACGCGCCAACCAGCGACAGCGGTCGTGCGTCGGGACGGGGACGCACGACGGGGGCCGCACGCCACGACGAGGGTTCGGCGGTGTCGACCAGCGCCGTTTCGACGGCGAGCGCCCCCATCGCGTCGCGCAGGTCGCGCAGGGCGTGCCGGCAGAGCCCACACCCTTCCACGTGTGCGGCGACCTCGCCGCGCGCGCCGGCGTCGAGTTCGTCGTCGGCGAAGGCGATCAGCGCCGCCTCGCTAGGATGTGGCATCGGTGGTCTCCTCGAGATACGCCTTGTGAAAGCGCTTGAGTGCGCGGGCAATGAGTGTGGGGACGATGGCGACGCGCACGTCGATCACCTCGGCGATCTCGGCGTAGCGAAAGCCGGATTCGCGCAACAGGAGCGCTTCGCGATCGCGCGGGATCAGGCGGTCGAGGGCCAGGCGCACCGTGCGCACCGATTCGGCCCGCTCGAACTCGTCTTCCGGCGATTCGGCCTGCGAGTCATCGGGCTGCGCCGCGTGTCGCTCGCGAATGGTCGTCCGGCGCGACTGGTCGCGCACCAGGTTGGTGCACACCCGAAAGAGCCACGAGCGCGGGTTGTCGACCGGTCGCGACTCGCGCCACAAACGGAGAAAGGCATCCTGCACGAGGTCCTCCGCCAGGTGCACATCGCGCGTTAGGCGGTGCACGTAGCGCAGCAGCTCGAGCCGGTGCTCGGCGTAGATCGCTTCCCAGGCGGCGTGACTTCCCATCGTGTAATGCGGTGCGGTTCCGGAGGGGGGCACGGTGCGGGGGACGCAGCACGTCCCGCCCCCTGTACGACGTCTGACACGTGGGATGCTAGCACCCCCTGCACGCTTTCCCGAGGGGCGTGGGGCGAAGTGCTATAACCCCGATGACGGCGCGTCCTATCGCTCGCCACGCCGCACCAAGGTCGGCGCGGCGCCTCACCGTAGCGCCAGGATAATCCGCCATGCGAGTTGCTCATACGTTCCGTCCCCGCCTCCTCCTCACCGTTGCCGCCCTGTCGCTCGCGGCCGCCTGCGACGATTCCGACGGTCCCGAAAGCGTCGCCCAGGTCCGCTTCCTCCATGCCTCGCAGGGGCGCGCCGCCATCGACTTCCGCGCCGACGGCACCACCCGCGGCGCTGGCCAGGCCTACGGCGCCAACTGGTCCAACAACGTCGTGCTGGACGCCGGGGCGCGCACCTTCACCGCACGCCTCGCCGGCGGCGCCACCGATCTCGCCAGCACCGCCCGCACGCTGGCCAACAACGGCGCGTATTCGGTCGTGCTCGCCAAGCGCCCCACCACCGATTCGCTCGTGATCTTTGCCGATACCTCGGCGACGCCGGCCAACGACAAGGCCTTCGTGCGCATCCTCAACGTCGCCCCCGCCGCCGGCAACCTCGACGTCTACGTCACCGCGGCAAACGCCGACCTGGCCGCGGCCACTCCGCAGGCCGCGACGGTCGAGTTCCTCAAGCCGTCGAAGTACGTCGAAGTCGCGTCGGGGGCGCAGCGCATTCGCCTCACCACGGCGGGGACCAAGACCGTCGTGCTCGACATCAACACGCTCAACCTCCCGAGCCGCAGCGTGCGCAGCATCGCCGTGCTCGAAGCCAACGCCGGCGGCGCCCCGCTGCAGTCGGTGACGGCGCTGGAGCGCAACTGACGTTAGGCGTCGCGGGATCGACCGTGCGTCGTCACGCAGGAGGGTGCCTGGGGGTGCCCGAACGCGTGGCGGCGCCGGTCTAGCGGCGGCGCAGTGCGGGAAGACGTCGTCCCTTCGTGCCAGCATCGTCGACCGCTGAACGAACTCGTTCCCCCACGCTTCAGCCAGCTTGCAGCTCGCCGTGCGATGTCACCATTTGAGTGACGGGCTCGACTCTCCCCGCCATCGCACTGCCAGCCATGCCTGCACGCACCAAGTCCACTCGCCCCCCCAAGCCGGCGTCGCGCGACGTTCCATCGCGCCACGAACCGTCGCCGCCACAGCGCTACATGACCGTCATCGCGCAGGACCCGGCGGTGCGGCACAAGGGACAGATCGTCACGGCGCGCATCGCCGTCCCCGCGGAAGACCTGCGCCCCGGTCCGCTGGGCTATCGCGTGCAGCTCGTCGACTACGATGCCAGCAGCCGTCGCTTTCACGGCGTGCACGAACTCCCGGCCCGCTACGAGGACGAACCCGAGGCCTGGCAGCGCGGCGATCCGTCCATCGTCGACGACTATCGCTTTCACGCGCAGAACAGCTACGCCCTCGTCATGCGCACGCTCTCCCGCTTCGAGTTTGCGTTAGGGCGACGCGTGGGATGGTCGTTTCGCACGCACCAGCTCAAGGTGGCGCCGCACGGGATGTACGACGCCAACGCCTTCTACACACCAAAAGAAGAAGGGCTGGTGCTCGGCTATTTCACCGGCGCGTCGGGAGCGCCGATCTACACCTGCCTGTCGCACGACATCGTGGTGCACGAGACCACGCATGCGCTCATCGATGCGCTGCGCCCGCGCTACCTCGATCCGTCCACCCCCGACCAGGCAGCCTTTCACGAAGGCTTTGCCGACGTCATCGCCCTGCTGTCGGTCTTTTCACAGCCCGAAGTGGTGATGCACCTCCTGCGCCCGCATACGGGCAAGGAGGCGATGCTCATCAGCCGCATGGAGGTGCAGGCCGAGTCGTTGCGCGAGAGCGCGCTCTTTGGCCTGGCCGACGAAATGGGGCGCGAGATCGAGTCGATGCGCGGCAGTGCGCTACGACGCAGCGCCTCCATCGATCCCGACCCGGCGCTCAAGGACAGCTTTGAGTTCCGCGAACCCCATCGCCGCGGCGAGCTGTTCGTGGCCGCCGTCATTCGCGGCTTCATCGACGCTTGGTCCGAACGCATCCTCTCGTCAGGCGTCCCGAACCAGCGACAGTTCCCACTCGCGCGCGTGGCCGAGGAGGGAGCCAACATTGCCGACACCCTCGTGACGATGTGGATTCGCGCACTGGACTACATGCCGCCGGTGCACCTCCAGTTTGGCGACGCGCTCTCCGCCGCCCTCACCGCCGACCTCGAAGTGCGCCCCGACGACTCGCGCTACAAGCTGCGCGACCACATGCGCGCCAACTTCGTCGCCTACGGTTTTCCTCCGGCGTCGCGCCGCAAGGACCAACCGGGGATCTGGAGCCCGCCCCCCGACGGGCTGCGCTACGACCGCGTGCGCTTCGAGTCGATGCGCAGCGACGAGGACGAAGTCTTCCGCTTCATCTGGGACAATCGCGAAAAGCTCGACCTGCGCGACGGCGCGTTCACGCAGGTGCTCTCCGTGCGCCCCACGGTGCGGGTGGGGATCGACGGCTTCATGGTGCGCGAAACGGTGGCCGAGTACTACCAGGTCGCCCGCCTCACGCGGCAGGAGCTGATCGACGTCGGCGTGAAGGCGCCCGCCGGCTACCTCAAGCGACTGGCCGAGCTTGAAGCCGAAGCGATGGCCGACGGCGAATCGCCCGCCGGCATCGCCCCGCCTAACGAAGACATGCACGACGCCACGCACGATGACGCGGGGAGCACCAGTGCCGACGGCGACGACGAGGGGATCCTCACCCCGCTCTACGGCGGCGGCATCCTCATCTTCGATGAGTACGGGAAGGTGAAGTACTGGGTGCATAACGACGTCTTTGGCAGCGCCCAGCGCGCGCGCCTCGAGTATCTGTGGGACGAGGGGCTGCTCATGGCCGGCAAGTCGGGCGCACGCCTGCGCGCCTCACGCCTGTCGACGCTGCACCGGCTGCGCGCCATCGGCGCCCGCCGTGCCTTTGCCGAAGGGTGGTGAGCCTTGGCTGAGCAACCCATCAAGCTGGAGATCCGCTCGTACCAGGTCGGCTTCGGCGACTGCTTCCTGCTGTCGTTCATCTACTCGGCGCGCAAGCAGCGCCACGTCCTCATCGACTTCGGGACCACCGAGCTCCCGTCCAAGTCGACCAAGGCACCCAAGCCATCGACCTACATGCCGATGGTCGCCGAGGACATCCGGCAGGTGTGCGGCGGGGAGAATGGGCGGCTGACGGCGGTCGTGGCCACGCATCGCCACGCCGATCATATCAGCGGCTTTGCCACCGACAGCCGCACCGGCGAATCGGGGAACATCATCAAGGCGCTGCGCCCCAAGCTGGTGTTGCAGCCGTGGACTGAAGACCCCGATGCGGCCAAGGATGCGACCAAGGCCACGCGCATCTCCAGTCGCAGCCGCAAGGGCTTCATCGCCAGCCTGGCCTCGATGCATGAGGTGGCGGGTCAAATCGCGGCCCTGGCCGCGACGGCTCCCCCATGGATGAGCGCGACCGTTCGCAAGGAACTCGCCTTCGTGGGGCAGGACAACATCGCCAATCTCTCGGCGATCCAGAACCTGATTGCCATGGGTGAGGCCAAGGGCGCCACGTCGCGCTACCTGCGCTACGGTGCGGCGTCGGGACTGGAAACGCACCTCCCCGGCGTGAAGGTGCGCGTGCTCGGCCCTCCAGACCTCACGCAGACGGAGGGGATTCGCAAGCAGGTCGATCGCGACGAGGACCAGTTTTGGCACCTGCTCGCGGCAGGCAAACTGCGCGCAGCCGGCGGCGGACTGGGGAGCGGCTTCAAATCGCGCAAGCGTTCGCCCGACGAGCCGATTCCCATCGAAGGGCGCTGGTTCCGCGATCGCCTCGATCGCATGCGCGGGCAGCAGCTCCTCGAGATCGTTCGCTCGCTCGACTCGCAGATGAACAACACGAGCGTCATCCTCCTCTTCGAGGTCTTCGGGAAGAAGCTCCTTTTTCCCGGCGACGCGTAGCTCGAGAACTGGAGCTACGCGCTGCAGGATGCCCCGGAGGCAGAGGAAGTCCGCGAGCTGCTGGCCGACGTGGACGTGTACAAGGTGGGGCACCACGGAAGCCTCAACGCCACGCCGCGCAAACTGCTCTGGGAGCGCTTCCGCAAGCGAAAGGGGAAGGTGCTGCACACCCTGCTCTCCACCCTGCCGGGGAAGCATGGCAGTACCACGCGCAACACCGAGGTGCCGCGGCGCACGCTGCTGGAACGACTGGAAGAAGAGAGCCAGCTCCTCAACACCAACAACCTGTCGTTTGGCGCCAAGCCGGAGCTGTGCAACCTGCTGACGCTCACCCCCTGACGTCGGAGAGAACGCGCGGGTGCGGGGTACCTGGTGGGCCGGGGGGCGTGACCGCGCGCTTCCCGGCCCACATCATTCTCCCCATGACCAACTCCATCCCTCTCGCGAGCGGGCGCGTCGCGCGCCGACTCGCCACTGCGCTCGCGGGCGCGTTCATCGCCAGCACGCTCGCCTGCTCGCCCTCGGGTGAAAAGGGTGCCGCGACGGGCGCTGCAACCACCGCCGCCACTGTCCCAGCCCAAGCGCTCGCCGCCATCGACACGGCGACGCTCATGCGGCACATCCGCGTCCTCTCGGCCGACTCGCTGCTCGGGCGCCTCCCCGGTTCGCTGGGCGAGGACAAGACCATCGCGTACCTCGAAGGGGAGTTCAAGGCGATGGGGCTCGCCCCCGGCAATCCGGACGGGAGCTACATCCAGAAGGTCCCGCTGGTCGGCATCACCGTGCAGGGGACGCCCGCGCTCACCTTTTCCAAGGGCGGCGCGACCACCACGCTCAAGTGGCGCGACGACTACGTCGCCTGGACCAAGCACGTCGAGCCCACTGCATCGCTGGCCAACTCCGAACTCGTCTTCGTGGGCTACGGCACCGAAGCCCCCGAGTTCAACTGGGACGACTACAAAGGGATGGATGTCGCCGGCAAGACGCTGGTGATGCTGGTGAACGATCCGCCGCTCCCCGACACGTCGCAGTTTGGGGGGCCGCGCATGACCTACTACGGCCGCTGGACCTACAAGTACGAGCAGGGACAGAAGCACAAGGCCGCCGGCGTCCTCCTGGTGCATGAGACCGAACGCGCGGGCTATCCCTTCACCGTGGTACAGGGGAAGACGTCGGAGCAGTTCGACCTCGTCACGCCCGACAAGAACATGTCGCGCGCCGCCGTCGAGGGGTGGATCACGCTCGACCAGGCCAAGGCGCTGCTGACGATGGCCGGACAGAACTTCGACTCGCTCAAGGCCAGCGCCGCCACGCGCGAGTTCAAGCCCGTCCCGTTAGGCGTCACCGCCAACGTCACGCTGCGTAACACGCTGCGCACGGTCGACTCGCGCAACGTGGTGGCCAGGCTCGACGGAAGCGACCCCGCACTCAAGGACGAGGTGGTGGTCTACACGGCGCACTGGGATCACTTCGGCGTCGGAACGCCGGTCAAGGGCGACTCGATCTACAACGGCGCGCTCGACAACGCCTCGGGGACCGCCGGCCTCCTGGCCATGGCCAAGGCCTTCAAGGCCATGCCGACCGCGCCAAAGCGCTCGATCCTCTTTCTCGCCGTCACCGCCGAGGAACAGGGGCTGCTGGGGGCGCAGTACTACTCGGTCACCCCGCTCTATCCGCTCAACAAGACGGTCGCCAACATCAACATGGACGGGCTCAACACCTGGGGCCCCACCAAGGACCTGGTCGTCATCGGACTCGGTGCCTCCGAGCTGGATGACTACGCCAGCGCCGCGGCCGCCGAAAAGGGACGTGTCCTCAAGCCCGACGCCGAGCCCGAGAAGGGGTTCTACTACCGCTCCGACCACTTCAACTTCGCCAAGCAGGGTGTGCCCGCGTTCTACGCCGAGGCGGGGATCGACTACGTGGGCAAGCCGGCCGACTTCGGGCGCCAGAAGCGCGACGAGTACACCGCCAACGACTACCACGCCCCGCAGGACGAGATCAAGCCGGGGTGGGACCTGTCAGGGGGCGTGGACGACTTGCACCTCTATCTCACCATCGGCTATCGGGTGGCCGAGGCGGCCAGGATGCCCGAATGGCGCGCCGGCAACGAGTTCAAGGCCGCCCGCGACAAGTCGCTCGGTCGCACGCCATAGCGCATCTTCCCCGTCGGACGTATTCACAACGTCGGATCCATGCACCTCCCGCACTTCGTGCACTTCCTGCTGGTCGTCACTCCATCCCAGCCGTCATGAACACCAAGCTTTCGGTCAACGGCACGACGCACGACGTCGACGCCGATCCGGACACGCCACTCCTCTGGGTGCTGCGTGACCACCTCGGCCTCACCGGCACCAAGTACGGCTGCGGCATCGCGCGCTGCGGTGCCTGCACCGTGCACGTCGATGGACGTGCGGTGCGCAGCTGCACGCGCCCCCTGCAGGAAGTGGGGAACGGCGCCGTGACCACCATCGAGCACCTCGAGCACGAGGCGCGTGGCAAGGCGCTGCAGGAGGCCTGGATCGAACACCAGGTCCCCCAGTGCGGCTACTGCCAGAGCGGATTCCTGATGGCGGCCACCACGCTGCTCGCGCGCACCCCCAATCCGACCGACGCCGAGATCGACACGGCGATCTCGAACCTCTGCCGCTGCGGGACGTATCCGCGCATGCGGGCAGCGATCCACACGGCGGCACGCCGCCTCACCACCTCGGAGGCGCCATGAGCCCGACCGTTCGCACGCCCATGGACGATGCGGTGCGCGCCTCGACCACGGCCGTCATCTCCGACAGCAGCAACGACACGGCGACGCCTAACGCGTCCTCGCCGGTCTCGCGTCGCTCCTTCCTCGCCACCGGCGGCACCGCGCTGGTGCTGGGCTTCGTGGTCCCGCGCCTGGCGCGGGCGCAGGGGAGCGCCGCCGCGACGGCCGCCGCCAACGGCGTGATGACCCCCGAGGCGGCGACGGCCGCCGGCGTCGAACTCAACGCCTTTGTCTCGATCGATACCGCGGGCAAGGTCACGCTCGTGTCGCACCGCGCCGAGATGGGGCAGGGGGCGTACTCGGTCGTTCCGCAGATCCTGGCCGAGGAGCTCGAGGTTGACATTGCAGCTATCAGCATCGTGGTGGCCGAGGGGAACCCGGCCAAGTACGGGAGCCAGCTCACCGGCGGGAGCTCGACGGTACGCGGCGGGATCACGCAGCTCCTCAAGACCGGCGCCACCGCGCGCGACATGCTGGTGCGTGCCGCGGCCGCCAAGTGGGGCGTGATGCCTGACAGCTGCAAGGCGACGATGGTACAGGTCACGCACACCGCCAGCGGGCGCACGCTGGGCTATGGCGCCCTCGTCGCGGACGCCGCCAAGCTCACGCCCAACAAGGACGTGGCGCTCAAGGACCGGAAGGACTGGACGCTCATCGGAAAGGCCGTTCCGCGCCAGGACACCCCGCTCAAGGTCAACGGATCCGCCAAGTTCGGGATCGATGTGCGCCTGCCGGGGATGCTGTACGCGGTCGTGGAGCGCTCGCCGCGTTTTGTCGGGAAGGTGAAGAGCTTCGACGCCTCGAAGGCGTTGCAGGTGCCGGGAGTCAAGCACGTGGTCAAGACCGAGCGCGACATCTTCGGCAAGATGCGCGAAGGGGTCGCCGTGGTCGCCACCAGCACGTGGGCCGCCATCAAGGGGCGCCGCGCGCTGGTGGTCGAGTGGGACAACACCGGCATCCCCGACGTCAGCAGCGCCTCGCTCACGACTGCCATGAAGTCGTCGCTGGCCGGCAAGCCGCTCGGCTTCAAGTCCAAGGGTGATGCGGCAGCGGCGTTAGGCGCCACCCCGGCCGTCGACGTCATCTACGAGACGCCGTACCAGGCGCACGCCTGCATGGAGCCGATCAACTGCACGGCGCACGTCACCGACAGTTCGGCCGAGATCTGGGGACCGGTGCAGGCCCCGGACTGGAATCGCGGGCACCTGGCGGGAGCGCTCAAGCTCCCGATGGAGAAGGTGAAGGTGAACATGACCTTCCTGGGGGGCGGATTCGGGCGAAAGGCGTTCACCGACTTCCCGCTCGAGGCGGCACTCGTCTCGAAGGCCGTGAAGGCACCGGTGCAGGTGGTCTGGACGCGCGAGGACGACCTGGCGGTCGGGCCGTTCCGTCCGGGGGCGATGTATCACGTGCGCGGCGCGCTCAAGGACGGAAAGATCTCCGCCATGGAACTGACGATGGCGGCGCAGAACCTGGCCCAGCAGGAACCGGGCGACACGCCCAAGAAGCCGAACGACAACGTGACCGAGGGGCTCCCCGAGACCTACCTCGAGACCATCCCCAATTACATGATCGGCGACATCCCGCTGCAGGCGCCGGTGCCGGTGATGTGGTGGCGCTCGGTCTATTCGTCGACCAACGCCTTCGCCTACGAAAGCTTCCTGGACGAGATGGCGCGGGCCGCCAAGATGGACCCGATCGCCTTCCGCCGGCAGCACTTCGATTCGCCGCGCCTGCACGCCCTGGCCGACAAGCTCGAGGCGGTGAGTGGGTGGAAGCAGCGCAAGGCGGGCGACGGCTACGGGATGTCGCTCACCTACTGCTTCAGCTCGTGGGCGGCCCACGTGGTGAAGGTGTCGAAGGCCAAGGCCGGCGGCATCTCCATCGACAAGGTGTGGACCGTGATGGACTGCGGCGTCGCGGTGAACCCCGACGTGATTCGCCAGCAGGTGGAGGGGAGCATCGTGATGGCGTTAGGCGCGGCGATCACGCACGAAGTCACCTTTGCCAACGGTTCGGCTGTGGCCAAGAACTTCGACAAGTATCCGCTCCCGCGCCTGCGCGACATTCCGCCCATCGAGGTCCACATCATGGACAACGGCGAGGCGGCCGGCGGTGCGGGCGAACCGGGACTGCCGGGCTTCACGCCGGCGCTCACCAACGCCATCTACGACCTCACCGGGACGCGGGTGCGCAAGCTGCCGTTCGATCTCAAGAAGGTGTAGCGAACGCGCGGGACCTGACGAAGCTCGTACCAGGATGACAAACCGGGGGGCGGCGCATCGCGCTGCCCCCCGGTTTGCGCTTGGCACGGCCGCCTAACGCCGCACCACGTAGCGGCGGAAAGCGAAGCCCTGTCGTTGGGCCGCGGAGTGCTGGATGGGGACGGCGACGCCGACACTGCCGTCGGCGAGGAAACTCATGCCGAGGTATTCACCGGCGGCGCTGCGTGATGTCGTGGTGTCAGGCGGCATCCCCGCCTGGAAGGCTTCGGGTTGGAAGGTCGCAGCACGTGCCACGCGCGGTGCGCCGTCGCCGGCAGTCTCGATGTAGGCTACCGAGGCGGCCATCGCGTTCCCCGTCCCGGTAAACCAGCTCGCGGCCAGCTGGCCGTCACCACGGGCGATGAGATACGGGAAGTGGGTGACGGCTGAGTCGTGCGCCACTTCCCACGTGCTCCACGTGGCCCCTCGGTCGCGGGAGCGCGCGAGCCACACCCGGTTCTCGTGTCCCCACAGGCTGTAGAGCGCCCCTGTCGAGTCCCACGCAACCGGCTCCACCCAACGCGGCTGCGGTGCCTCGCTCCACGTCGGCGGGCTCACCGTCGTATCGCGCATCGCGCGCCACACGCGCGTGCCAGGCGAGGCGTGCTTCACCCACGTCTCACCGCCGTCGGTGGAGACGAACAGCCAGTCTTCCCCGGCATTGAACGAATTGCCCGACACCGAGATCGGCACTACCCGTACCGCCAGCTCACCCTTTGGACCGACTGCGAGGTGGCTCGACCCACCCATGGGGTGAATACGGGGCAACTCGGTCCACGTGCGCCCGCCGTCGGTGCTCCGCACATGCGATACCCCCGCTCCGTCGTTCCAGATCGCGTGGGCCGCATTGCCCGACGACACGTCGATCCACGGACGATCATCCAGGCGCGTGTCCGAGAGTTGCTGCCACTGCCAGGTGCTCCCGCCATCGCGACTCGTGGCGAGGTCGATGCGCGTCCCCTCGAGCTTCTGGCGATCGAAGCTCATGTTGAGGAAGTAGAGCGTGCTGTCGGGTCCCACGGCCAGCTCCACATCCGAGTTGCCGACGGCTCCATCAGCTCGCGTGCCAACATTCACGCTGGCCCAGGTGCGGCCGTTGTCATTCGACCGCCACAGGTGCGGGACCGTGTCGCCGTACCCTGCGACGAAGATCGCCCCCGACGGATGCTGCACGACCATCGGTTCCCGTCCGAGTCGGTCAATGAACTCGCTGGAGTCGGCGAGTGTCAGCGTGGGCGCGGCAGGCGCGCGATCGCCCTGCGGTGCGCAGGCGATCATCACCGTCAGGAGCAAAACGTTGTATCGGCGCACGGATCCTCCAGGGCGAGAGCCCGCAATGTCTGAGTGGAGCCCACCCTATTCCCAGTACTCCCCGTCGCGCGGCACGGTCGGGTTGCCACGCGCCATCTCCCCGGCACGCAGTTGCACCCGACGGATCTTTCCCGAGATCGTCTTGGGCAACTCGGCGAATTCGAGACGCCGGATGCGCGCATAGGGTGCCAGGCGCTCGCGCAAGAAGGCGAAGATCGCGCGCGCCGTCTCATCCGACGCATCGACGCCTGGCTTGAGCGCGATGAACGCCTTGGGCACCGACAGCCGAATCGCATCCGGGCTGGGGACCACCGCCGCCTCGGCCACGAACTCGTGTTCGATGAGCGCACTCTCCAGCTCGAACGGCGAGATGCGATAGTCCGAACTCTTGAAGACGTCGTCGTCGCGCCCGATGTACCAGAAGTAGCCGTCGGCGTCGCGATGGGCCACATCCGACGTGGGATAGTGCGAACCGCCGAGCAGTTGGTCGCTCTTGCCGGGGGTGTCGATGTAGCCGGCCATGAGGCCTAACGGGGGTGGGTTGAGCTCGATGCTGATTTCGCCATCGTCGCCGATGTGCTTGTCATGATCGATGAGGGCGATGCGGTAACCCGGCATCGCTCGCCCCATCGAGCCGAACTTCACGTCCTGCCCGGGCGAATTTCCCACCTGACAGGTCGTCTCGGTCTGCCCGTAGCCGTCGCGAATGGTGAGCCCCCAGGCGGTGCGAACCTGTTCCATCACCTCGGGGTTGAGCGGTTCGCCGGCGCTGATCACCTCGCGAAGCGCCACGTTGTAGCTGGCGAGCGGTTCGAGGATGAGGATGCGCCACACCGTGGGCGGGGCGCAGAGCGTGGTGACACCGCAGCGCACCAGGACGTCGAGTGTCTTCTTCGCGTCAAAGCGTGCCTGGTTGTAGATGAAGACCGTCGCCCCCGCATTCCACGGCGCAAAGACGCAACTCCACGCGTGCTTGGCCCACCCTGGTGAGCTGATGTTGAAGTGCACGTCGCCAGCGCGCAGCCCGATCCAGTACATCGTCGAGAGGTGCCCCACCGGATAACTCTGGTGGGTGTGCATCACAATCTTGGGTTTGGCCGTCGTCCCCGACGTGAAGTAGAGCAGGAGCGGATCGGTCGCCTGCGTCGGGCCATCCGGATGAAAGGTGGGCGACGCCGTGTCGGCGTCACCGTACGATGTCCACCCCTCCACGGCGCCGCCGCAGACGATGCGCGTATACTCGTTGGTGAACGTGGCAAACTTCGCCGTGCCAGCCGGGTCGGTGATGACGTGACGCACGGCGCCGCGCTCGAAGCGATCCTCGATGTCGGCGTGCGCCAGCAGCGTCGTCGCCGGGCTCAGCACCGCCCCCAGCTTCATCGTCGCCAGGGTGATCTCCCACAGCGGGGCGACGTTGGGGAGCATCATCAGGACGCGGTCGCCGCGGCGCACCCCCTTGTCCCGCAGGAAGTTGGCGACGCGGTTCGAGCGCACGCGCATCTCCTCGAAGGTGAGGCGCACATCGCCGCCGTGCTCATCGACGATCCATAGCGCGAGGGCGTCGTTGCCATGCGCCATCGCGTCGAAATAGTCGAGCGCCCAGTTGAACCGGTCGAGCACCGGCCAGCGAAAGCCGGCGTAGGCGGTGTCGTAATCGGTGCGATGCTCGAGAAGAAAGTCGCGCGCCTGCAGAAAGGCACTCGCTGCGCTCATGATCGTGGTCGCGAGGTGTGGCTCATCGGTCGTCCGGGGTCCGCGAGGCGGAGGGGAGCGACAACGATGCGCGGCTCGCGACACCGGCCGCTAGGGCCACGGCTCATCCCTGTTGACCCATCGGTGGGAAGTGCGTTTGCCAGCTCCTGAAACCCACGGCGGGGGAGGGGCGGTAGGGTAAGCCTCGGCGCCACTGCCAACGCCGCCGCCGAATCTGGCGGTGTGATTCCTCCCCCTTCTGCCGGCCGACACCCCTCATGTTCGCCAGCCTAACGCAGGACCTGCGCTACGCGCTCCGCATGCTGCGCAAGAGCCCAGTCTTCACGATCGTGGCGGTCACCGTCATTGCCGTCGGGACCGGGGCCGTCACCACCATCTTCAGCGCCGCCAACTCGATCGTCCTGCGCCCCATTCCCGGCGCCGACGCTCCCGCGCGACTCGTCGACATCATGCGCACGCGTGAGAACGGCGGCGGATCGCTCTCGGCGTCGTATCCGTACTATCTCAAGCTGCGCGATGACACCCGCAGCATGTCGGGGGTGGCGGCGTGGGGGATGATGCCGCTCACCATGAGCGCCGGCACCGAAGCGGTGAGCGCGCTCGGAAACATCGTCAGTGGCAACTACTTCACTGTACTGGGCGTGAAGCCGGCACTCGGCCGCTTCTTTGCCGCTGATGAAGATCGCACGCCGCTCACGCACCCGGTGGTGGTGATGGCGCACGGCATGTGGCGCGAGCGATTTGCCGGCGACAGCGGGATCGTGGGGCGCACCATACGCATCAACGGCAACCCCTTCACGGTGATTGGCGTGGCGCCGCCGGGATTCCGCGGCGTCTTCACCCCGCTCAAGACCGAGCTGTGGGTCCCGATGATGATGCAGCCGCTCCTGCGTAGCGGCGGTGACCTGACCAACGCCAACGCCGGGTGGCTGCAGACCTTTGGTCGCCTGAAGGACGGCACCACCCGCGAGGTCGCGCGCACCGACCTCGCCCGCCTGACGAGTGAGATGGTGTCGTCGGGCGCCGAGAATGCCGACTTCAAGCAGTACAACAGCGTCACGCTCGCGCGCTTGTCAGGGCTGCCGTCCGAGGCGGGGACCGCGGTGTTCGGATTCATGGCGCTGTTGCTCGTGGCGGCCGGACTGGTGCTGATGATTGCCAGCGTCAACGTCGCGGCGATGCTGCTGGCGCGTGCGGTCGGACGCCGTCGCGAGATGGCGGTGCGCTTGGCGCTGGGGGCCGGGCGAAATCGCCTGGTGCGACAGCTGCTCACCGAGAGCGTCCTGCTCTTCCTGGTTGGGGCGGCCGGCGGCATCGCACTGGCCACGCAAGGAACGCGGGCTCTGGAGCGCATCGACTTCCACGCCGAAGTCCCCATCGCCCTCGACCTCGCGCCCGACGCGCGCGTCCTTGCGTTCGCCCTCCTGGTGGCACTGGTGACCGGGATCGTCTTCGGGCTGGCGCCGGCGCTGCAGGCCTCGCGTCTCGACCTCAACGATCCGTTGCGTTCCGACACGGCGGGGAGCGGGAGTCGGCGTTCGCGCTCGCGCAGCGTCCTGATCGTCGGGCAGGTGGCCTTCTCGTCGCTGCTGCTGGTGACGGCGGGGCTGTTCCTGCGCGCATTGGACCGTGGGGAACGCGTGGACCCTGGAATGGACGTCGACAATGTCGCCGTGGCATCCTTCGACGCGCAGACCTACGGCTACGACGAGACCAAGGCGCGCGAGTTCTATCGATTGCTGAAGGAGCGGCTGCAGGTCCTCCCCGGCGTCGAGGTGGTGTCGTCCACACGCATCCTCCCGCTCTCGATGAGCGACATGGGAATCGACATCTCCGTCGACGGCTATCGCGATCCGCGTCGCCCAGACGGGCGTGGCACTCCCATCTCGTTCGCCGCCGTCGACCCCGACTACTTCAAGGTGACGCGCATCCCGCTGCTGTCCGGCCGAGGACTGCAGCCAACGGACAACGCGAGCGCCGCACACGTGGCGGTCGTTAACCAGACCTTCGCCCGCGAGTTCTTCGGCGCTGGCGATGCCGTGGGGAAGACGTTCCGCATCGACAGCACGGTGGTGACGATCGTGGGGATGGCACGCGACGCCAAGTACTCGACGCTCACCGAGGATGCCAAGCCCTATCTCTACCTCCCCGCGGCCCAACGCTGGAGTTCCTCGCAGAACATCCTGGTTCGCACGCGTGGCGACGCCGCGCAGGTGATGCCGGCGCTGCGCGACGTGGTGCGGCAGATCGACGGGAGCATCCCGCTCCCCACCACACAGACGCTGCGGCAAGCCACCAGCGTCGTCCTGCTTCCGCAGCGCGTCGCCGCTGGAGTCACGGGGGCCCTCGGCATGGTCGGATTGCTCCTGGCGGCAGTGGGGCTCTACGGCATCATCGCCTACTCGGTCACGCAGCGCATCCGCGAGATCGGCGTGCGCATGGCGTTAGGCGCGCAGCGCGCCGACGTCCTGCGGCTGGTGGTGGGTGACGGGATGCGACTGGTCGGCATCGGGATGGCGATCGGGCTCGCGCTTGCCCTCGGCGCCACCCGGGTCATGCGCACCTTCCTGTTCGACGTCTCACCATCGGACGCATTGACGTTCGTGGCGGTGGCGGTGCTGCTCGCCACAACGGCCCTCCTCGCCAGCTACCTCCCGGCGCGGCGCGCGGCCGCCGTACCACCGACGCTCGCCTTGCGACAGGAGTAGCCGGGCGCTCGCGACCGTGCGATGAGCAGTGCGAGTATCAGCTCGAGCACGGTCGCGAGCGGTTCGGTTCCTAGTCGCCGCGGGCGAAGGCCATGAGCAGGAAGACAAATCCCACCGCCAGCGCCCCGGTCCCCAGCAGCGCCGGCCTGGAGCCCAGGCGCACGCCGCCGTAGAGCGCCGAGGCGGTGCGCCCCTTGGCGCGCAGCATGTCCGCGCGCACGACGATCGCTCCGTAGTCGGCGGCGTTGAGCGCCACGTCAGCCGTGAGCCCACCCCCGGCGCCGGTCCCTCGCGGTCCGTTCAACGACCCGCGAATGACGCCAGCCCCCACGTCGAGCGCGACGCCGTCAGCTCCCAGCCATCGCCTGTAGCGCCCTTTTAGGCCAACGTCGCCGCCGCCATCGCCCACCCCTAGCAGGAGGGTGGCGCCGAGTGCGGTATGCGGGCCACGATTGGCCATCATCCCGACTTCCCACGTGAGCTGGCTCGACATGTCGTTCTCGGCGAACGAGTACTCCACCGGCTCTCCGTTGGGGCCCGTGTAGCGCTCGGTATAGGAGAAGACGCTACCGGCGGCGCGCGCGTAGTACCCCAGCTCGGTAATCACAAAGCGGCGGCACTGCGGGACCGGGCGGCCGCGATAGCAGAGTTTGGGTTCAGTCCGCGTCGAATCCTGCGCCGTCAGCTGCAGCGGCAGCGCACCACATGCGACGAGCAGCGCAACGACGAGCGGTTGGCGCATGGCGATCCGGAAGAGGAATGAGGAGAGCGCTGACGCGAGAGGTCACGCCATGCGGCGTGCTGTTTTGCGACGCTAGGATGTGCTTGGCATTCGCGCCATAGGGCCACGGCCGACATCACGCACCGGCAGCGCCAATCCCCGCCGCCCGTCCCGTCGACCACGCCCACAGGAAGTTGTACCCGCCAATTGGCCCAAACGCGTCCAGCACTTCGCCGCAGACAAACAACCCGGGGTGCCGGCGGCTCTCCATCGTGCGTGGATTCACCTCGGCAAGGTCCAGCCCGCCGCCGGTGACCTCTGCCTTCTTGTAGCCTTCGTCGCCTGTCCACGGCAACGTCCCGCGCACCAGCATCTCCACCAGCCGCAATCGTTCGTCGCGCCGCAACTCAGCCAGCGTGCGCGCGGGATCGACGTTGGCGGCGGCAATGAGCACCTGCGCCAACCGTTCGGGCATCTCCTGGCGCAGCGCCCCGGCCACCGTGCGCGCCCCCTGCGGGCGCAACGCGTCCTCCCATTCCTTGTCACCTAGCGCGGTCCACTGCGCGGTGAGTCGAGCGCTGCGGTCGCCCTCGAGTCGTGAGCGTGCCACCACGTGCGACACGTTGAGCGGCGCCGGACCGCTGTAACCGTGGTGCGTGAAGAGAAAGCCGCCCCGCCATGTGGCTTGGCGCACCGCATCGCGCGCGGTGAGCGTCACGGTGAGCGAGACGCCGCTCAGCGAGGCGAAGGCGGCATCGTCCGCGGTGATGGGCGTGAGCGCTGGATACGTCGGGTGCATGGCATGCCCCAACTCGCGCAGGACGCGCAGGCCCAGCCCATCGCTCCCGGTGAGCGGGACGCTCAGCCCACCGGTGGCAATGATGACCGCTTCGGCGTCGATGGGCGCGGCGCCGTCGATCGACACGCGCCACCCACCGCTGTGTGGCGCGATTCCCGTGACGAGCGTGTCGAAGCGCAGCGTGGCCCCGTCGCGTTGCGCCTGCGCGAGCAGCGCATCGCGCACGTCACGCGCCTTGTGCGAGGCAGGAAAGCGTTTGAGCGACTCGACCTCCTCGACCAGCGGGACGCCGAGTTCGTCTTCGAAGAAGCGTACCTGCGCGTCGAGCGGCCAACTGCGCACCATCTTACGCAGCGTGTTGGCCGACGAGTCGGTGACAAAGCGCGACTCGTCGACGGTGGTCGGGAGGACGTTGCACCTGCCGCCCCCGCTGATGAGGATCTTGCGCCCGCCGTCGCGCGTGCGCTCGAGCAGGGTGGTGCGCGCCCCGCCGCGTGCCGCAAAAATGGCGGCCATGCTCCCCGCTGCCCCTGCGCCGATGACCACGATGTGCCGCATGCGTGGAGGATAGCGGGTTCGGCGAGCTCACGCCGGGCGATACGCGGCGCGAGTGCGCGTCTCGCGGTCGCGCCGTCAGCACGCCGCGTCGCGTCGCACCATCGGCAGGCAGCGAAAGCCCTCCATCTTCCACAGCCCCACCTTCCCACGCTCGGCGCGCGCCTGCGCGGAGTCGAGCACCGTTGCCCATCGCACATCGGGAGGATAGCGGCGCGCGATCGCCCACCCTTCGCGCGCGAGGCGCCAGTTTATCATGGCACCCTGATACCAGAGGTACGAAAGCCGTCGCCGAAACGGATCCTGACGCCCCGTGTCATTCTCGAGTTGAATCTTCGCACCGACGGGGAGCATGGCGATGAGCGCGGCAGTCGATGCGGGACCGAACGGGCGTTGGTGCGACTCCGGTGCGCTGACTCCTATGAGTCGCACCTTCCCCAGGTCCGCGCACTCAATGGTGTCACCATCGACGATGCGCGCAACCGTGCAATCGTCCGTCGCACCAACCGGCGCGGCGGGCCCGCGGTCTCCGTCGCTTGCCAATGGCCCGAGCAGCGACGTGCGCACCGAATCCTGCGATTCATCGCGCTTCTGATCGCGAGGCGCCGGCGAATCGGCCGCGCACGCGCGCCCGCCGTTCGCGCGATACCCGCTATCCCGCGCCGCCGCTTCGGGCAGGTAGAAGCCGCGCGTCGTCTTCCCGTAGTACGTGGTCCCCGGGCAGTGGTAGACCCCCGAGCGCGAGTTGACCCACACGCGCCCCGCCTGCTCTCCCTGTTGCGACGAGGCCATCGAGGGCATTGCCGCCAGCTGCACGACGGCGATCAGCAGCACGATCGCTCGCCCTCCCAAGCGTCCTCGTCCCAGCACAGCGCCCATCCACCACGTCATTTCCCTTCCCCCTCACGGTGACTGTTCGCGCCAACGACGCTCGCGATCGGGGAATGTCCGCTGATTGAGCCGCCCGCACCAGTCGCCCGTCCCTCGCCCCCCGATGCCGCCTCCCCCTTGCCATCCCCCGTCAGCGCACGAAGTTCTCCATCCTCCACACGCTCTCGTTCGCGCCACTCCCGCCAGCATCAGACACCCCATGGTCATCGCCCCGTCGCGAGTCTCGCCACGCTCGCGCGCATTCGTCCGTTGCGCTACCTCGCTGGCCCTCTCGCTCGTCGGCCTGACCGCCTGCAGCGGCAAGGAGACCCCTCCGCCCGCACCGCCCTCGCCCCCCGCCCCGCACCTCGCGGCCATCGACTCCCTGGTCGACGAGAGCATGCGCGACGGCAAGGTCCCCGGGATGGCAATCACCATCGTGCGCAACGATTCGGTGATCCACAGCAACGGCTACGGCTTCGCCAATCTCGAGCAGCAACGCCCGATGACCGACTCCACCCCGGTCGTCATCGGCTCCACCAGCAAGACCTTCACCGCCTTCGCCATCATGCAGCTGGCGGATTCGGGCAGGGTCGCTCTCGACTCCAGCATCACGCGCTACGTCGCCCTGCTCGGCGCCCCCACCGCCGCCGGACGACAGGTGGCGACGGCCACGCCGGTCGATCCGCGCTTCACCAGCATCACCGTTAGGCACCTGCTGACCAACGTGGGCGGCATCCCCGCCGGCTTCTCGGGCGATCCGTTCGACGTGCTCGACACCGCCACCACCGCGCTCGAGGACCTCGCGCGCCTCGACATGCTCCCCCGTCGCCTCGACTTCGCCCCCGGCAAGGGGTACACCTACTCCAATCGCGGCTTCTCGCTCGCCTCGCTAGTGGTGCAGGATGTCTCCGGACAGTCGTACGAGGACTACATCGCCGCGCACATCTTTGCCCCGCTGGGAATGCGGCACAGCACCGGGCGATTCTGGGAAGGACCATCGCGCGGGATGGTGCAGGGCTATCGCGAGTCGGTGGACGGCAAGCCGCTCCCCCGCCCCGCCTCGCTCGGGCGCGCCCATACCGGCTCGGGGATGATCCTCTCCACCTCGCGCGACGTCGGCACCTACCTGCGCGCCATCCTCAACGGCGGACGTGCACCTGACGGCAAGCAGGTCCTCTCCGCCGCTGGCGTCGCCGAGATGCTGCGCGCGCAGCAGCCCGCCGAGTCGGAGTTGGGTGGCCCCACCACCTACGCGCTCGGCTGGGAAGTGCACGACATGGGCGGCGCGCCGATGGTGATGAAGGGAGGGAGCGTGATCTCCATGGGATCGCTCTTCGTCATGCTCCCGCAGCAGAAGATCGGGATCGCCATCGTCTTCAACGACATCGACTACGGCAAGGTGCAGCTCCTGCAGAACATCGTGAAGCACCTGCTCGGCGCCCCCACCGTCCCCTACGCGGTCGCACCCGCAGCCAAGCCGGTGGCGCCCTCGGGATATCGCGCCTCACCCGAGCGGCTGCGCGAAGTGGTCGGCGACTACGACACGCGCGCCGCCGTGATGCGCGTCGCGCTGCGAGGAGACACGCTGGTCACGCGATACCAGGGGAACGACCTGGTGCTCGAACCGGCGTCGGACACGTCGTTCATCATGCGCAGCGCCCTTCGTGAACAGGAAGGGAGCGTGGTGACCATCAAGCGCTGCGGCACGACATTGTGCGTCTGGATGCAGGGCGATTCCAGCGGTGTGAAGCGTTAGGCTCTTTCACTCGTGACCCCAACGAACCGCGCCATGCGCCTATTCTCCGCGCTCGCCATTCTCTCAATCAGCGTCGCCAACCTCGCGTCGGCGCAGAAGTCGCCCGCCTGTACACCGAGCGACGCGACGCGCCGCACCGCGCAGCGCCTGCAGGCGATCGTCGATTCGCTCGTGCGTAGCAATCCCGAAGTCCCTGGCATCGCGCTCAGCGTCGTCGCCCCGCGCCTCTGCCTCGACTGGCACGGTGCGGCCGGCGTCGCCGACCGCGCGACCGGCGCGAACCTCACCGCGTCGCACCCCACGCGCATTGCCAGCAACACCAAGACCTACACGGCCGCAGCAATTCTCCGGCTGGTGGAGATGGGAAAGCTCTCCCTCTCTGACCCCATCACGCGCCACGTGCCGGCCGAGGATCTCGCGTCGCTTCGCCGCGACGGCTATGACCTCGAGCGCATCACCATCGCCCACCTGCTGTCGCACACGGGCGGATTGTACGACTACGCGATGGATCCGCACTTTGCCCCCATCATCTTCCGCGATCCCACGCATCGCTGGACGCGTGCCGAGCAGGTCGATTCGGCGGTGGCGTGGGGGGCGCCGTACAACGCGCCGGGCGCCGGGTACCACTACACCGACACCGGCTACATCCTGCTGGGCCAGGTCATCGAGCGCTTGAGCGGCAAGGGGTTGGCCGAGGCATTCCGCTCGTTGCTCAACTTCGATGCGTTAGGCCTGCGCGCCACCTGGCTGGAAACGCTCGAACCGCGCCCCGCCAGCACCATCGACCTCGCGCACCAGTACCTCGACTCCACCGACACGCGCGGGATCGATCCGTCGTTTGATCTCTATGGCGGCGGCGGCCTGGCCGCCACCACCGGCGACATGGCGCGCTTCACGCGCGCGCTCTTCACCGGTGGCGTCTATGCCAAGCCGACGACCATCGCCACCATGACCACGCTCCCCACCGGGATCACCGGCGACCGCGCGTACGCGTTTGGCATCTACCGCATGGACGTCGGCGGTGACGTGGCGTGGGGGCACACGGGCTTCTGGAACACCTTCTCGTTCCACATCCCCTCGCGCGACCTGACCATTGCTGGCTCCATCACCCAGCAGGGGCGCTCGGCTGTCGCCCGCGCGCTGTTGCGGCTCGCGGCGGAGTCGGTGGCGCGTTGACCGTTCCGGTTGACCGTGAGGGCGCGAGGAGGGTGACCAGCCGCGCGCCCTAACGAGCGCTAGGGCTTCCCCCCGAACGCCGTCAACGCTGCTCGCAGCGCTTCCTGCCCCTCGGCGTGCGTGTCGAGGGACACCCCGCCGGCGATCGCGTCCCACGCCTGGCGCACGCTAGCAGCGCCGGCCGCCGGCCCCATTGGGTGTCCGAATACCCCGCGCCCCGGGACGAAACCGAAATCCACCGTCCCCAGCCGGCGGTACACCCCTTCGAGCGTCACCGCCGAGTCGCTCCCGCCGGGAACGGGGAGTGCGGGGCGAATCGACGCCATCGGTTCGAGGCAGGCGCGCACGTTCTCCAGCACCTCGCGCTCGGGGGTCATCATGCGGTGGCCAAAGCCCGGCATGATGATGATGTCGGCCCCCGCCAGGCGTTGCAGCCGCGTGAAGACGCGCGAGTGTACGCCGTGCGCCGCCAGTCGGCTGAAGGCCGCGATGAAGGGGAAGTGCGTCACAATCGGAACGCGTGCATGCCGGCGCAGCAGTCGCAACCCGCTCAGCCCCACGGGGAGTGCGTTCAGCAGGAGCGCATTGGCCCCGGCTGCCACCGCCACGTCGTGCAATTCGGCCAGGCGATCCACCTCGTCGGTGATATTGGCGAGATAGATCTTGGGCACCCCCGTCTCACGTTCGGCACGTCGGCGTGCTTCGCCTAACAACGCCGCGCGTTCGGCCAGCGGCGACCACGGCACGTCCGCGAGCATTTCGTCGTCCTTGGCGATGTCGAGCCCACCGAGCCACCCCTCGTAGCCCAGCGCCGCAAAGGGCTCGGGCGGCAGTCCGATGTTTGGCTTGATGACGCCAAGGAAGATCGGCCGACCATAGGCGTGCAGCTGCTCACGAACTCCCGCCACGCCAAACTGCGGCCCCTCGAACTGCGCGAGGTACGACGCGGGGAATCGAATGTCCTCGAGTCGGATGAGTGGAATGCCAGGGACAAAGAAGATCCCTTCGCCCATCACCGCGGTCATGAGGTTGGGAAACTTCGCGCCGAAGTTGCCGTGCGGGTGCGCGATCGTGACGCGACACGCATGCACAGGCCCCGACAGCTTGACCGCGAGCGGAATGGAGAAGCCGTGCGGGCGTGGCGTCGACTCCAGCTCCAGCACCTTGGCGGCAAAGCGCGGGCGGAAGTCTTCGGAGATCCCCACGCGCTTCCACTGCGCCGTCGACTGTTCGCTCGCCAGGTGCGCCGCCGCCGCGCGTGGGTCGCCGACACACTCGAAGGTGAAGTCGAGCTCGAGGTAGTCCTCGAGATTCAGTTCGTCGCGCCGGGCAAAGAAGGCCGTGATGTCGTCGCGCGTCATCGCCTCACTCCGCGCGCATCAGGTGCAAGTGCACCTCGCGCCGTTCGCGCGGGCCATCCAGCTCGATGAAGAAGAGCGACTGCCATCCGCCGATCACCAGTTCGCCATCGGCGACGGGGATCGACTCCGACGCATTCATGAAGAGGCCGAGGAGATGCGAATGTGCGTTGAGGCGATCGTCCACCGGCGCCTTGTTGTGCCCGTACTCGGCGTCGCTCGGCGCCAGCCATTCCAGAAAGCGCACCATGTCGCGCTGCAGTTCCGTCTCCCGCTCGTTGAGCGTGATGCGGGCCGTGGTGTGCGGCGACATCACCGTCAGCAGGCCGTCGCGTACGCCGCTCTCTCGCACCCAGTGTCGCACCTTGTCCGTGAGGTCGACGATCTCGATGGGGTGGGTGGTGACGAGGGCCAGGCGGTGGTGGAGCGGCGGCATGCGGCGAGGACGACGGGGAGCGGTACCGCGCGCCAGCTGGGGGCGCGCGCCGCTCGCATCCTCGTACGGGGCGTGGGGTTATCGCAAGGGGGGAGGCGCGGATGTGGGGTGCTCGAAACGCCGCCAAGGCGGGCTCGCTATTCGATTTTCCGCTCCCCCGACCCGATGACCATGAAGACCGCCCCCCCCAGCGCCGCGATCGCCGCCGTCACCACGAAGGCCGTGGTGTAGCTCCCCGAGCGTTGCACCAGCCACCCCGTCACCGCCACGCCGATGATCCCGGGGATGGTGGCGAAGGTGTTGCTGATCCCCCAGATCACGTCTGCATAACGAGGGGCGATGTCGAACGAGTTGGCGCCAAAGCCGGCCAGACAGCACCCCAGGCACCCCGACGCGCTCGACATCAAGAAGACCCCCATCCCCGGCGACGCCGCCAGCGGGACCATGAGCAGGAAGGCGGCGCAGCCAAAGAGCCCGACCCCCTGCATCAGCTTGCGCACGTAGGTCGCGCTGCGCCCCTGTCGCATGAGGCGATCGGCGGCGCTCCCGGCAAAGTTGGCCATCAGGAACGACGCCAGCGGCGGGGCCGCCGAGAGAAGGCCGGCGCTTGCCAGCGAGACGTTGAACGTCGCCTTGAAGTACGACGGGAGCCAGGCGAGCAGGACGTACAACGACCAGTTGTTGCAGAAGTGATTGACGATGATCGCCCACACCGCCGGCGTGCGCAGGATACGCCCCCACGGGATCGTGCGCGATGCGGTGGTCGTCTCCTCGGGGATGCCGCGCCCGGCGCTCACCTTGCTGAACCAGACCGCCGCCCAGACGATGCCCACCAGTCCAAAGGCATAAAACGGGACGGGCCAGCCGTACTCGCGCACCAGCCACCCGGTCACCGGGAGCGAAAAGACCGTCCCGATCGAGAGCCCGCTGGAGAAGAGCGCCACCGCGCGCGACCGCTGCGCAGTGGGGACCCAGCGCCCCACCATGTTGATGCACGCCGGAAAGACCGCCGCTTCGCCGAGCCCCAGCGCAATGCGCGCACCGATGAGCGTGACCAGCCCGAGCGAAGCCGCGATCGGCGTGAGCATCGTGAACGCCGACCACCAGATCACCGCCACCCCTAACAGGAGCTTGCCGCCATACTTGTTGGCGAGTCCCGCGCTCACCACCTGCAGCAGGATGTAGCCCACGAAGAACGACGAGAGGACGAAGCCCTTGGTCGTCTCGCTCCACGCAAACTCCTCCTGCATCGCGATCGCCGCCACCGAGATGTTGGTGCGGTCGATGTACGAGATGAAGACGGCGGCGAAGCAGAGGAGGACGACGGTGTAAGCGGGGGACCAGCGGGGGGCGGGGGCGACGGACGCTGCGTCGCGAGAGGGGGAGGACATGGGCGACGAATTGACAGCCGGGCGGGGAATTGCAGAAGGGGCGGAGGTTTCAAGGGGTCGGTTTCAAGGGGTCAGAGTCCTTGAAACCAGTTTCAAGGGGTCAGAGTCCTTGAACGTCCTTGAACGACGCTCGCCACATTTCCCGATGTCTCCCTATCGCCGATCCATTCTTGATGCACGCGCGGCCGGCAGCTCGGACACGCTGATCTCTGTCCCGTCGTCTCCGGCGTTCACCAGCAGCGCATGCGTCTGCGTCGCGGCCAGCAGGCGCGCCGTCGTCGGCAGTCGCCAGCGCCGCACCGGTTTCATGACCGAATCGAGCTGCAACCAGGTGGCCGCCGAATCCCCCTCGAAGACGAACTCGCGCAACCACACGCCGCCCCCGCGAGTCGCCACGATGCGATCAAACAGGGGCGCACGAGCCGGTATCACGGTACGGGCGAGCAGTTCTTCTGCGAGTTGCCGCTCGGCGGGACTTCGAGCAGCGGCGCGGCGCCGCGACTCGTGAAGGTCGCGTGCGCTGCGTGTGACGCTGCGCCCTACCGACTCGAAGCGAACCCGCCTCGTCCTCCCTCGGACAAGCGAGAGCACAATCAAGTCGCTGGTGCCCGTGTCCATGACGTAGGCCACATCGTCGATCGCGGCGACGATAAGGCTACGACCAAATGGATGTATGGCGGTCGTCGTCCCGCCGCCAGCGTAGACGCGCACATACTCGCCGGCCGGCGATCGAAGGAGACGCCGCAACTCCATCACGCCCGATTGTCGTGAAGCGCCAACGACAAGATCGACCGTATCTCGAAAGGTGCTGCTGGATCCCTGGCCACCCTTCGCCCGGCTGCGCATGAGGAAGGTGCCGTCCGACACGCGAGCGATCGGATCCCACCAGCTCGCACCGTCGGACGCGTTGATGGCGCGAGAGCGCAACTGGCCGCCGAGGTCGCCCTCAGTGATGCGAAATGGCTCGAGAACGGAAACGGAATCACGCCCGAAGCACTCGACGGTCCATGGTTGTTGAAACTCGCCGGGACCGTTCCCTCGCTTTCCGATCAGCCGATACGCGGGCACGCTCCCAGCGTGCAGCACGATGAGGCGGGGCGGCGCGGTGCTCAGGGCGACTGCGTCACCGTTCTCGAAGAAGCAGCCGCTCCCGACGCGCCCGAACTCCAGCGAGTCGTCGGACAACCGCAGTGTCGACTTCGGACGGACTGTGTCGAGGGGGATCAGCTGCAGTGACCTTGTGGATACGATCTTGACTGCGCGGCGTGGCTCCTGTGCGTGGAGTGCGTTGCTGAATGGAGTCGGTGCAAGGGTGAGGAAAGACCACGCCATGAGCGCGAACAGTGCATTGAACGCGGGCTGCCTGCGGCGAGTGTGTCGCGCTCTACGAGAGCACAGAGCATTGGGCGAGGCGCACATACGTATCGTTCGAGTGGTCAAGACCGCTTCTGTGAGGCGGGTCTCCAAGTGCGCGCGACAATCAACGGTACGTCTATAACATCGGTGATGGCATTGCGAACCGCGGCACGTCGCGACGTCGAGCCATCTCACGACGGCCGAATTCGGTTCGCGCGCCGCTTCCACGGTCAGTGTGCGCACCAGGGAGTCGCCGCGAGCCGCACGCGCGTCGCCATGTCGGCGGCCGACCAATAGCGAATCTCCACGACCCGCCGTGTGTCCCCCCGCGGAAACGTGCGCTCGTAGTCGTCGCGCAAGTTGTTTCGTCGCATGAACTTCGCCTCCATATGGAGGTGCGTCGCGGCCCCCGAATCGCTGCCCGCCCATACCGCCGGCCACATACGACACAGCAAGTGAAACAGTGTCAAAGCGGACTATAGAGTAGAGGGGCGAACGACCCAAACCGATCGAACGCCGCGGTCAACCGAGCAGCCGTCACGCTGCGCCGATCGACCGCACGTTCGTCCCGACGCGCTGCAGCGCCGAACCGACGTGTTGCTCCGTCGCACCGACGAGTGGCAGCGCCTAACCGAGGCGTTGCAGCGTCGCACCGACGAGTGGCAGCGACGAACCGACGAGCTGCTACGACCAATCGGACGCTGTTAGCGCCGCACCAGCGAGCTGCTGCGCGGCGCCGACGAGTTGCCGCGCCACACCGACGCGCTGCCACCACCAACCGGACGCCCGCAGGGCCGCGCCGACGAGCTGCAGCGCCGTATCAAGGATTGGCAGCGCGCTACCGGCCAGCTGCAATAGCGCTCACGCGAGGCATAGCGCCGTACCGCTGCCGCGAAACCGTCTCTCGACGGCCTGCAACACCATACCGACGGACTGCAGCGCCGCACACGCGGATGGCACTGATATACCAACGACCTGCAGCGTCACACCGGGCTGCTGTCGTGTCTCGCCGGCGATCGTGAGCAATGCATCGGGACACGACATCGCCGCACTGACGAGTGTCGGCGCGCCGCAAGACACCTGCTGCAACACATACAGCAGCTGCAGTGACACACAAACGCCCCGCAGCGTTTGAGTCGACAGGTGCAGCGTCAGCGACGTCGACGCGCAATGCAGCGGAGACTACCGACGTGAGTTTCACCCGCCCGGGCACGACGCACTGGCGGTTGCATTTCCCCACCCCATGAGGTGCTGCATGCCACGCGCTCCGCCCTTCGCTCCAGATCGCGTTCGTCCGTCATACCGCTCGACCGGCATCGCGCATCACATCACGTGCGCGCGCCGGTCATTCACCCACGATCTCATCAACCTGACTTGGAGGAACCAGACCATGCACGGCACCCAGAAGCGCAACCTCAGCATGTTCCGCCGCGTCCGCGAGCTGCTCACCACCGAGGCCGCCAACCCGACCATTGCCGCTCCCTTGGCCAACCTGGACGGCGTCATCACGCGGATGGGCGAACACGGCGTCGCACAGGACTCGCTCACTCGCCGTACCCGCTCGTCCACGGTGCACATCGGTGACCGCGCGCGCACGCTGCGCCGCGACTTGATGCGCCCCGCCCTGCTCGCGGCGCGCACCGTCTATCCCGTCATCGGCAACGGCGCGACGGCACTCCGCACCGTCATGCGCATGCCGAAGAACACGCGCGACGTCGAGGCACTGGTCGTCGCGGCGCAGTCATTCGCCAACGCCGTCGACGAACACTCGGCGGCCTTCGTCGCCGCCGGACTTCCCAGGGACTTCGCCGCGCGCTTGCGCACCGCGGCGGAACAACTCGTCGCTCTCATCGACACCCGCGCCCGCGAGGAACAGGGACGCGTCGCCGCCACCCGGGGGCTGGCCGCCGAATCGCAGCGCGGCGGCGCGCTGGTGCGCCTGCTCGACGCGCTAGTTGAACCCGAGCTGCGTGCCGAGCCGGCGCGGGCAGCCGAGTGGCGCAAGGCGATGCGCATTCGGTCGTTTGCCTCTGGCGGAGGAGCGCCCGTATCGCCTGAGCTTTCGACGGCACCTCACACTCCGCCGCTCGTCGCGGCCGTGGGCGCGGTGACCGACAAGCTCGCCGCGTAGTCAATCGCTCGCGCGGCGCATGATCATGTGATGTTGGTGCGGGAACGCGCGTGATGGGCCACGACGAGTGCGAGCGGCTCGCTCGTGGCGCCATCGCGCGTGGCTCGGCTGCCGGGAGTCGAACGCCGTGACGCAGGGACGAGGGCGCCCACGCTACACCTCAGCCACCGCCACGTCGGTCCGCGCGAAATCCTCACCGACGCAGAGCAATGGCTCGTTATGCGCCACTGCGAGTGCGTACGCAAAGCAGTCCCCGAAGTTGAGCGCCGCGGTGTGCCGACCACGCCCGAATCGGGCGGCCGCATCCCGCGCGATCGTGAGTTGCTCCGCATCGAACGCAACCACCGTCGCCCCGAGGTCGCGCAACAACCGATCGATCAACGACTCTGCTCCCGTTCCGTATCGCCCCATGACCACCAGGGAAAGCTCCAGCACGGTGGCCGCAGAGACGAGGCGGACCGAATCGCGCTCGATTGCCGCCAGCAGGCGATCCACCCCCTCCTCGCTCTGCAGTATCGCAACGAGTGCCGACGTGTCGATGACCATCGCTTAGCGCGGAAGGCCGTGTTCGTCGTAACCCAGCAACTCCTCATCGGAGCGCACGTCGAGCACGGGAAACTCTCGCATGCGTTCCTGAACGCGACGCACCCGGGCCGCGAGCGGATACGCGCCTCCGCGACGCGTCTCGCGCGCTAGACGCTCCTCGAGCGCTCGACGGATCGCCTCCGTGAGCGATTCTCCCGTGGCCGCCGCCAGCGCACGCGCGAGCCGATCGGTTTCTTCGTCCTTGATGCTGAGCGCCATGGTGTGTTATAGAAAGGTCCCTTGGATTCTATATAGCTCGACACGACGCTGCAACACGTTGTCTGCCATGGAATGCGAGCGCCTCGAAATCGCGCCGTGGTGGCTTTGGCAGGGGGACACTCGTATCCTATCGCTCCATCCTCGTCCGGAGCCCCTCCTCGTGCCCCCCGCCCGCCTCATCGTCATGGGTGTCGCCGGCGCCGGCAAGTCGCTCATCGGCGAGGCGCTCGCCCGCGCGCTCGACGTCGAATTCGTCGAGGGAGACGCGTTCCACAGCGCCGACAACGTCGCGCGCATGGCGGCCGGGGTCCCGCTCACCGATGAACTCCGCGCCGGATGGCTGCAGCTCCTCGCCGACCGGCTCGCCGCCGCCCATCGTGATGGCACCGGCATCGTGATCACCTGCTCGGCGCTCAAGCGCGCCTATCGAGACCTCCTGCGAGCCGGCGCCCCCGACGTGCGCTTTGTCTTCCTGAAGGGCGGGCGCGACCTGATTGCGCAGCGCCTCGCGGCGCGCCGCGGTCACTTCATGCCGCCGTCGCTGCTCGACAGTCAGTTGGCGACGCTCGAGGAGCCCGCGCCTGACGAGCATCCGCTGACCTTCGACATCGCCGAGTCGCCGCGCGACATCGTGGCCGCGCTCCTGGCGCGCCTGCGCGAGGACCCATGACGCCAGACACCCGCTTGCTGCTGTACGCGCTCGGCGCCGTCATCGCGCTGGTCGTCCTCATCGCCCGCTTCAAGCTGCACCCGTTCCTGGTCCTCATCGCCGTCTCCCTGGCCATGGGCATCGCGTCGGGGATGCCGCCAGCTGCAGCGGTCAAGGCGTTCCAGGACGGCGTGGGGACGGTGCTCGGCTTCATCGCGGTGGTGGTGGGGTTGGGGACGATCCTCGGGAAGATCATGGCCGAGTCGGGGGCGGCGGCGCGCATCGCCACCACGCTCATCGCGCGCTTTGGCGAGCACCGCGTGCACTGGGCCATGATGTTTGTGGCCTTCATCGTCGGGATCCCCGTCTTTTTTCAGGTGGGGATCGTGCTCCTGATCCCGCTCGTCTTCTCGCTGGCGCGGCGCACCGGGATGCCGCTCATCAAGGTGGGGCTCCCGTTATGCGCGGCGCTCTCGGTGGTGCACGGGCTCGTCCCGCCGCACCCGGCGGCGATGCTGGCGGTCGATGCCTTCAAGGCCGACACCGGGCTCACCATCCTCTACGCGATCGTCGTCGGTCTCCCCATCGCCGCACTGGCGGGACCCATCTACGCGTCGTGGATCGCCCCGCGCATTCAGCTGCAACCTTCCACCGGGCTCGCGGCGCAACTCGAGGAGCACACCGAGCGCGGCATGCCCGCCTTCGGCATCTCGGCCTTCACCGTGCTCGTCCCGGTGCTGCTGATGCTTGTGGCTAGCACCGCCAGCGTGGTGCTCCCGGCGGGCCATGCGATGCGAGCGCCGCTCGAGGTGATCGGGAGCCCGATCGTCGCGCTCCTGCTCGCCGTCTTCTTTTCCTACTGGTCGTTAGGGCGAGGGGCGCACTTCACGCGCGATCAGTTGCAGCGCTTCACCAACGACTGCCTCGCTCCTACCGCGACCATCCTCCTCATCATCGGCGCCGGCGGCGGCTTCAACCGCGTGCTGGTGGAGAGCGGTGCGGGGCGAGTGGTGGCGGAACTGGCCGCCGGGTCACAGGTCTCGCCGTTGCTGCTGGCGTGGCTCGTTGCCGCGCTCATTCGCGTCGCCACCGGGTCGGCGACGGTGGCCATGACCACGGCCGCCGGCATCGTCGCTCCCATCGCCGCCGCCACGCCGGGGACGAGCGCCGAGCTGCTGGTGCTCGCCACCGGGTCGGGGTCGCTGGTGCTCTCGCACGTGAACGACTCGGGCTTCTGGCTGGTGAAGGAGTTCTTCGGCATGACGGTGTCACAGACGCTGCGCACGTGGACCGTGGCCGAGACGATCATCGGGGTGGCGGGGCTCGCCGTGACGATGCTCCTGAGCGTGGTGGTGTAAACGAAGGCGGGGGCGCGCCAGACTGGCACACCCCCGTCGCACTCCCAGCGAACGCACCTACGGCTGCACCCGCCGCTCCTGCCGGAACTTCTCCACCATCCGGATCAACTCGGCGTTGGTGAACGGCTGCCACCCGTGCGGCTTCTTCGGGCGCCCGTACTCGAAGGTGAAGTTGGCCTTGGGTCCGTCGAGCTTGGCCGTCTCCTCCTCCATGAGGTACACCGCCAGCTGCAGGTAGTGGTTGTCCATGTCGCCCACGTAGGTGTGCACCTTCCCCGTGAGCTGCGGCCCGATGGTTGCCCAGTGCTTCTTGAGGTACAGGGTGAGGTCGAAGTGCTCGCGCCAGTAGGCCGCCACCTCCTTGTCGATCGTCCCGGTGCGACGGTCCCACAATCGCCGCGGGTAGCCATCCTTCCCAACCGGTCCGTAGGAGGCGTCAAAGGCATCGAACTGCTGGCCACTGCGCGCCTTGCTCCCCAGTACGGCCTCCAGCTGTGACATCTGTCGGTTGGTCACCATCGGCTGCCCCTCTTCCGACTGCATCATGTAGCGCTCTGGCACCGGCGCCGTGCTGCTGTTGGGGACAAAGGCATTGGTGTCGGCGTAGTTGTCGACGAGTTGGTTGCGCCGGAAGTCGACCGGGTCGGGATAGAGACACCACCCGCCGCCAAAGAAGTCGGGGCGCTGGATCTGCAGCGCCAGGCACTCCCAGCCGCCGGTGGAGCCGCCGGTGAGGAAGCGCGCGTTAGGCTCCGGGAGCAACCGGAAGCGCTTCTCCAGCTCCGGCACCAGTTCGTTGAGCAGCGCATCCTGGTACGGTCCCTGGTTGACCGAGTTGACCGCATAGGAGTCGTCGTACCACGGCGTGGGATGCTGCCACGTGACGGCCACAAAGCGCGGCATGTCGTCGCGTTGCCAGCTCTCGGCAAACATCCACCCCGGCTCGCGCGCGCTGCGCCTGAGGCGTGCCTCACGCTGCTCCGTCGTCTCGCTCCCCGGCTGTTCAGTGAAGCCGAACGGCGCCCCCTCGCCAAAGTGCCCCTGCTGGTAGATCACCGGGTATCGTCGCCCCGGCTCCTCGTCGAACCCCTTGGGAAGAAGCACCGTGGCCCCGATGTAGGTGTCGTGTCCCCACCACTTGGTGAGCGACGGCGACTTGATCTTGATGCGCTTGACCCACTTGGTATCGGGGATGGGAGCGATGGGCGGGATGACCGCGCTTAGCGTTAGGCGCACCGTCGCCTTGGCCTTGGGATCCCAGCGCACCTTCACGGGCTCGCTGATGAGGTTCCCCGGCGAGCGATTCCACTTCTGTCCCTCCCACTGGTCCCAGTGCACCCAGAGCGTGTGCCCGTCGGCGCGCGTGACCCGCGTGTACACGTTGAGCACCGCCTGCACGGTGTACTCGCCCGCGGGCAGTTCACGAAGGGAGGCAAACGGGTAGCCGAGCGTGTCGACGGAGATCACCGCCGCGGCGCCCGGCTTCCAGTCGCTCACGTCAGCCGCGAACATCGGCGCCGTCCCGCCGTAGCTCCCCGCCTGCAGCCGAGGCTCACGTGCGCCGTCGCGGGCAAACACCACGAACACCCGTCCGGTGCGCGGTCCTGTGAGCGACGCCGGGTAGCGGACCTCGACGCGCTGAGCGGAGACCGCGTGCGCCGTCGCCACCGAAAGGACAGCGAGGGCGAGGGTGGCACGAAGAAGTGAACGCATGGATCTGCCTGGATGGGATGCGAAGAATGTGCAACACGACGATGCGCGACGGGAGAAGGAACCCGTCGCGCATCGAATGATTAGCGCCACCCCGAGCAAGGCCCACCGCGTGCGTCAACACACGGGGCCATCCTGCGTCCCGTTCTCAGGGAATCGGCTTCCCCGAATCCTCGAGCAGCTTGGCCGCCTTGGCAATCAGCTCCCCCTCGCGCGCCAGCGCGGCGGCGAGCTTGGCCACCTGCTCCTCCGCCAGCGCCCACTCCTTCTGCTCGATGGCCTCGCGCACACCGGGCATCGTCTTCACGCCGTAGCCGGTGTAGTAGCCCGGCGCGTACAGCGCGTGCTGGTACCACGGGCGCTTGGGCAAGCCGTCGGGGATCAGCATCACCTGGTCGGACTGCCGCAGCAGCGCATTCACCCTGCCTAACGCCGCGGCGGTCGCCGCCCCGCTCACCACGTTCCCATACGCCCTCTCGTACCGCTCGGCCGACCGCTGGAGCGAATCGACGGCGTTCTGGATGGGGGCAAAGTTGATGTGCGGTGCCGGCGCCTGCACAGTCGGTGCCTTGCGCGGGTCGCGCGGATCGTTCACCGCGGCAAAGGTCCCCTCGGCGATCTTGCGGTTGAGTTCCTCGATGCCCTTGGCCGTCTTTTCCCGCAGCGACGTCACCTCACCCAGGTAGCGCGACGCCGTGGCCGACAGCCCGCCAAACTCGGCCGGGAGCACGTCGGCATTGGCCACGCGCATCACCATCATCCCCGCCACCTGCGCCAGCGCCTTGCCGTAGACAAACGACGTGTCGCTGTACTTGGTGTACCAGGTGAAGGTGTCGTAGATGGAGTGGTAGATTCCGCCGCCGTCCTCGCCGCCAAAGCCGATGTTGAGCGTGGGGACGCCGGCGTGCTGCAGGAACGGGGTGAAGTCGGAGCCCGAGCCTAACGCCTCGAGGCGCATGTCCTTGCGCGTGCGCGCCTCCACGTCGCCCGACATGATGGCCGCGGCGCGGGCGCGCTGCAGCACCGAGACATTGGTCTCGGGGTCGGTCACCTCGCCGGCCACCTCGGTCACGAAGCGCTCGAAGGCGTGCGAACCGGCCGCCCCGAGGAAGCCGCGCCCGTTGCCGTCGGTATTCAGATAGAACACTCCCTTGCCGCGCATGTCCGTCATGTGCTCTTCCACCCACTCGGTGGAGCCCAGCAGGGAGGGTTCCTCGCCGTCCCAGGCGGCGTAGATGATCGTGCGCTTGGGGCGCCACCCCTGCTTGACCAGTTCGCCTAACGCGCGGGCTTCCTCCAGCTCGGCCACCATCCCCGAGATGGGATCCTCGGCGCCGTTCACCCAGCCGTCATGGTGGTTGCCGCGCATCACCCACTCGTCAGGGAGGGTGGAGCCCTTGAGGGTGGCGATCACGTTGTAGAGCGGGGTCTGCTTCCAGTCGAACTGCAGCTTGAGGTGCACCTTGGCGGCGCCGGGTCCCAGGCGATAAGTGATGGGGAGTCCGCCACGCCACGCCGGCGGGGCCACCGGGCCGCTGAGCGCGGCCAGCAGCGGCTGTGCGTCGGCATATGAAATCGGGAGGACGGGGATCTTCATGATCGTGATCGCGTCCTTCTGGTCGAGCCGCTTTGCACCTGGCGACGCACCGACGCCCGGGGTGAGCGGATCGCCGGGATACGTCGGCATGTCGAGCACGCTGCCGCGCTGCACGCCGTCCTTCGGGCGGTACGGCCCGTTGGGATACGTCTCCCCTTCGGCGTAGCCGTCGTCCTTGGGGTCGGAGTAGATCAGCGCGCCCACGGCGCCATGCTCGTACGCGACCTTGGGCTTGATCCCGCGCCACGACCCGCCGTAGCGGGCAATGACAATCGCCCCCTTCACCGAGATTCCGCGCTTCTCCAACTCCTCGTAATCGGCGGGGACGCCGTAGTTCACGTAGACCAGCGGCGCGGTGACGTCACCCTCACCAGAGTAGGCGTTGTACGTGGGCAACTGCTCGGCGCGCTGGCTGGTGCTCGGGTCTTCCTTGAGGATGGGCTCCTCGAGCTTCGCCTTGAACGTGGTGGGCGCCACGAGTTCGAGCACGCGAACCTTGGGCGTCGGGAAGAGGACGTCGAAGCGCTCGAGCTTGGCCTCCCATCCATAGGATTCGAACTGCGCCTTGAGCCACTCGGCGTTGTCCTTGCCGTAGGGCGACCCCAGGTGGTGCGGTCGCGCGGCGAGGCGCCGCATCGCTTCGCGCATGCGCGCCGGCTCGGGGATGCTCTTGTACTTCGCCTCCCACTCGCGCTGGATCTTGGACGAGGCGGCCGAGTAGCCGCGGATGGGGGGCGGATCATCGAGGCGCGGCGCGGCGCCGATGAGGAGGGGGACGAGGAGCGCGGGGACGAGGCGCGAGGACGAGAGTCGAGGCATGCGCGTACCGGGGTAGGTGAATCGGGGACGACGGGGGATGACGCGGACGACGAGGGAGTCGGCCGACCTCCGCCACAAGCTACCTCCGCTGTCGAGCCCCCCGCGATGGCGCCCTCGACGGCACGATGCGAAGCGCGCGCAAAGGGCGACGCCACGACCTGCCACGCCACCCGGTCGCGATGGCAGCCCCTGCCGCACCACGGTGACATGGCGCACACAGCACTTGTTAGGCACGTACGCTTGGGACTGCCTCGGACTAGGAGTTCCCCCTGTTTCCTAACGAGTGATGCCGTCCCTAACGTGGGCTCCCGTTCGAGAGACTCACGGCACGCGCAAGGAGGAACGCATGGCACGGCTCACCATTCCGCTCGACGCCTCCGGCATCGAAGGCTTCGACCCTAAGCAACCAGTGAAGGTGCTCCTGACGTCGGGCGGTACGCCGCTGGCGTCGCAGGCGGTCACCTTCGACAAGAAGGGACAGGCCCAGGTCGCCTTCGACGTCGACACGGCCCGCACCGGGTTGCGGGTCGTCGTCGGGCCGCCAGACGCAACGGACGAGGAACTCACCGGGCTCCAGACCATCGGGCTCGACCTTCCGCGCCGTCGCTTCTTCGGCAAGGACGACCTCACCATTCCCGCCATCCGCATCACTCCCTACTACTGGTTCTGGTGGCTGCGATGGTGTCGCACCTTCACCATCCATGGACGCGTCCTCTGCCCCGACGGCTCGCCGGTCCCCGGCGCCGTTGTCTGTGCGTATGACGTGGATGCGTGGTGGTGGTGGTGGAGCAAGCAGCAGGTGGGGTGCGCCACGACCGACGCCACCGGCTCCTTCACGCTCACCTTCAAGTGGTGTTGTGGCTGGTGGCCGTGGTGGTGGTGGAGGCTCCGCCGCTGGTACGTCGAGCCCAAGCTGGCCGAGTTGATCGTGGGGGCGTTGCAGCGCGATCCGCGCATTCCGCGCATCCCGCTCCCCGACCCCGCGCCCGACCTCTCACTCTTTGAACGCGTCCTCGGCGAACCGTCGCTTCCGCGTTCGGTCGGACGTTCCGCACTCGCCGTGCAGCCCAAGCAGTTCGCGAACGCCGGCAACGTCACCAACGTCGCTGGTGTGCGCACACCAACGCTCACCCGTGCCACCGAACGCACGAGCATTCGCTCACGCGCCGCCGTTGCACCTGTCGAACCGTCGATGCTCGAGTCGCTGCGCGATCGACTCGTCAGCAGGCTTCCCGCTATCCCGGCGCTCGACGCGGTGCGCCTCTGGCCGTGGCATCCGTGGCAGCCGTGGTGGGACTGCACCCCCGACATCGTCTTTCGCGCCACGCAAACGTGCGGCGGCGTCGAGCACGTGATCGTCAACGAAGGGTGGTTCTCGGCACGCTGGAACATCCCGCAGGTAAGCAACGTAACGCTCACCGCCACAGACGATGCTTGCTGCGTCCCCATCAACGACTGCGTGGAAGGGGAGTGCCTCGCGCTGGCCAAGGTGTGCAGCGTGGATGCCGACCAGGTGGGCGGCAACCCAGGCGCCGACCCGACGCCGGTGGGATACGCCTTCCCCAACGTCATCTCCAATGGTGGCGACGCCCCGTTTGCCGGACAGGTGAACATCCGCGGCACGGCGCAGTGCATGAGCGACATCGACTACTACGAGATCGAGTTCTCCGATGACGGCGGGGGCACGTGGCAACTGATGCCCGCGCCTGCGTTAGGCAGCTTTGCCCGCGAGTACTGGGACTTTGCGCTCGGCACCGATGTCGACGTCCCGTTCAGTGCACAGGTTCCGATCGACGGGCACCACGTGTACGAGACGGTCGAGCACTACGAGGCCACGCACACCCCCGCCGACTGGGGGGCGACCAAGGTCTGGCTGGGGACCAACATCGACATGGTCGTCCCGTGGCTCACCTCGCCCACCTTTGCCGATGGCACCTACACGCTGCGTGTGGTGGGGTACGACGAGGCGGGCGGGGTGCTCTCCAACCCGCGCGTGCTCAAGGTCTGCGACTCGGCCAATGACGCCGAGATCATCGTCACGACCGACAACCAGTCGACCTTCCCGGCGCCGGGGCCGGTAGGGAATCCCTGCGGACCGGGGACGACCCATAGCTGCACCAACGAGCCCGAGACCGACATCCTCGACGCGCGCATCGTGCACTCGGGGGGCGGGAGCACCGTCATCGGCCCGTGCGGCGAGGTGCGCATCGCGGTGGGGGACATGCTGGAGGTGGACTTCGTGGCGCACGACGCGCAGGGGCACCTGGCCTGGTATTCGCTCATCGCCACCTACGGCGAGAACCTGGCCCGCGACCTCATCGCGTTAGGCGGGACGCTCACGCCGCTCCCGGGCGGAGCGCCTCCGGTACCAGCGGCCGCGCAGGTGGGGCCCGACTACGCCACCGCGCGCTCGTTCCCGCAGAACGCGGCCGCTCCCACGTGGACGGGCGGAGCTATCCGGTTGACGATCAGCGCTGCGGTCGCCTTCCCGGAAAGCTGCTGTTACCAGTTGGAGCTGCGCGCGTACAAGCGCACCATCGTCGACTGCTGGGCCGGGAACGCGCATCGCAACCTGAGCGAGCGTTCGTTCCAGGTCTCGGTGTGACGTGACGCGCACATGGACGCATCGATGAGCGCTCTCCTCCTCTTCGCCGGGCTGCTGGCGACGTGGCGGGTCTCGCACCTCATCACCGCGGAGGACGGGCCATGGAACGTGGTGGCCCGCCTCCGCCAGCGCGCTGGCACCGGCTTCTTTGGTGACCTGATGGACTGCTTCTACTGCACGAGCATGTGGGTGGCGCTCCCGATGGCGTACTGGGTCGGGGCAACCTGGGCGGCGCGCGTCGTCGCCTGGCTGGCCCTCTCGGGGGGCGCGATCCTCATCGAACGACTCATTCCCGATCGACGACGGGACGTATCCTGACCCCAAACAGGAGAGAGCAGCATGTGTTGTGGAAAGAACCGCGCGGCCGCCCGTGCCGCGGCTGTCGCTGGGGGCGTTGCCGCTCGGGGGCAGTACGCTCCCGCCGCCCCTCCCATTCCCCCCTCGGCTACCAGCGAGATCATGTTCGAGTTCGTGGGTGATGGCAGTGCGGCGATTCGTGGCCCGGCCAGCGGGCGTGTCTACCGCTTTGTCGCGCGTGGCGATCGTGTGCGCGTCGATGCGCGCGACCGTCCAGGGCTGTTGTCGATCGCCACGCTGCGCTGGGTGCGCTGACCCCACGCTCGGCGGAGGATGATTTCGTGGGAGTCGATGCGGCGGTGCGGCGCAGGTAACTTGGGGGCATGTCCTCCACCACTGGCGCTGCACCGTCGCTCGGCGACTCGGTCGCGGGCGAGCGCTGTCCCGTTGCACCGGTCGCCATCGACTTTCCCCCCGACACCATGCGTGCGATGGGGCACGCGGTGGTCGAGCGCACCGCGTTGCACTTCGAGGGGCTCGATCGCGCCCCCACGCTCGGCGACTACACCGACATCGAGGCGCTCTGCCGCTCGCTGCGCGAGCGCGTCCCCGAGGATGCCGCCGAGCTGTCGCCGCTGCTCGACCTGTTGTTCGAGCGCCTGATCCCGCGATCGTACAACACCATCTCCCCCGGCTATCTCGCCTACATCCCGGGTGGCGGGATCTTTCCGGCGGCGCTGGCCGACTTCATCGCCGACGCCACCAATCGCTACACCGGGATCTGGCACGCCGCCCCCGGGCTGGTGCAGCTCGAGGCCAACGCATTGGGTTGGCTGCGCGACTGGATGGACTATCCCGCCGAGAGCGCTGGCGTTTTCACCCCCGGCGGGTCGATGGCAACGTTCAACGCCATCCTCTGCGCGCGCGAGCGGCTGCTGGGCGCCGACATTCGCCCGGGAGTGATGTACACCTCCACGCAGTCGCATCACAGCGCGGTGAAGTCTGCGCGGCTGGCCGGCATCATGGGCGATCGCGTGCGGCACATCGCCGTCGATGGCGAATACCGCATGCGCATCGACGCGCTCGCAGCTGCAATCGCCGAGGATCGTCGGGCCGGGTTGCGGCCCTTCATGGTGGTGTCGTCGGCCGGGACCACCAACACCGGTGCCGTCGATCCGCTCGACGACATCGCCGACCTGTGCGCGCGCGAAGGGCTCTGGCATCACGTGGACGGTGCGTATGGCGCCTGCTTCCACATGGTGCCGGCGTTGCAGCCGCTGCTGCGCGGGCTCCCGCGCGCCGACTCCATCACGCTCGATCCGCACAAGGGGCTCTTCCTCCCGTACGGCACCGGCGCGCTGCTGGTGCGCGACGGCTCGGCGCTCCGTCAGGTGCACAGCGCGACCGCCGGCTACCTCCCCGACAACCAGGACGAGTTCTACGATCCCGCCCAGCACGGCCCCGAACTCTCGCGCGGCTTTCCGGGGCTGCGCGTCTGGCTCACGCTCAAGCTGGTGGGCGCCGCGCGCTATCGTGCAGCGCTGGCCGAGAAGCGCGAGCTCGCACTGTGGGCTGCCAATGCGGTGTCACGAATCCCGGGCGTCGTGGTGGACGCGTGGCCACAGCTCTCGGCCTTCGCCTTTCACCTGGCGGGGCCCAACCTGCAATCCCTGGACGCACAGAACGCCGCAACGACCGCATTGATGGAACGGGTGACGGCGCGCGGGCGCGTGATGCTCACCGGCTGCACCATCGACGGTCGCGTCCTGGCGCGGGTCTGTGTGCTGGGCTTTCGCACGCACCGAGAACAACTCGAGGCCTGCGTCGCCGACCTGCGCGCCGAAGCGGCGGCCCTCACATGAAACTCTGGATCGATGCCGATGCCGCGCCGGTGGCGGTGAAGGAAATCTGCTATCGCGTGTCGGAGCGCCTGTCACTCGCTACCGTCTTCGTGGCGAACCAGCGCGTGCAGCTCCCGGTGGGGTACAAGCACCTGGAAGCGGTGCGCGTCGACGGCGGCCCTGATGTGGCCGATCGCTATATCGCCGAGCACGCCGAACGTGGCGATGTGGCGGTGACGGCCGACATTCCGCTGGCGGCGCTGCTCGTACCCAAGGGGGTCACGGTGATCGACCCGCGTGGCGAGGTCTACACCGCGGAGGTCATCGGCGAGCGCCTCTCAGTGCGCAACTTCATGGATGGGCTGCGCGGTGCCGGCGTGGAGACCGGCGGGCACGGCGCATACGGGGCACGGGAGAAGCAGGCCTTTGCCAACGCCCTCGACCGCGCCCTCACGCGGGCGATGCGCACCTGACGCGCGCATCGCCCGGTCGGGGAGCCTAACGGTACCGATCCATCAGCTTTTCCAGCGCCGCCTTCCCCGGGCACAGCTTTTCGTAGGGGACGTCGACCAGCGGCGTGGGCACGGTGCGCATCATGTCGTTCATCTCGCGCCCGCTGTTGTCCACGAACAGGAGGCCGGTGGCAATCTCGCCGCGCCCCTGGCATTCGCGCACGTGGGCGTACGCATGTTCGCGGTCGGTCGGGTCGTAGTCGGGGGACGTCGAGCGCAGGCGCACGCTGCCGCCATCGTGCAGCTGCACCACCCGCACCTCTTCATCGGTCTCGGCTACCGTGATCTCGCGCTGCAGCGGGATGAAGTCGGCTTGCACCGCCTCCACCTCGTGTTCGCGCGTGAAGGCGTAGCTCTTGGTCGACCCCTCGTGGTCGTTGAACGAGACGCACGGGGAGATGACGTCGACGATGGCAAAGCCGCGATGGGCGATCCCCGCCTTGAGAATCGGGACGAGCTGCTTCTTGTCGCCGGAGAACGAACGCGCCACGAAGGTGGCGCCTAACGTCAACGCCAGCAGGACGGGGTCGATTGGCGCCTGCTCGTTGGCCTCACCCTTCTTGCTCATCGACCCGATGTCGGCGGAGGCGGAGAACTGCCCCTTGGTGAGGCCGTAGACGCCGTTGTTCTCCAGGACGTAGAGCATGTTCACGTTGCGCCGGATGGCGTGCGAGAGCTGCCCCAGCCCGATCGACAACGAGTCGCCGTCGCCGGAAATCCCGATGTAGGTGAGCGACCGATTGGCGGCCGCAGCACCGCTGGTGACCGACGGCATGCGTCCGTGCACGGAGTTGAAGCCGTGCGACTGTTTCATGAAGTACGCCGTCGTCTTGGACGAGCAGCCGATCCCGCTCATCTTGCCCACGCGGTGCGGCTCGAGGTTCATCTCCCACCCGGCGAGGATCAGCGCCGACGTCACCGAGTCGTGCCCGCACCCGGCGCACAGCGTCGACATCGCCCCTTCGTAGTCACGCAGCGTGAGCCCTAACCCGTTGGTGCGCGAGCTCGGGTGCCGGACTGGTGGCTTGGCAATGGACGTCATGCGGTCACTCCTGCGAGATGGGCTGCCACGGCATCGACGACCACCTTGGCGGTGAGCGGCATGCCGCCGTAGTCGAGGATCGGGATCATCACGTCGCGCGCGATCCCGGTTTCAATGGCGAGGAGCGACCGCAGCTGCGCATCGCGATTCTGCTCGATGACGAAGCTGCGCGCGTGCCCCTCGATGAACTCCTGCACCTCGGCGGCAAAGGGGAAGCCGCGGATGCGCATCACGTCTACTGCTACCCCCTGCGCCGCCAGGATGTCCGCCGCTTCGCGAACCGCGGCATCGCACCCACCGATGGTGACGAGCCCGACGTCAGCGCCAGGCTGGCGAATGACCACCGGCGCCGGCATGGACGACGCGGCCCCGTTGATCTTCCGCTTGAGGCGGTCGACCAGCTCGAGGTAGGCGTCGGAGTCTTCGGTATAGGCGGCGTGCTTGTCGTGGCCGGAGCCGCGCACGAAGTACGCCCCCTTCCCTCCAACGCCCGGCAGCGTGCGGGCGGCGATGCCGTCGCCATCGACGTCGAGATAGCGCGAGAACTTGGCGACCTTTTCCAGCGCCGCCGCGTCGAGGACCTTGCCGCGATCGGGGCGATAGTTGTCGTCCCATTCGAGGCGCTTCACCATCCAGTCGTTCATCCCGATGTCGAGATCCGACGCCACGAACACCGGCGTCTGGAAACGCTCGGCCAGGTCGAACGCCTGCAACGCCATCTCGAAGCACTCGCGCGGATTGGCCGGGAAGAGCAGGAGGTGCTTGGTGTCGCCGTGCGACGCGTAGGCCAGCGAGAGCAGGTCGGCTTGCTGCGTGCGTGTTGGCATCCCGGTGGCCGGGCCGCAGCGCTGCACGTCGAAGAAGACCGCCGGGATGTCGGTGTAGTACGCCAACCCGATGAACTCCTGCATGAGCGAGATGCCCGGGCCCGACGTGTTGGTGAACGAACGTGCCCCCGCCCAGCCGGCGCCAATCACGATGCCGGCAGCAGCAAGTTCGTCTTCGGCCTGCAGGATGGCGTAGTTGTTGAGCCCCGTCTCCTTGTCCACGCGGAACTTCTCGCAGAAGCCCTTGAAGGCCTCCATGAGCGCGGTGGCCGGCGTGATGGGATACCACGCACCGACCGTGGCTCCGGCATAGACGGCGCCGAGTGCACAGGCAGTGTTGCCGTCCATGAGGATGGCGTCGCCCGTCGCGTCCATCTTCTCGAGACGGAACGGGAGCGGGCAGGTGAAGTTCGCCTTGGCGTAGTCGTAGCCCAGGTGAATCGCCGTGTGGTTGGATTCGAGCAGGCGCGGCTTCTTGCCGAACTTCTCGTTCAGCATCTGCTCGACGACCGTCATGTCGATGTCGAGCAGCGCGGCCAGCGCCCCGGCATACGCGATGTTGCGCAGCAGCGTGCGGTCGCGGTCCTTCTCGAACGTCTCGACGCACATCCGGCCAAACGGGATGCCGAGCACCGTGATCCCTTCCTTCACGAGGTCGGGATCGAGCGGCCACGACGAGTCGTACATGAGGTAGCCGCCCGGGCGCACCGAGGCCACGTCGCGCGCGTACGTCGACGGGTTGAGCGCCACCACGAGATCCACTTCGGAGGGACGAGCGGTGTAGCCGTCCTTGCTCACGCGGATCTCGTACCAGGTGGGGAGCCCCTGGATGTTGGACGGGAAGATGTTCTTCCCGGTGACGGGGATTCCCATGCGGAAAATGGCCTGCATCAGGAGGGCGTTGGCGCTCGCCGACCCCGTCCCGTTGACCGTCCCCATCTTGAAGGCGAAATCGTTGATCCCGCTCATCGGCTCACCGTTCCAGCATACGGAAGTTTGAGGTCGAACGTGCGCATGTCCCAGGCGGCGGTCGGGCACCGTTCCGCGCACAAGCCGCAGTGCAGGCACACGTCCTCGTCCTTCACCATCACCCGCTTGGTCTGCGGCAGCCCGTCGGAGACATAGATCTCCTGCGCGGTGTTGAGTGCCGGCGCCGAGAGGCGTTGGCGCAGCTCATCGATTGGTGAGCTGTTGGTCGTGATCGTCAGGCAGTTGGTGGGGCAGATGTCGACACAGGCGTCGCACTCGATGCAGAGCGGCGCGGTGAAGTGCGTCTGGATGTCGCAGTTGAGGCATCGTTGCACCTCGGTCGCGGCCTGCTCCGGGGTGAAACCCAACTCCACCTCGATGCCGATCCCGCTGAAGCGCTTTTCCAGCGCCTCGTGCTGCATCTTCTGGCGCTTGGACGAGTCGTAGTCGTTCTCGTACGCCCAGGCGTGCATCCCCAGCTTGGCGCTCACCAGCGTCATCCCGACCGGCGGGCGCTCCGTGACCGGCTTCCCCTGGCAGTGCAGGTCGATCGAGATCGCGGCCGCGTGTCCATGGGCGACGGCCCAGATGATGTTCTCCGGTCCCCACGCCGCGTCGCCGCCAAAGAAGATCCCCGGGCGCGTGGCCATGTGCGTCGCCTTGTCGACCACCGGCATCCCCTTGGCGTCGAACTCCACCCCGAGGTCCCGCTCGATCCAGGGGAAGGCGTTGTCCTGTCCGATGGCCAGGATCACGTCGTCGCAGGGGATGATGACCGTCCCGGTCACCGTGCTCACCTGCTTCCCCTTGGCGTCTTCGCTCCATTGCAGCTGCTCGAACTCCAGCCCCACCAGCTTCCCGTTTTCGACCACGAAGCGCTTGGGGGCGTGGTTCTCGAGGATCTGCACCTGCTCTTCTTCGGCGTCCTCCAGCTCCCACGGCGATGCCTTGAAGTGCTTGCGGCTGCGGCGGGCGACGACCGTAACATCGGTGGCGCCGACGCGCTTGGCCGTGCGGCAGCAGTCCATCGCCGTGTTGCCAACGCCGATGATCAGGACGCGCTTGCCGATCGAGGTGAGGTGGCCGAAGTGCACGTTGGCCAGCCATTCGATCCCGATGTGCACCTGCGACGGGGCATCCCAGCGTCCGGGGATGTCGAGCTCCTTCCCCTTGGGGGCGCCGCTCCCGACATAGACCGCATCGTACCCCTCGTCGAGCAATCCCTTGAGCGACTGGACCTTGGTCCCGTACCGCATGTTCGCGCCCATGTCGATGATGTAGCCGCATTCCTCATCGAGGACGCTGGCCGGGAGGCGGAACGAGGGGATGTTGATGCGCATCAGCCCGCCCGGCTGGGCGTGCTGTTCGTAGATGGTGACGTCGTACCCCAGCGGGAGCAGGTCGTTGGCGACCGCCAGCGACGATGGGCCGGCGCCGATGAGCGCGACGCGCTTGCCGTTCTTCTGGGCCGGAGCCTTGGGGAGGCGATCGCGGATATCGCCGCGATTGTCGGCCGCCACGCGCTTGAGGCGGCAAATGGCGACCGGTTTTTCCTCGACGCGCCCTCGACGGCACGCGGGCTCGCACGGACGGTCACAGGTGCGGCCGAGGATGCCAGGAAAGACGTTCGACTCGCGGTTCAGGAGGTACGAATCGTCGTACCGTCCCTGCGCGATGAGTCGGAGGTAACCGGGGACGTTCGTGTGAGCCGGACAGGCCCACTGACAGTCCACCACTTTGTGATAGTATCGAGGATCCGAGACATCCGTCGCGCCCATCTTGTTCTGTCCCCTGAGGTTGGGTTAAGCAAGCATGGCGAGGGTGAACATGGGGGGCAAGCCCTTGCGTCGCCCCACCAATCCCGCTGTCATCGGATGACCATCCGGACGGCGTCCCCGACACGCGTGCCGGGCCGCGTTTTCGCGTCGCGCCGACGCGCGCCGCCCCCTCACCGAGCCTGCCCATGCGGAACGGTCGGCGCGATGCCGTGCCACATGTGGCCGAGCATGCTTCGATGGCGGCCACAGCTGCAACGGAATGACTAACAGCGGCGTGCAGGCGTCGTGAAACCCCCTGCGAGATGGCGGTCGTTCGACGGATGCGCGCGACGCGCGCGCAGTGAAAGGTATCGGTGGGTGATGACGCGCCAGGTCTGACGCGCGAAACCCGGAGTTCGACGCACGAGGGGTGCACGCGCCCCACGTGCCCCACCGGAGCCTTCTCATGTCACGAGCACCGCTCGTCGACCTTGTCTCGAAAGGTCATTGGCTGGTCCGAGCCGCCAACGGCGACTATCTGGACGTGGAGTACGATGCAAAGACTGGAACGCCGCGACTCGTCACCGTTCCCATCTATCAGGTGCGACATGCGTTCCGCCTCTCGCAGGTCGAGGACACGCGCAAGCGCACGTGGAGTGTACTGGTAGATCCCGTCCCCCTCCCCGGCGCGCCCGACGCCGACGGCAACGGCGCGGTGGCGGCGGTGCGCACGGGGCGAGCTGCCACGCAGGTCTCCGCACGCCGCGCCGCTGGCGGCGCAGCCTCACGCGGGGGCGTCGCGACGCTTCGCGCCCCCGCGCGTGCCAAGCCCCAGGCACCAAGGCGAGCGCTGCAGCTTCCCATGCAGCTCCGGCATCGCGGCTGCCTCAACTTCGACATTGCACCGCTCCCGCCAAGGGTCGCAGCGTCGATGCTGCAGGCATCTCCCGCGCAGTCGAACGCGCAGTCGGCAGCGCAATCCACTGGTGCGGCCGCGCTCGGCGCATTGCTCGGCGCGCTTCCGGTCAAGGCGCAGCAGCTCACGCTCGACATCTCGCCCGCCGTGCTTGCCCTCTCGAGTAGCGGGGTCGACTTCCCGACCTTCGCCGGCGACGAGAAGCGGGCCTTCGACTTCATCGCGCGCAAGCTCGCCATCAACCTGCGGTCGCCCAAGTTTGACGCGCAGCTGCTCGTGCCGATCCAGCGCCCCTCCGACATTCCGGCCGCCGCGTGGGAAGCGGTCACGACGCAGCTCACCCTCGAGTCGAGCGCACGCAAGACGTGCGACCAGTACTTCGGGGCCATGCACACATTCGTGCAGGATGTCTTCACGGCCAAGAACAGCGTCGTGGAGACGGTCGGTTCGCTCATCCTGCTCGACGCCGGCCAGCAGTTGCAGCTGGCGACTGGCGGCTGCTTTCACGCCATGGCGTCGGCCGTGGGCGGACTGGGCTTTCCGGGGAGCGGACTCCTGGGCGGCACGCTCGGCGTGGTCTTTGACGTCATGCTGAAGGACAACTCGCCGGGCGCGCGCGACATGGTCCTGGTCATGGCCAAGCTCCGCGATGCGCTCGCCGATACCTACACCTCGGCGGTGAAGGCCATCAAGGAGATGCGGGGCGCGTCGATGAACGATTGGGGAAAGCTCCAGGCTCTCAATGAGATGCTGAAGGGGAGTACGGACGACCTGCAGAAGGCGCAGGAGGAAGGGAGGCTCCTCGACGCAGCCGAACGTGCGCTCGAGCTCGAGCTGTGGAAGGCCGTGCTCAAGCTGAAGTGGCGCCACGTGACCAGCGACAACGGTCCGTACTTCCGCCCGCAATACCGCAAGGAAGACGCGGCCGCTCACGAGGCCGCACACCCCAACTACTGGATCAAGTTCTGGCCGACGCACGTCTCGCGCCCGTTTGGCAGTTCCGAGGATGGCTTCCTCGTGGAGGAGCACTGGCTGGGCTACGGCGGCTTCCACGCACCCGACGCGGCATTGTGCGATCGCCTGTTCAACAAGCTCGCGATTCCTCGAGAGGAGATCTTCACGCAAGCGGCATGGGGGCTCGTCGCCGAGCGGTATTCGCCACCGGTTTGGCCGGGCTACTGAGCCAGCGCCGCGTAGGCATCGATTGAGGAGGAAGCGAACGGGAGGGAACCACGCCTCAGGCTGAAGGTGAGGAGGGGGAACGCAATTGACGGCGCAGGGTTGCGGCGATTAGGCTGCCGCGACTGGCGCGGTCCCCTCCTCCTCCCCTCAGTCATTCTTCGCGCGTGACCGTCCGCTGGCTTCTCGCCGCGTTTCACCTGTTGGCGCTCGGCATCGGCATGGAAAGCGTGTGGGCGCGCGGGCGCGCGCTGCGCCGCCCGCTCGACGCCGACGGGCTCAAGCGCGTCTTCACGCACGACAACTGGTACCGGATCGCGGCGCTCCTCTGGTTCCCCACCGGGATCGCCCGCGCCTTTTTCGGCTTCGAGAAGGGGACCGACTACTACCTGCACCAGCCGTTCTTCCTGGCCAAGCTGGCGATCCTCGTGCCGCTCCTGGTCGCCGAGTTCTGGGTCGCGATGATCCTCATGAAGTGGCGCCGTCAGGTGCAGCGCGGCGAGGCCATCGACACGAGCCAGGCGCCGCTCATGTCGCGCATTTCGTCGTGGGAAACGATCGCGATCATGCTGATCGTCTTTCTGGCGACAGCCGTAGCGCGCAACGTGCGATTCTGACGTCGCGCGCGTGGCGGGTGCCTAACGGCATCCACGTGCAACTATGCGCCTAACGGGTGAAACCCGCCTTGATCGGCGCCGTCGCCACGCCCACGCGCGAATCCGCAGTGCCGTAGTACAGGAACCACTTCCCCTTGAACGGGACGAGCCCTTCCACGAAGGTCGTCCCTTCCACGTACTGTCCCGACTTCTCGTACGGCTCGGTGGGGCGAATGAAGGGAGTGTTGGTGCGCGCCAGCAGCTTGATCGGGTTGCGCGCGTCAAAGAGCGCCTGTCCGCCGGTGTACATGCGCTCGGGGATCGACGATTCGCCGTAGGCCTGGCTGTTCCCCGCGTTGTACAGCATCACGATCCCGCGCGCGGTGAGCAGCGGCGGCGGTCCCGCCTCCACGAGCCACGAGTCGAAGTAGCCTGGGCGCGGCGCCAGCACCTTGAGCGCCCGCCCGTTCGCATCCTCCATCGGCGTCCAGTGCACCAGGTCGTCCGACGTGGCGATGAGGACGTCCGGGACGTTGTAGTACATCCAGTACTTCCCGTTCACCTTGGTGGCAACGATACGATTGCCCACCACGCGGCTCAGGATCGCCCCCGACTTGGTCTCCACCCCCAGGTACTTCCCGCCAGCTGCAGTCGCGAAGGCCGGGCCATGCTTCTCCCAGCGCACCAGGTCGCGAGACGTCGCCACGGCCAGGCGCGGCACCTGCCGGTTCCACTGCGTGTAGGTGAGGATGTAGCGCCCGCTCTCATCCTCCACGATGCGCGGGTCTTCCACGCCGCCGGGCCATTCGTTCCCCTGCTGCGCATCGCGATCGGAGAAGAGCACCGGGGCGGGGTGCCGAGTGAAGTGCACGCCATCGCGACTCTCGGCCAAGCCGATGCGCGACGTGTGCCCACCGATGATCGACGCCCCCGTTGCGTCCTCGGCGCGATAGAGCACGTACACCTTGCCGTCGCGCACTACCGCCGCCGGGTTGAACGTCGCGAACTCTTCCCATCGCACCAGCGAGTCGTTCATCGGTGAGCGAAAGGTCGCCGTCGCGCTTGGCGAGATGATGGGGTTGACGGTGGCCGGCTTGCTGAAAGGACCGATCATCCATGGCGCGGACTGCGCGCGCACGTGGGCGCTCGGCACCACCGCCAGCAGCAACGCGATCGCCAGCAGGCGAGGTGCCGAGCGGTGCGAGGTGGTGCGATCCGTGAGACGTGGGCGCGTGCCGCGAGTCGTCATCTGCGTTGGGAGAGGGGGCGTGCCGCCATACAATGCACGCGGGGACGACCGCGGTCGATTCCCCCACGTCACCTACCGCGCCATCGATCCCGCGATCGGCTACCCCAGTTCGAACGCCGACGCCTGCTGCGCCCGATACCGGCGGCTCCAGAGCAGCGCCCGCCCGTCGTTCAGCACGATGCGATAGTCGCCGTGCGACCAGGGCTGCAGTTCGCGGATGGCGTCCAGGCGCACGATGTCGGAACGGTTCACGCGCAGGAACCGGCTCGCGTCGAGGCGATCGGCCAACGCGCCGATCGTTCCGCGCACGCGAAACGTCCCCTGCCCCGTGTACAGCAGCACGTAGTTGCGCTCGGCGCGCGCCAGATCGATCGCGTCGACCAGGAGCAGGTGCGCCCCGCGCTCCCCCTGCACGAGCAGGCGCGTGAGGGGAGGCCCTTCGATCTTGACCAGCGACGCCATCGCCTCGGCCTGCTGCAGCGTGGCGGCGCCGAGTGGGGCGGCGAGCATGTCGCGCGCCCGCTCGACCGCGCTTCGCAAACGATCGGGAGCGACCGGCTTCATGAGGTAGTCGAGCGCGCGCACCTCAAACGCCGCCACCGCATGCTCGTCGAACGCCGTGACGAAGATGACGAGCGGCATCTCGTCGACGCCGACAGCCTTGATCACGCCAAAGCCGTTGAGTCCCGGCATCTGGATGTCGAGGAAGACGAGGTCGGGGTCGAGTTCGGCGATGCGAGTGACGGCGTCGTCGCCGTTTTCAGCTTCGCCGACGATCTCGAGGTCTTCGATGTTCGCCAGCAGTCGCGTGAGGCGCCGTCGCGCCGGGGCCTCGTCATCGACGAGGAGCGCGCGCAGCACGCCGGGAGTCGATGCGCGCTCCGTCATCCGGCCACCGATGGCGATGGGGCGACGTTAGGCGACGACGCGCCCGCGGCGGGGGTGGACGATTTCAGGTCGGTGCTCGGGGCATCGGCACGTCGCACCACGCTGCGTGCCGGCACATGCAGCACGACCTCGAAGCCACCGCCCGGTGCGTTGCGCGCTTGCAGCGACCCGCGCGCGCCGTACAGCAACTGCAGGCGGCGCGCCGTTGCCGACAACCCCGTCCCGGTCCCGACCGCGTCGCGCCCCGCTGCGACACCCGCCCCGTCGTCCCAGACGCGCAGTTCGAGCATGGCCTCGTCGTCGGCAGCACTCGGATCGCCGGCGACGATCGATGCCGTCAGCTGCACGTTGCCAGCCCCGCGAGTGGTCAGCGCCCCGTGTCGCACCGCGTTCTCCATCAGCGGCTGCAACGACATTGACGGGACGAGCAGTCCCTCCGTTCCAGGCGTCAGGGTCGCCGTCCACGTGAGCGCTCCGGGAAAGCGCGCCTGCATCAACCCCATGTACTGCCCCACCAGCGCCACTTCGTCGCGCAGCGGGACCTCCTGCGCATGCGTGGAGCGCAGCGACGCCCGCAGCAACTCCGACAGTTGCGTGAGCTGCGCGTCGGCCGCCGCCGGATCGTCGTACACGTTGGCCGAGATGGTGTTGAGCGCATTGAACAGGAAGTGCGGTTGCAGCTGCAAGCGCACCGTGCTCAGCTCGGCCTCCAGCAGCGAGCGCTCGAGGGCAAACGCGCGCCGCTCGCGCTCGCGGCTCTCCAGCAGGTACTCGGCGGCGGTCATCCCGGCAATGATCGACACCGCCGGGAGAATGTCGTTGATCGCTTCGTTGATCCACGTCGCCAGCGTGGGGACAAACGCGTACCCCTCGAGGCCGATCAATTGGGCGGTGGCACCGCGCACCGCATACAGGAGCGGGGCATGGAGGAGGCTCGCCAATACGAAGCACACCAACAACCGGAGCGCCCACGTCACGCGCGGCGTTCGCGTGAGCGGCCAACGCCGCAACACCACAATGGTGCCGCAGACATACGGAAGCGATACCACGCTCCCCACCACTTCCTCGAAGATCACCTCGCCGACCGCCGCTCCCGCGTTCTGCGACCAGAGTTCCGAGACGGCGAACGCGAGGCGCAGCACGAACATGCCGGCAGCGATGGCCGCCGTGAGTGGCCACACGACCCGCGAGGGGATGAGGCTCGACTCAGCGCCGTTCGTACGCTGCGGCTTCGACTCGTCAGGCATCCCGATCGCCATTTCGTGCTGTGTGCCTCACGGCAGGGTGTAGGCGACCACCTGGTCGCTGAGCGTGGTGCCGAGGCTGCCGTGTCCCCCGGCCGCAATGACGATGTACTGCTTGCCGCCGATGGCAAAGGTCATGGGTGTCGCCTGCCCTCCCGCCGGAAGCTTGGACTTCCACAGTTCGCGCCCCGTCTCGATATCGAGCGCGCGCAGCTGTTCGTCCATCCCCGCGGCGATGAAAACCAGGCCGCCAGCGGTGGCGAGCGAACCGCCAAAGTTGGGCGACCCCCACTGCGCCGTCTCCGGCGGCGCCGGCCGACCCGGTGGAAGCCCGCCGATCGGGCGCTCCCACTTCACGGTCCCCGTGCGCAGGTCGATGGCCGTGATCATCCCCCATGGTCCCTTCTGGCAGGGGACCCCACTGGGCCCCACCCACACCGCGCGCTGCATCTGGTAAGGCGTCCCCACGTGGTTGCCGCCGGTGTCCCCCGGCGCGCGCGGCACGAGCTTGACCCAGGTCGCCAGACGCATGCTGTTGACGATGAGGAGCTGCCGCGCCGGATCGACGGTGACGCCACCCCAGTTCACGCCTCCGGTGTAGCCGGGAAAGGAGAGCGTCCCCTCGAGGCTGGGCGGGGTGAACATTCCGCCGGTGCGAAAGCGCTTGAGCTGCGCGGCGCAGGCGGCGCGATCCGCCGGGGTCGGCCCCCAGAGGTCGGCTTCGGTGATGCTGGTGGGATTGAGGCGCAGCCCGGGGGTGAGCGGGTACGGCTGCGTGGGCGAGGTGCGTTCGCCGGGGACCGTGCTGCGGGGAACGGCGCGCTCCTCCACGGGGAAGAGCGGCTTCCCAGTCTCGCGATCGAGGATGAACAGGTAGCCCATCTTGGTGGCGACCACCACCGCGGGACGGGAACGGCCGCCCAGCGTGATGTCGACCAACGTGGGCTGCGACGCCACGTCGTAGTCCCACAGGTCGTGGTGCACCACCTGGAAGTGCCAGCGGATGCGCCCCGTCGCCGCCTCGAGCGCCACGACCGAGTTGGCGTACAAATTGTTGCCTAACCGTTCGCCACCAAAGAAGTCGGGGCTGGCCGAGCCGGTGGGGACAAAGACGAGCCCGCGCGCAGTATCGGCCGAGAGGGGAGCCCAGGCATTGGCCGCGCCGGTGCGTGTTGCGGCTGCCGGAGCCCACGTGGCGTAGCCCGGGTCACCCGGGCGGCGCGGAATAGGATCGAAGGCCCATCGCATCGCCCCGGTGCGCGCATCAAAGGCCCGCACCGTCCCGCGCTCCAGGTCCACCCGCCGATTGTCGCCGATCGCCGACCCCACCACGACCACATCGCCAATCACCGCCGGCGGCGAGGTCACCCCGTACTGCCCCACCTGCACCTTCCCCACGCCAAGGTCGAGCCGCACGACGCCGCTTTCGCCAAACGACGCGCAGCGCTTGCCGGTCGCCGCATCCAACGCGAAGAGCCGTGCATCGACCGTGGCCATGAACACTCGGCGCGCGCAGGCGGCGTTCGTTGCACCTGTCCCGGTTGCTCGGTTGTCGGCCCAGTACGACACGCCGCGCGACACGAACCCTTCGTTGCGCTCGATGTTGAGCGCCAGGTGTGGATCGAAGCGCCAGCGCTCGCGTCCGGTCGCCGGGTCGAGCGCCAGGACGCGATTGAGCGGTGTCGAGAGAAAGAGCGTCCCTTCAACCGCGAGCGGCGTCGCCTCGAACTTGGAGTCGCCCGTGTGGCATCGCCCGCAACCGCTCGCGCTCCCCTCGTCGCCCTTCTTGTGCGAGAGGTCACCGGTGTGCGCCACCCACGCCTGGCGCAGCGTCCCCACGTTGCCGCGATGCACCTGCGCGAGCGACGAATAGCGCGTGCCGCCGGCGTCGCCGCCGTATGCGCTCCAATCCCTCGACGACGGCGACTGCGCCGCGGGCTCGCGACCGTCGAGTGTGGGCGGGGAACAGCCGAGCGACACCGACAGCGCCACGAGCGCCGGTAAGGTGGCCACGCGCGGGAACGTGACGAGCGAGGGGATCGTACGCATGGGCGAGTCTCCGGAGACGCGAGGGACACGTGGGACGCACACAAGCTGTCCCGCCTCGCGAACCAGCCCAAGCGGCGCGGGACGACCGGGATTGGCGGGGGACGAGCGGGACTCGGCGACCCTGATCGCGGACACGATGCGCTGCAGCATCCGACTCAACGCTATGGCCCGTGCGCCACTCGCGCCGTAGCATCTGCTCGCGGCGCCACGTCGCGCCCTACTCCTCCTTTGTTTCGCATTCCGCGCATGCTCCTCCCTCTGCTCGCTCCCGTCGCGCTCGCCCTCACCACGCTCGCACAAGCGGCACCGGCCACGGTCGACGTCACCGTCACCGTCACCGAAGGGACGTCGATGTCCGTCGCCGTCTCGCGCGATGGCGCCCAGCTCGCGCTCGACCTGCAGGGGAGCATCTGGGTCCTGCCGAGCAGCGGGGGGAAGGCAAAGCGCATCACCGACGAGTACAACGACGCCAGGCAGCCCACGTGGGCCCCCGATGGGCACACGATCGCCTTTCAGGGCTTTCGCGACGGCGGCTACGACATCTGGGCCGTTGGTGCTGACGGGAGCGGGTTGCGCAAGCTCACATGGGGACCGTATGACGACCGCGAGCCGGCGTGGTCGCCGGATGGAAAGTCGGTCGCCTTTTCGTCCGATCGCAGCGGCAACTACGACATCTGGCTACTCGACGTCGCCACCGGTGCGTTGCGCCAGCTCACGCACGACGCCGGCGACGACTACATGCCCACCTGGTCGCCCGCAAGCGACGCCATCGCCTTCATGGGCACGCGCAACGGCGCACTCGGCGTGCAAGCCATCACCGTCGCCACGCATAACGAGCGCACCCTCACCACCGCGGCCGGTCGCTACGACGCGCCGTCGTGGGGCCCGGGCGGCGACATCGTGTATCACGCCAGTGCAGCCGGGGTGAGTCGCCTCGAACGCAATGGCAGTCCGCTCACCGGCGGCGAGAATGCCTTCGCCTTTCGCGCCGGATGGATATCGCCGAGCGAGATCGTCTATGTCGCGGACGGAAAGATCCGCCGTCGCGCCATCAGCGGCGGCGACAGCCGCAAGATCGACTTCTCGGCGACCCTGCGCGTGATCCGCCCCGCGTACACGCAGCGCGTGCGCAACCTCGACTCGCGCGCGCCGCGCCAGGCGCTTGGCCTCGTCGCCCCTGCGATTTCTCCCGACGGCAAGCAAGTCGCGTTTGCGGCGTTAGGCAACCTGTACCTCATGCCGGTGGGAGGCGCCCCGCGCCGCCTCACCGACGACGCCGCGCTCGACACCGACCCCGCCTGGTCGCCCGACGGGCGGTATCTCGCCTGGTCGAGCGACCGCGCGGGCGGAACGCTGCTCGATTTGTGGATCTATGACACACGCGACGGGAGCATGCGCCAGCTCACGCGCGAGCCCACGTCGGCCATGGCGCCGTCATGGTCGCCCGATGGCACCCGCATCGCCTTCCTCGACGTCGACGGCATCTGGCGCGCCGCGAGCGTGTCGATGGTGGACGTGGCCAGCGGCGCCGTCACCAAGCTCCACCCGCAGTCGTTCGGCCCCGGCGCTCCGACGTGGTCGGGCGATGGACGCCGAGTGATCGTCGCGGCGCTGCAGCGCTACTCGGCGCGCTTTCGCGAGGGGACCAATCAGCTCTTGTCGATCGCCGTGGACGGGAGCGGGACGACGGTGCACGTCCCGGTGGAGCATCTCTCGATCGATTCGCGTGGCGGCGCCGGCCCGGTGACTTCACCCGATGGGACGATGCTCGCGGTGATATACGAAGGGGTGTTGAGCGTGGTGCCGGTTGCGCCTGACGGCAAGCCGCTCGGTCCCCCGCGCCGCCTGACGAGCGAGATTGCCCATGCGCCCACATGGACCTCGGACTCGCGCGCGATCCTGTATCAGTCCGACGACAAGCTGCGCCTGCTCGACCTGGAGAGCGGGGCGGCGCGCGATGTCCCGGTTTCGCTGCGTTACGCCCCCGCCATCCCCACGGGGCGCGTGGTGGTGCACGCCGGCCGGCTCATCGACGGGACGAGCGAGACGCCGCGCACCAACGTCGACATCATCATCAGCGGCAACCGTATCCAGCGCGTGGTGCCGCATGCGGCGGCCAACCTGGTGGGGGCGCGCGTGGTCGACGCGTCGCAACTGACGGTGATGCCCGGACTCATCGAGTATCACACCCACCTGCAGAAGGACTTTGGCGCCAACGCCAACCGCGCCTACCTCGCCTTTGGCGTCACCAGCGTGCGCTCCCCGGGAAGCACGCCGTACGAGGCCGTGGAGGATCGCGAAGCGGTGGACGCCGGTGTGCGCCCGGGGCCGCGCATGTTCGTGAGCGGCTACCTGATGGAGTGGCAACGGGTGTACTACAAGATGGCGGTGGCCGTCAGCAGCAACGCGCACCTGGGGCTCGAGCTGCAACGCGCCCGCGCCCTCCAGTTCGACATGCTCAAGAGCTACGTACGCATGCCCGACCTGCAGCAGAAGCGCATCGCCGACTTTGCGCATGCGATGGGGGTGCCGGCCGCCTCGCACGAGATCTACCCCGCGGCGCTGTCGGGGATGGACGGCACGGAGCACACCACCGGTACCAGCCGTCGAGGCTATTCCCCGAAGGCGGCGACGCTGCAGCGGTCGTACGGCGATGTGGCCCGGCTCTTCGCCGCGACGGGGATGCCGATCACTCCCACGCTCGCGCTGAGCGGTGGTGGATTGCGCCGCCTCTTTTCGCAGGACTCGACCTTCGCGCGCGACCCGCGGTTCTCGCTCTATCCGCGGTGGCTGCAGGCGATGAACGCGACTGGGGGCGGCGCTCCCCCGGGGGCGGTGGATGCCAGTGCCGGCGGGCAGATGGTGCTGGGGCTCATGCGCGCGGGGACGCGCGTGGTGGCGGGAACCGACACGCCTAACGCGGCGACCCTGCACGGCGAGATGCTGAGCTACGTCCTGGCCGGCATGACGCCGTTCGAGGCGTTGCGCGCCGCCACGGCCAACAGCGCACAGCAGTTGGGAATTCCGGCGGGCGTCGTGGCACCGGGGATGCTCGCCGACCTCGCCATCGTCGACGGCAATCCCCTCGCCGACATCACCGCCACCACCCGCGTGCGCTACACGATCGCCAACGGGCGTGTGTACGACGTGCGCGACCTCGTGAAGCCCTGAGCGGCGGCAGCTCGGGATCGGGATCGGTCGCGATCTAGAGCGCGCGAAAGCGAATCGCGACGTGCACGGGGTCGCCATCGCCCTTGGTCCCGCGCACCTTGGCGGGGATCGCGAGCAGCGTGCGCCCATCCTTGCCGCGCCACACGCTCGTTTCCCAGCTCGTTCCGTCCACGGTGGCGTCGACCGGCGTTCGCCCCCAGCCGTGTGTCACGGGAGGGGCAAGCCGGTCGGGGACGACCACGAAGTGCCATCCCCCCTTGCCGGGATATCGGAACATCTTCGCCCGAAAGTCGCCGCCGTAGCCGGTCGTCACGTGCGATCGCTCAGCGCCACTCGTGTGCGCCAATGTCGTAGCCGGCACCCGACGGGAGCGATGCCTGCCAGAAGTCGTTAGGCCCGGGATTGATGGCCCACCGCTGCGAGAGGTTGAGCCCCGCGTCGATGAGCGGAGACCCCACCTTGAGCTTGTACGCGGAGAGCGTGTTCAGACGATCGGCGTTGCCGATGGTGCCGCCGGTGCCGGGACTGGTGAAGGCCGGGTCGACCTGCTTCCCCAGCGCGATGCCGGCCAGCAGCTCCTGCCCGGTTCCCGTGCGCCACGCGGCCAGCCCGCTGTAGGTCGTGCCGCCCCACTGCATGAGCGGGATCGCCGCCCCCGCGAAGTAGTCGTTCCCTTCGAAGCGCAGGTCCACCGCGCCGATCAACTGGTCGTTCGACACCGACAGCGCGCGCAGCGTCCCGGTGGTGTAGATCACGTTGTCGCGGAAGTGCACGCGCTGCACATCGAGTGTAGGAACGCCGGAGTTGTAGAGCTTGATCCCCGACGGGACGCCAAGACTGGCCGGCGTCAGGTACACCGTGTTGTTGTAGATCTCGGCGCCTAACGAACGGCCGTAGATCGTGATCGCCCCGGGAGAGTTCCGGCGCCCGTCATTCTCGCTGATGTTGTAGCGCACGACGTTCCCGGAGTGGTTGGTGTTCCCCACCGAGTGCGCGAAGAGGAAGCCCGGGCCGTCGTTGTTGTGCGAGTAGTTGTACTGCAGCGTCGAGTTGCGCACGTTCTGGTCGAAGTCGAAGCCGCCGCCGTCCACCGGACCGCTGGTGCGGTTGCTGTGCGACTCGTTGTACTGCATCACGAGGTTCTGCGAGTCGTAGGCCCAGATCCCCACCGGCCCTTCCGGCGCCGTGCACAGCCACCCGTTGTTGTACGCGACCGATCGCTCGACCATTCCGCCGCTCACCCCGCCGATCACGATCCCGCTCCCGCTGTTGGTCGTGAGCGACGACACGCCGGAGTTGTTCCACGCTTGCACGCGCCCGATGTAAACGTTCTGGTGCACGTACATCGCCTGTGCATAGGTGATCAGGCCCGAGAGCGCGTTGTCATGCGTCGCGGTGTAGGTCACGCGCACGTCGGAGAAGCCCGTCGTCGCGTTCCAGCTCCCGATCGAGATGCCGTACTTGCCAAATCCACCGACGTCGACCGAGTCGATGCGCAGGTAGGGGAGCTTCACGCCACCGGCAAGATCGGTGTAGACGTCGATGCCGCTGGCCGTGTTCACCGTGCGCCCCGACCCCACAACGTTGAGCCCGCGAATCTCGAAGCCTGACGTGTTGTACAACTTGATCCCGGTCGCGCTCCCGGCACTGATCGTCGGGCGTCCGGTCCCGTAGCGTCCCACCACGATCGGCGCGGTGGCGCTCCCCTTGTCGTTGACGTCGAAGGTGAGCGAACCGCTCCAGGTGGCACCGCCCTCGAAGAGGATGCGGTCACCGGCCACGAAATTGCGCGAGTTCACCTTCCGCAGCGTCTTCCACGCCGTGCTCGGCGACGTCCCGGCGTTGGCGTCGCGCCCGGTGGGGCTCACGTAATAGGTCGCGCCGGCCAGCGCGCTCACCTCCGGGTTCGCCTGGTCTGTCCCGAGACGCGCCGGAGACGTGGTCTGCTCCACCCCCGTGATGTCCGAGCAGGCCGCAGCGGCGAGCGTCAGCAGCAGCGTCGCAACGCCGCGCACGCGAGAGGATCGGTTCCACGGCGAGTGACGTGGTGTGCGAGGGCGGCGGGACGACGTAGGCAGGGGCACGGGACGGAGTGGTTCGGAGTTCGGCGGCGCGGAGGCACGGATACGGCCCACGAGCAGCCTCAAGCATACGATATGCGATGGGTCAACGGTGCGACGAACGGCCCCTCGGCGAGGTGATTCAGGTCACTCGACGGTCCAGCACGTCAATCGGGCGCCTCTGGAAGCTCGGTGGACCGTCCGGGAGGCGATCGCTTGTCATATGCCTGTCGCACGGGCGATACTGGGCCCGCGCGAACCGCCCCGGTTGGCGCGCCCGTTCCGCTCGCCCCGCCCTCCCGTGCCCGAACTCCCCCCGCACGTCGCCCCGTCCTCTCCCGATCCCCTCGCTCCGCCAGTCGCCGCCGCTCCGGTCGCCTCCTCGAGACGCGGCTTTCTCAAGGTCGCGGGAGCGGTGGCCGCCAGCGCCGCCGTCGCCACGGTCGGCTGCGCGCCGGGCACCTCGAACGATGCTCCCAACGCCGCCGCGAGCGGAGCGAGCGGTCGCCAGAAGGGGTTCGACCGGCGAACGCTCGACGCACTGGGCGAGGTGCTCCTTCCCGGCGCACTCGGCGTCGCCGGGCGCAAGGCAGCGGTCGACGCCTTTGTCGCCTGGATCGATGCGTATGAGCCGGTGGCCGAGGAGATGCACGGTTATGGGTATGCCGACGTGCGCTATCTCCCGCCGGATCCGGCGCCGGGGTGGCGATCGCAACTCGCGGGGCTCGACCTGCTGGCGCGCCGCACGCGGCAGCAGTCGTTTGCCGACTGTGACGCGGCCGCTCGCCTCGAGGTCGTCAACGCCGCCCTGGCGTCGATCGACGGCTCACGCCTCCCCGACCCGTTAGGCGCCCCGCACGTCGCGCTCGCCCTCCTGTCGCACTGGACCAACTCGCCGAGTGCCTGGAACCTGGCGCTGGGCGTTTCGGTGTCGCCCAACACCTGCCGCAACCTCGACGGCGTGGAAGCCAAGCCGCTGCCGATTGTTGGAGCGTCGGCAGGAGGTGCCGCATGAAGACGATCACGGGCGACATCATCATCATCGGGAGCGGCATCACCGCCGCCAACATGGCGGCACACCTGGCCGAGCATACCACGCGCTCGATCACGGTCATCGAAGCGGGGCGCGACAGCACGCCGTTCGCCGAGCGTGGCAAGGCGCGCGACCGGTACCTCGCGTACGGCGAGAACCCGTGGACGCGCGACCACCTGGATGACCAGAACGCCTTTGGCGTGACGTACGGCTTTTCGCCCAACATGCACGTGGGCGGACTGGCCATGCACTGGGGGGGCGTGTCGCCGCGCTACTCGCCAGAGGACTTCAACACGAAGTCGCTGTACGGCATCGGCGACGACTGGCCGTTCACCTACGACGACCTCGATCCGTTCTATCAGGAGGCGGAGGAACGCATGGGGGTGGCGGGGGAACAGGGGCCCGGAGCACTCGACCCGCGCGGCAAGCCGTATCCGCTGCCGCCCATCCCGGTCAACTACAACCTCAAGCAGCTGCAAGGATGGGCGGAGAAGACGGGGATCGCGGCGTGGAGTACCCCGTCGGCCAAGAACTCGATCCCGTACCAGGGGCGGGCGCAGTGCCAGCGCTGCGACACGTGTTATCCCGTCTGTCCGTCAGGCGCAAAATATTCACCCGACTTCACGTGGGACGCGCTGGTGAAGACCAACAAGGTCACGCTCGTCCCCCAGACGCTCGTCAGGCGCCTGGTGGCCGATCCCAAGACCGGGCGCATCGTGCGCGCCACCGGCAATCGCACCGATGCCAGCGGCGAGGAGGTCACCATCGAGGGGAAGACCTTCGTCCTCGCCGGCGGCTTCGTCTGGTCGCCGCATCTCCTCCTCCTCTCGCGCGACTCGGCCTTCCCCAACGGGTTGGCCAACCGCAGCGGGTTGGTGGGGAAGTACCTCGCCGGGCATCGCAACATCGGCGGGCAGATCTCGCTGCCGATGGAGCTGTATCCCGGGGTCAACGCGCAGCACTCGCTGGTGTCCAAGCAGTTCCAGCGCGCCAGCTACAAGGGGAAGTACCTGCGCCATGACCTGCGCATCTGGGAGTCTGGCGTTGGGCGCGACGCGCGCCTGCGCGATGACGCGGGAAAGCTTCTCGTTGGCGATGCGCTCCTGGCCGACTGGAAGCAGCGCGCCAAGGGGGCGACGGCGCGCGTGCGCGCCTACTATGACGTGCTCCCCGACAAGGAGAGCAAGCTGGTGCTCGACGACGCGAAGAAGAACCGATTTGGCGATCCGATGCCGCACGTGTCGTTCAAGGATGCCCCGGAGAGCGCAGCGCTGCGTGAGTGGCAGGAGGAAGAGTTGCGCAACCTCTTCCGCCGCATGGCCAAGGCTGGCGGTGGCGAGATTCTCTCGCTGGCCAGCAACTCCAACGACATCGGGCAGGAACACCCGACCGGTGGCTGCCGCATGGGGAACGACCCAGCCACCAGCGTGGTGGATGGGTGGGGGCGCGCGCACGACCACGAGAACCTCTGGGTCGCGGGAGCGCCGGCGCAGGTGAGTGCCTCCTGCTGCAACGGAACGCTCACGTTCGTCGCCGTGGGGCTGAGGACGGCGTCGGCGATCGCGAAATCCGTGTAGACAGGGCGCTGGGGTCAGAGCTCGACTCTGA
>CAZLLP010000013.1:0-74092 GCA_964560345.1 uncultured Gemmatimonadaceae bacterium
GACGCGCATCGCCAAGGACCCGTACGGAAACCCGCTGCCCCCCGGATGGGAGGTGACCGGCGGCAATCCGCAGTTCCTGCAGTTCATCAAGCGCGAGTTGATCCCGCATGTCGACTCGGCCTATCGCACCGCGCCCTATCGTGTCTTCGTCGGGCATTCGTTAGGCGGCTTGTCGGTCCTGAATGCCCTCTACACGATCCCCGAGACGTTCAACGCGTACGCGGCCATCGATCCGATGCTCTGGATGGATGACCGGCTGTTGGTGCGCACGGCGCGAGACGTCTTCGCCCGGCCGGCGCCGCCGAACCGATCCCTGTTCATCGCACAGGCCAACAACATCACCCCGTACGACAGCGGGACCGTCCTCAACTACAACAACATCCTCGCGCTCAACAGCATCATCGCGGACGGCAACACCTCGGGGATCCGCTACGGCTACAAGTACTATCCGCACGACGACCATGGCTCGGTCCCCCTCATAGCCAGCTACGATGCACTGCGGTTCATCTTCGATGGGTATGCCGCGCACTACCCCAGGGCGCTCGCGCAGCCCGGCTACCTGACGCAGCACTTCGAGCAGCTGTCGGAGCAACTCGGCTATCGGGCGCTCGCGCCTGCGGGGCTTGCCGACTTCGTGCGCCAGATGTCCGCCTTTGCTCCGCCGGCTGCCGCAGCATCCCCGGCGCCATTCACGCGGATGATGGGGACCTGGGTGCGTGACTCGGCGAATGGCCCCGACGATGTGAGCGTGCCTAACGGTCAGGCGCTGATCCTCATGCCCACCGCCGACGGTTTCCGCGTCGTGGAGCGCGCGGGAAGCCCGGCCGGCGCAAAACTGGTCGACCTCGCGTGCAGCCGGACACCCGTGCCGCTCGCCAAGTTTGCGGCTGGCGAGGACGGGCGCTGCTACACCGACGTGGCGGGCGACAGCGTGCAGTACGCCATCTTCGGGCGCCTGAACGGGAAGGTGGTCGCGGTCGAGCGTGGAGTGGTGGTCACCACTCCTTCCGGCCAATCGCTGCGCGACGAGTTCACCAAGCGTCAGCCGAACGGAGCCGTGCAACGCCGGCGGCACATTTATTCTCGTCTCTACTGAACGGTTGTGCATCGAGGAGAGGCGCTGCCGGCGTGGGAGTCGATACCGACATCCGCTATCCCGCGCCGGAGGTGCGGGAGATCCTGCGCGGCTAGCGCCCTGCGCCCGGCCACGCGGCGCGGTATTGTTCTCGGCATCGCCGCCGGGGGCGCTCCAGCGCTTCCAATAGTGCCGCGGCGCGTGCCCTCACGTCCCCGCATGGACCGTCTCGCCGCGACCGCGCGCCTCATCGCCGGCCAATCCGAGCTGCATCTCTGCACGCCCGCCGAGGAGGAGTTGCTCGGCGCGCGGGTGCATCGGGATGTGGTGTCGCCGTTGATCGAGCTGCGCATGGAGGCGCGCTTCGCCGGCTTCGACCTCAGGGTCCTGAGTGGCTTTCGCGGCTTTGACCGCCAGCTCTCCATCTGGAACCGGAAGGTGTCGGGCGAGTTGCCGGTGCTCGATTCGTTGGGGGCGCCGCTCGACATCGCGACGCTCACGCCGCGCGAACTCGTCCTGGCCATCCTGCGCTGGTCGGCAATTCCCGGCGCCTCTCGTCATCACTGGGGGACCGACATGGATGTCTTCGACGCCGCGTCGACCCCAGCGGGGTACGAGGTGCAGTTGCTGCCGTCGGAGGTGGAGCGCGGCGGGATGCACGCGCCGCTGCACGAGTGGCTCGACGCACGCATCGCGACCGGTACCGCCTTCGGCTTCTTTCGTCCGTATGATGTCGACCGCGGTGGCGTCGCGCCCGAGCGCTGGCACCTGAGCTACGCCCCCATCGCCAGCGAGTACGCGCAGCTGCTGACCGTCGACGTCCTGCGTACGACGCTCGAAGCCGCCGACATGCTGCTCAAGGACGTCGTGCTCGAACAGCTGGACGTGCTGCATGCGCGCTTCGTGACCAACGTGTCGCCAGCGCCTAACCAATCGCTCGCATGACGTTGCGTCCGCGTTCGGCATGGGGAACGATCCCCTGGGCGCCGACCACCTACGGCAGCTCGGTGCTCGGCCTTCCGCTCGAGGTCTGGCTCCCGACCCGGCGCTGCGAACTGCTCGTCTTCGCCGCCATCCACGGTGAGGAGCCCGAGACGACCTACGCGCTGTCGCGCGCGCTGCGGCAGCTGGCGGAGCCACCGGAGCGGGCGGCGGTCGTGCTGGCCGCCAATCCCGATGGTCTGATTCGTGGGACACGCTGCAACGCGCGCGGCGTCGACCTCAATCGCAACTTCCCATCGAGCAACTGGCAGTCGGCCCCCGTCACCTGTCGCTCGACCATCGAGGATCCCAGCGACGTGCTGCTCTCCACCGGGACGCACGCCGGCTCCGAGCCGGAGGTGCAGGCGCTGATGACGCTCATCGCCGAGCTGCGTCCCGATGCCGTGGTGGCGCTGCATGCGCCGCTCGCCTGCATCGACGACGCGAACGGAAGTGCGTTAGGCAGGCGGTTGGCCGAGCGCACCGGGATGCCGTTCGTGACCGATGTCGGCTATCCGACGCCAGGGTCGTTCGGGTCGTGGGGCGGGGAACACGGGGTCCCGGTCATCACCTACGAATTTCCTCTCGCCGCCACGGAGGACCTGATGCGCGAGCATGTTCCGGTGCTCGTGGAGCTCCTCAACGGAACGCTCCCCTAACGACCCATGACACTCAACTACATCTGGCTCGGCTTCTTCCTCATCGCGCTCGTGGTGGGGTTGACGAAGCTCATCTTCCTCGGCGACACCACGGTCTTCACGACCATGGTGCAGGCGACGTTCGACTCGGCCAAGACCGGCTTCGAGATCTCGTTGGGGCTGACGGGGGTGCTGACGCTCTGGCTGGGATTGATGAAGGTCGGGGAGAAGGGCGGGGCGATCGACATCATGGCGACCGTGGTGCGCCCGTTCTTTCGCCGCCTCTTTCCCGAGGTCCCGGCCGATCACCCGGCCATCGGGTCGATCATCATGAACTTTGCCGCCAACATGCTGGGGCTCGACAATGCGGCCACGCCGCTCGGGCTCAAGGCGATGAACGAACTGCAGGAGCTCAATCCCGACAAGGAAACGGCGACCAACGCCCAGATCATGTTCCTGGTGCTCAACACCTCGGGGCTGACGGTCATCCCGATCAGCATCATGGTGTACCGCGCACAGCTGGGGGCGGCCAACCCGTCCGACGTCTTCATCCCGATCCTCATCACCACCTACTTCGCCACGTTGGTGGCGCTCATTGCCACGGCGGCGGTCCAGCGCATCAACCTGCTGGACAAGGTGATCCTGGGCTATCTCGTCGGCGTGACGGGATTGATCGCGGCGGTGACCTGGTACTTCACCGGGATCCCGCAGGAGCAGGTGCAAGCCATCTCCAACGTGGTGGCGAACGTCATCCTCTACGGCGTGATCTCGTCGTTCCTGATCATGGCGATGGTGCGGAAGGTGAACGCGTACGAAGCGTTCATCGAAGGGGGCAAGGAAGGATTCAACGTCGCCATTCGCATCATCCCGTATCTCGTCGCCATCCTCGTGGCCATCGGCGTCTTTCGTGCCTCGGGAACGCTCGACCTCATCGTGAAGGGGTTAAGCGGGTTGCTCGAGGCGATGGGGCTGCGCAGCGACCTGGTGCCGGCCCTCCCCACCGCGCTCATGAAGCCGCTCAGCGGGAGCGGAGCGCGCGGAATGATGGTCGACGCCATGAAGACGTACGGAGCCGACTCGTTTGTCGGGCGCCTGGCGTCGACGTTCCAGGGGGCCACCGATACCACGTTCTACATCCTGGCGCTGTACTTTGGATCGGTAGGGGTGAGGAAGACCCGGAGTGCCGTGGCACTCGGCCTCATTGCCGACCTCGCCGGCGTGGTGGCCGCCATCTTCGTGGCGTACTTGTTCTGGGGTGGCGCGGCGTCGGCCCCCGTTCCCGTCCCCGTCCCCGTACCGTAGCGTGATGGTCTCCTCCACCCCAGACGAAGCACCCATCGACAACGGCCACGTCGTCACCGACGTCGCCCCCGAATCCATTCACCGCATCCACCTGGTCGGCGTGGCCGGCACCGGGATGGGGGCGTTTGCCGGGATGCTCAAGGCGGCCGGCTACACCGTCACCGGGAGCGACGAGAACGTCTATCCCCCCATGAGCGACATGCTGCGCGAATGGGGGATCGAGGTCTACACGCCGTATGCGCCCGCAAACCTGGACCGCGCGCGCCCCGACCTGGTGATCATCGGGAACGTGATTCGTCGTGTGAATCCCGAGGCGACGGCGGTGCGCGAGCGTGGTATCCGCCAGATGTCGTTCCCCGCGGCCTTCGGCGCCCTCATCGCCGCCACGCGCCACAGCGTCGTCATCGCCGGGACGCACGGCAAGACGACCACCTCGGCGCTGATGGGGCATGTGCTGGCCGAGGCGGGGCTCGATCCCACCTTCCTCGTGGGGGGCGTGACGCTCAACTACGGCGGCAACTATCGTCTCGGGAAGGGGGCGCACGTCGTCGTGGAAGGGGACGAGTACGACACCGCCTACTGGGACAAGGGGCCCAAGTTCCTGCACTATCGCGCGCGCACCGCGCTCCTGACGTCGGTCGAGTTCGATCATGCCGACATCTATCGCGACATGGCGCATTACGAGTCGGCGTTCGAGAAGCTCGGGCACACGCTCCCGGCCGACGGCTGGTTAGGCGTGGCGGCGTCGTATCCCGGTGCCGTCGCCATCGCCCGCCGCAGCACCACCGCGCGGGTGCAGACCTATGCCTGGGATCTCGACGCCGACTATCGCGGGCACGACGCGCGCTTCAGCGAGGCGGGGACGCACTTCACGATCGACGCGCCCGAGGGAGAATCGGTCGAGCTTGACCTCCCCATGACCGGCTATCACAACCTCGAGAACGCGACCGGCGTCTATGCCGCCGCGCGCTCGTTAGGTTTGTCGCCCGCGGCCATCGCGCGCGGCTTTGCGACGTTCCGCGGGGTCAAGCGCCGGCAGGAGCCACGCGGCGAGGTGGGGGGCGTGCTGGTAATCGACGACTTTGCCCATCACCCCACCGCCGTGCGTGAGACGATCCTCGCGCTGCGGCAGCGCTATCCCACCCGGCGCCTCTGGGCGGTCTTCGAGCCGCGGTCCAACACGTCGCGTCGCAACATCCATCAGGTGGAGTACTCCGAAGCCTTCGACCAGGCCAACGTCGTCTCCATTCGCCTCCCGGAGCCGCACGACAAGGTCCCCATCGACCAGCAACTCGATGTGCCGGCCATCGTGCGCGCCATCGGCGCGCGCGGAATCGAAGCGCACGCCGACGCCGATCCCGAGGTGCTCATGCAGCAGGTGGCCAACGGTGCCAGGGCGGGCGACGTGATTCTGGTGATGAGCAACGGCGCGTTTGGCGGCTTCATTCCGAAGCTGCTCGAGTCGCTGAACGCGAACTGAGCGCGAGCCGAACCCTGCACGAGGCGCTCGCCGAAAACGGGAAGCGGTTCGCTCCGGCGAAGGGCGCGACGAGACGCACGCGGACGGTTTGACGCACGGTGGTCCGGGGAACAAGTTCTCCCCCGCTCGCACCCCTACCTCGTGTCAAACCTGTCGCTCGCGCCCTCCATGCCGCGTTGTTCGCTCCTCCCCGCCGTTCTCCTCGCCGCCGCATCGGTCAGCGCGGCCCGCCCCGCTTCGCTCGCCGCCCAGCCCGCGCCTAACGCGCGCATCCAGGCGGTGATGAACCGCCCCGAATTCGCCCATGCGCACTGGGGGATGGAGTTCTACGACATCGCCAGCGGCAAGGTGCTGATGTCGGTCAACGGCGAGCGCCTCTTCGTCCCGGGCTCCACCACCAAGGTGGTGACGATGGCGACGGCGATGCAGACGCTCGGGCCAGATCACCGCTTCCGCACGCGCGTCTATCGCACGGGTCCCATCAAGGACGGGATCGTGCAAGGTGACATCGTGCTCGTGGCCAGCGGCGATCCCAACATCTCCAACCGCGTGCGTGATGGCGGCTACGCCTTCATCGACCAGGATCACTCGTATGGCGGGCAGCCGCTCCCGGTCGATCCGCTCACTACGCTGCGGCAGATGGCGCAGCAGGTCGCCGCCAAGGGAATCAAGGGTGCCACGGGGCAAGTCATCGTCGATGCGTCGCTCTTTCGTGAGGCCGGGCGCGAACTGGGGACGCGCATCGCCCTTTCGCCGTTAGTCGTCAACGACAACGTGATCGACATCGTGGTGGTGCCGGGGCGTCGTGCAGGAGAGCCGGTCTCGGTCACCGTCTCGCCCAAGACCTCGCTCCTCACCGTGCAGGCGTACCTCACGACCTCCGACTCGGGGACGGCGCCCGCGGTGCGCATGGTCGAGGACAGCACCAACAAGGATCGTCGCTTTCTCGTCGCCACGGGGACGGTCCCGGTGGGGCCGGCCTCGAACTCGCGCTGGGCCGTGCCGCAGCCGTCGCGCTTTGGCGAGATCACCTTTGCCGAGGTGCTGAATGACGCCGGCGTGTCGGTGATCCCGCGCCTGGCCTCGCGCCCGGTCGACGCGGCGGCGCTCGCCGTTCGTTATGCAGACTCGCTCCTGGTGGCCGAGCACGTCTCGCTCCCGCTCAACAAGGAAGCGGTCGTCCTGCTGAAGACGTCGCAGAACCTGCACGCGAGCAACTTCCCGCTCCTCCTTGGCGCGCTCAAGGGAGGCCCAGGGCGCACCGGCTTCGACATCGCCCGCGAGTGGCTCACCAGCGAAGGGCTCGATCTCAACGGCGCGGTGCAGGGCGACGGCGCCGGCGGCGACGCCTACTTCTCGCCGCGCTTCATGACGCGACTGCTGGCCAAGGTGTGGACCAAGCCGTGGGCGCAGGACTTCAAGATGGCGATGCCCAACCTCGGGAAGGACGGGACGCTGGCGCAGATCCAGGTCAACTCGCCGGGGGCGGGGAAGGTCTGGGCCAAGACCGGGACCTTCGGGTCGTTCGATCCGCTCAACCGCCGCCAGCTGATTCACGGCAAGGGGTTGGCCGGCTACTTCACGTCGAAGAGCGGGCGCGAGATCGCGCTGGCGATCTACGTCAACAACGTTTCGGTGGCCTCGGGCGATCCGGCCGTCGTCGCCGGGCAGGCGTTAGGCGAGATCGCGTCGATTGCGTGGGAGACGGTGAAGTAGCCCGCGCGGTGTCGGTGACGCGCGCCCCGGATACGAGCGCGCGTCTTCGGTACTATCCCCCGACCAGCGCCAACACCCGCAACGGACTCCCGCTCCCGTTCACCAGCTTGAGCGGCGCCGCAATCACGAGCGCGCCGGTGGCCGGGAGCTTGTCGAGGTTGCATAACGAGGCCAACCCGAACTTCCCCGCGCCGTGCATGATGGTGTGGTTGGGGAACGGCGGCGTGAACGTCCCCGCCTGCCCGGCATCGGTCCCGATGGTCTCGACGCCGACGCCGAGGATGTCGCGCTCGAAGGCGAGGAATCGACTCGCGTCGGCGTGAAAGCCCGGGGTGTGCGGCCCGGCGTCATCCGCGTTGATGAAGTCCGCGCCAGAGCGCTTGCTCCAGTCGGTGCGCAACAGGACCCACGCCCCCTGCGGGATGCGGCCGTGCTCCTGCTCCCACGACGTGATGTGTTCCACCGTCACCAGGAAGTCGGGATTGGCGGCTGACTCCCGCGAGAAGTCGAGCACGCACGCCGGGCCGACGAAGCGACGCGCCGGAATCGTGTCGGTCGCGTTGCCGGGGAGGTCCTTCCCGGTGACCCAGTGGATCGGCGCGTCGAAGTGCGTCCCGGTGTGTTCCCCCATCGTGATCGTGTTCCAGTACCACCCAGGCCCCTTGTCGTCGTAGCACGAGATGACCTCCATCGTCACCCCGGGCGACGGGGCGAAGATGGGCGGGAGCCCGATGACCTGCGTCTCGCTGCCTAACGGGATGGTGAGGTCGACGACATCGACATGCCCATCGGCGAGGGCGAGGGCGAGTTGCTGCAGGAGATGCGACATGGAGCCTCCGGAGGGGCGTTGGGATCGATCGTGCCTGCGGCGCGGTCAGGCGCGCGTGCGCAGGTAGCGGGCGAACTGAAAACGGTTCTCGAGCAGTGCGAGATCAGTCACGTAACCGCTCGGCCCGACCGCCTCCACCTTGGCCACGATCGTCGTCAGCGTGCGTGATGCGAGCGCCGCGTCGACGGCGCGCGTGAAGTCGTCGATGGTGCGTACGGTTTCGGTGCGCGGGATCCCCGCTGCCGCCGCCATCCCAGCGATGTCGCTCCCCGTCGCCGTGGCCGTCGGGAAGCCGCCAACGGAGAGCAGCGACTCGTTGTCGAAGACGATGTGCAGCAGGTTGGGCGGGCGGTAGCGGGCGAGGGTGGTGAGCCCGCCCAGGTTCATCAGCACCGAGCCGTCGCCATCGAGGACGACCACGGGCGTCGCTGGCTTGCTGAGCGCGACGCCAAGCCCCATGGACGAGGCGAGCCCCATCGCATGCTGCAGATAGAAGTGGTTGGGGCGGTGGCCTAACGACTGCAGCTCGGCGGCGACCGCCCCCATGATGGTGACGACGGCGCAGTCGGCGAGGCGTTCGTAGATCGCGGCAATCGCGTCGAGGCGCTTCATGCCTCCTCCCACATGAGGTCGCGCCCCAGCAGGAGGGCGACAGGACGGTTGGTGGAGTGAGCGAGCGTCATCGCCTTGGCCACGCGTCGCGCCACGTGCGAGCGCTCCTCGAGGACGTCGTACGGGATGCGCAACGCGTCGAGCACCGGGATCGTGACCAGCCCCCCCTCTGTTTGCCACGGGTCGCGCTCGCCGAACCACCCGCGATGCGAGATCAACATGAGCAGCGGAATGCGATAGAGCTGCGCGCACGAGACGATCCCGTTGATCGACTGGAGGAAGCCGTGGTTCTGCATCAGCATCGCCGATTTGACCCCCGCCAGGTGCGCCCCGGCCGAGATCCCGACCCCTTCCTCTTCCTTGGCCAGTCGCACCAGCGTCATCGCCGGGTCGTCCTCGGCCATTCGGATGAGGTGTACGAGCCAGGTCTCGGGGAGCGCCGAGAGGAGGGAAACGCCGCACGCCTTGAGCGCGTCGTAGACGGTCTCGGAGGCGGTGAGGGAGACGGGCATGAGCTTGAGACGGGAGACGGGAGACGGGAGACGGGAGGGCGTCGCCCTTGGCGACGCGGAGCTTCCGTCTGCGGGGCTATTGTAGCGCGGAGTCGACGGCGTCGCACCCCTGCGAGCGCGCGGGCGGGGGTGCATGTTTGGCGGTGGCGCGGCGGCGGCTTGAAGGTGAACCTGTCGCTGCGTCCCCCTCGATCACTCACACGTGCACACGACATCTCCCTCCTTCGACCTCGCGGCGGTACGCGCGCGCATTCCGTTGCTTGCGAGCACCGTCCCGCTCAACAACTGCTCGCAGGCGCCGCTCACCGATGTCACGCGGGAGGCGGCCGAGCGATATCTCGAGTCGTGGAACACGCGCGGCATGGACTGGGATGGGTGGATGGACGAGGTGGAGCAGGGGCGGCGCGCCTTTGCGGCGTTCATCAACGCCGAGCCGGACGAGATCGCGGTGGTCTCGTCGGTGTCGCATGCCACGAGCGTGATCGCCACGTCGCTGGCCTTTGGCGCGGGGCGAGACGTGATCGTCGCCAGCGGGGCGGAGTTTCCGACCGTGGGGCACGTCTGGCTGGCGCAGGAGCGGCGCGGCGCGCGCGTGCGGTGGGTGCCGCTCCGCGACGGCATGGTTCCGCTACAGGCGTACGACGCGGCCATCGATGATCGCACGGCGGTGGTGTCGTCGGCGCACGCCTACTTCCAGAATGGTGCGCTGCAGGATGTGCGGGCGATCGCCCGCCTGGCGCGCGAGCGCGGGGCGCTGTCGTACGTTGACGCGTATCAGTCGTTAGGTGCGGTCCCGGTCGACGTGAAGGCGCTGGAGGTCGACATGCTGGCATCGGGGACGCTCAAGTACCTCATGGGGACACCGGGGATCGCCTACCTGTACGTCCGGCGTCCCGTGATCGAGCGACTGGAACCACTCATCACCGGCTGGTTCGGACGGGTCAACCCGTTCGCCTTCGACCCGGCCGGACTGGACTGGTCGCCTGCGGCATCGCGCTTCGACTGCGGCACGCCGCCGTTGTTCAGTGCGTACGTGAGCCGGGCGGCGATCGAGTGGCTGCATGGGTTCGGGCACGACGCGATCCACGCGTGGACCCAGCACCTCTCGCGTCGGTTGATGGACGGGGCGGCAGCGCGCGGGTTGCAGCTGCACGGCCCAGGCCCTGCGGCGCCCAAGACGCCCAGCACGGCGATCGTGTGCTCCGACTCGCACGCGGTCGAGGTGGCGATGCGCGAGCGTGGCTTCATCGTCTCGGCGCGCGGCCCGGCGGTCCGGCTGGCGCCGCACTTCTACAACTCCGAAGCGGACGTCGATGGGGCGCTGGACGCGCTGGCCGTGGTGCTGCGCCGATGAGCGGGCGCTCGGGCATGGCGCGGGAGACGTTTGCCTCGCAGCTGGGGACGATCCTCACCATGGTGGGGGTCGCCGTGGGGTTGGGCAACGTCTGGCGCTTCCCCTATCTGGTGGGACGCTACGGCGGGGCGGCCTTCGTCATCTTCTACATCGTCGTGGCGCTGGTCATCGGCGTCCCGGCGATCATGGCCGAGTGGCTGGTGGGGCGGCACACGCGTCGTGGGACGCTCGGTGGCTTCGAGCGCGCCGGTCTCCCCGGGGGGCGTCTGGTCGGACGTTTTCTCTTCTGCGTCGTGGTGGCGGCCACGGCCTATTACACCAACGTGGTCGGGTGGGTGCTGTACTTCGGGCTCGCCGAGCTGCTGTCAGCCGTTGGGGTCACGATCGATGCCTCGGCCGTCCTCCCGCCGCAGTCCGGCTTTCGCCTCCCGTCGTTCCTGCTCCAGGTAGCGTGCACCACGGCGGTGATCGTGGCCTGCGCCGTCGTGCAGCTGCGCGGGTTGCGCGCGGGCATCGAGCGGGCGAGCAAGTTCATCATGCCGACGCTGTACGGCATCCTCGTGATCCTCATCGTGCGCTCGTTGACACTCCCCGGTGCCGGGGCGGGCGTGGCCTGGTACATCGGCCACTTTGCGTGGCGCGACCTGACGCCCACGGTGATGGTGGCGGCGATGGGGCAGGCGATCTTCTCCTTGTCGTTAGGCGGCACCTTCATGCTGACCTACGGCTCGTACATGGCCGATCGCGAGTCGCTGCGCGGGAGCGCGGTGTGGACCGCCGTGGGGGACACGGCTGCCGGGGTGATGGCGGGCTTCGTGATCTTCCCGGCGGTCTTCGCCTTCGGCCTCCAGCCGGGGAGCGGCCCGGGGCTGCTCTTCGACACCATCCCGCGCGTCTTTGCGCAGATGCCCGCCGGGGGACTCTTCGGCTTTCTCTTCTTTGCCGGGCTCTTTGGCGCGGCCTATCTGTCGGATGTCGCGGCGTTCGAGGTGCTCGTGGCCGGAGTCGTCGACAACACCAAAATCGAGCGCAAGCAGGCGATCGTGATGATGGCAGTCATCGTGGGTGTCGTCGCGTTGATCCCGATGGTCAACCTCGACATCTTCGTGAAGTGGGACCTGACCTTCGGCTCGGGGATGCAGACGCTGGGAGCGTTGCTCACCGTGCTGACCGCCGGGTGGTTCCTCCAGCGCGCGACGCTGGTGGAACAGCTGGGCGCCCCCGGCGCGGTGCGAACGCTGCTCATCATCGCCATACGCTGGCTCATCCCCATCGCCATCCTCGCCGTGGGGGCATGGTGGCTCCTCACCGACGTCCTGCACGTCGTCACGACGGTTTGATTCTCCCGTCTCCCGTCTCCCGTCTCCCGTCCGCTCCCATGGATCTGACCCAATTCGTCGAACACCACAACGGCATCTCCGTCATCCGCAACGGCGAGACGGTGCGCGCGTGGAACGGCATCCAGTATCAGGCTGGGCTCTCGGGCAAGAACACCAGCGCCAAGCAGCTCTCGATGAACATCGCCACCGTTCCTCCCGGCGGCGTCGCCTACGCGCACGTGCACGTGGGGTTCGAGGTGATGCTCTACATCCTCCACGGGCGCGTGCGGCACGAGTTCGGCGACCACCTCAAGCAATCCGTGGAGAACGGTGCAGGTGACTTCATCTACATCGAGCCCGGCATCCCGCACGAGGTCTTCAACGTGAGCGACACCGAACCGGTGGTGGCGGTCGTCTCGCGTTCTGACGCCACCGAGTGGGCGCACATCGTGGTGTACGACCGAGAGACCGGGGCCATGGGAGAGGTGCTGAAGCCGGGGTGAGCCCTGGCTCGTGGCCGCTCGGGTGCGCGCGGCGCTCGGGTGCCTAACGTGGCTGCACGTTCGCGACGATGCTGCCCACCCTCGGCCGCCGCCCAAAGGTCGCCGAGTCGAGATGCATCCTTCGCAGCAGCGCCTTGAACCGCGGGTGATCGCGCAGCATGTCGTACTCCCAACGACAGCCGATCATCGTGAGATTGGGCTCGGGATCCGCGCTCGCGCGCTCCAGCCAGTCCAGCGCGAGCGTGGTATCGCCGAGCGTCGCGTGCAGTTCGGCGAAGTGCAAGGACGGGACGAAGATCCCTCGACGACGGCGCGACATCATCTCGGCTAGCTCGGCTCGCGCTTGCCGGACAACGACGCGATCGTAGCCAACCTTCCCGTGCTCCACGGCCAGCGCCCGCAACGTTGCCGAGTCGCTAGACTCTCGCGCCGCAGCGCGCCATTCCTCGATGGCCTCGTCGTATCGACCGACGCTGGCCAGCACCTCGGCGGAGGCGTTATGCGCCGCCTGATAGGGCGAGCCGAGCGCGATCGCTTCTCGCCACGTCGCGAGTGCCGAATCGGGCTCGCCCGCACACGCAAAGACGAACGCGATCTGATACGTGTGGTGTCGCGAGAGCGGATCGAGGTCGCGCGCCTTGCGTTGGGCCGCAAGCGCCTCGTGGAATCGTCCCCTCACACGATATTGGACGCCGAGCAGCATCCAGTTTGTCGCGCGCCACGGCTCGGACCGTATCGCGTCGCGCAGTCCGCGTTCGCCCTTTGCCCAGTCCCACACGAGCATGCCGTCCTGATGGGCCAGGTTGGCGATCGCCTGCGAGTTCGCCGGATCGAGCGTCAGCGCCCGCACTGCGGCTGCGCGCGAACGCGCAAATGCCTCCGGCGCCGCCATCATGCTGTAGTGAGAAAAGGCACCATACATCGATGACATTCCCGCGTATGCCTCGGCTGACCCGCCGTCTCGATCAACGGCTTGTTGATAGAGTCGAACGGCCTTCCGCATGCTCGTCGTGTCGCGCTTGCCGAATTCATGTTCCGCCCGCATGAGCGTGGCGATCAATTGGGGATCACGGGGGGGGTGGTCACTGCGCTCGAGCCGAGTGAGTCCGAGGGCAACGGCGACGGAGTCGAGCAGGTCGGACTCGATACTGACCAGTCGCTGTGTGGTGACGGCGAACCGTCCCCCGGTCAAGCGCGCGCCGTCCGTGCTCCGCAGCAGCTCGGCGGTGAGCCACAGCGTGTCACGCTCGCGCGTGAGCGATCCGGAGAGGAGCGCGCTCACGCCGACGCGGCGGCCTAACGCGGCGTCGGCTGTGTCCGACGTGCGACGCGAGCGTGCCTCGCGCACCGTGATGACTCGGATACTGCGACTCCGGCTCAATCGATCCATGGCGGAGGTCGTGATTCCCTCCGCGAGGTAGTCAAGGCTATCGCCGGCGAGGTTCACGAGCGGCACCACGCCGAGCGAAGGCACTTCGTTGGCGGGTGCTACGCCACGCGCCGCCATCAGTACGCTCAGCGTGGCGACAATCGCGACCCCAGCGGCCGCCCATCCATACGAACGCCGACGCCTGGGCGCTACGGCCGGCAGAACGGTATGCGAGGCGTTAGGCATGGCCAGGGGTGTGGTCGGCCGGTCGTGATGCGGCTCCGCTGCCGGCTCGCGAGCCCGACCTTCAGCCATCGCCATGTGAGGCGAACTCACCGGCTTTCCACCTGGCTCACCGTCTTCTTCACCGCGCGACGGCGCAGCGATGGCAACGTCGGGTGCCCGCAACTCGAGAATCAGCGCCGCCACGCTGGGATCCGGCTGCGCCTCGAGCTCGTCGCGCACGCGCGCCTGATACGCCTGCCCGTGACGCAGCGCCCCGCTGCGATCGCCGGCGGCGGCGAGCGAGCGCATGAGCCCGATGGCCGCCGGCGCGTTCAGGGGGTCGAGCCCTGCCAAAGCGCGCCACCACTTCGCCGCACTCCGATGGTCGCCGCGCCGTTCCTCGTCCTGTGCCAGACGCACGAGCACGTCGGCGTACTTCGCCGCCAGCCGCAGCCGCTCGCTCGACGCCCACTCCTCGAACTCGGCCGATTCCCCCAGATGAAAGCCATCGAGGAATGGCCCGCGGTAGAGCGCGGCTGCCTCCGCGAGTGCTCCGCGTGCGACGGCTTCCTCGAACTCATCCACGTCGAACGCGACGAGTTGCGGGTTCAATCGCAGCGGGTCGGTGCCAAGGAACGCGTCCTCGCCCACCTGCCGGCGCAGGTAATAGAGGAGCTGGTGCAGCGCGTGCCGTGCCGAGTCGGTGGTGCTGTCAGGGCTTAGGGTCGCGATGAGCTTGTCGCGCGACGTCCCGCGGTCGCCGCCGGCGGCCACCAGCACCAGCAGTGCGACGCGACGGCGCTGCTCGGCTACCGGCGTTCCGTCCGGGGCGACGAGTGCGGCGCCTCCCAAGGTGATGAGGCGGAAGGACTTGCGCGTGTGAGTCTCGCGAGAGGGCGGCATGAGCACCTCCGGCGATACTACGGCGCCAACATGCGATTGGCAATCACGAGGGGATGGATCGCGGGCGGTGGGATGCTCGGCGTCACCCTAACACTCAATGTCTGGAGGTTCCATGCGGTTACGAACAGGACGCCTGGTATTCACCACGCTCGCCGCGCTGGGCGTGGCGGCCTGCGGATCGGTCGGCACCGAACCCAGGGTCACTCCTGTCCAACCGGCCGACGCGAACGCCTCGGCCGTGAAGTTCTGGGACGCCAACGCGAGCGCGGACTGGAACGAGCGGGCCACATCGTTGGCCGCGCGGCGCCCGATCAACGCGGCGCGTCTCTATGCCTACCTCTCGCTTGCGCAACTGCGCGCCGCCGAAGACGCGCAGTCCAACCGGCCACATCCTCCGGTCGCCGCCGCCATCGGCGCCGCATCCGCGTCGGTGCTCGGCGCCTATTTCCCGGCAGACGTGGCCGAGATCGAGGCGGCGCTCGACGCGCAGGAGGTCGCCGAACCATGGCCGGGTGACAAACATGAGAACTGGAATGCCGGTGAGGCGGTGGGGCGTGCCGTTGCGGCGCGGGTTCTCGCCTGGTCCGCGGGCGACCTGTTCGGCCTCACGAATCCCGGCACGCCGCCAATAGGGCCCGGCTACTGGCTGTGGAATGGTGGTCCCATCGCACGCGGTGGGCTTGGGGCGCGCCCGTTCTTCCTGTCGGCCGGGAACGAGTTCCGTTCAGACCCGCCGCCGGCTTTTGGCTCCCCCGAGTATCTCGCCGCACTCGCGGAGGTGCGACAGATCTCCGATACGCGAACCGCCACGCAGCTCGCCATCGCGCAGTGGTGGAATGTGAACCAGTCGCCCGCCTCGAACGCCGCGACCAACAACACCGCGGTCGATCTCATTCGCCGCTATCGTCGCTCGGATCGCGAGGCGGCGCGCATTCTCTTCGTGATGAACGCCGCGGCGTTCGATGCGGTGATCGGCTGCTTCGAGGCGAAGTACTTCTACTGGTACATTCGTCCGCCGCAGGCCGATCCGGGGATCACGCTCCCCATCGGTCTCCCGCCGCATCCCTCGTATCCGTCCGCGCACTCCTGCGTCTCCGGGGCGTCGTTCGAGGTGTTGGCGCGGGCGTTCCCCAGTGAGCGCCAACAGATGGCGGCGCTGGCAGACGAGGCGAGTCTCTCACGCCTGTACGCGGGGATCCACTATCGCTTTGACATGGTGGCCGGCTTGGCGCTTGGCCGCGCCGTCGCCAACAAGGCAGCGTGGGCGAACCTCGACGACGTGGCGATCCCGTAGCGTCTCGTCAGTCGGATGTGATCGTGCGGCGTGGTCGCCGACTGTAGGGGGTTAGGGCATCCCCATCGCTAAGATCGTGATGCGGGGAGAGAGATTGGTTGCCGTTCCAACGACCACGCTGCATCGTCACAGTCCCCTTTCGTGAGGCGTATGGCAATGCTCCACGCTTCCTCTGGGCGCGCCCGGCTCTCCTTCCCAGTCGCGCGCACCCTCGTTCCCGCGCTCTCCCTCGTCCTGGTTGGTGCGTTGCTCGCACCGCAGGCCACACGCGCCCAGGCGCCGGCGTCGCTGAGCCCCGAGCTCACCACCGTGCGCGCCGCGCTGGACAAGTACCGCGATCCGGTGATGGCGGTGCACGACGGCTACATGTCGTTGCTGGGATGTATCGAGTATCCGCAGGGGAGCGCCGAGGGGTCCATGAAGTACGTCCCTGGCGGGATGGGCGTGCACTTCCTCAACCCGTCGGCGGTTGGGCCAAAGCTCGACCCGGCCAAGCCGCAGGTGCTGATCTACGAACCTGTGGGTGATCGCCTCTCACTCGTGGCAGCCGAGTGGTTCATGCCCGCGCAGCTCGCAGGCGACGTTGCGCCGACGATCTTCGGCAAGCAACTCGAAGGACCGATGGAAGGGCACAAGCCGCTGATGCCGACCGAGCTGCATCACTACGACCTGCACGTGTGGCTCTGGAAGAACAACCCCGCTGGTGTCTACTCGGCCACCAACCCGGCGCTCAAGTGTCCCAAGGGGGCGTATTCGTTTGCCGAAGGGGCGCCCAAGATGGTGGGGCACGGCAAGCACTGATTGCGCCTGCCGGCAGCCTAACGCCGGACGATTAGGGGCGCGCGGGCGTCCACCGCTCGCGCGCCACCAATCGCGAAGCCGCGTCGTGCTCCAGCGAGCCGGCGTCGATGGCCACCCTCGCCAATTGTCCCGCTCGTATGCATGTTTGCGCGCGATGGCGGGGTGACGTGGCGCTCTGTTGCCCCGCCGACACACCGGATGGGGGATGAGCATGGAACGGCGGTATGACAGGATCCTCACGATCAAGATCTCGGGGAGCGGTCCTCGGTTCGTCGTCAACGCATCGGTAGAGCCCACCGGGTCGTCGGCGGAGGGGACGTTCGAGCTCCTCAAGGAGTTTGCCGACCTCCCGGAACTCGTGAGGACGGCGCAGGCCATGCGGCTGGCGGTCCCCGAGGGCGACGATCCTCCTCCCCCGCGCGTTGATTCGAAGCAATTGGGTGTACGCCTCTTCGATCAGCTCATGCAGGGGAAGGTCCGCAAGCTGTACGACGCGGCGCTGCAGGGCGCCAACGTCGGGCTTCGCATCCGACTCAACATCAGTGTGGAGGGTGCGCACGCTTCACTGCTCTCGGCGCTGCCGTGGGAAATTCTCACGGCGTCCGACGACGCTGGCGGCGCTCCCATCGCGATGGGGAGCCGCACCGTCCTCGTGCGATCGCTCGACGTGGTGCACGAGCGGCCGCCTGTCCCGTTCCAGCTGCCGCTCCGTATCCTGCTGGTGGCCGCCAATCCGCGAGGGTCGCGCCCGCTGGAGCTTGCGGATGAGCAACGTCGACTGAAGGAATCCTTCGGTGAGTTGCGCGGCGTGGAGTTTGTGACACCGCTGCGCCCGACGTCCGAATCGATAATGGACGCACTCGCCGCGTCTCCGTGTCAGGTCGTGCACTTCATGGGGCACGGCGACTTCGACCCGGAAACCGGTCAGGGCCTGCTCAAGCTCGAGCACGAGGATCGGAGCGCCAATCTCGTCAAGAGCGATACGCTGAAGAACATCCTGCAGCCGCCGGGCACGGAGATGCCGCAGTTGGTCTTCCTCAATGCCTGCCGGACCGCGACGACCTCCCGTACGGGCGCCGTGCACCCATTCGGGTCGGTGGCCGCCTCGCTGGTCGCCTCGGGAATTCCTGCCGTCGTGGGAATGCAGTTCCCGATCGTCGACGGGACGGCCATCAAGTTCGCACGAAAGTTCTACGAGCGTCTCGCCAAGGGCGATCCGGTCGACATGGCCACGGCGTTCGCGCGCAACATGTTGTTTGTCGACGGGAACGGCGAGTGGGCGACACCGGTACTGATGCTCCGGCCGTCCCACGGCATCCTCTTCGACATGGGCCAGGGTGCTGCGCCCCCGAGCGAAGCCCGCACCGAATACGCCGCGACACCGGCACAAGGCGCGGTGCGCGTCGCCACACCGGCACCCGCTGTCGCGATCTCCCCGGACGGTGACACGTCGCACGCGCCCCTTCCGTTGACGACGCAGCGGCGAGCGGATCCTCCCGCCCAGGAACGCGAGCCGGGGACCACCGATGACACCACGTCGTCGCGCTTCACCGTCTTCCTTGGCGACACGTCCATGTCACCGCGCGTTCGCAGCCAGGTGGCCAAGGCGCTGCAGCAGGCGGGCATGCACGTGCTCCCGGCGGTCCCGAATCCCGACAATCCGGAGGAGATGGAGCCCGACGGGCACGATGCGCGCGTGCGTGAGTTGGCCGCCGAGGCGCAGTTGTTCGTGCACCTGCTCGGCGCCGACAAGGGAGACAAAGTATCGGATGCGACCGTCGACGCGACCGGTGCGCCCAACACGTACCCGGTGCGACAGGTGGTGCTGGGGTCGCAGTTGCTCAAGCCGCAACTCCTGCTGGTGGACGGTGCGCTCGACATCATCGAGGATGAAACGTACCGCAACTTTCTCCGTCGCCTGCAGGACCTGCCACGCGACAAACCCAGCGAGTTCGAGATGCGCGCCGAGCACCTCAACGTGACGCGTATGGTGAGCGAGATCGAGCGCAAGCGGGATGCCCTGCTGGAGGACGCTCGACGCCAGCGTGAGGCGGCGGCCCGCGCCGTCACGAAGACACAGACCGCGTACGTCGACGTAAGCTCGGAGGATCTCCGGGAATCCAGGGAATCGATGGACCTCGTGGAGTACCTCGAGCGTCGCGGCGTCGATGTGCTGATGCAGCCGGCGAGCCGCGCGCGCAAAGCCAAGGAGGACCTGGCCAGTACCGCCGACAACGTGCGCAAGTCGTCGGTAGTGATCCTCTACTACGGCAACAGTGGCTCGCAGTACGTCTCCAACCGCTTTGACTGGTTCAGGCGACTCAAGGCGACCGACCGACTTCGCACACGAATCGGTGTCTTTGTCGCGCCGCCCCCCAAGGAAGAGCCGGACCTTGATCCGTTCAACGACGTCCTGATGGCCACGAGCATGCACGGCTTCGATCCGGCGGCGGTGGACGCGCTCCTCGCGGAGCCCCGTCGATGACGCGTGTGCCAGGCGGCAATCCGTATGTTGGGCTTCGCCCGTTCCAGACCGAGGATAGTCGCTACTTCTTTGGTCGCGACGAGCAGGTCGGCGAGCTGCTCGAGATCCTGCACGAGCACCGCTTTCTCCCGATCGTCGGCGGGTCGGGGAGCGGCAAGTCATCTTTGGTGCGCGCGGGGTTGATCCCCATGCTTCGCGCCGGCTTTCTCGTGGGGACGCGCGATCACTGGATCGTGGCCACCTTGCGCCCGGGTGCCGCCCCCTTTCGCAACTTTGCCGAAGCGCTGGCGCGTGCCTTCGATAGTGAGGCGGGGGACGACGCCATCGGGACGCTCGAGCAGGAGTTGCGCCTGACGCAGGCGGAGGCTGCCCTCGACTTCGTGGAGGAGCGACTCAAGGGGAACCAGAGCGTCCTGATCCTGGTGGACCAGTTCGAGGAGCTGTTCCACTTTCGCGGAACGACGCACGACGACGACGACGCGTCGTCGGCAGCGGCGCGCGAGCGGGCCGCGCGGCGCGCGGAAGCCGCCGACTTCGTGGACATGCTGCGTGGCGTCGGAAAGAGACCTGAGCTCCCGGTCTTCGTGGTCTTCACCATGCGCAGCGACTTCCTCGGAGACTGCGACGTCTTCCTGGATCTCCCGGAGGCGATGAACAAGGCGCGCTACCTGGTCCCGCGCCTCACGCGAGAGCAGTTGCGGCAAGCCATCGAGGGGCCCGCGCTCATGCGCGATGTGGAGGTCTCGGCTCGACTCGTCGACCGGCTCCTCAACGAACTCGGCGACCGCAACGATCGCCTGCCGGTATTGCAGCATGCGCTGCAGCGGACGTGGGACTACTGGGTCGCTGACAAAGAGCGCGGCATGATCGACATGCCGCACCTGAAGTCAGCTGGTGGCCTCGAGAACGCCCTGAACAACGACGCTACCATTGCACTCGGCTCCGTCAACGCGCGGCACGCCGAACTGGTCTTTCGAGCGCTCACCGACACCGACGTCCAGCAGCGCCGAGTGCGACGCCCGCGGCGCCTGAGCGAGGTTGCGGGCGATACCGGACTCACGCGAGAGCAGGTGAAGGGCGTCATCGACGCGTTTTGCGGAGACGAGCGCAACTTCCTCTTTCTCTCGCCTGACGGCAACGAGGACGACCCGCGGGTCGACCTGTCGCATGAGAGCCTCATCCGGCAGTGGCCCCTGCTCGCCAAGTGGATCGACGATGAAGCGTCGGCGCGTGACGACTTCCTGGCTCTTGGACGGAGTGCCATGGATTGGCAGGGGAACAAGCGCGACGTGTTGTGGGGGCGCGAGCTCGAGGTGCAGTCCGAACGATGGAAGAACCTGCTCGGCAAGGGGATCCCGGCGAACGCCACCTGGGCGGCGCGATACTCCGAAGGGGAGAACCTGTTCGCGGCGATCGCCGAATTCCTGAAGGCGAGCGAGCGCGCGGCGCAGGAGGCGAAGCAGCGCCAGAGGGCTCGAGCCAATGTCAGGCGCGCGCTGCAGATCAGCATTCCGCTATTTGTCCTGGCCGTGCTCGGACTCTGGAAGTGGGACTCCGACCGGAAGGCGGATGAGGTCTATCGCAAGACCCGTGAGGCGTTGCTCAAGGCGAGCATCCGCGACCTCGCGGACGTGGATCCCACGACGGCGGCCGCCCTGGTGGGGCAGATTCCGGACAGTACGGAGTTCAGTTGGTCCGAGGTCGAGGCGCTGCGCAAGATCGCCGACGCTGACGTCGCCAAGATCGTGGAGGAGGGGATCGTCACCGTCGCGGCGAGCGAGGTCGGCTCTCGCTTCGCCATGCTCCGTGGTGACGGCGACATCCTGCTCTGGCCCAGCGCCGACTCCGCGCAGCCGCGACGAATCAAGAGCGGGGCGAGCGGCGTCTTGCACCTCGCGCTCGACTCGGCTGGCAAGGTCGCGGTGGTGACCGATTCGACTGGTGCGATCCGGGTGGTCGGGATGAACGATGGATCCTCGCATTCCCTCGTTGGTAGCAGCCTTGCGGCGAGCTATTTTGCTTTCGGTCCCGTGTTAGAGCCGCGGATCACGCCAGATGGCTCGCTCGTGCTGGGGCGCTGCGATGGATTGAAGCCGAGTCCGGAAGATCCATCGTATATCGAGAACGCGTTTTGCGTCTGGCGGACCTCCGGAGACGCGTCGCCGCTGCATAGGATCGGAGAGTCAGGCGATTGCATCCCTGAGGCCGCCGATATTCACCGCAGCGGCTCGATGCTCGTGATGGGGTGCGGCCAGGGGCTGATCGAGTCCTGGGACCTTCGGAATGCGCGGACGCGTGCTACGAAGCTGTACAATGTCAGTTCTGACGAATCGTTTACTTCGGTGATCGTCCGGTTCAGTCCTGATGGCCGGCGTGCCGCCTTCGTGGTTGATTCGGGAATCGTCATCTGGACCGTTGCCAGCGGGAAGACGCGCCTGCTATCGAAGGCCGGCTTCAGCGAGGAAGTGAGTGCCATTCAATTCGACCACGCCGGTCGCCGACTGGTCGCATCCACGTTCGACTCCGTCGCTGTTTGGGATAGTCTCGATCTTCCTCGTCGCGGTTCCGCCGCGCAGCCCCCACGAATGTACGGTGGCGGAAACTCGGAGCTGATCGACGCGAGCATCAGTCCAGACGGGGAGTGGATCGTTTCGTCCCACACCGATGGAACGGCACGCATGTGGCGCGCGCGTGATACCACCGAAGTTCGCCTGCTCCGGGGGCATAGCACTGCCGTGAGCCAGTCGGTATTCACGGGTGACATGGCATACATGGCAACGATCGCAGACGACAGCTCTGCGCGCGTCTGGAGCATGGTGCACGATCCGGAGCCGTTCGTCTGGCATGCACCCGATTCGCTGCAAAGCGTCGCCCTCAATTCGGGCGCGACAGAGCTGGCCGTCGTGACACGATCGGGGGCACTGTTGGCCCAGCCGCTGACGATCGACGGGTCGAGCGCGTTCAAGCTCGCCGCCCCCCCTGTCGCCCTGTATGAACCGAGACCAAGGATGCCGGTCGCACTGGACCGCACATTGGTGAACGCCTATCCGGTCGACACTCGATTTCACGGCGATACCCTGCTTGCTCTGATCCGGGAAGACACCGTGTTTCGCCTTCGGCGTTTGCGACCCGGCTCGCGGACGCCGCCGCACATATGGCAGGACGTGCAGACACTGCTGGGAGGACAGCGGAGAGTACAATGGAACTGGGCCGCCGCCACGGTCGTGGCGGTTGATGATTCCGGCACCCATGTATGGAAGAACGGCGTCGCGCAGCGCCCCCATCGACATGGGACGATCGGCATGGGTGACGCCGATACTGTCGATCGCCAGGTGCAACTGAGCGGTGATGGCAAGATCGCGCGTTCGCTCGTGGTAATCCGCCGGCGTCGCGCTCCCGGGGAGCCCTCGCCGGGCGCGCGAAGCGGCTCGAGGTCTATACACTTCTGGGATACTTCGACCGGGAAGGACGTCGTCACGAATCCGATGTCGACGTCGAACACTGATCAGCGTTCTTCGCTCAGTAGCGGCGGTGACTCCGTCGCGGCTGTTCGCAACTCTCGTGAGATCCGCATACGCTCAGGGATTCGAAAGATCGAAGGAAACGATCGTCGGCTCGGTTACACGCGTGCCCCCATCGCCACGTTTACGTTCAGCGACTCCGGCGACAAGCTCGCGGCTGCCGATACGGTCGGCGGTATCTCGCTCTGGGCGCCCGGTCGCAGGGCGGGATCGCTCGACCTGCGCAGCATGCGCGGTGGCACCCCGGTTGCCCTTACGTTCAGCAGCGACGGCAAGCGGGTCGTCTCGGCTCATCGCGACGGCGCGGTCCAGATCTGGACCATCGATCCCGAGCTGCTCATCAAGCGCATCACGTCCTACAGCCGGGCGTGTGTTCCCGAACGGGTGTCGATGGAGCGGCTGCGAATGGGGAAGGAGGAAGCGCGTCAGGAGTTGAAATCGTGCCGCGATCGGCAGGCGGCGGCGCGTTAGGCGTCGCGCGATCTCAGGACGGGCGCCACGGTGCGCGTTGGACCAACCGCCCGCTCCCTGCCGCTCCCACCACCTTCCCCCCCTCCACCACGACCTCGCCACGCCGCAGCACCGTCACCGGCCACCCCGTCACGCTCCACCCTTCGTACGGCGAATAGTCCGACTTGCCGTGGTCGTTGGCGGCCAGCACCGGCGCCGTACGTTTAGGGTCCCAGATGGCGATGTCGGCGTCGGCACCGGCGCGGATCACCCCCTTCTTTCCGTACAGCCCGAAGATCTTCGCCGCATTGGTCGACGTCGTCTCGACGAAGCGCGTGAGGGTGAGCTTTCGCTTCCCCACGCCTTCTGAGAAGTACATCGGGAGCATGAACTGCAGGTCGCTCGCCCCGGGGCGCACCCGCGCGATGGAGAGCTGGGGATCCATCTTCTGCTCGCGCGTCCACGGGGCGTGGTCGGTGGCGAGGACGTCGATGCTGCCGTCGATCAGCCCACGGAACATCGCGTCGACGTCGGCACGCGGGCGCAGCGGCGGCTGCCCGACAAAGAGCTGGTAGTCAGGACCGCGAAGCTTCGATTCATCGAGATGGATGAAGAGCGGGCGCGTCTCGAGAAAGAGCGGGTGGCCGGCGGCGCGCGCGGCGCGACACGAGGCGAGCGCTCGCGCCGACGACATGTGCACCAGGTACATCGGGGCCCGCGTGTCCTCGTTTAACGAGGCCGCCTGCTGCGTCGCCGCGATCTCGGCGATCGCCGGGCGCGACTCGATGTAGTGCTCCAGCGACGTCTTCCCCTGCGCGGTGAGTCGCCGCACCGCCGCGTTGAGCAGCGCGCCGTCCTCGCAGTGCACCATGGTGACAACGCCGGCCTCGCGCGCCGCCTCGAGCGTCTTGATCACCTGCTCCATCTGCGCGCCAAAGTCTGGGCGCACCATGTAGAACTTGATGCTCGGCTGCCCGCGCTCGACGAGCGCCGGGAGCGCGTTGAGCAGTGCGTCGTTGGGCGGCCACACCGACGAGTGCAGGATCACGTCGGCGATCGCCTCGGCCTTCACTGTCGCCTCCATCCGGTCGAGGGCGGCGAGGATCGTTTCGTCGCGCCGCGGTGTCGAGAACGTCCCCACGGTCGTGATGCCGCCGGCGAGCGCCGCCTGCGTTCCGCTGGTGAGGTCGTCGGCGAAAGTCGGATGCAGGTGCGTGTGCGGGTCGATTCCGCCCGGCATCACGAGCAGTCCGTTCGCTTCGATCACCCGCGCCCCAGCGCCTGGCGTCAGGTTGCGCCCCACCTCGGCGATGGTCTCCCCGATGATGCGAACATCGGCATTCGCGATGCCATCCGAGTTGACGACGCGCCCGCCGCGGATGAGAAGCTCGCCGGCGGCGCGACGGTCGTTAGGCTCGAACGCTCGTGCCGAGCGAGGGAGCCCCACCGCCGATGCGACCCCCGCCGCGGCAAGGGTGCGGACGAGGTCCCGGCGAGTGATGTCAGAGGTCACGATCGTGGTCGTGTGAGTGAAGCGCGCGAAGGCAGCGTGCGCGCGGACCGTACAAAGGCCCGCTGGCGCGGGCCCTACAAAGGCCCGCTGGCGCGGGCCCTATAGCGGCAACCAGTAACTCACCTTCACGAGGAACGTGTTGTCGGTCGGCGCCCGCAGCAATGCCCGCCAGTCGCGCGACATCACGAAATCCCCCCGCACCACGTCGCTCCGCTGCCGCCGCTGCCAGACCAGGAAGATCGCCGACCCCGGTCGGTACTCCCAGCGTACGACCGCGTTGCCGATGAGCGAGCGCACGTTGAAGTCCTGCTCGTCGATGCTGTGGTCGGCCACGCCGTCGCCGTTCACGTCGAAGTAGCGCACGTCGTCGCCGTCCACGCAGGTGGCGCCCCCCTGGCAACGCACCGAGCCCCCCGACGTCACCGCCTGTCCCTCGCCAAAGCGCGTGAAGTCGAAGCGCGATGGCGCCGCCAGCTGCTTGTAGTTGGAGTAGTCGCCTGACGACACCAGCGGCTGCGCGAAGAGCTGGAACGACAGCGTGGGAGAAAAGGCGGCGTTGACGCGCGTGGGGAGCGCCAGTTCGCGACGCGCGACTTCGCCAAAGAAGTAGCGCGAGCCGAAGGTGGGGGCAAAGCCGGCGGCGTCCATCGTCGAGACATACTGCGCACCGATCGAGGCGTGCGTGTAACGCGGTTCGATCTCGACCTCGAGGCGCGACGACGGACGCACGTTGATCTCCAGCGACGTCTGGAACTCGTTCCCCCCGCCCAGCGCCGCGCGGCGGATGTAGACGTTGGGCTCGAGCGCGAGGCGCGCACGCTGGTCGGTCTGCAGCGAGAGGCGCAGGTCGCCCCACCGAGGTTGGAGCATCAGCGGCCCGCCGCGCGTCCCGCTGCGCTCCATCGTCTCCGGATGCCACTGCGTGTTGGCGTCGAGCCGCCAGAAGTTGTTGAACTCGAGGTTCGCGTTCACGCCCACGGACCCCGCCATGTGGGCATTGCCCCACGCCGTGGTGCTGAAGCGCCCGGCAATCGCGTCGTGGCTCCAATTATGAAAAGTCGACAGCGATACGTTGTACGAGCGGAAGACCTTCCCAGGTGCAATCTCGCGGTACTGCACGCGCGCCCCGCCGTCGAGCACTTCCTGCCGCGTGCTGAATCCCGCGTCGTTGATCTCGAACCCTGGCGACACCTCGGCCGCCCACACCGACCCGGTCCAGTGCTGCCCGCGACGGCGCTCCACGGTCATGCGCCAGTCGTACCCCGACATCGTGCGCGCTGATGAATCGACGCCGTTGCCGCGATAGTCGGGGCGCTGGAAGAAATGGTTGCTCGAGCGTTGCAGCCGGATCATCGCCGTCGAGTCGCCGCGCACGTGGCTCCCGGCAAAGTAGCCGAAGAAGGCCCAGGTGCGGTTCCCCCACTGGTGCTCCCAATCGATCCCGCCGTTGAACGCCGACGACGGGAGGAAGTCGAACGAGGCGTCACCGGGGAGCGCGCGCTGCAGTCCGGTCCCGATCACCCCGATGGTCGATGCGCCGCCGTTGAAGTCCTGCCGCAACCGCAGCACCGTCGACTGTGCGCGCGGCTCCACCATGAACGCGCGCGCTGGCGTGTCGTCGGACACATAGGCGCGTCCGTCGGCCTGCTGCGTGGTCGCCACCAGCGCCCCTAACGAGAGCCCTCCCTGCGTGCGCCCGGTGACCTTGGCCGCCCCGAGGATGTTGGCCGAGGCCGGGACGTCGGCGAAGAGCGCGTCGTCGGGAGCGCCGCCGCGCGGGGCACGCCCCATGCGGCGCGAGTAGTACAGCCGGTTGCGCCCGCCGGAGAGCGTGAAGTCGAAGATCTTCGCGTCCTCCACGAAGAACGGGCGACGTTCCTCGAAGAACTGCTCGAAGGCGGTGAGGTTGATGACCGCCGGATCGGCCTCCACCTGCCCGAAGTCGGGATTGATCGTGGCGTCGAGCGTGAACGCTCCCCCCAGTCCCACGCGCACGTCAGTCCCCACGCGTGACGAACCATCGCGCCCGGTGCGGAACGGGTTCCCCGACTCGGCCGTCCCGCGAAAGAGCGAGCCTAACGCGTACGGACGCAGCTCGAGCCGGCGCGCCCCGCGCGCCTTGATCCCCCGCAACTGGCCAAACTGCGAGACGAGTCCACGCTGCAGCCGCGAGACGAGGGCAAAGTGCGACTCCTCGTTGGAGCGCACGCGACGCCGGGCGAAGTTCACCCCCCAATCCTGCTCCCCATCCACCTCGCGAAAGCGCAACTGCGACAGCGGGATGCGCAGCTCGGCGGTCCACCCGAGCGAATCGATCGCCACCGCAGAGCTCCACACTGCGTCCCACGTGCGGTCTCGCTCGTTGTCGTCAAAGATGTACTCGTCGCGCTGCACGTTGGCCGCGCTCACGCGGAAGATGAAGCCCGTGCGCCGGTCGTTGTTGGAGTCGAAGGCGACCTCGAAGTAGTCGGCTTGCGCGTCCTGGTCGCGACGCACCACCTGCCGAGCGATCGTCTGCGGCTCGGCGTCATACATGCGCGCCGCCACCCACACCGACGATTCATCCATCAGAATGCGCACCTCGGTGCGCGCCTCCGCGGGAACCCCTTCCACCGGATAGCGCTGCACGAAACCGGAGGCGACCGGGGCCGAGCTCCACGCCGCGTCGTTCAGGCGACCGTCGAGCGAGATGTCGGTCGTGCGCGTCGCGACCCGCAACGTGGGGCGCATGATGGCGCGCGCCGACGCCGGCGTGTCGGTCGTCGTCCCCTCCTGCGCCGCGACGGCGGGTGGGACCAAGGTCAGAATCGCCGTGAGAGCGGCGAGGGATACTCGAAACACAAACCGTCCGAATCCAGAATGGGGCAGGGCACGCTCGACGCGCGCCCCCGGCGCTACACTGGCGCGCCCAGCCATACAATACGCAGCGCGCCGCCGGGGCGTTCGCGCAAACGAATCCGGCGATGCCGTGCGGACGAGACCGATCACAACCGCCCATCGCGACTAGCGCGAACGGCCGTCCAAGCGTTAACCAATATCGACCCTTTCCAGCCGAGGACGGAGATGATCCTGCGACGACGCCCTGCCCCCCTGTTTGCCCTCGCCGCGACCGCGGTCTTCCTCCCCCTGACGATCGAAGGGCAGCAAGCGCAGCCCGCGCCGCAGCAGCGCATGACCTTCTTCATCACCAGCGCCGGACCGGGGAATGGCGCCGACCTGGGGGGGCTCGACGGGGCCGACAAGCACTGCCAGGGATTGGCCCAGACCGCTGGCGGCGGCGACCTCACCTGGCACGCCTACCTCAGCGTCCCGGCGATGGGCGGAAAGGGCGCCATCAACGCGCGAGACCGCATCGGGAAGGGGCCGTGGCACAACTTTGCCGGCACGCTCATCGCCCGCACGGTGGCCGAACTGCACAACAGCGCCTCCAATCTCACCAAGGAGACGATCCTCACCGAGAAGGGGGCCAAGGTGAACGGGCGTGGCGACACGCCCAACATGCACGACATCCTCACCGGCTCCACCCCCGACGGCACCGCGTACCCGGCCGGGAGCGACACGTCGTGCAACGCCTGGACCAGCCACGGCGACGGCAGCGCACGTGTAGGGCACCATGACCGCCAGGGGGGCGGCGAATTCCCCACCTCGTGGAACTCGGCCCATCCGTCGCGCGGCTGCAGCCAGGACAACCTCAAGGCCACCGGCGGGAACGGCTTCTTCTTCTGTTTCGCCGTGACCTGATCTCGGGAGTACGATCGCATGCCACGCCACGCCGTCGGGCGCAGGGTCGCCAGGTGCACCGCAGGGGGCATCGTCGCCTTGCTCCTGGCGGCGTGTTCGATTTCCCGTCAGCGCGAGATCGAGATCGGGGCGGTGTATGCCAAGCAGGTCGAAGCAGAGCTCCCCGTCGTGCGCGACGCGGCGGTGACCAGTTACCTGCAGCGGCTCGGCGACTCGCTGTCGAGCATCGCCGACCGGCGTGGGCTCGAGTGGCACTTCGGGCTCATCAACTGGAGCGACGTGAACGCGTTTGCCCTCCCGGGGGGATGGGTGTACGTCACCCGGGGGCTGGTGGAGCGCGCGCCGACGATGGACATGCTGGCCGGGGTACTGGGGCACGAGATCAGCCATATCACGCGGCGGCACGCGGTCAAGCAGGCCGAGAAGGCGCAGCGGGCCAATGTGGGGATTTCGATCGCCTGTGTGCTCACGGGGGCGTGCGAGGGGACGCTGACCCAGATCGGGATCCAGATCACCGGCGAGGCCGTATTCGCCAAGTACTCGCGCGACGACGAGAAGGAGGCCGACGAGGATGGCGTGCGTCTCGTCGTGCGGGCGGGGATCTCCCCGTTAGGCGTGCCGGAGATGCTGCAGAAGCTGCTGGACGAGCGGAAGTCGAGTCCCGGCGGCGTCGACTCGTGGTTCCGGTCGCACCCGTACGAGGAGGAGCGCATCCAGTACACGCGGGTGCTCATCGACCGGAACTTCAAGGATCGGCTGGCGACGCTCACGCGGGACACGCCGTTGTATCGGGACTTCCGTGCCCGCGTGGGCAAGTTGCCGGCGGCGCAAAAGGCGAAGTAAGTCAGACGCGAGTGACGAGGGGAGGAGTGGGAGATGGGGAGTCGTGCGATGCTTGACTTCGTGCGCGTCGCGATCGGCGGCATGGCGTCGTGCGTGCTGCCGCTGACCGTCGATGGGGCACAGGTACCGCTGCGCACGCTGCCCAAGCCAGAGGTCGAGTATCGCGAGCCGTTCACGGCGATCTCCGGCCTGCGCGAGCTCAAGGACGGACGCGTGCTGGTCGCTGACGCGCGAGAGAAGACGCTACAGGTGATCGACCTCGCGCGCGGGACCGCGATGGCGGTGGGGCGCACCGGCGCAGGTCCCGGAGAATGGGGGACACCGACGACACTGCATGCGCTCCCCGGCGACAGCACGCTCATGTTGGACTACGCCAACCAGCGCATCTTCCTCGTTGCTCCCGACGGGAAGCCCGCGCCCTCGCAACGCTTTCCCGACGGGGCGATGTTCTCGGCCGATCTTATCGGCATCGATGGGAGTGGTCGCATGCTGATGAAGCAATCGCGACGCCCGTCAGGACCGACCGATCCCTCGGTGGGCGTTGCTGACGTGATTGTGGTCAATCGCTCGACCGGTCGTGCCGACACGCTGGGAAGCCTTTCGGAGCCCAAGGGCGAGCACATGGCGGCGCGTGTTCTTCCGGGAGGCATGATGCAGTGGTCGACCAATCTCCCGCTCGCGGCCCGCGACCTGGCCGCGATTGCGTCCGATGGTCGCGTTGCCATCGTGCGGGCGGCACCGTACCGGGTGGAATGGATAGCGCCTAACGGGGCTCGAGTCATGGGTCCGGTTGCCCAACCGCCATCGATTCCGGTGACACGAGCGGAGAAGGAGGCGTTTGCCCGCTCCCAATTGCGCCCTGGGGGGATCATCGTGGCCGGACCATCTGGAACGCCTCCATCGGCGAAGGGATCTCCGTCGCCAAGACCGCGCGTGCCGGCGATGTCGAAGAGCGATCTGGAAAAGATGATGAGCCCGGACCAGCGCTGGCCCGAAGTCAAGCCGCCGTTCCTCGATAATGCCGTGCAGGTCGCTCCCGACGGCAAGGTGTGGGTGCTGCGCGCGCGTGCCCACGACGATCCGGTGCCGACCTTCGACGTCTTCGATGCCGGCGGACGCGTCGTGGAGCGGGTCGCCCTCCCTGCGGGGACGCGCCTCGCGGGATTCGGGAAAGGGGCGCTCTACCTTGCGCGTACCGACTCCGTCGACCTCGTGTGGCTGCAGCGGGTGCGTAGATAGCGTCCGGGATGGGCGAGGCCCAGCGGTGCCAGCGGTCCACACGTGCGACGGCGACTAAACGCATAGTGTAAGCGCGGCCACTGCCCGTCTCCGAGCGCCGTCGCGCCCCCTTCCGCCCTTCCCCTTACCTGAGCACATTCTGGCCGCCGCACCAGTCACCGGTGTCGGCGGCCATCCGTGTACATCCCCCCGAGTAGTGAGGTGTCATATGAGCATGACGCGACGTCGTTCGTGGGCAAGTGCAGGAGTCCTGGTGCTGTTGGCCGCGGCGTGCGCCGATGCGCCAACCGCCGTTCGTGTTCCCGCAGGCAGCGCGTCACTTGCCGCGAGCCAGGGCGAGGAATCGTTCATCGTGCTCGGCGCGGGCAATGCGCTCCCCGCCACGCTGGCCGCTGATGTCGCGGCGCTGGGCGGCACCGTCGACGCGACGATGCCCGCGGTCGGGATCGCCGTCGTGAAGCTGTCGCGCAGCGATGCGCGCGCGGCGCTGCGGGCGCTCAAGGGCGTCAGCGACGTTGCAGCCGACGTCGTGGCGCAGTGGCAGGACCCGAATGCGCGTGTCGAAACGATCGAACTCAACGACCTGGGGGTATCGGCCCAGGGCTTCGGCGACACCGAGTCCTTCCGTCAGATCCAATGGGCGCCCGATGCGGTGAGCGCCCCGGCGGCATGGAACGCCGGCTATCGCGGCGCTGGTGCCCGCGTCGCGATCCTCGATGGCGGTATTCACAGCACCCACATCGACATCGCCCCCAACCTGGATGTCGCTCGCTCCGCGTCGTTTGTCCCCGGTCAGGCGTTCAATGCGGACGTCGGGACGTTCTGGCACGGGACACACGTGGCGGGGATCGTCGCCGCCGCGGGACAGGGGATCGGCACCGTCGGTATCGCCCCGTCGGCGACGCTGATCGGCGTCAAGGTGCTGCATAACGGGTCCGGTGCCTTCTCGTGGATCCTGAACGGCATGATCTACGCGGCCACCCCCATCAGCGCCGGAGGCGCTGGCGCCAACATCATCAACATGAGCCTCGGCGCCGGCTTTGACCGGCAGGGGAAGGATGCCGCAGGACTGGTCAACGCGATCAGCCGCACGGCGATGTGGGCGCGCCAGCAGGGGGTGACGGTCATTGCCGCTGCCGGCAACGACGGCGCCGACCTCGATCACACCAACAACCTGGTGTTCGTGCCTGCCCAGGGCGCCGGCGTCATCTCGGTCTCGTCGACCGGCCCGGAAGGGTGGGCGCTTGGGGCCACCAACTTCGATCGCCCCGCGTCGTACACCAACTACGGACAGTCGGCCATCACGCTGGCCGGCCCGGGCGGCGACTTCGCCCTCCCCGGGAACGCTGCGTGCGCGCGCCCGCTCAACCCGTCGGGAACCCTGATCAGACCCTGCTGGGTTTTCGATATGGTGATGTCCACCTGTCGCGGAAGCGGTGCGAGCATCGGCACCTACTGCTGGGCGGCCGGAACGAGCATGGCCTCGCCCGCGGTCGCCGGTGTGGCGGCGCTCGTGGTGGGGAAGAATGGCCCGATGCAGCCGGCGCAGCTCGAGGCCATCCTGCGCAAGTCAGCCGACGATCTCGGGAAGCCGGGGAACGACGACTACTATGGCGGTGGACGAGTGAACGCCTGGCGCGCCGTGCAGTAGGCAAACGTCGCTGGGCTGCCTGACGAGGCAGGAATGGAGCGCGGGGGGGCGGCGATGCCGGCCCCCCGCGTTTTCTATCGGAGGTCGGCGCGTGCTCTTCAGCGCGCCGTCACGACCACCGATACCGTCGCCGACTTGCTGCCAGCGACTGCGCTGATCGACGTCTGTCCGGGCGCGACGGCGACAACAGTGGCACCTCCACGATCCCCGCGCACCGTCGCGATCGTGGTGCTCGCGCTCGACCAGCTGACGTCGACCGACGTGCAGAGCATCGTGTCGCTTCCCTTCGAATCGCGCTGCGAGGCGACGACCTGCACACTGTCACCGCTCCGCAGCGAAATGGGCCGTGGCGCGATCTGCACCGACGCGACGGGTCCCACGCCGCTGCACAGATCACCAACCAGGTCCTCGATCGAACACGCACTCAGCGTCGTGGTGAGTGCGAGCGCCGCGGCGAGGCGAGCAATACGGGTGCGGCGAACAGGGGACGTAGCCATGGCGCGGACTCCAAACCTAGGGGGAGGGGAGAGCCGCCCAACGGAGCGGCCCCGAGACGCAGGGATGATGCGCGTCATCGGGACCGGCGAGCATACGTCGCGAGACGTAGGAAAAGCGGAATTCTGACGTAGAGGCGCGGAGTCGCCGAGCGATTCCGCGCCTTTTCTACCGCAGGTGGCCTCCCTACTTCCCCTGCGCCACCGGATTCCGCAGCACCCCGACGCCCTCGACCTCCACCTCGATCACGTCCCCCGCCTTGAACGCCTTCGTCGTCCCCGGCGTCCCCGAATAGATCACGTCCCCCGGCATCAGCGTCACGTATTGGCTCACGTAGCTCACGATCTCCGACACGTTGAAGATCAGGTCCTTCGTGCGCTGCGACTGCACCACCTCGCCATTGAGCCGCGTCTGCAACAGCAGGTCGTCGTAGTTGAGTCCCGTCACGATCGCCGGGCCGAGCGGGCCGAAGGTGTCCGAGGCCTTGGCGCGGAACCATTGCAGGTCGCTCTTCTGCCAATCGCGCTCGCTCACGTCGTTACCGGCGGTGACACCAAAGACGTACTGCCGGGCCGACTCCTTCGTCACCCGCGACGCTCTCTTGCCGATCACGATCACCAGCTCGCCCTCGTAGTGCGTGTTCTTTGCATCTGGCGGGAGGACGATCGAGTCGCCGTTGGCGATGATCGACGTCGGGAGCTTGGCGAACAACCCGGGATAGGCGGCCGCAGGGCGCTCGCCCAGGTGCGTCTTGTAGTTGAGCCCCACGGCGATGACCTTCGACGGCACGACCGGGGCCAGCAGCTTCACGTCGGCAAGGCGCAGTCGCTTCCCTGTGGGCGTGGGCGAGGCGAACAGATCGCCGCGCAGCTCGCGCACCATGTCGCCCTCGAGCAGTCCGAATGCCGTGGTCCCTCCGCTGGCGTAGCGGATGTACTTGACCGGCTGCTGCGCCGGCGCGGTGGCGGCGAGCGCAGTGCAGAGGGCGAGGGCTGCGGCGAGTGGGCGCATCGATGGAGGGATTCGCGGTGGGTGCAGCGCACGTCGCCAGACGACCGACGCACCCTCAACGATCCCGCCAACGCGAGCCCGCGGCAAGGTGAGGCGCGCGGCGAGTTGAGGCGCGCTCGAGCGGCTACCGAAGCCCCCAGCGCACCCCCACCGCCAGCGACGCAAAGCGCCACGTCCCGCTGGTCGCCACCCCTTCCGGCGCAAACGGCGCATCGTACGCCTCGACCTCGGCGTACAGCGCGCGAGCCGCCCCCATCGCCAGGCTCGCGTACCCCCATCCCCGCAGCGCCCGCGTCCACTTCCCCACGTTCGCCCCCTGTGCCGCGACGCGTTGCGCCCCGCCCCCTACGTCGGCCGCGAAGGACAGCGGACCCTCGCCCGCCGTCTCGAAATAGACGCCGCTCTCGATCGTCTCGGCGCGGCGCGGGGCAAAGTAGCCGGCCAGCGAGGCACGCTGGAACCCCATCACCCGGTACTGCCCGGAGAGTTGCACCTGCCCGCCTAACGGGAGGACGAGCGCCCCGTCGGCGCCATAGCGCGCGTTCCCCGACTCGCCCATGGCCTCCATCGCCCCCAGGCGCCCGGTGCCGCGCAGTCGCAACCATCCCGCCGGGACTTCGACCGTTGCCCGCCCCTCCGTACGCGTGACCCGGTTCTCGACCAGGATGGGGGCGGTGCCTAACGCCAGACGTTGCGCGCGCAGCTCGAGCGACGCGCCGCCGAGCGGTGCGCGCAGCCGCAGGCGGGCGTCGAACTGCGGGGTAGTCCATGTGCCTTGTTCGGCGCTCGCCGACGCCAGGCGTACCGCGCCCCCCTGCGCGTCGAGTCGCACTCCCGGCGACAGGCGGGACGAGAGCTTCCCGAACGCCGACGCGCCATCGGTCGACGTCACCCCGTCCCCGATCGTCAGGCGTTCGACACCGATGCCGAGCCGCGTGCCATCACGCACCATGACGTCGGCGACGCCCCCCACGCGCGTGGCGCGATTGCCGTCGGAATCGCGCTGATACCCGACGATGGGTTCGACCGCCGGGGCGGCGAGCGCCCGCGCATAGGCGCGCCGATCGGCGGCCCCTCGCACCTGTCCTGCCGACTCCGCCCGCGCGAACGCGCGCTCGGCGGCACGCGGGCGACCGCTGCGCAGCGCCGAACGCCCCATCAGGTCCCAGGCCTCGCCGTCATCGGCGTGGCGCGCGGTCCAGCGCGTCAGCTCGGCCATGGCGTGGCTGGAGCGACCGGCACGCTCCAGCAGGCGCGCGCGGCCGACGGCGACGTCGCGCTCGTCAGGCGCAATGGTTTCAGCGCGAGCGTACGCGGCCAAGCCTTCGTCAAAACGCCGCAGGCGCCCCAACACGTCGCCCTCGGCCATGTAACCCCACGCATCGCGTGGTTGCAGCGCTTGGTAGCGACGGTAGAGGGCGAGTTGTTCGCGCGGCGAGTTGGAGAGCTGCGCGAGACGAAACACCGCGCGCGACAGCGTCGAGTCCAGCGCCAGCGCCTCGGCGTACAGCCGCCGAGCCGAGTCGCGGTCCTCGGCGACGAACGCCGAATCGGCGCGCGCGAGCACGATCGAAGCCCTCGTCTCGACCGGCTTCTGCGCTGGGGAAGTTGGAGACGGCGCGGCCGTCGTCGTCTGGCGTGCCTTGGGGCGTTGCTGCGCCCAGGCCTCGCCGCCTAACGTCGCAAGTGCCAGCAGGGCGACGAGCGCTCGCGTCGTGCGGCGAGTCCCGGGACCCGCGAGCACGGTCATGCGTCGCGCGAGGCGGTGACGTCGGAGGCGAGCAGCGTCTTCCGGCGCGCCGGGAGGAAGAACCTCGCCAGCTCAACCCCTCCCAGCACGACGAACAGCGTGATGAAGCCAGCCGCCACCGTCGTCGCCCGGATCACGGAGTGCCGCGGGAGCGATTGTAGACCACCGCTGCCCGAGGCGACGTTCGACATCACCCCGTCCGGCAGCGCCAGCGCCAGCAACCATCCCGCCACCCAGATCCCGCCGATTATGCCCGCGGCGATCGACAGGTGCTGCGCCAGTTCGCGGAGCGTGAGCGTGTCGGGGACACCACGCAGCCGGCGCCAAACGCTGCGCAGCGGGAGCGCGATGGTCGACGCGAGGTAGAACAGTCCGCCGATGCCGGCGCCCGGAAGTCCTGCGGCCATCTCAGTGCCCCTTCTCGTAGGTGGTCAGCGGGCGGCGCATCACCAGTTCCAGCCATGCCGCGCGCAGGAAGTGCCACGCGTTCACGGTGCGCAGGACGAAGAAGGCGGGAAGTGAGGCCAGCGCCTTGCGCGTCTCGCCACGTCGCGCCGCCCCCACCAGCACGGGAACGGCGACGGCTGGCACGTCGATGATGTATCCGATCAGCAGCCAGGGATTGCGCAGCGTGACGGCGAGGATCGGCAGCACGAAGAGATAGATCGCCGCGGCAACGAGCGCATCCCAGAAGGAGACCGCCACCGCCGAGCGCAGGAAGGGGACAGCGAGCACGCCGCGCCAGTGCCGCATCACGTTCTGCACGAAGCCGTGCGACCAGCGCTTGAGCTGCTTGCCCAGGAAGTGGTAGTTGTGCGGCTCGATGGGGTACGAGATCGCCTCAGGGATGAAGCGAACCTTGTGTCCCATCTCGTAAAACGTCCAGGTGAGGTCCATGTCCTCGGCCAGCGTCCGCGTCGACCACCCTCCAACGCTCTGCAGCAGGTCGGTACGGTACATCGAGAAGCACCCGGAGGCGATCATCGGCGCGCCGTACTGCTCCTGCACCCGCTTGTAGAAGGTGAACGCGAACAGGTACTCGACGTAGCGTCCGCGTTCCCAGATCGACGAGACGCGCCGAGGGAGGACGGTGCCGCACGCGGCGGCGACGGTGGGATCGTCGAAGGCCGGAAGGAGGCGTTCGATGGCGTCGGAGGCGAGCGTCGTGTCGGCGTCGATGGCAATGACGAACGGCGTCTCGACGTAGCGCAGGGCGAAGGTCTGCGCGCCGGCCTTGGACCCCGTGTTCTGCGGCGGGCGGATGACGGTGGCGCCCAGTCGTCGCGCGACCTCACCGGTTTCGTCGGTCGAGCAGTCGTCGATCACGAAGATGTCATGCGGCGCGATGCTTTGCGTGCGCAGCGACAGGATCGTGTCGGCGATGGATGCTCCTTCGTTGTAGGCTGGCACGAGTACGGTCACCGGCGCGGTGGGCGTCACGCGCTCGGGGAGGAGCTTCGGGCTCAGGGCCTCGCGAGGGCGATAGGCACGATGCGAGGCCGAATCGTTGCGGAGCGAAGGGGACATTCGGCGGGCGGTGGGGGCAGGCAATGTATGAATGATCCCCTTCGGTACCCGCCGTCAACTGACAAGTTTGTCGGAACCCGGGTATTTCTTCCGCTATCGCGACGGGTCACGGAGTGGGCGTGACCGGCGTTACAATGTGGGGGCCAGATCCCCGCGAACTCCCCTGGAGGCTCCATGGACGACCGCTCGCGTCGCCAGTTCCTCGAATCGATCGGCGGCGTCGCTGCCGTCGCCGCGTTTCCCTCGTTGGCGCGCGCTGCCACGCACGGTGTACCGGCGGTGCAGGGGGCGCATTTTCCGCACGCGAGGGCGATGGAGTCCGCGGTCGCCCCCCGCGCGCGACACGAGTTCTCCGACGGCACCGTCCACCTCTCCGGCGACGGACTCGCTCTCACACCGCGCGAGTACGCCTCGGTGCTGCAGGACCTCACCGCACATCGCGATATCGGGGAAGACAGCTACCTGCTCGGCGGTGAAGTCGAAGCCTTCGAGCAACGCTGGGCCAAGCTGCTCGGCAAGGAGATGGCGGTCTTCATGCCCTCCGGGACGCTGGCCAATCAGTTGGCCGTGCGCGCGCTCGCCGGAAACAAGCGACGCGTCATCGTCCAGGATACGAGCCACATGTACAACGACACCGGCGACGCCTGCCAGACGTTGTCGGGGCTCACGCTCATGCCGCTCGCGACGGGGCGCGCGACCTACACGCGCGAAGACGTGGAGGCGGTGCTCTCGCGCACCGCGGGCGGACGGGTGGCCACCGAGGTCGGGGCCATCGTGATCGAGAGTCCGGTGCGACGCCGGACGGGAGAGATGTTCGACTGGAACGAGGCAAAGCGCGTCACCGCCTTCGCCCGCGAACGCGGGATCGGCACCCACCTCGACGGCGCGCGCCTCTTCATCGCCTCGGCCTACACCGGGATAGCGCCCGCGGAGTACGCCGCCGCGTTCGATACCGTGTATGTCTCGCTCTGGAAGTACTTCAACTGCGGGATCGGGGCGATTCTCGCCGGTCCGCGGCGGGTGCTCGAGGGGATGTACCACGTGCGGCGCATGTTCGGCGGCAACCTCGCGGTCGGCTGGCAGGCCGCCCTCGTCGCCGGACACTTCATGACCGGTTTTGACGATCGACTCAGGAACGCCGTGCAGGTCTCGGAGTCGTTCTACAAGGAGATGGCCTCACACCCCAGGGTGCGCGTCGAGCGCATCCCCAACGGGACCAACGTGACGCGGCTGCACGTGACCGGAGGCGACCTGGCCGCCACGGCCAAGCGACTCGCCGAGCGTGGGATCGTCCTGCCGCGCGCCAGTGCGGACGGCGTGTTGACGTTAGGCGTGAACGAGAGCTGGAATCGCACGACGGGGGCGCTGCTGGCGGCCGCATTCACCCAGGCGCTGGCGTGATGCGCTGGGGCGTCGCGGCGGCGTTCGGCGCCGTCGCGCTGCTGGCGGCGCCACACGCGCACGCTCAGGGGCGCATCGTCGTCGACACGCTGCAGGCCCGGGGACTCGAAGGGAATCGCGCCGGTGACCCGAGCGCGCGCGAGGTATACACGTATCTCCCGCCGAGCTACGCGACCGACCGCACGCGGCGCTTTCCCGTGTTGTATCTGCTGCATGGGATGACCTCGCACCCGCGCGAGTGGTTGGACGGTTCCTACCAGGGACTCGACCTGCGCGCGGCGATGGACTCGCTCGTGCACGCGGGCGGAACCGAGTTCCTCATCGTGATGCCGCACGCCGACAATCGCTTCGGCGGCACGTTCTATGTGAACTCGCCGGCCTTCGGGCGCTGGGACGACGTCATCGCGCGCGAGCTGGTGGCGTTCATCGATACTCGGTATCGCACGCACGCCAACCGACGCGACCGCGGGCTCGGCGGGCAGTCGATGGGAGGCTTCGGTGCGCTCTGGGTCGCGCAGGGGCACGCCGACACCTTTGGCAGCGTGTATGCGATGAGCCCGTGCTGCCTCGACCTCGTCGGCGACCTGGCGCCCGACAGCGACGTGTGGAAGTGGGCGGCGCCGGGGGCGGCGGTGACGCGCCCCCAGGCGGGACGCGCGCGCCTGGCCCGCGCGATGGCGGCCGCCTTTGCTCCTCCCGGCGCGCTGCGAAACGTTGCGCCTGGCGACAGCCCCGACTCGACCAACCTCCTCGCGCCGCTCCCGTTCGTCGTGGATGCAACCGGCGTGGCGCGTGCGGATGGCGCCGTGCTTGAGCGATGGCGCGAACTTCTCCCGGTCCACCGGCTCACCCGCGATCCGTCGCCAATCCGGCGTTCGTGCGCCGTGGTCATCGAGTTCGGTATCTCCGACGAAATCGCCAGCGTCCCCGCCGGCGCGCGCGCCTACTCGGCGGCGCTCACGCGCGCAGGGATCAAGCACACGTTGAGCGCGTTTGACGGCAAGCATGTCGACCGCACGCGAGAGCGCTTCGAGCGGCACGTGCTCCCGTTCTTCTCCGACATCTTCAGCGGGAGAGCGGGCGTCCGCGCAGCACCACCTGGCGAATGCGCGTCGTGTTGCTGATGTCGGTCAGCGGGTTGGCGTCGAGGATCACGATGTCGGCGACGCGCCCCGCCGCCAAGACCCCGTGCGTCCGCTCGCGGTGCATCGCTCGCGCCGCCACCGTCGTCGCCGTTGCCAGTGCCGCCGGCGCGGTGAGTCCGGCTTCGACCAGGAGTTGCAGCTCGCGGTGCACGTAGGGGAGGGGCACGCTGTCCGGCCCCACGAATCCGTCCGTCCCGGCGAGGATCGGGATCCCCGCCGCCTGCGCGCGCACCGTGAGCGCCGAGCCCCACTTGGCCACCTCGGGCTTCACGCCGTCGCGGGCGAAGACCCAGAGCGTCGGCTCGAGGTAGGTCCCGCGCGCCTTCATGGCGTTGAGCACCGCCAGCAGTTCGGGGCCGTCGGCGCGCACCTTTGCGTAGGGCCCCTCGATGCGCTTCCACGAATCCTCGGGGCGAACCTCGGTCGCTCCCTGCCACGAGAGATACGGCGCATGCGTGAGCACGTCCACGCCGGCTGCCACCAGCTGCAACGGGCGCGCAGGAAACGTCGCCCCGTGCGCCACCACCGTCATCCCCTGCTTGTGCGCCTCGGCCGCGAACGCCGCCACGATCGCGCTGTCGAGCATCGCGTACAGCTTCAGCACTTCCGCCCCCGAACCGCGCGCTGCGGCCACCGCCATCGCCACGTCTGTCTCCGCGGTGATCGCCTGCGCCCACGGTGCCCGCCCCGCGGTGTAGCCAAGTGAGGCGCCGATGAAGCGAGGGTCGGTGAAGAAGTTGGGGCCCGCCATCACCGACGCGTAGGCAATCTCCGGCGCGATGATCTCCTTGGCCATGGATGCGCGGGCGTACTCGCCCGCGGTGCGATTGTCGCCGGCCATCGCCTGCACCATCGTCACCCCGCCGCGCGCGCCACGTTCGAGCGCGCGCGTCATCCCTGGCGTCAGGTGCACGTGATGATCGACGAGCCCCGGGATCGCGAAGGCGCCGCGCCCTGCGACGTGTTCGTCGACGCTGTCAGGGAGTGCGGCACTCACCGATTGCACGGCGACGATGCTGTCGCCCTGGATCACGATGTTCTGCATCGGCGTCACGCGGCGCGCGTCGACGTCGATGACGTTCACGGAGTCGATCACGACGATGCGTGGGCGTGCCGGGCGGCGCGGGGCGGCTTGCGCGTGCAGTGGTCCGATCGTCGAAGAGAGCAGCCCCACGGAGCCTAACAGCGCGAGGGCGGCGACGTGGAAGTGCAGGTGGCGGCGAACAGAGGGGTCCGGCATTGGCGGCGTCGGGAAACGAGGCGAACGTGACTGGCGACGAATTGGCGAGCCGGGGTAGGGGGGCGCAAGGTGGCACGTCGCCGTGAGACGCTGCTCTGGCAAAGATGGGCGTGCCGCGGCTATCGTCCGGCGGAGTGTAGGCGCGACGTTCGCCCGAGGCGTTGGCGAGGCCTCCGCGAGCGCCGGGAACGCGTTAGGCACCCTGACCAGTTGCTTGCGCATGCTGCAACGATGCACCCTCGTCGCGGTCGTTTGCGCGCTCTCGGCTCACGCGGCCACGGGCCAGGCACAATCCGTACGCGACAGCGCCGGCGTGCGCGTCGTCTCCTATCCGAGAAGCGCGACGCCGCGCGCGACCTGGCGCGTGAGCGCGCGACCGCTCCTCGAAATCGGCGTCTCCGACGATCCGTCGACCGAGTTCGCGGCCGTGCGTGGCGTCGTGCGTCTGGCCGACGGCCGCATCGCCGTCGCGAATGGCGCCAGCAACGAGATCCGGATCTTTTCACGCGAGGGGCAGCACCAGCGCACGGTCGGTCGCGCCGGGAGCGGCCCCGGGGAGTTTCGTCGGATCACGCGTCTGCTCGCGCGTGGAGACACCGTGATCGGCGTGGATGGCGACACGCGCGCCCATGCCTTCGACCCCACGTCGGGGCGATTGCTGCGAAGCCTGCGCCCGGCGCGACGCGCCGGGAGTCGCACCCCGCAGCGCATCGCGCTCGCGGAGTCGGCGGCGTCATGGGTCCTCGTGACCGATGGCTCGCCGATCGCCGAGCGGGAGCGGCAGGTCATCATGCAGACGCTGACCCTCGCTGACGCGGAGGGAGACTCGCTCGTTCCCGTCGTGACGCTCCCCGGATATCGCACCAGCCCGATCAACGGAACCCCCGCCCGTCAGCTGCTCGACGCCGAGGGGGTGGTTGTGGCGTCCGGGTCTACTGCGTGCGCCGGCTACTCCGATCGCTTCGTGCTGACATGCTATGATCGGTTAGGTCGCCCGCGCGTGCGGATCACCCGCGATGTCGCGACGCGCCCGATCCGTGAGGAAGAGCGCGCCATGGTGCGACAGGCGTACCTGGATGCCAACCGCGACGCGCCGCCTGCGGTACGCCAGCAGATGGCGACGGCGGTGCAAGCGTTTCCGTTTGCCACCACCGCGCCCGTCTACAGTCGAATGCTCCTGCGTCCCGACGGCGAGCTGTGGGTCAGTCCCTTCGATCCTGGATTCGGCCTCCCGGGACCAGCGGCACCGCTCGCACCCTCCGCGCCACACACGTGGAGCGTCTTCGCGCCCGACGGGAGTTGGCTCGCGGAGCTGACGCTCCCGGCGCGCTTTGTCCCCTTCGAGGCTGGTCGTGACTACGTGGCGGGTGTTGCGTTCGATGCCGACGATGTGGAACGCGTCGTGGTGTGGGGGTTGCGCCGATAGGCCGACGTGGCGCGCGTGGTCAGCGCGTCGCTCGCCACTGCCACAACACCTCCTCCACCTCATCCGACGCCTCCCCCTCCTCCAACGCCGCCCCCGCCTCCAGCAGCAACTGCGCGATCCTCGCGTGGTCGCCTCTCGGCGGGCCATGCAGCGAGCCATGGCAGCACCAGCCGAGTGGCGTCCCGCCGTGATGTGCGTCGCGCGTGGTGAGCAGCGCGCGCCCCGCCGGAACGCCAAGAATCGCCGCGACCGAATCGCCCGATCCTTGCCAGGCGGCGCAGTGCAGCGCCGTCCCGGCATCATGTCCTGGCGTTGCCGGGTCAAAGCCCAGCGACAGCATCAGCGTCACCGCCGGCGCGTCGCCGTTCCACGCCGCATCGGTGACGGCCCGATGATCGTTAGGCGTGAGCGTTGCCATCAACCTAGGATGCTCGCGCAGCACCGCGCGCGCCCCATCGCCGTCGCTTCGGCGACAGGCCAGCCGTAATCGCTGCATCGGCGTCGCGAACGCCAGCATCGCCGCCAGCGTGTCGTCGTGCCCGAACTGCGCGGCGACTTCCAGCGGCGAGCGGTTGCTCCCGATGCTCCAGAAGTAGATGTGATACGAGCTTGGCGGTCGCTCGGCGTACTGCCCGCGCCCCGTCTGCTCGTCGAGGAGCGTCGCATCTCGCTGCAGCATCGTGACCACGTCAGTTGTGCGTCCCAGCGCGGCGGCCAGCATGATATCGGCCGAAGCGCCGCGCTCGACGAGGTAGCGCGCCAACTCGTATCGGCCTCCCCCTCGGGTCCGCTCCAACATCCACTCGGCGGCAGTCGCGCGATGGTCGACGTCGCGCGCATCGATGTCCGCCCCTGCCTCGAGCAACAGATCGACGACCCGGCGCGAGCGAGCGAAGTGCAGTGGCGTCTGTCCATCGCCGCCGCGCTCGTGCACGCGCGACGGATCGGCGGCGAGCATTGCCGCCAGCAGGTCGGGGCGGTCGAGATGCGCCGCCGCGCAGGCATCGGGGACGGCGCCAGCTGCAAGCAACCGCTCGGCCGCCGCCCCCGTCGCCACGTGCAGCGCGTGAAAGCCGCCCGCCCACCACTCGCTGCGCTTGTTAGGGTCGGCGCCAAACTCCAGCAGCACGTCGACCATCGCGGCATCGCCGGCGCACGCCACCAGCGCCGGTGAATTGAACGGGAAGAACGGCGCGTTGATCAGCGGCCGGAACTCGGCGTGCTGCGTGAACAGCCGGCGCACGGCCGCGGCGTCGCGGCGCTGCATCGCGTCATGCATCTGCTCGTGCGGCGCGCGCGCGGCGGCGATGCGATCCTCGATGTGTCGCTTGAGCGCGCCCCAATCGGCGAAGCCGTACTCGCGCGCCAGGACAAACTGCGCGTCGGCGAGCACGATGCGGGGCTTGTCGGGAAGCGCATCGCGGACTCGCGCGACCGACTCGGGGTCGCCAGCCGCAAAGGCGCGCAGCAGCTCCTTCGCCTGCGTCTTTTGTTGCGCGAGGTCCACGCGCGCGGGGAGCGCACGACGAAACGGTGAAGCCATGGGACGCCTCCTTCGTTATGGCCGGCGTCCGCACCATCGGCCCGAAGAGGGCGCTAGGCATCGAGCAACCAAACAGGGGAGGGCGCTGCCCTTTCCGCGGACCGGAGGCGTCCCCGACGCCGGTGCGGAATATTGGAGCGAGGGTGCAGCATGGCAAGCGCGAGGACTTTCAAGGGGTCTTTCAAGGGGTCAGAGTCCTTGAAACGCCCTCTTTCACGGGGCCTTTCAAGCGGGCACTTCAGGGGGTCACTTCAGGGGGTCACCTTTTCAAGGGGTCAGAGTCCTTGAAACCCCCGATCAGGGACTCTGACCCCTTGGTAACCCCTTGGTAAGGCGCTCTGATCCCCACCCCTCGATCGCGATGAGGGACTCAATCACGGACGGTTCGGATGCAACTGCTCGAGTCCCTGCAGACGGGCCGGTTCGGCGTCACGGTGCGAATGCCACCGGGGTGCAGCGTCCGTTGCGACGAATACGACTTCGCGGAGCTGCTCGACGAGCGGACGCAGACAGTCTGGTTCTTCTTCTTCTTTCCTCGACTTTCCCTCGACCTTGGCCCGCAACATCAGGCCGATCTGCGAAGGTCGATGGAGTACTATGCGCGGCCGATGTTCGACGGACTGTACTACGAGCGCAATCCCAAGGATGACGTGCACCGTCCGCGGACCGCCGATCCTACCTGGTCTCCCATGATCGACGTCGAGCAGGTACGACTGGGCGGCGCTTACGCGCTACGGATGGTACACCGAATGGCGTACGAGCCTTGCCGTGAGTTGATCATGGGACATCTCCTTCTCCCACTGCAGCAGGGACTGTTTGAAGCGCGCGTGCTCTGTGCCGACGAGACCACTGGCCTTCGGGAGTCGCTGCTCGTTGCGCAGAAGATGCGCGAACTGGAGACCACCGACGATCAGGTCGTCGAAGCGATGACGAACGCTCGTCAGGCCGACTTCGATGACCGCCAATACGACGCGATGTTTCCCGGGCATGTGCTCACGCGAACGCGTGCTGCACTGCGTTGGTTCGCGGACGAAGCGAACCTCCTGGTGACAGAAGCACCTGCGCCGCACACGCGGGGCGAGGTCGAGTTGTTGCACCTGGACTGCGCGCTCGTGGCGCCACCGCGCTTTGTCTACGAAGCGACGACGGCATCCCCTAACGCCGCAACGTTCCGAAGGGTGTCATTCTGCGGAACGGACGGCGTCGAGACGTTCGTCGTGACGCGTTGGGACAAAGTCGCGTTCGACGGGGCGAAGAACCTCCTCGAGGCCGCCGAGCTGATCGCTCGGAGACTTCACCAGGCGAGCGGCGTTCAGGACGTCGAGCTCACCGTCGAGTCGCTGTCTGACACCGGGAAACTGCTGCAGGCGCTCGTGGTGGTCGAGGGGCGAGGGCGTCAAGGTGCGCAGCGCAATGCGATGCTCTTCCTGCGAGACCAACACCGACGCACGTGGTCCTTGAACCGGTTTGGCGCCGCGAGCATTCCGCGCCCTGCACTCGTGAGCGAGTTGTGCGAATCGGCGCGCACCTTTCGAGTCGTGCGACCTCCCAGATGGCGCGACAGGTGGTCGTGGCCGTTCTGACATCGGGTCAACGTCCCTGAAACGCCCGATCAGGACGCTGACCCCTCGATCGTGACCCCTTGATCCGGGCGTTCAAGGACTCTGACCCCTTGATCCAATGACTCTGACCCCTCGATCGGATCCTAATCCCATCCCCTGAACCCACCCCCCACTCCCATCAAACCGTTTTGCCCATCGCGCTGTCCACGCCTTGGCAGTCCGTGATTTCACCCGCCTGGAGATGACGATGCGCGTTCGGCTCGCCGCCCTCAGACCGCCTGCGCTCGAGTCCGTGTGGCGCGAGACGCGTCTCGCGATGCGCGCCCTCCTTCGCGCCCCTGGCTTCACGGCGACGGTCATCGTCACGCTCGCACTGGGGATCGGGGCCAACGTCGCGATGTTTGGCGTCATCGACCGACTGCTCTATCGCCCGCTCGCCTACCTGCGCGACCCCTCGACGGTGCACCGCCTGTATTGGCAGTGGGAGGCACAGACCAGCTCGCGCACCACGCGCAGCACCGCCTATCGGCGCTACCTCGACATGCAGGGCTCCACCTCGTCGTTCGCCCAGTTCGCTGCGGTCTCGGAGCGCGACGTGGCCGTCGGCGAAGGAGCCGAAGCGGTCGAGCGCCGCATCGGCGCCGTAAGCGCGTCCTACTTCGAATTCTTCGACGCCCGCCCGGTGCTCGGCCGCTTCTTCACGCGTGCCGAGGACCAGGTGCCGCGCGGCGCGCCAGTGGCGGTGCTGTCGTACGCGCTGTGGCAGGGCGAATTCGGCGCCCGCGACGTGATCGGCGAAGTGCTGCAGGTGGGCGAGGTGCGGGCCGAGATCATCGGCGTTGCACCGCAGGACTTTGCCGGTGTCAATGATGCCGCACCGCCTGTGCTCTGGCTCCCCATCACCACGTACGCCGGGAGCACCGGGACAAACGACGCGAAGACATTCTTCGAGCGCTACTCCTGGGGATGGCTCAACGTACTCGTCAGGCGCAAGCCCGGCATCTCCGTACAGCAGGCCACGGCAGATGCCACACGAGCCATGAGAGAGAGCTGGCGGCACGAGGCGACGTTCGACCCGACGCTGCCACCGCTCGACGACGCGCGACCGCGTGTCGTGGTCGGCGCGGTGCGCCCGGGAGCCGGTCCCAATCCCGCGCTCGAGGAACGCACCGCCCTGTGGGTGGGGGGCGTCGCCGCGCTCGTCCTCCTCATCGCCTGCGCCAACGTCGGCAACCTCGTGCTCGCACGCGCGCTGCGCCGACGACGCGAGCTCGCGGTGCGCCTGGCCATCGGTGCCAGTCGCCGCCGACTCCTGCTGCAATCGGTGATTGAGTGCACCCTTCTCTCCGTCGCCGCCGGCGCGGCGGCGGTGCTGGTCGCGCAGTGGGGCGGGGCCGCGATGCAGCGACTGTTCATTCGCTCTGATGCCGGCCTGACGATCTACACCGACTGGCGCGCCCTCGGCGTCACGTTCGCGCTCTCGCTTGGCGTAGGACTGGCCATCGGCATCGTCCCCGCGACGCTCGCCGGCCGCTTCGGCGACCTCGCGGCGTCGCTGCGCAGTGGCGTGCGCGCCGGGCATCGTGACGGAGGACGACTCCGTGCAACCTTTCTCGTCGTGCAGGTCTCGCTCTCGGTCATGCTGCTCGTGGGCGCGGGGCTCTTCGTGCGCAGCCTGCAGGCGGTGATGGCGATGCCGATGGGATATGACGCGGAGCGCGTGCTCTTGGTGAACCGCGTGATCCGCGGCCTGCCCATGACCGACTCGGCGCAACTTCCGCTTAGGCGCGCGCTGCTCGACGCGGCGCAATCACTCCCCGACGTCGAGTCGGCCGCGTGGGTGAGCAGTGCACCGTTCGTGAGCACATCGGCAACCTCGCTGTTCGTGCAAGGCATCGACTCCGTCGGACGACTCGGCGTCTTCACCTATCAGGCCACCTCGCCCGAATACTTCCGCGTGATGGGGACGCGCATCGTGCGCGGGCGCGGCTTTGACGCCACCGACCGACTCGGCTCCACCGACGTCATGGTGATCAGCCAATCCATGGCCCGCGCGCTGTGGGGAGCCGCCGATCCGCTCGGACGCTGCATCACCGTCTGGCGCGAGGATCAGCCGTGCCGAACGGTCGTCGGCGTCGCCGAGGACATGGTGCAGACCGACATCGCCGGCGGGACGCGGTATCACTTCTACATGCCCATCGAGCAGTTCACGCGCACGTGGGGGAACGGAATGCTCCTCAAGCTGCGTGGCGATCCCGCGGTGCTGCAGGAGAGCGTGCGTGCGTCGCTGCAGCGAGCGATGCCCGGCGCGTCGTACGTGACCACGGTCCCGCTACAGCAGATTGTCGATGGGGCGCGCACGTCGTGGCGCATGGGGGCGACCATGTTTGGCGCGTGTGGCGTGCTGGCGCTGCTGGTGGCGGCCGTCGGGCTTTACGGGGTGATCGGATACAACACCGCGCAGCGCGCCAGCGAACTCGGCGTGCGTGCGGCCGTCGGTGCGCAGCGCAGGGACCTGTTGCAGCTCGTCGTCGGTGAGAGTGTGCGCTTCACGCTCGCGGGAGCGGCGGTCGGCATCACCGCGGCGATGCTCGCGGGGCGATGGGTGCAGCCGCTGCTGTTCGAGCAATCGGCCCATGACCCGATCGTGTTGGGGGCGGTTGGGCTTCTCATGCTGCTCGTGGCGTTAGGCGCGAGCCTGGTGCCGGCGCTGCGGGCGGCGCGCACCGACCCGGCGCGGGTCCTGCGGGGAGAGTGACCGCGGGGGTGACCCCGTTGCCTGGGACGAGGCGCAGGCGCGATCACTCTCGACAGTCTCTCGCCAGGCGACCAGTTTCCGTGGGTGGTGCCTTGTGCCATCACCTTCCTCGCCGCGAATCATGAACCGCCCGATCGTTTGCGCCGCTGCCATCGTCCTGGCCGTTGCACCTGTCCGCCTCTCCGCGCAGTATCGCCTCCCGTCGGATGAGCGGGTGAAGGCCATCCTCGCGGAGCAGGTCGGGCCCAAGCACGCCGTCGGGGTCGTGATCGGGCTCATGGAGGCCGACGGCTCGACGCGCATCCTGAGCGCAGGGAAGGCCGACAACGGCGACCTGGCGCTCGATGGCAACGCGGTCTTCGAGATCGGGTCGATCACCAAGACCTTCACCAACGCCATCCTCGCCGACATGGTCCGCAAGGGTGAGGTGAGTCTCGACGATCCCGTCCAGAAGTTCCTCCCGAGTACCGTCAAGATCCCGACCCGCAACGGCAAGGAGATCACGCTGCTCGACCTGGCGACCGCGTCGTCGGGGCTGCCGGGGATGCCGAGCAACTTCAAGCCGAAGGATCCCACCAATCCGTACGCCGACTACACCGTCGAGCAGATGTACGAGTTCCTGAGCGGCTACACGCTCACGCGCGACATCGGGGCGCGATACGAGTACTCCAACCTCGGTATGGGGCTGCTCGGGCACGCGCTCGCCCTCAAGGCTGGCAAGTCGTACCCCGACCTCGTCACCGAGCGCGTGCTCAAGCCGCTCGGCATGAAGGACACCCGCATCGACCTCACGCCTGACATGAAGCGCCGGCTGGCGCTGGGGCACAACCCCGCCGGTACCGTCGTGGCAAACTGGGACTTGCCGACGCTCGCCGGCGCGGGAGCGCTTCGCTCGACCGTGAAGGACATGCTCAAGTACCTCGCCGCCAACATGGACAGCACCAGCAAGCCGTTAGGCAGCACGCTGGCGTTCACCCATACCTCGCGCCGTCCCACCACCAGCCCGGCGCTGACCATGGGGTTGGGGTGGCACATCCTCAAGTCGCCCGGCGGGAGCATCACCTGGCACAACGGCGGCACTGGCGGCTATCGCACCTTCATGGGCTTCGACCTGGGCAAGCGTGTGGGCGTCGTCGTGCTGTCCAACTCCTCCATCTCGGTCGACGACATCGGCTTGCACGTCGTCGACTCGCTGGTGCCGCTCACCAAGCCGCCCGTTGAGCGCAAGGAAGTCGCGATCGACGCCACCCTCCTCCCGCGATATGAGGGGGTGTACCAGCTCACGCCGCAGTTGCAGCTGACAGTGACCGTGGACAACGGCGCGCTGATGGTCGCCGCCACCGGGCAGGGCAAGCTTCGCGCGCGTCCGTACTCGGAGAAGGACTTCTTCGTCCCCGAGGCGCAGGCCGAGTTGAGCTTCGTGCTGGGCGAGGACGGCAAGGCGACGCAGCTCATCTTCCGTCAGCCCGGTGGGCAGATGGTGGCGAAGAAGGTGCAGTAGTGGGCGTGTAGGCCGTCGAGAGTCCCGCTCGTCCCGGCAGTATCCCGCTTGTCCCGGATGGGTTTGCCCGCGTGAGGTGTGAGGAGAGAATCCCTCCAACACCTTAACGGACTAAATCCCTCATGCGGCACATACGACATCGCTTCGCCGGCGCCACGGCGACGCCGGCTCGTCTCCTCGGAACCACGCTCCTTCTCCTCACGGCGGCCGCAGCACGCGGCGACGGGCAGCCGCCCACGCGTACGACGGCCACGGTCGGAGTCAGCGTCATGGCAGGCGGGATGATCGTCGGCGACTCGCGTCTGGCCATCACCAAGGCATCGATCGCGCGCGGTCGCTGGGCGCTGATGCTCGATCTCACGCGCGACGATACGCGCGAGTCGTGGGATGTCGACGATTCGAGCGGCGAGTACGTGCTGTGGGGACTGTCGGCCCAGCTCCGCCGGTACTCGCGTGACGGGGAGCGCGGCTTCTTTGCCGAGGCTGGCGCCGGGAGCGCCAAGGCGTCGTTGCGCGTCATCGATGCCGAGGGTAGGCACGCCGATCGTGCGGCGACCCTTCCCATGGCCACGTGGGGCATCGGCGGTCGTTTTGGCATCGGCTCCTCGGCGTCGTTCATCGAGGTGGGGTACCGCAGCGTGGTCGCGCTGCGCGAGCGGCACCTCCACTCCGACGCGACGCCTCCAGCGGGGAGCACCGACGACTTCGTCACGTATCATTCGTGGTACTTCAAGCAGGGGCGCGCGACCGGTCAACCGTATCTCGGCATCGGACTTCGCTTCTAGCACCACACACGCGATCAACCGTAGCGGCCTAACGAACCTGCCACCCGCTCCAGCCATGGATACCATTGGGACTTCGAGTCGCATGTCCGTCGCAAAGGAGGCGCGATGATCACGTCGCAGACGACGCTGCGCGTCGCACGTCCCACCGATCGCCTCGAAGCGGTCGTCGATTTCTACACGACGGGTCTCGGGCTGTACATCATCGGCCACTTCGAGGACCACGACGGCTTTGACGGCGTGATGCTCGGGATCCCCGGTGCATCGTATCACCTCGAGTTCACGCGCAAGCGTGGGCACGAGGTGGGTCGCGCACCAACCGAGGACCACCTGCTCGTCTTCTATCTCCCCGATCGCGCCGAGTGGCAGCGAGTGATTGATCGGATGCGGGGGGCGGGACATTCGCCCGTCGCATCGTTCAATCCCTACTGGGACAAGCTGGGCGTCACCTTCGAGGATCCGGATGGGTATCGGGTGGTGCTGCAGGGCGCGGCGTGGGGTTCCTAGGGTCAGAGCTAGGGTCAGAGCTGGGGTCAGAGCTGGGGTCAGAGCTGGGGTCAGAGCTGGGGTCAGAGCCCAGCTCTGACCCCATGCGCGTCCCCATGCTCGCCCCCATTCGCGCGAGACGCAGTCACACCGTCGCCCGGAGTGGCGTCACCGCGGCCGTGCACCCAAGTTAGACGCAGCAGACCACGAGCTGATCAGCGTGACACGCTGGCCACCCGATGCCGTCCGACACCATGCCACGGGGAGAAGCGCGGTGAGCGTCGCCGACCTGCTGGGGAAGGCGCTGTCGGACCGTTACGTGGTCGAGCGCGAGCTTGGCCGCGGCGGCATGGCTACGGTCTTCCTGGCCCGCGACCTGCGCCACGCGCGCGCCGTTGCCGTGAAGGTGATGCTGCGCGACGACATGGCGCCGGCAGGGGCCGAGCGCTTTCTGCATGAGATCGGGTTTGCGGCACGCCTGACGCACCCGCACGTCCTGGGCGTCCACGATTCGGGTGAGGCCAACGGCCTCCTCTACTACGTCATGCCCTACGTGGATGGTGAGACGCTGCGCACGCGCCTCGCGCGCGACGGCGCGCTCCCACTCGCCGATGCCGCGCGGCTCCTGCGTGAGCTGGCCGACGCCCTGGCGTACGCGCATGCACGCGGCGTCGTGCATCGGGACCTAAAGCCCGAAAACGTCCTGCTCTCCGGTGGGCACGCCGTGGTCGCCGACTTCGGCATCGCCAAGGCGCTCGCCGCGGCCACCAACCAGGGAACCGGCGCCCCGTCATCGCTGACGGCCACGGGCGTCTCGCTGGGAACTCCCGCGTACATGTCGCCCGAACAGGCCGTGGGCGATCGCAACACCGATCATCGCGCCGACCTCTACGCACTCGGGATCATCGCCTACGAAGTGCTTGCCGGCGCGCATCCGTTCGCGGCGCGCACCGCGCAGGGGCTGGTGGCGGCGCACCTCACCGAGTCTCCGGCGCCGCTCGGGACCCGTCGCCCCGACGTCCCGCCCGCATTGGCTGCGTTGGTGGCACGGCTGCTCGCCAAGGATCCCGCCGATCGTCCGCAGAGTGCCGGCGAGGTCGTGCAGGCACTCGACGCCGCGTCGACCTCGCCGGTGCCAACCGCACGAACACCCCGCCGCCTAACGCTTGTGGTGTCTGCCGCGCTGCTGCTCGGTCTTGGTGCGGCCGCGTTCGCGCTGTGGCAGCGGTCGAACGTGAACGCACCGGCCAGCATTCGCACGTTGGCCGTCCTCCCCTTCGTGAACACCGGGGGCAATCCGGCTGACGACTATTTCAGCGATGGGATGACCGACGAGCTGGCGCACGCACTCGTCAGGCTCCCGGGACTACGCATCGCCGGAAGGACCTCGAGCTACTCGTTCAAGGGAAAGTCGATCTCCGCGCAGGAGATCGGGCGCGCGCTCGACGTCGAGGCCCTGGTCGAGGGGACCGTTCGTCGCGCAGGCGACCGATTGCGCGTGACCACGCAGCTCGTCGGCACTGTCGACGGAAAAGTGCTGTGGGACTCCGTGTACGAGAGCCAGTCGAACGACGTGTTCGGCGTACAGGATCAATTCACCCGCGCCGTTGTGGCGGCGCTCGCGCCGGCGCTCGGCACGCGCCCCGTCAATTCGCCCGAGCTGGACGTCGGGCGCGGGACGACGGATCTCGAGGCGTACCAACTCTATCTCAAGGGGCGGTACTACTGGCTCGCCAGAGGCGGTGACAATGTCGTGCGATCGATCGACTTCTATCGTCAGGCGATCGCTCGCGACCCGAACTTCGCGCGTGCACACGCCGGACTGGCGTTGGCGTACAACGTGCTGACGGTGTACGTCCCCGATCCGCGAGACTCGGTGCCCGCACTCACCGCGGTCAGCGCCGAACGTGCAGTGGCGCTCGACTCCACGCTCGCCGATGCGCAGATCGCCGCCGCCCTCGCGCAGGAGCGCGGTGGGCAACTTCAGTTTCTCAATGCGCTGGCGCACTATCGGAGGGCGATCGCGCTCGAGCCGGCCAATCCGTACGCGCATCACGCCTTCGGCTTTTTCCTGCTTAGTCTCGGCCACACCGACGAATCAGTTCGCGAGTTGACCCGCGCAACCCAGCTCGACCCGCTGGCCAAATCGGCGGGAACGGCGTTGGCCATGGCGCTCGCGTTCGCGCGACGAGGCCCTGAGGCGATCGCGGAGTCGCGACGCGTGCTGGGTATCGACTCCACATTCGCCCTTGCCTATCAGACGCTCGGGCTCGCGCAGCTCGTCAGTGGCCAGCCCGACAGCGCAGTGCGCTCGCTCGAGCGCGCGCGGCAGTTGTCTCCCGGGATGCCAGGACGGTCCGCGAAGCTGCTCTTCGCCTACGCTGCAGCCGGACGATGGGCCGACGCGGAGCGAAAACGCGTCGAGCTGCACGGTCCGGACGGCGATCGATCTGGGGGAATCGAAGTCGCCTTCGCGGACTATCTCTTCGGCGATCGCGAGCCGCTCGTCCGCCTGCTGACGAGCGAGTCGGGTCAACGGCTTTGGCACGAGCAGTATCTGTTCGGCTGCAATCCGTTGCTCGACCCGCTCTGGTCCGACCATCGGTTCCGGAGCGCGATGCAGGCGTTGAAGGTCGAGTCCTGCGCACTCGCGAAGCCGTGGCCGCTGCCGGCGCGCCTGCCACGCGGCGGGTGAATCGATCGTGCCCGCCAGCTGCAGCCTCAGCTCCGTCCGCCTCGCAGCACCGGCCACGCCGCCACCATCACCCACCCGCAATACGCCAGCATGAGCAGGCGGTTGGCATAGCCGATCAGCCCGCCCAGCCCTCCGGTCCCCTCCTTCATCAGAACGCCGAGGAAGGCGAACATCAGCGTCACGCTGATCCAGTTGAGGTGCGCCATCGTGAGCAGCGGAAGGCGCACCGGCGACCACGTGGGGTGCCGGCGCAGCACGTAGCTGAGGATCACCGCGGCGATGACCAGTGACGGAATGCCGATCATGCCGGCCACGCCGTGCATCTTGCCCGAAGTGGACGCGTTCTCGGGCTTCACCGTGATCGGATCCATCGGGAAGACCGAGGCGAGCGCCAGTCCCACGACGGCAGCGATGAGGAAGGCCAGCCCGATCTTGCCGGCCACGGACGTGGCGGCTGGACGAACGACGACGAACAAGCTCGCGCACCCGACCGCCAACGCAAAGAAGCAGAGCCCCATCACCCAGCCGTGCGCACCGACCGCGTACTCGCTCACCATGTGCCACGACGGCTCGAGGTCGCGCCTGAGTACATGGAGCGCCGCCAGCAGCGCGAGGCTCGTCGCCCCGCCCGCAAAGGCAAGTCGCGCGGCCGTGAGGGACATCGTCGAAGTGGGCGCCATGATCGTGGCGAAGGTATCGTTCGCGATGGTCGACATGAGGGGTCCCGGCGTGAGGGGTGGAAGGTCGGCGGGACGTTCACTATAGTTCACTATATCCAATAACGTCAAGGGCGAATCGCATGGCGAGGCGGCCGTACGTGTCAGAAGTGCGCGAGCAGGGCGCTGCGGATACGCGGCGCGCCGTGCTCAGCGCGGCCAAGGAGCTGTTCACCCGGCAGGGGATCGACCGTGTGACCATCGCGCAGGTCGCGAAAAAGGCCGGCGTCTCGGCGCCGACGGTCTACGCCATCTTCAAGTCCAAGGAGGGGATCCTCGGGGCGCTGATGGACGAGACGCTGTTCGGGCCGGCGTTCCAGGCCGCGAGCGCGCAGCTCGCCGGCGTCACCGATCCCGTGCAGCTCATCGTGCGCACCGCGCAGGTCGCGCGCGCCATCTACGAGAGTGAGCGCTCCGCACTCGGCCTCGTGCGCGGCGCGTCGGCCTTCTCACCGGCGCTGCGCAAGGCAGAGGAGGCGTTCGAGGAGCGTCGTTATGCGATGCAGGAGGAACGCGTGCGGCTCCTGTTCGCCAAGGGCAAGGCCAGGCGAGGGCTCGACGTCGACAAGGCGCGACACATCCTGTGGATGTACACCAGTCGCGACGTCTACCGCATGCTTGTGCAGGAAAGCGGGTGGACGCCGGACGAATACGAAGCGTGGTTGTCGGAGACGCTGGTGGCGGCGTTGGTGCGTTAGGCGCCGCCAGCACCAACCCGTGTCAGCCCGTCAGGGGGAAGATGCGCTTCAGGTCGGCGCTCAACAGCCCCTGCTCGTAGTCGCTCAGCACTCGCACCTCGTCACCCAGATCATCCGCGTTGATCAGCACCAGCTCCGTGCGCCACTCCCCCTCTTCATAAGGCACCGCCAGGAAGTGTCGCACTGAGGGGTTGTCGAGCGCCGCATCGTTCAGCACGAGCACGGCCTCGGTGCCGTCTGGCCAGCCGGCGATGCGGTGCACCGCGCCGCGCACCTCCCACGGACCACGGAACTGAAACAGCGCGGGAATGACCTGCATCGTGTCGGCAATCACGCGCGCTGAGACGCGTCCGGCGACGCTGGTGAGCGCGGCGGTGGGGACCGATTGCATGTGGGAAACGTCCACCGCCCGCGCCTGATCGAGCGCGTCGAACCCAACGCTCGGCGTGAAGTCGTCGCGATCCACCAGGGGGCGCCACCAACTCGATTTCACCCGGCGCAAACTGGCCAGCACGGCCAGTCCGTACTCGCTGGCATACTCGGCGCGCGACAGGCACACGCACAGATGCTTCCCCCCGGAGGCTTCCCCGGGCAACACCATCTCATGCAGGAAGACCATGCCGGCGGTTGGTGTGATCACTGTGTGTCAGGGCGGGCGACGGTGAGGAGACAAACCGGGTAGATAGGTAACACCCCAAACCGGGGACAGGTCGAATCGGACGTGGTGGACATGGCGGGAACCGCGGAGTGCCGCCGAGCGTCGGGGCCGCGCGGGCGTTGAGGTGATTGGGCCGTCGCCGTCAAGTCGTTGCCGCGTCGGCCCGCGGATCATCCAGAAAGGTTCGAGGGCCAGCGGCGAACGTGGTTCGATCGGCGACGAGCAGGATCATGACGACGAGGTTGGCGTCGCGCGACACCCGGAGCTGATCGGCACTATCTCCGAACAGCAACGATACCAGAATCCCGAGATACATCAGCCCGATGGGTATCGCGACCGCGACGCCGAGGAACGCCGGGCGGATTCGCCGGGGATCGAAGCGCCTGCGAAAATCGGCCGTGAGCGACGTGCTTCCAGAGAACAGGCCGCACACTCCGCCAACGACGCATGGCGGCCTGACAGCACCGAGCACTTGGCCCGACAGACGCCTCGCTGCTACGGCGCCAACGTGTTGTCAGCGTCCGCCGGGTCACGCGACGTCTGCCACATGGGCGGCACGTGCGGGCTGGATTGCGTTAGGGTACGCCGCGAACCGGCGCACCCAATCCCCCACCAGGGAGGCGCTGGCGCTCGGACGCGTCCGAGACGACGGCGAATCGCACGGTGATCACCTCCTCTTCCGAAATGGCGACCCGCCGCCCGGCGCCATCTGCAACGCCGGCGCCCTCAGTCCAAACGGCATCGCGCATTCTTCCGTTCGCTGAGCTCGGTCGATCGCGCACGTCCGAGGCTGGAGGGAAGGGGGCGAACCTCGGCGAACTGCTCCGCGCCGGCGTGCCGGTACCCGATGGCTTCGTGGTCAGCAGCGCGACGTACGACGAGTTCCTCGACAAGGCCGGGATCCGTCCAGCGCTCGAGGCGATCGCCACGGAATTGCAGGTCGACGATGGGGTGGCGCTGCAAGGCGCTGCCGACCGGATGCGCGAGCTGGTGGTCGGCACCGCAGTGCCCGCCGAGATCGCGACGGACATTCTCGCGGCGTATCACGCGCTCGGGGGGCCGGCACAGGCTGGCACGCCGGCGCTGGTCGCGGTGCGCTCATCGGCCACCGCAGAGGACAGCGCCCAAACGTCGTTTGCCGGGATGTTCGAATCGTTTCTGAACGTCGACGGGGACGAGGCGCTGCTCGCGGCGGTGCGACGTTGCTGGGCGTCCGGCTTCAGTCCGCGGATCCTGTTCTATCGCGCCAAGCAGGGGCTGCACGTCGCGCCGTCGATCGCGGTGGTGGTGCAGCGCATGGTCCAGTCCGAGAAGTCCGGGGTCATCTTCTCCGTCGACCCGGCGTCGCGAAACCCGGACCACATGGTGATCGAGGCGGCGTGGGGCCTCGGGGAAGTGGTGGTGCTGGGGCAGGTGACTCCCGATCGGTACGTGGTGGAGAAGTCGACCGGGCGCATCCTGCAGCGCGTGGCGGCGAGCAAGGCCTTCCTGCTGCAACGCGACCCGGCCACGGGCGAGAACGTGCGCGTCGACCTCACCGGCGACCACCGCCAGATGCAACTCGTGCTCGAGGAGGACGATCTCCGCCAGATCATCCAGATGGCCACGCGAGCGGAGGCGCACTACGGCACGCCGCAGGACATGGAATTCGCCGTGGAAGGTGGGCGCGCCTTCCTGGTGCAGTCGCGTCCGATCACCACGCTCGGGCCGGTGTCGTCCGAACCGCCGGTGGCGGCGAAAGCGGCGGCACCGGTGAGAGACACCGAACACAAGGTCCTCGCGCGAGGGCTGGGTGCCAGCCCGGGGATCGGTGGTGGGGCTGCGCGCGTGATCGCGCGCGCCGCCGACGGTGCGACGCTCCTCGCGGGCGAGGTGCTGGTCGCGCCGATGACCTCGCCCGACTGGGTCCCGGTGATGCGGCGCGCGGCGGCGATCGTGACCGACGCGGGCGGCATGACGTCGCACGCGGCGATCGTGTCGCGCGAACTGGGAATTCCGTGCGTGGTGGGGACGGGGAACGCCACGGCGGTGATTCGCTCGGGTGACGAAATCACCGTCGACGGGCTGGCGGGGACGATCAGTGCGGGGCTGCAGGCGCCCGCTCGCGAGACGCCCCCCGCGGTCGCCCTCGCTTCCACCCCGGCCGCCCGGGCGGAGGCCATCGAGCGCCCGGTCACCGCGACCAAGGTCTACGTCAACCTCGCCGACCCCGCCCACGCGCGAGAGGTCGCCGCGCGCGACGTCGACGGCGTCGGGCTCCTGCGCGCCGAGTTCATGCTGTTGTCCGCGTTAGGCAACACGCACCCGCGGGTCCTCATCCGCGATGGGCGTGGCGCCGAGTTCGTGGAACGGATGGCCGCCGACCTGCGCACGATCGCCGAGGCCTTCGCGCCGCGCCCGGTGGTGTATCGCGCGACCGACTTTCGGACCAACGAGTTCCGCTCGCTGGCCGGCGGCGAGGACTTCGAGCCGCACGAGGAGAACCCGATGATCGGGTACCGCGGCTGCTTCCGTTACACCCGAGAACCCGACCTCTTCATCCTCGAGCTCGAGGCACTGGCTGCGGTGCGGCGCGATTTCCCCAACCTGCACCTGATGATCCCGTTCGTGCGCACGCTGTCCGAACTGCGCACCTGCAAGGCGATCGTGGACCGGAGCCCGTTAGGCAGCCAACCCGGGTTGCAGCTGTGGGTGATGGCCGAGGTCCCGTCCGTGGTCTACTGGCTCCCGGAGTATGCGAAGCTGGGGATCACCGGCGTCTCCATCGGGTCCAACGACCTCACGCAGCTCATGCTCGGCGTCGACCGCGACAGCGCCGTCCTGGCCCCGCTCTTTGACGAGCGCGACCCGGCGGTGCTGGATGCCATCCGACGCATCATCACGACCTGCCGCGAGTTGGGGATCACCTCGTCCATCTGTGGCCAGGCACCGTCGGTCCATCCCGACTATGTCGACCGCTTGGTGGCCTGGGGGATCGACTCGATCTCGGTCAACCCCGACGTCATCGAGCGGTCGCGGCACAATGTGGCGGCGGCCGAGCAGCGGCTGCTCTTGGCGGCGGCGCGCGCATAGGGGGTCATGCACGCCGCGACAGCGTTTCGAGGGGTCGGCGGTTTCCAAGGGGGAGTTCAGGGGGTCTTCAAGGGGTCAGAGTGCTTGGGTTTCAAGGGGTCAGAGTCCTTGAAACGCTTCAAGGACTCTGACCCCGTGAAAAACAGCTCTGACCCCAGCTCTGACCCCAGCCCCTACGGCCGGTGCCCGAACAACGCGTTCCCGCTCTGCGGATGGTCAAACATGTCCTTCGGACTATGCCCCGGCCCATCCGCAATCACCAGCCGCCAGTTGAACGCCCACTTCCGCTGATACGCCAGGTCCATCGCTTCATTGAACCAGCGGATGTTGCGCGAGTAGCGGTGCACCCCCTGCCGGTTGGCCTCGCCCTGGGGAAGCTGGGCCATCTCGCGGTCGCCGGTGCCGATGTAGATGGTCATCGGGAGCGCGAGGTAGCGCCGGATGCGATCGTCGTTGCTCAACTCGTCAGGCAGCTTGCCGAACCCCAGCCCGAACGCCATGTCGCGCGTGGGGAAGAGCGTCGATCCTGACGCCATCGCGATCAGCCGCTCGGCGTCCGTATCGATGAACGCCGCCATGCGTGAGACAAACTGTCCGCCCGCCGAAAAGCCGGCGAGCAGATACGGAAGCGTTGCGCTCCCTTCGCGCTCGCGGATGTAGCGCACGAGCATGGGGATGAACGCGTACGTGCGCTCCTCCGGCGCCGCAAACGAACTGTCGGCCCGGTACACGCCGCCAAACTGGTAGCGCCATTCGGGAAAGCGCGCGAGGTCGAACAACGGCACCACCACGATGCGACGGTGCCGGTCCGCCATCCCCACCGCGTTGTCGCGATAGGCCTCCGCCGCGCGCGACGCCCCGTGCAACAGCAGGATGAACCCGTCTCCCGCGTAGTCAGCCGGCTTGTAGGCAAAGAGCTTGAGCACCGTGCCGTTGATCTCGGCCTCCACCACGCTCTTGCCGGTCGGGAATGCGTCGGCAATCCCCGCAGTCTGCGCTCGCGCTGACCCTTGCACCTGCTCCGGCGCCTGCGCTTGCACCTGCCGACCCTCGAGTGCGAGGGCCAGCAGGGGAACCGAGACAAACGTGAGTGCTGTGCGGCGCAGCCTGGTCGTACTGATCATCGTGCGGTCTGGGTTACGTGATGTGAATTACTTGGTGGCCTTCGCCAGCGCCTTGATCGCCGCCGACATGGCACGCACCCGATCGGCATCCTGCGCCCCGGCCACGTCCTTGTCGACCGCCTTGGCCAGCGCATTCAGCGCATCACGACGCCCCTTGCCGTCCTGCCGCTCGGCGGCGTCGAGCGCGCTGGCAATCGCCGAGGTACGCTCGGCGGCCAGCCCCTTCCCACGCACCAGCTGGTCGAGGTACGAGCGCACCACCGGGAAGGCGGCCGGCCACTCGATGCGCGGCTGGCTCTGCGGATTGTACTGCGTGAAGCGCACGAGCTTGGCCGCCTCGATCTCGTTCTTCGACAACTGGTCGCTGGGCTCCAACTCGAGAATGTCGAAGCCGCGATCCATCTCGGACGAATAGATCATCCCGTTCCAGTAGTACGCCCCCCACGAGCCGCCGATGGTGCCGCGGTTGCCGCGCCCGCCGGCAGGCGCCGGCGTCACCGGGACGTCGACCCCCGGCGGATTGTCGATCGGCCCGCGGTCAAAGAAGGCCAGCTCCTTGGGATTGTTAGGGTCGCTGAACTCCATCACGCTCACCCCTCCCTGGTACCACCCCTGCACCATGATGTCGCGCCCCGGCACGGGGATCAGCCCGCCGTTGTGCGACACGCAGTTCTCCTCCGCGGCCTGCGCTGTGGGGATCTTGAAGTAGGCATGCTGCGTGTACTTCTTCTTGCCGTCGATGGTGAGGATCGTGTTCCCCCCCATCTCCATCATCGAGTTGGCCTGGCACATCGGCGACGTGCCGCCCCCCCACTCGTCGGTGAAGACGACCTTCTTGCCGTCGTTGCTGAAGACGGCCGTGTGCCAGAGCGAGAAGTTCGTGTCGGCGCGCGCGTCGAGGCGCACCGGCTTTTCCGGGTTTGACACGTCGACCAGCAACCCGTAGCTCCCGCAGGCACCCGCCAGCAGCTTGGCCGCCGGATACGCGGTGACATCGTGACAGTTGCGCGGACCGGTGGGCGCCGGTGGCGGCGTGGCCGGGGCGCCGGGGGCAGCGGGACGACCGCGTGCAGGACGACCGGCCGCACGCGGCGCGGCGTCGAGCCCGGTGAAGATGCGAGCGCCGGTCACCACCTCGGCCTTCTCCGGGGCGCGGAGGTCGACCTTGATCACGTCCAGACGGAAGAGCGAGTTGCTCTCGTCGGCCGGGTCGTCCCCTTCCTTGCAGCCGGCGACTTCCGTTGCCGGGCGCGCCCCCTGGCTCCCCGAGACGTAGATGTAGAGGATGTTCTTGTCCTTCGCATGCGGCAGCAGCGTGTGCGTGTGCGATCCCTTGCACGTCTGCACGTTCTTCACCAGCCGCGGATGTGCCGGGTCGGCCACGTCATAGATGCGGACCCCCGCCATGTGATCCTTGGGATCCTGCACGCCCCCCTTGGCGCAATCGTTGCGATTGCCGCCCCCTTCAGCGGAGATGAACAGCAGGTTGCCATAGATCGACGGATCGCCCTGCGACGTGATGCACTGCACCGAGGAGACGAGCGTCGGCTTCCCCGGATTGCTCACGTCCCAGATGGAGAAGCCGGCAAAGTTCCCCTGGTAGACGTACTTGTCGCCGAACGCCAGGTCGGAGTTGACGAAGGTGAGCCCGCGCGTCGAGTCGAACCCCGCCGGCTTTGGCGTGTTGGAGACGAGGCGCATGTTCTTCGCCGCGACTCCGGCGTCGGTCTTCCCCGGCTTGAGGTTGTTGCGCGGATCGGTCTTGCTCGGGTACGTCTGCGCTGACGCGAGCGAGGGGAGGGCGGTGAGGACGAGCGACGGGAGGAGGAGCGTCGCGGCCAGCGCGAGCGCCCGTCGTGCGTTAGGCATCAGGAAGGACTCCGGGTGATGATGGAGAAGGAGCGGATGGGGTGTCGTCAGGGGTTACTTCTCGGGCAATTGGGCGAGCAGCTGTCGCATCGCCCCGATTTCGGCGGTCTGCACCGTGACCACGTCGTTGGCAAAGACGTTCACGTCCACTTCCTGTCCCGCGCGCGGCGTGGCAAAGAGGTCCTTCACCATCTGCAGCGCCCCTTCGTGATGCTGGATCATGAAGGTGAGGAAGAGTCGGTCGAAGGTGGTGCCGCTGGCGGCATCGAGCTGCGCGAGCTGCGCGGTCGTGAGCATCCCCGCCATGGTCATCGTGCGCCACGACGAGGTGTCGGGCGCCATCTGGCCATTCGACCGCAGCCACTCCTGCATGATGCGGATCTCGGCCACCTGCGACTGGTCGATCTTGATGGCCAGGCGTTGCACGCGCGGGTTGGCCTTGTGCGACTCGGCCATGCGCGACATGTAGATCGCCTGCGCGTGGTGCGCGATCATCCCCTGCATGAACTCGACGTCGGCCACCGTGTACGGGGCGCCGGCGGGGACGGTGATGTGACCGCCGTGGCCGCTGTGCTGCGCGCGGGCGGTGGAGGGCGTGGTGCCGATCAGGGCGCTGGCGACCAGAGTGGCGGCCAACAGGGAGCGACGAAGTGTGGGCACGGCGTGATGGGTGCCGGACGTGGAGAGCGGTGGGAGCATGGATGAATACGCTATCCGGGAGGGAGGCGTTGTGCCATGGAGAGCGCGAGAGCAGCCGGGATACCAGGCGCGGAGCGCCAGCGCGAACGCCCTCGGGCGGGTACACCGGCCGGCCACGCTTGCCAGTCGAGCGGGTGGGTGCGAAAATGCCCCACCTCTCCGACGAGTCGTGCCGCCTTGTTGATGTGCGCGCTTGGTCTCACCCTCGCGACCGCGATCGCACCAGTGGTTGCACCGCAGGCACCAGCCACGGAGCGTTCGCCCTCGCCATCAGTTCGACGTGTCTCGCCACGACCTGCGGCGCGCACCGTGCTTCGCGCCGCGCGCATCACCCCTAACGACAACCGCCGCCCCGCCGGCACCCTCCGGCGCGACACGCTGCGCCTGTCACTCGTCGCGCGTGCCGGTGAATGGCATCCCGACGGTGATGGCGCCCCCGCCGTGACGATCCCGGCGTTCGCCGAGGAAGGACGCGCGCCCAGCGTTCCCGGTCCGCTCGTGCGCGTCCCGGTCGGGACGACCGTGCTGGTGACGGTGCGCAATGCGCTCGAGGGCGACACGTTGCGCCTGCAGGGGCTGCACCTGCGCCCCATCGCCGTCGCCGCTGATTCAGCGACCATCACCCTTGCTCCTGGCGAGGTGCGCGAGCTGCGCTTTCGCCTCGATGCACCGGGGACGTTCTACTACTGGGGAACCACGACACGCCGTGTGCTCGCCTTTCGCACCGGCCTCGATGCCCAGCTCACCGGGGCGATCGTCGTCGACCCGCGCGGCGCCGCGCCTAACGACCGCATCTTCGTGCTCGGCATGTGGACCGACACCGTGGCCCGCTCGTTTGTCCCGCGGCATCGTGTCCTGGGCGTGGTGAACGGGCGCTCGTGGCCCAACAGCGAGAGCATCACCGCCGTCGTGGGTGACTCGGTGCGGTGGCGCGTGATCAACGCATCGGGCGACCTGCACCCCATGCACCTGCATGGCTTCTACTTCAAGGTGACATCGCGCGGCGACGGGACGACCGACACCCTGTACACCGCGGAGCGTGCGCCGAGCGAGGTCACCGAGGCGATGAACATGGGGGCGACCTATGCGATGACGTGGGTCCCCGAGCGCGCCGGCAACTGGCTCTTTCATTGTCACATCCCCGAGCACTTCGGCCCTCGCGCCGCACTCGGGCTCCCGCGCGACACGGCCAACGCGCATGCGGCGCACGCGACCACGGCGTCGCACGCGCAGTCCGGCATGAGTGGATTGGTGCTTGGGGTGGTGGTGAACGGGCGGGGAAATACGCCAGCGACCAACGCCGCAAGCGCCGCAGCAACTGACGCGGGTCGGCGCCAGCTCCGCCTCCTCGTGCGCGAGAATCGCGGCAGCGCGCCTAACGTGCCGCTGTTCAGCTACGCCATCCACGAGGGAGGGGCGGAGCCCGCCCCCGACACCGGTCGCGTTGCGTCGCCGCCGTTGGTGGTCGTGCGTGGGCAGCCGGTGCGCATCACCGTTGTCAATCGTCTGGCCGAACCGACTGCCGTGCACTGGCACGGCATCGAGCTGGAGAGCTACTACGACGGCGTCCCGGGCTTCAGCGGCGCCGGGCGGCGCGTGACACCGCTCATTGCACCTGGCGATTCGTTCGTCGTGCGCTTCACCCCGCCGCGCGCCGGGACCTTCATCTACCACACCCATCACGACGAGGATCGACAGCAGCTGGCGGGACTCGCCGGGGCGCTCATCGTGCGCGAGCCTGACGTCCCGTTCGATGCCGCGCGAGACCATCCGATCGTCATCACCTCCCCCACCGATCAGGGCGAGGCGGCGCGCCGTGTCTACCTCAACGCCGCCGAATCACCGGCACCGATCACCCTGCGCGTGGGAGAGACGGCCAGGCTGCGGATCATCAACATGACGGTGCGCCGCGCCGGGGTGCGTCTGCGCATGAAGCGCGGCGACGTCATGGTGCCGTGGCGACTGGTCGCCAAGGACGGGGCGACGATCCCGGCATCGTTTGTCGAGTCGCGCCCGTTTGCGCAGCTCATCTCGATCGGCGAGACGGCCGACCTGGAGGTCACCGGCGAAGCGCCCGGCGAGCTGCAACTCGAGGTGCGGGTGGGGCCCGTGCCGGATGCGCGCGTGTTGGGGGTGCAGCGCATTCGGGTGGTGGCGCGGTGACGCGCCCAGCGCACGCCGTGCAACCCGGGCCTAACCACCAGAGCCAGCAGCGGCGACTGCGCAACTCTTGACGGACGACCCGACCAGAGGTATTCGCAACAGACCCTACGCCCAACCCCCAGACGAACGCACGCGATGACCGCCTCACGTTTCGCCCGCATGCTCGGATGCGCCCTCGCCGTGGCGTCCCTGACTGCGCCCTCGCTCCACGCGCAGCGTGTCGCCGCCACGGTCCCGCGGGATACCATCGCCGCGCGACTCCGCGACCTCGGCGACATCCACACCCCCGAGGGGATCAACGAAGTCGAGCAGGTCGAGGTCAACGGCAGCAAGCAGTGGATCTCGATGCGAGGACTCAACCGCGCCAACCCTGTGCTGTTCGTTTTGCATGGCGGCCCGGGTAGTGCGCTCATGGGCATGACGTGGGCCTATCAGAAGCCGTGGGAGGACTTCTTCACCGTCGTCAACTGGGATCAGCGAGGGGTCGGCAAGAGCTTTTCCGCCGCCGACTCCGCTCGGCTCGGTGCGACGCTCTCGCCTGAACAGCTCGCACGGGACGCCGTCGTGATCGCGCAGTACATCCGCGCGAAGCTCGGCCCGCGCAAGATGGCGGTGATGGGCTACTCGTACGGCACGTCAATCGGCACGCGACTCGTCGAGCTGCATCCGGAGTGGTTCTCGGTCTACGTCGGCGTTGGCCAGATGAGTAACGAGAACAACGAGAAGATCATCTACGACGAGGTGGTCAAGCGCGCCCGCGCGAAGAACGACACCGCCGTCATACGCGAACTTGAGGCGATCGCCCCGTATCCGCCCACCGATCGCCGGCCCAACTACCGGGAAATGAACGTGATTCGCCGGTACACGGCGCTCTACGACGGCAACTGGTTTGGCAAGAAGACGCTGGGCCTGTACTACGCGCTGCCGGCGTGGGGGCCGGACTATTCCCTCGACGAGGCCAGCAACGTCGGTCCCGCCATGGGATGGATGGGGCGACATCTCGTTGACGGCAGCAACGGAGAACGGCCGCACATCGTCGAGACGTTCAAGGTTCCGGTGGTGATCCTCGGCGGCCGCTACGACCTCATGACGACATACGCCGGCGCGCGTGCGTGGTTCGAGAAGGTCACCGCGCCTAGGAAGGAGTTCATCACCTTCGAGCGCAGCGCGCACTTCATCATGTTCGAGGAGCCTGGACGCTTTCTGCTCACCCTCGTGAATACCGTGCTCCCGCTTGCCGCTGGCGCGAATCCTTAGCCGTGCAGACGATTCGCGTCGTGGCTCGCTGACTCGCGACACAGCACCACCATCGAACATCCCCCAAGCGCACGAATGGCCAGGTCTTCGGCGAAGAATCGCGTGATGCGCCGTGGAAGGTCGACCATGCGAACCCTCAGCGCGCGCCCGGGCGACTCCGACTGGGTGTACGTGTAGGCCCAGTCGATCACGTCGTACCCCGCATCGCGCAACGTATCGAGGGCCGTGTCCTTGGTGAAATAGTGCAGGTGGCCGATCTCCTTCCGCGCGCGTGAGAACGGATATCCGCGCAGCAACGCCTGCACACTGAGGTCGAGCGGGATGTGGAAGACCACGTGGTCGGCGTGCTCGCGCAGCGCGCGCGCAAAGCCGATGTAGTCCTCGACGTGTTCGATCACGTCGATGACGAGCAGGAGGTCGGCCCGCGTCTCCATCTGCGACAGGTCGCCGAGTTCGAACGACACCTGCTGCGATTCCTTGGGTTTGCAGAGCGCGATGGCCTGCGGCGAGACGTCGAACCCGGTGCCACGCGCCTCGGGAAACGACTGCAGCAACGAGAGCAGCACTTCCCCCGCTCCGCATCCCACTTCGTGGATGGTCGTGGGCGACAGTCCGTTCTTGCGCAGGATCTTCGCGACCTGCCGTGCCTTCCACGCGGAATTCTCCGTATGCCAGGTCGGATTGTGCTCGAGATACGTCCCATCCGCGTACATGCGTTCGCCTCCATCGGTGAAGCTCAAGTCTGCATCGGCTTGACGCGCGCGCGCATCCTCCTTTTGGCCAATACCCTCGTCACTCGCGAGTCCCTACCCTCAGGGGATGCTCGCACTTTCCGTTGTTGTCACCGCGATCGTGGTGATGCTGGTGATGGGTCTCGCGCGCTCCGACAAGACCGTCGAGCGTCACCTGCCCCACCGCTTCACCGTCAACGATCCGCAGTTTCGCCGAGAGATGTCGGTCATGCTTGGTCCGACCATCATGGACGGCAACCAGGTGACGGCGTTGCAGAACGGCGCGGAGATCTTTCCCGCCATGCTCGACGCCATCCGCTCGGCGCAGCACTCGGTCACCTTCGAGACGTACATCTACTGGTCCGGTGACGTCGGCCGCGAGATGTCCGACGCGCTGGCGGAACGCGCGCGCGCGGGGGTTCCCGTGCACGTGACGATCGACTGGGCCGGCAGCGTGAAGTTGGAGCAGTCGCTGGTCGACAACATGAAGTCGGCCGGCGTGGAGATCGAACGCTATCGACCGCTGCGCTGGTACAGCCTCGGGCGCCTGAACAACCGCACGCATCGCAAGCTGCTCGTCGTTGACGGTCGCATCGGATTCACCGGGGGCGTGGGCATCGCCGACCAGTGGAGCGGCAAGGCCGAGGATCCCGAGCATTGGCGAGACTCGCACTTCCGCGTCGAGGGGCCCGCGGTGGCGCAGTTCCAGGCCGCCTTCAACGACAACTGGATGAAGATGACTGGCCGAGTGCTGCGCGGGGCGGCGTACTTCCCCGAGCTGGCGCCGAGCGACACGATGCGCGCGCAGTTGTTCATCGCTTCGCCGGCGGGCGGGAGCGAGAGCATGCACCTGATGTATCTCATGGCCGTCGCGTCAGCCGCCCGCACGATCGATCTCGCCGCCGCCTATTTCATCCCCGACAAGCTGCTGATCGAGGCGATGATCGAGGCGCGACGGCGCGGTGTGCGCGTGCGCGTGCTGCTGCCGGGGCCGCACATGGATTCCGAGGCTGTCCGCATCGCGTCCAAGCGCGAGTGGGGCCCGCTGCTGCGCGAGGGGGTCGAGATCCATGTGTACCAGCCGACCATGCTGCACACCAAGATGCTCATCATCGACACCGAACTCGTCTCGGTGGGGTCGACCAACTTCGACCTGCGCTCGTTCCGGCTCAACGACGAGGCCAGCCTGAACGTGTTCGATGCGAGCTTTGCGGCGCGCATGACCGACGTCTTCGAGCGCGACCTGCGCGACGCGACGCCGTTCAGCTACGAGATGTGGGCCGCTCGGCCGCTCAAGGAACGGATCGCCGAGACGCTCATCCTGCCGATCAAGGCGCAGCTCTGAGGTTGGTGCGGGCGACTCGACGACGAGCGACTAGAAGACGCTCGCCTTGAGCTTGCGCAGCTCCTCTTTCGCCCATTTGTGCCCCATGGCGGCGTTGCGTTCGAGCATGGCGAGGTGCAGTTCCTGCCCGGGGGTGCGCTTGCGTTTTGTCTTGCCGCCCTCGCGTGCTGCAGCGTCCCGCTTGGCCGACTTGGCCATGAACAGACGCTCGGCGCGCTCCAACTTGCCCGACACGTCCATTGAGGGCTCGTTGACCAGGGCCACGCGCTCCGTCGGTTCCGGCCGTTCCACTCGGGGGCGGAATCGCAGGGGGATGTAGCGTTCAGGCTTGGGAGGGACGGGGGCCAGCGGAATGCCGAGCATCTCGCGAATCTGCGCCGCGTCCATGTCGCGCCAATCAGGATCGCCGTCGGCGTCGAGTTCGGGGAGCGGAGTTTCCGCGGGGACGTCGAGACCGGCGCTGCGCGCCATGTGGTGCACCGCGATCTCCTCCATCAGCGTGTCGCGCCCGCTGTGCGCATGCCCGTCCGGCACGCTCGCCCGCAGCGCCTCGGCGAGCGCCAGGCGCTGGTCGTAGGTGAGCGCGCGGAAGTCGAAGTCGACCGTGACGACCACCCGCTTTTGCTTGTGGATCGACGTATCGCCTTCGGGGTCCGGGTAGTTCTTCCGCAGCTCCCGTCCGTAGTGGAGCAGCGTGACCCCGATCTCCGAGGCCTTGGACCGGACCGCCTTGGCCGAGCGCCCGAGCCGGAGCGCGATCTGCCGGGTGGGGAGCCCGTCGGCCGCAAGCGTGCGAAGGAGTGTCAGCTCCTCCTCCTTCCAATAGTAGTGCGCGTCGAGCGGTGAGCGCCTGCGGGGGCCGGAGAGATACGCCACGGGGGGACCTCGCGAGAGTGAGCGGTGGGTCCTGCACACGCCAACGTTGACTTCGGGCTGTCCGGAGGACCCTAGATAGGGAAAGGGACGAGGAACGTCCGAGACGCTTTCCAGGTCGCGCGTGACGGTCGCGTGGTCGCGCGTGACGTTCTCCGGAACGGCCGTGACGGCGCCCTACGTGTCCAGAACGAAAAAAGTTTCTTGACTTCGGGCTGTCCGGAGGACCTTAGAGAGGAAAGGGACTTCGCAGATGCAACGAGGGCGGCGCGTGACGCTGCCGGGGACGCCGGTGACGCTGCGTGGGACGCCGGTGACGCTGCGTGGGACGCCGGTGACGCTGCGTGGGACGCTGGTGACGCTGCGTGAGACGCCGGTGACGCTGCCCGGGACGCCCGTGACGCTGCCCGGGACGCCCGTGACGCTGCCCGGGACGCCCGTGACGCTGCGAAGGACGCCGGTGCTGCCACGAGGGATGCAGGAGACGCTGCCTGAGTAGCCGGTGACACGACGCGGGACGCTGGTGACGCCGCCCGTGCAGCCGCTGACGCGACGCGGGACGCTGGTGACGCCATCCTGGTAGCCGGTGACGCGACCCGGGACGCTAGTGACGCTGTCCCGAACCTCGGACACGCGACCGGTGATCGACGTGTAGACGCGTTGGTCGCTCGTGACGGCGGGCAGGACGCGCATGAAGTCGCGATGTGCGGCCGCGCCGGCGTCCGGGACGACTGAGCCGCCGCGCTTGACGCGCGTGTCGCTGCGGTGGTCGCGGCGATCGACGCTGGTGATGCGCGTGACGCTCCACGTGTCGCAGCGAACAGCGTCGGTGACGCGCGTGACGCTGGACGTGATGCCGCGCGCGACGTGCGTGCAACGCGTGAAGCTCCGCGTGTCGTCGCGATCGAGAGCCGTGCAGCGCGTGAAGGTCCTCGGGTCGTGGCGCGCGATCGATGTGCCGCGCGCATCGACGCGAGTGCAACGCCTGAAGGGACGATGTACGTGCCGAACGAGTCGCGTGCGCTGCCTGCTGCTTCGTGGGCTGCGCCGCGCGCACAACGGACCAACTGTCGCCGAGTGGTGGACGCAGCACTCGGCGACTTTCCATTCCTGCGTCCAACTCGTGAAGAGGAGAACGTCGTATGCGTATCACCGAGAAGAATCGCCTGCAGGTCCTGCGTCGCGTGCGCGACTACCTGCAGCCCCTGGCCAAGGACCCCACGCTGGCGGGGGCGTACGCGGAGTTGGAGGCGGTGATCGTGCGCCTCACCGACGAGGGGGCGCGACAGGATGGACAACGGCGTCAGGCCAAGATCGGGACCGACACGGTTGACATGCTGGCCGCAACGCTTCGCAACGACCTGCTGCGCCCCGTGGTGCAGCTGGTGAAGATCGTGACGCCAGACGCCGTGCCGACTGGCCTGCCGAGCAGCAAGCCGTTCAACCTGCCGCGGTCCAAGGACTTCGAGGGGCTGTTGACGGGGGCCAAGGGGTTCTATGACACGGCCAAGCCGTACGAGGACAAGCTGACGGCAGCGGGGCTCCCGAAGGATCACCTGGCACGACTGCTCGCGGGGGGCGACGCGCTCAAGGCGGCGATCGATGCGCGTGCGCAGAACGTGCTGCAGCGTGCGGCGGCGGGATCGTCGGCCATCGCCATGGGGAAGCGCGCGGTGCAGGTGCTGCGGTTGGTGGACTCGCTCGTGCAGCCGCTCATTCGCGGCGATGTGGGGAAGCAGCGGGCGTGGTCGCAGGCCAAGCGGATTGGGCGGGCGACGGCTTCCGTGACGGAGGTGGTGAGCCTGCCGACGGTTGGGGGGACGCCGACCGGCGAGGGGATGCAGCCGGCGCCGGTCGTGGGCGATCGGGCGGCGTAAGGCTGGGTGCTTGGCGCTTGTAGGTAGATGGTAGTGAGCGACTAAGGGACGGGAGGGAGGGGCTGCAGACTCTCCCTCTCGGGCCTTGGGTCCCTCTGGTGGGAATTAGGGTTATTCGGTGGTGTAGCACGGGATAAACCGTTGGCGCCCGGAAAGGCGCTCTTGGAAGTGATTGAGTGTGTTGGGGATGCGACAGTGTGGAGGTCGGAGGGGGGGTGGCGTTATTCTGTGGTAGGGTCCTGGAGATGGTCGGCGTCGCAGGCGGGGCCGGCGGTTGAGGGGACTGGATAAATGGCGTTATTCGGATACGCGTGTCGCAAGGAGTGTCTCGGTGAGCATCACCGTCACATCGTTCGTTCACGTCCCAGACCACGCAGAAGCGATGGAGGTCGTGCTCGGCGATAATCTGTCTTTGTTGCCGACAGGCTTCGCTGATGCGGACGAACGCGGCGCCCTCCGTCACGAGGAGGATGCGTCCACGCTGCGCAAGTTGTTCGTCGAGGCGGGTGTGGCCGCTCATCTCGCCTCACGCGCAACGCCGCTGCCGGTGTCAGTCGAGAAGTCCGCCGAGTGGGTAGTTCCAGTGTTGTTCGTTGGCGCTGGACTGTGGTCTCAGAACCCAGTCGGCGTCCAGATTGCTGTGGAGGTTATTGCGGCCTTTGTCTCCGAGCGGCTGCGCGGTACATCCGGAAGGAGTGACGTCAAGCTGAGTATTGCGGTGGAACGCACACGGAAGCGAGAGACTCGACTTCTGACTTACGAAGGTCCGGTCGACGGGCTGAAGCAGCTTCCCGAGGCGATCAAGCGGCTGGCAGATGAGTGACGAGGAGATGTTCGCACGATTCAATGCCGCGGCGAGCGAACTTCAAACGATGGCGTTCCTTCCGCGCGCGCTTGAGCTGCAACGAGAGGCGGTTACCTCGGCTAACGCGTTTTTAGACGACCTTGCCGCGGCAAAACAGTCTGCTGTCGCCAGTGGGAATGAGGATGTCGCCAACTCCCTTCTGAGTATGGAGTTGGCAATCGCCACAGTGCGCTCGCAGATCGAGATGTGCATCGCGCTGAAGGAGGACAGAGGGGAGGCAGCGTGGGACCACCTCGTCTCGGCTCAGGTATCGTGTCGCAACGCCGCAAAGGTACGAGAACAGATTGAGGGCGATGGGGCGGCGGCGGGGCTATGGAACCTGCTTCATGCGCTGCTTGGCTGGGAGCGAATCGTCTTTCCTCCCCAGGCATTTATGAGTGTTGGCGGGATCGCCACTGAAAGGGAATGCTCAGTGTGCGCGCTTCCGTACGACGACTGCTCGCACGTCAAGGGAAGAGCATATGGAGGGCAGTTGTGCACAGTCATCGTCCGCAAGATGTTCCTCCACGAGGTATCGCTGGTTGACGAGCCTGCGAACAAGCACGCGAGAGTGACTCATTTTGGTTCCGACGGAGCCTCGCGAAACAAGATGACGTGGCGAATCGAAGGCCCGCCAAGCCGAGGCACCGCATAACGACGCTTGCTGCTGATGAACGCGGTGCGGTGGCAGGGGTGGGGCGGCCGCCTTATCGACTACGGGACGGTCTAGCGGCCGCCCCACCACTGCTACCTTTTGAAGCGTTCACAGCAGAAGCACACGTTAGGCTGTCCGAGTCGTCGACTTGTCGCTATCACCGTGCGAACCCTCGTCTCCATCCTCCTCGCAGCGCTTTCGCTCTTGGCCCGCGATGCACGCGCTCAGCGGCGGCCGTCGACGCGTACGCTCGCGGTAACGGTGTGGGACTCGGCCTCGCACCGCCCGGTGGCCAGCGCGCGCGTCTTCTTTGCCTCGCGCGAACAATCCGCCGCGCTGACCAACAGCGCCGGGAGCGCGACGCTCGTCACTGCGAGCGATGCGCCCGAGACCGTCGTGATTGTCGCCTCGGGATTCTCCCGCTATCAGCGAGACCTCGGTCGCTGGTCGGAGGACTATCTCGCCATCGAAGTCCCCCTTCGGCCGGTGGTGCAACAACTCGCAGGTGTCGCCGTTACGGCTGCCGGCGCATCCACGCGGCCGACGGGACGTCTCGCGGACTTCGAACGCCGACGGGACCTGGGCAAGGGGCGGTACATTCTCCGGGAAGAGATCGAGCGGCGCGGCAATACGCGCGTCTCCGACTTGTTCCGCGGCATGACGGGACTTCGCGTCGTCGACAGCGCATCGAGCCGGCTGATCATTTCGTCTCGAGCCGCGCAGGCCTCCCTAGTGTCGCGGTCCGCCAACAACGACTGCGTCGTCCCCATCGCCGTGGACGGCGTGCTCAAGGAAGGCTCGTTTCAGCTCGATCTGCTGTCGCCCGCCGATATTCACGGCATTGAGGTCTACACCGGCATCGGATCCATTCCGCCTGAGTTCTCGTCGATGCAACGCAACGCCTGGTGCGGCCTCATTATTGTCTGGACCCGCGATCGATAGTCGCGACGCGGGGTGGAGGCGCGGCGCGGTCAGCCTAACACGCGCTGCAGCAGACAGCGGGACCTTGTCTTGTGCGGCCTTCGGCCGCACTCTATTGCCTTCCGCTGCAGCTGAGCTGAAGCGTTATGCCGACCAAGGTGAGTGGAGGTGAGGCGGTGTGGCCACGAGCCAGAACGTGGCGGCGTCGCCGCGGCTGGCGTAGACTTCCGTGACCCACTCGGCGAGGATCCCCATGACCCGCGAAGCCCTGGAAGCGCAGCTGCTGCGACTCCCCACGGAGGAGCGAGCGCATCTGGCGCGCGTCCTCATCGAGAGTCTGGACGCGCAGCCGGACTTGGATCCGGTCTGGTTGGAGGAGGCGCAGCGCCGCGCCCAGGAACTGCGCGCCGGCACCGTGGCGAGCGTTCCCTCCGCCACCGCCTTGGCCAACGCCCGCCGCCGTCTGGCGGGATGATCCCAGCGTTCCACCCGCTCGCCGAAGCCGAGCTCACCGACGCGGCGGCGTTCTACGAAGCCGCCGCGCGCGGCTTAGGCGAGGACTTCCTTCAAGAGATCGAGCGCCTGCTCGCCCTGCTCGATGTGTATCCGGAGGTGGGTCAGGAGCGCGCGTTCGGCATCCGGACGCTGGCGGCCCGCCGGTTCCCGTACACCCTCGTCTACCACCTCGGTGCTGCAGAGCCGCTCATTCTCGCCGTCGCGCACAACCGCCGACAGCCGCGCTACTGGGCGGAACGACTGGGCTGAGCGGCGGCATAACAGAGGATTGCACCAGTCAGCCGAGCTATGGTATGCTCGCTCCGCTCGCATTATGTGGTTCGGCTGCAGGTGAACCCAAGCGTTATGCGGACTGACCTCAGAGTGCCCATGCGATACTTGCTTGCATTCATCCTA
>CAZLLP010000014.1:0-35271 GCA_964560345.1 uncultured Gemmatimonadaceae bacterium
GACGTCTCCTTCGCCCACGGCGAGCGGCCGATCGTGCGCGACTTCTCGACGACCATCATTCGCGGCGACCGAGTGGGGCTCATCGGCCCCAACGGCTCCGGGAAGACGACGCTGCTGCGCCTCTTGTTAGGGGAGCTCCCGCCGGCCAACGGCACCATCCGGCACGGAACCGGGCTCGAGATCGCCTACTTCGACCAGTTGCGCGACACCCTCGACCCGGAGCGCTCGGTCTTCGACTCCATCGCCGATGGTGCCGAGTGGGTGCAGCTGACGACAGGTCGCCAGCACGTGCATGGCTACTTGCAGGACTTTCTCTTCCCGCCCGACCGTGCCCGCACCCCGGTGCGCGCCTTGTCCGGCGGAGAGCGCAACCGCTTGTTGCTGGCGCGCCTCTTCACGCGGTCGTTCAACGTGCTGGCGCTCGACGAACCGACCAACGACCTGGACATCGAGACGCTTGACCTGCTCGAGGACCTGCTGATCGAATTCAGCGGGACGCTGTTGGTCGTGAGCCACGACCGAGACTTCCTCGACAACGTGGTCACCAGCACGCTGGTGATGGAAGGGAAGGGGACGGTGGGCGAGTACGCGGGGGGCTACACCGATTGGGTGCGCCAGCGTCCGGCGCCTGTCGCGGCCGTCGCTCCCAAAGCCGTCACGGCGCCGGTGTCCGCTCCGTCAGCCGCAAATCGTCGCACCGACAAGCCGCGCAAGCTGTCGTTCAAGGAACAGAAGGAACTCGAGGCGCTGCCCGAGCGTATCGACGCGCTGGAGCGCGAGAAGGACGCCCTCTACGCCCGGCTCTCGGACCCCGCCTTCCTGCGCGATGGCCCAGCCGTGACCACCGCGACCGCGCGACTCGACGCCATCGAGAAGGAAACCGCCACCGCCATGGCCCGCTGGGAAGAACTGGAGGCGGTCGCGTCAGGCGGATGAGAGCGGGAAGACGGGATAAGCGACTGCGACCACCGCACGCCTAACCTGTGCAGTCACTCGTCTTCCCGTCGTCGGAGTTCTATCGCATTCCCCGCTTCCACGCGTCATACCGCATCCGCAGCGTCTTCACCGGATTCGGGTTCTCCTCCGGCGTGGTGTTCTCGTCGGTGACGTTGAGATACATGCGGTAGGCCCCGTCGTTGTACGACGCGCCGTTGGTTGACGTCGAATCGACAGCGGCGATGTAGGCCACGTGCGCCGTGCGGTTGGTGCACGCCGCCACAGTCTTGGGGACCGGCTGGGTCACGCAGCTGCAACGCTTGTCGCCCCCCGCGGCGTCGGCCGCCTCCATCGCCGCCATCACCCGATCCTCGAGCGTCCCCCCTTCGCGCTCGAACGCCGCCACCGCGTTCTGCACCACGGCGTACGAGGCGAGGATGTTCCCCTGGATGGAGTAGTAGACCTGGGTCCCGGCGACCTGCCCCTGCACGCTGTTGGACGCCACGCCGTTCTTGGCCCCCGAGAAGCCACTGAAGCGCCCCTGCAGATCGACGATCCCGAACTGCCGCGTCTGGATCAGCGTGTCCGAGACGAGCATCGCGAGGATCGCCGAGGGGTGCGTCCCTTTCTTGAGCTCCTCGAAGATCAGCGACTGGTTGGCGCGAGTGCGATCAACGCCCGCCTGCGCCGCGGCGACGCCAAAGCCCGGTGCGATGATCGCCTGCACGTCCATCAATCCCTTGGCCGGAAAACGCGCAAACCCCGCCTGCGCCACGCACGTTGCCGACGACACGACGATGCGCCCAGTCGCCCGATCGACCGCGATGACCGACCAGGTGGCATGCGCCGCCCGAGGCGCCGCCGCAAGAAGGAGGAACGCACCAAGCGCGAAGCGAAGCCGTGAGATACGGGACACGGGAGCGGGGGCAAGAGGTGGAATCAACCACTGCGGCGCGCACTCGATGCGCCACTCAACGAGTCCCGACATTCGCGCGAGGAGCCCGGTCAGCGCAACCCACGCCGCCCCATCTCGTCTTCCCGTCTTCCCGTCCTCCCGTCCTCCGCTCTCAAAGGATTTGCGCGAAGTCGAACACCAGCTTCCACTCCGCCTTCCGGTCTACCGCCCGCGCCATCCCGACGCCAACGGCGCCCCCAAAGAACCGCATCCCCAGCGTCACCGAGGTGCGCACCCCATTGGTGGCGCGCGACCGAAGCATCGTCGGTGGCTGCGACGATAGATACGCCGGCATCGTATCGCGCACGAGTTCGCGCATCGCCAATCGCCCGCCGTCTCCTCGCACTTGCGTCCATCCGCTCTGCACCCCCGCGGCCAGCGCGGGCGAAGGAGCCGGGAGAAACCAGCGCCCCACACGGATAGGAGCGCGCAACGACCCAAGGCGATACATCACCAGGCCGCGCACCACTGCCGCGTCGGTGCCGGCAAACTCCTTGTAGTCGTAGCCGGCCAGGTTCTGGTTGTTACCCAGCTCGAACAGTTGCTGCGGCGGTGGCGTGCGCCCCAGCAGCGTCCCCACGTCGCCGCGCGCTGCCAGCGTAAGCGGTCCCGCGTTTCGACGTCCCATGAGGCGCCCTTCCAACCGCGTGTAGCGGAGCGTCCCCTGCGCCACCTCCGCGCTCACGAGCGCCCCCACTCCCGTGCGCACGAACTCGGCGCTCACGTCGGGGTTCCACTCCAGCGACGCCCAGTGCCGCCAGTACGTCCCCTCGCGCACGCCGCGGTTGTCGCGAAAGGCCGAGTCGCGGCGAATGATCCCCTGCGACAGCGTCCGTTCGACCATGCGGTCGCTCGCTGGCCCCGTTTCGAGTCGCAGGACCGCCGCGCGCCCTTTCCCGAAACGCCGCCACACGCCCACCGCCGCCACGCGACGATCGACATAGTCGTAGCTGTCGCTCCCGAACGCCGCGCCAATCACGCTGCCGCTGTCGAACGTGGGGCGAAAGTCATTGGTGATGTCGAGCGTGCGTCCCGCTCTCGCGATGTAGGTGAGCGCCCCGCGCTTCCAGTCGGCGCCGGCGCGCCCGCGCACCGTCTCCTCGCTCCACGCCCACCCCGCGTTCCCTCGCAGCGTGAGGCCCGGCACCGCGTCGCGCAGTCGCCACTCGGCGCCATAGCCCGTGTAGAGCCCCTCGATGCGATTGATATGCACGGCGTCGGCGACGCGTTGCACCCGCCAGCCAAAGCGCGGCGCTCCCGTGGAGCGCCAGATGTCGGGGCCGATATCGTTGAAGTCGTCGCTATGCACCGCGCCCGTCGTCGCCCCCAGGTCGCGACGCCACCCCTCGGTGTCTGCCAGGCTATCGCGCGGCGCGAAGGTGAGGGCAAACGGTTGCGACGAGAGCGTGTCGACCGACGCCACCGCGATGGCGTCGGCCGGTCGCTCCATCACACGGTGCGCGCTGAAGCGCGTGATGATGCGAAAGATCGATCGCGACTCGGTGGCCGAGGTGAGCGCCGCCTGCGCCTCAAACCGCTGATAGGTTGGAAGCCAGTACTTCCCCTCGATCTCGCCGTTCTCCAACTCGAGGAACGCCACTGCCTCGAAACCGCCAAACGAGAGCGCCTTTGCGAAGAACGACGGGGGCGGCGCCTTTCGCACGAAGTAGCCACGCATCCGCACCAGCACGTGGCGCGACGCGTCCAGGTCCAGCTCTCCACGAAACGCGACCGTCCCTTCGGGTGCGTCATCGCGCGGTTCGGCCATGACGCGAAGGATCGGAATGTCGCGCTCGTTCACCCGCAGCGTGACGATCGTGTCGCCCCCGGAAAAGCGGTACACGCGCTCGCGATCCTCGGCCAGCGGATGCACCGCGACCAGGCGTTGCTCCTGACGGCGGCGCGCGCGCCCCAGGCGGCTCGTATCACGACCGAACAGCAAGGTGAGTCGGTTGCCATACAGCACCGGCACCGTCCACGCCTGTCGCAGGAATGACAGCGCGGAGAACTGAAACCCGATCGACTGCGCCCGGTACCCGACGACGTGCTGCTCAAACGCTCCGGTGCGATCCCACGTCACCTCGTTCCGTGTCTGCTCGATCGACACCGCTCCTTCGTTCCCCTCGCTCCGGCGCGCCACGATCGCGATCTCGCTCTCCGCGCTCGCGCGGTAGCCGGCCAGCGTGGGCGGGACCTGTCGGTTGATGCGCGACGCCGCCTCCACCAGCGTTCTTACCGCCGGCGTGGCGTAGAGCGAATCGACCGCAGCAAGCTGGGCAGCGAACAGAAACGCGAGCATCGGGACTGGTGGTGGGGACGTGTGAAGCGATACGGACACTGCATAGCCCAAGTTCCCGCCGGTCGCCATGCCTCGCGCGTGCCGATCTTGCAGGCGCCCCCGCTCGCGCACCCCACGATCGCTCGACATTCTTCCTGCAGCCAGCCAACCCACCTTCCTCTGATCGCTTCATGATCCGCTCCCGCCGCTTCGCACCCGTTGTCCTCGTGCTCGCTGTCGCGACGCTGGTTCCCGTCGCGCCCGTGCGCGCGCAGTCGCCCAACCTGCAGCCGCTGCACGCCGCCATCGACAAGCGAGCGGGCGATATCGAAGCCAAGGTGGTCGCCTGGCGCCGCGACATTCACCAGCACCCCGAACTCTCGTTCCAGGAAGTGCGCACCGCCAAGCTCGTCGCCGATCACCTCAAGTCGCTCGGCCTCGAGGTGCAGACCGGCGTTGGGGGGAACGGTGTCGTCGGGATCCTCCGCGGTGGCAAACCCGGGCCGGTCGTCGCGCTGCGCGCCGACATGGACGCGCTCCCCGTCACCGAACTCGTCGATCTTCCGTTCAAGAGCACCGTGCGTGCGGTGTACAACGGGCAGGAAACGGGCGTCATGCACGCCTGCGGACACGACAACCACGTCGCGATCCTCATGGGCACCGCCGAAGTGCTCACGGGGATGAAGGCGCAGCTCCCCGGCACGGTGAAGTTCATCTTCCAACCGGCCGAGGAAGGCCCCCCGGTTGGCGGTGCCGGCCCGATGATCGAGGCCGGGGTGCTGGAGAATCCCAAGGTCGACGCCATCTTCGGGCTGCACGTCGGCCCGGGGCCGTTAGGCAGCGTCTCTTGGCGCGGAGGGGCCACCGCCGCATCCGCAGACCAGTTCCGCATCACCGTGCGCGGCAAGCAGACGCATGGCGCCTACCCCGCCGCCGGCATCGACCCGATCGTCGTCGGGTCACAGATCGTGCTGGGTCTGCAGACGATCATTAGTCGCCAGTCCGACCTCACCACCGCTCCCGCCATCATTACCGTCGGCGCCTTTCACGCCGGGCTGCGCGAGAACATCATCCCCGATACCGCCTGGATGATCGGGACCATCCGTACGCTCGACCCGGGCATGCGCACCGACATTCACAAGCGCCTCACGCGCACCGCCGAGTCGATCGCCGAGAGCGCCGGCGCCACGGCTGAGGTGAAGATCGAGTTGGGATACCCGGTGACGATGAACACCACCGCGCTCGCACGGCGCATGCTCCCGTCCCTGCAGCGCGTGGTTGGGGCCGAGCAGACGACTGAGACCCGCCCTGGCACCGCCGGCGAGGACTTCTCCCGCTATCTGGAGAAGGTCCCCGGCTTCTTCTTCTCCCTCGGCGTCACGCCCAAGGATAAGGACTTCCGCACGGCGGCCGCGAACCATTCGCCGCTCTTCTTCGCTGACGAGAAGGCGCTCCCGGTGGGTGTGCGCCTGATGTCGAGCGTCGCGGTGGACTTCCTGGCGCAGGGAGCGCAAGTGCAACCGTGATGCGGAGAAGACGGGAAGACGGGAAGACGAGAAGACAAGATGGAACTGCAGTGCGACCACGCCTCGATTCGCGCTGTCGCTCTCACTCGTCTTCCCGTCTTCCCGTCTTCCCGTCCTCCGCCCTCCCATGAACGACGCGATCCTGGCCGCGGCGCCAACACTCTCGGCGCGCTACGCGATCGAGCGGGAACTCGGCCGTGGTGGCATGGCGCGCGTCTACCTCGCGGAGGAGCGCAAGCACCACCGCAAGGTCGCCATCAAGGTGCTCCACCCCGAGATTGCCGCGTCGCTCGGCGTCGAGCGGTTCCTGCGGGAAATCGGCATCGTCGCACGCCTCACGCACCCGCACGTCCTCCCGCTCATCGACTCGGGGCAGGCGGATGGGGTCCTGTATTTCATCACCCCGTACATTCGCGGCGGCTCGCTGCGCGATCGGCTGCAACGCGAGCGACGACTTTCGCTCGATGACACGATACGCATTGCGCGCGAGGTAGGGGCCGCGCTGGATCACGCGCATCGCGCCGGCTTTGTGCATCGGGATGTGAAGCCGGAGAACATCCTCTTCGCCGATGGCATGGCGCTGCTCGCGGACTTCGGCGTCGCGCGCGCCTGCGAGGCCATCACCGAGGGACCGCGCGGATCGCGGCCTAACGCGGGGGATGTCACGGCTGAGGGATTCGCCCTCGGTACCCCCGCGTACATGAGCCCCGAACAGGCGGCCGGAGAGCGCGACGTCGGCGCCGCAAGCGATGTCTACAGCCTGGCGTGCGTGCTCTTCGAGGCGCTGGCCGGTGAGCCCCCATTCGTCGGGACGTCGCCGCGCAGCGTGATGGCGCGCCACATCACCGAGGCGCCACGCGCCCTGCGCACGCTGCGCCCCGAGGTCCCCCCCGATGTGGAGGCCGCGGTCATGCGCGCGCTCGCCAAGGACCCCGCGCGTCGCTTCGCATCGGCCGGCGACTTGGTGGAGACCATGGCCACCGCTGCCGAGGCCGCGCGACGCGGCGACGTGTCGCACGGGCTCGCCCGCCGCGCTACGCAGAGCATCGCGGTCCTCCCCTTCGTCAACGCCAGCCCCGATCCCGGCAACGAGTACTTGAGCGATGGGATCACCGACGAAGTCATCGATGCGCTCACCAAGGTCGGGTCGCTGCGTGTGGCGTCTCGCACCTCGGTCTTTGCCCTCAAGGGGCGCGCGCTCGACGTGCGCGCCATTGGCGCCATGCTGGGCGTGTCGGTCGTGCTCGAAGGGAGCGTGCGCCGGCAAGGCGACCGCCTGCGCGTGACCGCGCAGCTCACCGCCACCGACGACGGACGGCTCCTCTGGTCGCAGCGATTCGACCGCGAGCTGCAAGACGTGTTCGCCGTGCAGGACGAGCTCGCGCGCACGATCGTGACCACGTTGCGCGCCACCTGGCTGGCCGACTTCGGCGACCCGGCACCCAAGCGCGGCACCGAGAACGTCGCAGCCTACGGGCACTACCTGCGCGGGCGCTGGGCCATGAACCTGCGCACCGACGCCGGTACACACGAGGCCATCGAGCACTTCGAGCGCGCCGTCGCCGAGGATCCGCGCTACGCCCTGGCCTACACCGGGCTTGCTGACGCCTACGCGCTGCACGTGGACTATCGCAGCGTTCCGTCGAGTGTAGGGCTCGAACGCGCCGTGCACTACGCGCGCCAGGCGTTGCAGCTGGACGAAGGGCTCGCCGAGGCGCACACCTCGCTGGCCTGGTCGCTCTTCATCTACTTCTGGGATTTCCGCGCGGCCGGGGAGGCGTTTCGCCGCGCGCTCGAACTCGATCCGCGCTATCCCACCGCGCACCAATGGTACGCCTTCTACCTCACCGCCTGCGGGCGCGGCGACGAGGGGCTGGTCGAAGGGCACACCGCGCAGGAACTCGATCCTGGCTCCGTCACCATTCGACGCACCGTGGGATGGCTGTACTTCTACTCACGCCGCTACGATCGCGCGCGCTATCACCTCGAGCGCGCCATCGAGATGAATCCCACCGCCGAGGAATCGTATCGCATCCTCGGTCTGTCGCTGGCCAACGAGGGACACGCACGCGAATCGCTCGCCACGCTGCGTGAGGCCGTCGCCATGCCCGGGGCAGGGAGCATCACCGATGGGACGCTCGCCTACGCCCTCGACCGCGCCGGCCAGCACGACGAAGCCGCCGCCATCCGCGCCACGCTCATCGCTCGCGCCGAGCGCGAATACGTGTCATCGACCGCCATCACGACGTCGTTTCTCGCATCCGGTGACAACGCCAGCGCCCTCGACTGGCTCGAACGCGCCCACGCCGAACGCCGCGGCTGGGTCGTGTACCTCAACGTGAACCCGATCTTCGATCCGGTACGGGGGGAGACACGGTTTCGAGACCTGGTGCGAAAGATGTCTCTGCCCACTCGCTAGAGCCCCTCGTCTTCCCGTCTTCCCGTCTCAGTCGCTCGGCATCTCTTCCCGCGCCTCCCCGTCCCGCGCGCGCACCCACGACGCAAAGACCCCCGCGGCCAGAATGGCCGCCACGATTCCCAGCAGCCAGAAGTTGAAGTTCGGCCCCAGGTAGTCTTTCAGCAGGTCAGCCACCAGCATCTTCACCCCCACCAGACCGAGGATCGCTGCCAGCGAGACCTTGAGGTAGCGGAACTTCTCGATCGCGCCGGCCAGCGCGAAGTACAGCGAGCGCAGCCCGAGAATCGCGAAGACGTTGCTCGTGAAGACGAGGAACGGGTCGGTCGTGATGGCAAAGATGGCCGGGATCGAGTCGACGGCGAAGATGAGATCCGTCGTCTCCACCAGCACCAGCGCCACCGCCAGCGGTGTCAGGATCAGCTTCCCCTGTTCGCGGATCGCGAAGTGCTGCTCGTGATACGTGGGCGTGATCGGGAAGGCGCGGCGCAGCAGTCGCAGCACGATGCCGTCGGCCGGCGCCTCGCCCTCGTGCTCCTCCTCACGCGTCACCAGCATCTTGATCGCCGTGTACACGAGGAAGATCCCGAACAGATAGAGGATCCAGTGATAGCGCGCGATGAGCGAGGCGCCTAACAGGATCATCGTCCCGCGCATCACCAGCGCCCCCAGAATCCCCCAGAACAGCACGCGGTGCTGGTAGAGCGGCGGCACCCGCATGTACTGGAAGATCATCGCGATCACGAAGACGTTGTCGGCCGACAGCGACAGCTCGATCACGTAGCCCGTGAAGAACTTCACGGCGGCCAGGCGCCCGTCGTTGATCACGCCATCGAGCTTGTCCACCTGCGTCCCGAGCCCCAGCCAGTGCTGCTCGTACATCGCGTAGACTAACCCGCCGAAGCACACCGCCAGAAACGCCACGACCGCCGTGAAGCGGAGCGCCTCGCGGATGCTGACGATGTGGGCCTTCTTGTTCAGGACCCCCAGGTCGATGGCGAGGACGAGAAGGACAAAGGCGAGGAAGCCGCCCCACGCCCAGAATTCGGGATTGATGGGAATACCCGTCGTTGAATCGAGTGAGGTCAGCCCGAGGGATTTTGCAGAACTCCCCGGGTCAGCATCGTCCTGCCGCGCGTAGCCGTCTTGCCCCCATCCACCTGCTCCCCACCCCGCCTCCCCCGCCTGCTTCTTCTCAGTTCGCGTCCAGCGCCTCGGCCGCTTCCAGCGCCGTTTCCCACGTCGCCATCGCCTCGGCCAGCGATGCCTTGGCTTCTGCGAGTTCGCGCGCAAGGGCGCTCGCGTGTGCATGCCCGTTCGGGCGCGTGTACAGCGTCTGGTCCGCGAGCGCGGCATCCAGCTCTGCCACCTTCTGCTCCAGCTCCGTCACCCGCCCTTCCGCCCGTTCGGCATTGCGACGGATGTCGCGCGCATTGCCGCGGGACCTGGAATCGCTCTCCGTCCGCTTCTTTGCCTCGAGCTTCTCCTGCGCCCGGCGATCCGACGCCGCCGCCGATTCGCGCGCCGCCCGCTCCTGTTCCTCGCGTTCGCGCATCTCCTCGTACTCGGCAAAATCGCCGTCAAACGCGCGAATCTTCCCGTCCCGCAGGTCCCACACACGCGTCACCAGCTTGCGCAGCAACTCGCGGTCGTGGCTCACCAGCACCACCGTCCCGTCATAACGCTCGATGGCGTCTTCCAGTTGCTCGATCGATTCCACGTCCAGGTGGTTCGTCGGCTCGTCGAAGACCAGCAGGTTCGCCCCCTCGAGCATCATCATCGCCAGCGCCACGCGCGCCAGCTCGCCCCCCGACAGCGACGACGCCGAGCGCATGACCTCGTCGCCCGAGAACTGCACCATCCCCAGGTGCCCCTGAATCGCCCCGCGCTCCCACATCGGGCGCATGTCGCCGATGATGTCGTAGAGCGACTTGTGCCGCGGGACGTTGGCGAAGTCTTGCCGGTACATCGTCGCGTGGATCCCGCCCCCCATCCGGATCTCGCCCGACGCCAGTTGGCGCTCGCCAAACAACGCCTTGAGCAACGTCGACTTCCCCGTCCCGTTAGGCCCGATGAGCCCCACCACGTCGCCGCGACGCACCCACTCGGTAAAGTCGCGCAGCAGCACACGGTCGCCGATCTGCACCGTCGCGTGCTCGAACACCGCCACCTGGTCGCCGCCGCGCTCCCCGGTGGGAAAGCGCACCGCCATCGCCCCTTCGTCGTCAGGCGGAGGGCTCAGGCGCGGGAGCCATTCGAGTCGCTTGCGGCGCCCCTTCGCCTGTTTCGTGTTCGTCCCCGCGATGTTGCGGCGGATGTAGTCCTCCTCCCGCGCGATCGCTTTCGACTGTTTGTCGAACGCGCGCTGCTGCGACAGCCGCCGCTCGGCGCGTTGCCGCACAAAGTGCGCGTAGCCGCCGTCGTAGGGCGTCGCCGTGAGGTCTTCCAGGTGCAACACGTGGTCGACCACGCGGTCCAGGAAGGCGCGATCGTGCGAGATCACCAGCACCGTCTCGCTCGTGTTGCGCAGGTACTCCTCCAGCCAGCGCGTCGTCTCCAGGTCCAGGTGATTCGTCGGTTCGTCGAGCAGCATGACGTCGGCCGGAATCACCAATTGACGGGCGAGCGCCACGCGCCCGCGCTCCCCCCCGCTCAGGTGCGACAGCGCTTCATGGCGCGCCTGTACCGGATCGAAGCCAAGGCCGGTCAGCACGGCATCGACGCGCGAGACGTAGGAGTACCCCCCTTCGTGCTCAAACCGCTCCAGGTCGCGCGAGTAGCGATTGAGCTGCTGCTCGGTGACGCTGTCCCCCGCGTGCGCCAGCGCGTCGGCCTGACGCGCCAGGTCGGCCTCGAGGTCGATGAGCTCGCGAAAGGCGTCGGTCACCGCACCCCACACCGTCGTGGCGCCGGCAAACTCACGGTGCTGGTCGAGGACGGCGAACCGCAGATTGGGCGTCTTGGCCGTCGTGCCCACCGACGGCGACATCTCCCCCGTGAGCAGGCGGAACAGCGTCGTCTTCCCTGAACCGTTCCGGCCGATCACCCCCCACTTCTCGCCGGCGGCGACCGTGAAGGTGACGTCACGCAGGACGGTCGTCGCCCCAAACGAGACGCCGACGCCGTTGAAGGAGAACTGGGTCATCTCAGGCTCCCCACTCCTTCCACGTCGCCTCGGCCAGCCCGATGGTGAGTTTGTGCTGGCAACGGGTCAGCGGGACGCGCAACATCAGCGGTTCGTCCACCAGCTTCTCCAGCCAGCGATCGTCGGAATACCGCGCCACGCCCAACCCCAGCTCCTGAAAGCGCTTCGACTCGCGATCGAGCAGTGCCTCCACCCCGAACTTCTGTGCAAAACGCTTGAGTTCACCCAGCGACGCTCCCCGTTCGTTCAAGTCGACGAAATGGGTCTTGATGCGCCGCTCGGCAAAGAACCGCAGGGCCTTCCGGGTGTCCGCGCTCTTCTTCGTGCCGAATATTTGCACTTCCATCATGCGGAGGAGTCTAACAGGGCCGCGTGGCGCTCCTCCAGCCAGCGGACCAGCGGCGTGCTCCGCGTCAGCAACGCCGCACGGCGCAGATCCTCGCGCCCTCCCTCCAGATCGCCGACCAAACTCCGAAAGTGGGCACGTACCGCGAAGAACCATCGGTACGACGCCGCCGACGGGTCGCGCGCGGCTTCTTCCAGTGCCTCCAGCGCGACCGCCGCGCCCCGAAGCTGGCCCACCACCACCGCCCGATTCACCCGAACGACCAGCGTGGGCTCCAACTCCAGCAGCAGGTCGTAGGCGCGCAGCATCGCATCCCAGTCGGTTTGGTCAAACTGCGAGGCCATCACGTGGCGCGAGGCAATCTCCGCCTGCAGGTGAAGCGAGGTCAGGCGCTCTCCGCGTCCTGCCTGATGCAGTTGCTTGAAGCCGGCGGCGATCAGCGTGCGATCCCACGTGGACCGGTCCTGCGACTCCAGCAGCACCGGCGCACCGTCCCTCTCGGTCCGCGAGGCGTGCCGAGCCAGTTGAAAGAGCAGGAGCGCCGCGAGGGCGTGCACTTCGGGGGTCGTGGTCGCCGGATGATCGGCCAACAACAACGCGAGGCGCGTCGCCTCTCCACACAGATCTTCGCGCACGAGCGCGTCGCCCTCGGTGGCAACGTACCCTTCGTTGAACATGAGGTACACGACGCCCAACACACGCGGGAGTCGTGTCGCCAGCTCCTCGGCATCGGTGGGAATCACGACGCGGGCACCGCTCTCACGCAGGCGCCGCTTGGCGCGCACCAGGCGCTGCGCCATCGTCGCTTCGCTCACAAGGAACGCCTGCGCGATCTCACGTGCCGTGAAGCCGGCGACCACTGAGAGCGTGAGCGCAACCGCCGCCTCTTGCTCCAACGCCGGCGTGCAGCAGGCGAACAGCATCCCCAGCACGTCATCGTCAAAGTACGCGTCGTCGCGCGTGGCGCGATCGCCCTGCGCGGGCGGCTCGGCACTCAGCCCGGCATCGGCGATCTTGCGTTCGAGGACCACCCCGCGGCGCAGGACATCCAGTGCCTTGCGTTCGGCCACCGTGCGTAACCACGCGGCGGGTTCTCGCGGCACCCCTTCAAATGGCCAGCGCCGGAGCGCCTCGAGCAGCGCGTCCTGCACCGCATCCTCGGCCAGCGCCAGCCGCTCCAGCCCGTAGCGGCGCGCGAGTCCGGCCACGATCGCACCGGCCGACCGACGGAAGAGGTTGGCGACGAGCAATTCGACTGCCTCGCCGCCCTCCTCATCGCCCTCGGTCGCGCCGATGCGCGTGTCGCTCATCCGATGTCGATCGCCCGGATCTCGATCCATCCGCGCTCCATGTGCGGGCATCCGGAGGCAATCGATTGGGCCTCGTCGCGGTCAACCGCCTCGATCACGTAGAAGCCGCCGACCACGTCCTTCGCTTCAGCGTACGGCCCGTCGGTGACGGCGAGGCCTTTGCCGTTGCGCCGCACGTGCCATCCGCCATCATCCGACAGCTTCATGCCGCTGTGCATCTTCCCGGCCTCGGCGATGGAGCGCCCCCACGCCGAGTAGCGTTCAATCATCGCCTGCATGTCGGCGGGTCCCAGGTCGGCGTAGTCTGCCGGGTTCTCGTGCAGGAGCAGGATATACTTGGCCATCGGATCCTCACTGCGTGACGGTGGAAACGACCGCACCATGCGATCGCCTTCATCCAGTTGACGGACGGCGGCGATCGCACTCGACATCGTCGCTCGGGCCACCAGCCATCGGCAGTCCCGCGCCCTTGCTCTCGCCCAACGAAACCGTGTCGTCGCTCTCTCGTCCACTCCCTTCGCGATCGTCGTTCCGCCCGGCGTGGTGGCTCGCCAACGCGCACGCGAGCACGATGTGGGGGAAGTTCTTCCGCACGCCCCCCACGCTCGACGCCCGCGTGGAACGCTGGGACACCCCCGACGGTGACATCCTCGACCTTGTGCGCACCAATGCGCCGAGCGATGCCCCGACCTTCCTCCTGCTGCACGGGCTCGAGGGGTCGATGCGATCGCACTATGCCGCCGGGACGCTCCGCGAGGCGCAACGCGCCGGATGGCAGGCCAACCTCCTCCTCTTTCGCAGCTGCAACGGCGAGGTCAATCGCGCCGCGCGCTCCTACCATTCGGGCGAGACGACTGACCTGGACTACGTCGTCAGCCGCCTGCTCGACGAACGTCCCGGTGCGCCGCTCGTGCTGGCCGGCGTATCGTTAGGCGCCAACGTCCTGCTCAAGTGGCTGGGGGAGCAGGGTGACGCTGCAGTCGGACGCGTGCGGGCCGCCGTCGCCGTCTCCGCCCCGTTCGACCTCGCGCGCTCCTGCGCGCACATCGATCGCGGCGTCTCGCGCGTCTACGCGTGGAACTTCCTCAAGACGCTCAAGGCCAAGGCCCTGGAAAAGATCCGGCAGCACCCCGGCATCGCCGACCCCGATCGGGTGCGCGCCGCCAACTCGCTCTGGTCGTTCGACGACGCCTTCACCTCCGTCGTCCACGGCTTCACCGACGCCGCCGACTACTACTTCCGCTCGTCCTCGATCCGCTATCTGCATGGCATCCGCGTCCCGACGCTCCTCCTGAGCGCGTACGACGACCCGTTCCATCCGCCGCAGGTCCTCGACGACGTCGCCCGCATCGCCACCGGCAACCCGTCGCTGCACCTGGAGTTCACCGCCCGAGGCGGCCACGTCGGCTTCGTGGAAGGGGCATCGCCCGCGCGCGTCTCCTACTACATGGAGCGCCGCATCCCCGCCTTCGCCGCCGCCCAGCTCGCTGCCACATCGTCGCCGAGCGCCCCCGCTATGGAGCCTCCCTCTCCTGGACGTTAGGATAGAGTCCCCGTCCCTGCGCGCCCCCATCTCGTCTTCTCGTCATCCCACGCCGCATGAGTGACGCCCTGCTCTTCGTCGCGATCTTCGGAGGACTCATCGTCCTCCGATTCATCGTCGCGACGGTGGCGTTCCTCTTCATCCTGCCGCGTGGCGACCGCTGCCCCAACTGCGATCACCCGACGCTGCGCGTCGAGTCGCTGCTCTTCGATCGCCTGCTCCCCTGGTTCCGCAAGAGCTGGTGCATCACCTGCGGATGGCACGGTCTCCTGCGGCGCGGCCCGCTCTCGGAGCCGACGCCCACGCGCCAGTACACCGAGAAGCGTTAGGCGCTGGCGCCCCGCCACCGCCGCGCGGGGGAGGCGTTAGGCAGCGCCATCGCGACGGGCCATCACGTGCACGCCGAGCCAGTCGGGCCAGTTGCCGGTGAGTTCGAAGAAGTCCTCAAAGTAGGTCAGCCCCGCCTCTTCGAGGTCGGCGATGAAGTCGTGCATCGCGTCGTCCTCGGGTATCGGGCCGATGCACACCAGCGTCCCCTCCACGCGGAACTCGTCCGCGGTGAGCCCGAGACGCTCGTCGATGACCGCGCGGCTCAACCCGCTGCGCTCGAACGCGTCCTTGCGAATGACCAGGGCCGGATGTCCGGCAGGAATGAAGAGCGGCATACGCCACTCTAACGCCGCATCCCGGTGGGTGTAAGCGGGAGGCAGGATTAGCTTGGAAGGCGTATGTCCGCCCACGAGCACGATTTCGATGTCATCGTCGTCGGCGCCGGCCACGCCGGTACCGAAGCCGCCGTCGCCGCTGCCCGCGCTGGAGCCAGCGTCGCACTCATCACGAGTGCGCTCGAGACCATCGGGCAGATGTCATGCAACCCGGCCATCGGCGGCGTCGCCAAAGGGACCGTGGTGCGGGAGGTCGACGCACTCGGCGGTATCATGGGCCGCGCCACCGACCTCGCCATGCTCCAGTTCCGCATGCTCAATCGCGGAAAGGGGGCTGCCGTCTGGGCCCCGCGCGCGCAGTGCGATCGCGGCCTCTACCGGCGCGCCGTGCGCTCGCTCATCGAACAGCACCCCCGCCTTCACACCGTCCAGGGCACCGTCGCGCGTCTCCTGATGGACGACGACGCACGTTCCGTCCTCGGCGTCGAGACGCTCGAGGGACGACAGTTTGGCGCCAAGGCCATCGTCATCACCGCCGGGACGTTCTTGCGCGGCAAGATCCACATCGGGACCGAGACAAGAATCGCCGGCGGCCGAGCGGGGGAGGGGGCCGCCCTGCATCTCGCCGAACAGCTTGAGCGCGCTGGCCTCGAGGTCGCGCGCTTCAAGACGGGGACGCCTCCGCGCGTCGACGGCCGCAGCGTACGACTCGATTCGCTCGAGAGGCAGCTCAGTGAAGTAGATCAGTTCGACTTCTCATGGTCGCACTTCTGGGAGACGCCTAGACGCCAGCATAGCGGCACGAGGCACCCAGAGCAGCTTGACTGCTGGATCACCTACCTCGGCGAGCCCGGAAAGCGCATCATCGAGGACAACATCGGCAAGTCGGCGATGTACGGCGGCGCGATCGCCTCTCGCGGCCCACGCTATTGCCCATCCGTCGAAGACAAGATCGTCAAGTTTCCGACCGCCGAACGACATCAGATCTTCCTCGAACCCGAAGGGCACGACACCTCCGAGCTGTACGTCAACGGAATGTCGACCTCCCTTCCAGCCCCGGTGCAGCTCGAGATCCTCCGCACCATCCCGGGCATGGAAGACGTGAGGATGACGCGCGCGGGATACGCCATCGAGTACGACTACTTCCCCCCCACCCAGCTCGACGCCTCGCTTCAGGTGCGGGCGATCGCCGGCCTCTACTTCGCCGGACAGATCAACGGGACCACCGGCTACGAGGAGGCCGCCGGACAGGGCCTCGTCGCCGGTCTCAATGCCGCCTTCGCCGCCACGGGACAAGAGCCGCTCTATCTCGGGCGCGAGACGTCGTACATCGGGGTCCTCGTGGACGATCTTGTGCACCGCGGTGTCGATGAACCCTATCGCCTCTTCACCTCTCGCTCCGAATTCCGGCTCACGGTGCGGCAGGACAATGCCCTGCGGCGCCTGGCACCGATCGCCCTCGAGCGCGGACTCCTCTCGGAGAGGGAGCGCGACATCATCGCCCGCCGTCTCGACGACGAGGATCGGGCCATGCGGCTTGCCGCCGAGACGAGCATTCGCCCCGAGCAGGTCAACGCGCGCCTGGCCGAGCTGGGAAGCACGCCCATTCCTCACTCGCAGAAAGTCGTCGAGCTCGTGAGGCGCCAGGAAGTGCAGCTGCGTGAGCTCTTCGACCTGACCGGCGTCGGGGCCGACATCGCCCTGGACGCCATCGTGACCACCGAGCTGCAGATCAAGTACGCCGGCTACTTCGAGCGCGAACGTGTGCAGGCCGACAAGATGCGTCGCATGGGACACTTCGCCCTCGAAGTGGACCTGCCTTACGAGTCCATGCAGTCTGTCTCGTTCGAGGCGCGCCAGAAGTTCGCCGTGCAACGCCCGCGTTCGCTGGCCCAAGCCTCCCGAATTCCGGGAGTCTCCCCCAACGACCTGCAGAATCTCGTGCTCGAAGTCGAGCGCCACCGCCGCGTTGCGGGGAAAGCCGACGACGCGTCCTGAGGGGGTGCACAACGCATGATTGCGATGTGTGCCGGGGCGCGCCGCCTGCGCCGCTGAACGGGCGCCCGGTTGCGCGCATCCATCTCGTCCATGCCTGCAGACCATTCCTCGCCCGACACTGCGCGTCCCCAACTAACGATTGCCGCCATGCGTGTTGCCGCGCTGATCATGGCAATCCTCGGCTTCTTCCCGTTTGCCAACTGGATCGCCGGGGGACACGAGTTCGAGAACTACGGCCACTATCTCGGCGAGTGGACCAACGGCCTGCTCATCGTGGCAGGGTGCGGCGCGGTCCTCACGATTCTGTCGCGGCGCGCCCCGCTCTGGCGCCCCGGCTTCTTTGACGCCCTCGTTCGCACCGCGCACGCGCGCCCCGCGCGGACGGGCGCCGTGCTCTTCGTCGCGGCACTTGGTGTGTATCTCTTCGCGGCGCTCTGGGTGCTCTCCGGTCGCCCGCTCCTCATCGACGAAATCGACACGTTCCTCAACGCGCGCATCTTCGCACAAGGAAAGCTCTGGCTCGACCCACCGCGCTATCCGGAGTTTTTCAGCGCACTGCACGTGATCGACTTCGGCGGGAAGTACTTCACGCACTTCCCGCCAGGTGGCCCGCTCGTGCTCCTCCCCGGGATCCTGCTGGGCGTTCCGTGGCTCACGCACCCGCTGCTCGGCGCCATCTCGGCCGTCGTCTTTTGGGCGATCGCTCGTCGTGTGGAGCCGCGCCCCGGCGTCTCGCTCGCGGCCACCCTCCTGTTCGCCTTCTCGCCATTCGTCGTCTTTCTCTCCGGCTCGTACATGAATCACGTGCCGGTGATGACCTGCCTCCTCGTTGCGATGTACGCACTCGTGCGACAGACCGAGGACGAGGCGATGCACGTCGGTTGGGCCGCCCTGTCCGGGTTGATGCTCGGCATCCCGGCGTCGATGCGTCCCATGGACGCCATTTCGTTTGCCGTCCCGGCGGGCCTCTGGATGCTGTGGCGCACCATACGGAAGCCCTCTCGCCTCCCCGAGTTGCTCGCCGCCGGTGTCACCATCGCCATCCCGCTGGCCGCAGTCCTCTGGTACAACACGCAGCTCACCGGCCATCCGACCACCTTCCCCTTCGAGTTGCTCTGGGGAAAGAGCCACGGACTCGGCTTCCATGAATCGCCGTGGGGCGCGCCGCACACGCCGGCGCGGGGACTCGAGCTCATCAACATCTATTTTCTGCGGCTCCAGACCAACCTCTTCGAGATCCCGGGGCCGTCGCTCCTCGTCCCCATCGCCGCTATGCTCCTGATGCCGCGGCTGCAACGCTTCGATCGCTACCTGCTCGCCACCCTGGCGGTGGTGGTCGTGCTGTACTTCGCCTACTGGGGCGACGGCATCTACCTGGGCCCTCGCTACTTCATCCTCCTGGTGCCGGCGCTCGTCCTGTGGAGCGCTCGTCTCCCCGCGGTGCTGCGCGAGCGCTTCCCCAACGGTGAGTTCCTGCATCGCGGCGTCGGCTTCGCGACGATGAGCGCCCTCGTGCTCACGTCGTTCATGAGCCTCCCGTATCGCGCACTGCAGTACAAGAACGGCTTCCTTCCCATGCGTGTCGACTTCGACGCGATCGCCAAGCGACAAGGCGTTCGCGACGCGATCATCTTCGTCCGCGAAGCATGGGGAGCGCAGATGATCGCCCGCATGTGGGCGCTGGGCGTCACGCGCAGCCAGGCGGAATCCATCTATCGCGCTGTCGACGCCTGCGTGCTGGATGGTGCGCTGCGATCGCTCGAGCAATCGAGCGCGCGTAACGGCGACGCGTATCGTCAGCTGCAAGCCGTCACGGGAGACTCCGCTCGGCTGCAGACCGGTCTCCTGTCGCCTGACAAATGGCTGCGCGGCCTCCCGGGGAAGCGCTATCCGGAGGATTGCTCCAAGCGCATCCTCGAGGACCGCGCCGGCTTCACCCTGGCGACGTCGACGCTCGCACATCCGCCGCGGCAGAACAACATCTTCGCACGCGACCTGCACGCACGCGATACGGTGCTGCTCCAGCAGTATCCCGGGCGACCGCTCTACCTGCTGCGTCCCGCGTCGAGCGAGATTGGCGCCGAGTTGGTGCTCGAACGCCTGCGCCCCGATTCGCTCGCGAACGACTGGGGGTCGTCGCTCCCACTGGGCGCCCCGCAGGACACGAGCGCCCGACGGTAGGGCGCCGCTTCGCGTCCCTGGCGCTGGCGGGGTGCGACCAGCGCCCACTTGCGCCTGACGGTTGGGCCCACCGCGCAAATCGAATCCGGGGTCCGCGAGAGCCCGGTGCCCCGTTCGGGAAATTTCCGGCGTGCGGCATCGTCGTTAGGCACCGGCCCGCACCTCACGGCGTTCGCCTCGCAGCACAGATCGCTTGCGCGCAGCCGCCGTCCGTTGAAGATGTGTCGGGGATCGCGCCGCTCATGACAGGGCGTGTAGAGCACGCAGTTCCGTGCGGCGGTCTTGCGGCTGACCTCGCCCTGGCCACGGATCGAACGCATCGACGGACGGTACCATGCATCTCCCGCGTGCGTGGTATCTCTGTCGACGTTTCTCTGGGCGCGCTCTCGTGCCCTCTCCGAGAATGCGGCTCTGGCAGCTGGAATCGCACCGTCGGCTCGTCTCGCCCGCATGCGGAGGCGAGAGGCTCACTAAGTAGCAAGAGGATACTAAATATGGGTTTCGGCCGTCTTTTTCGCGCATCGGCGCTTGTCATTCCAGCGCTCGCTGGAGTTTTGGCTCTATCACCATCCGTTGGTGTCGCTCAAGTGTCTCAACAACCACCGCCACAGATCGTCGCCTCTGGAGTCGGCGAAGCCACGGTCGTCCCGGATCGTGGAATGATCCACTTCGCCGTCGAGACTCGAGCCGCAACCGCGGCCGCGGCCGGCACTGACAATGCCAAGACCCAGTCGGCCGTCATCACAGCACTGCGTGCAAAGGGAGTGCTCCCCGAGCACATCACAACGGCCGGATACTCCGTTGGCCCCAACGAGCGCTATGACAACGGGCAGCGGAAGGTGGTGGGCTACATCGCGCGCAACTCCGTAGTGGTGGACGTGCAGAAGATCGACCAGGTAGGGTCGCTCATCGACGCCGCTTTGACTGCGGGCGCCAATTCTGTTGGCGGGCTTAGCTACTACTCGACGAAGTTCGAGTCCATCCGTCGTTCGGCGCTCGAGAGTGCAGTGGCGCGCGCCAAGGCCGACGCCGAGGTGATGGCGCGTGCGGCGGGCGGGACGCTTGGGACGCCAATCGAGATCACGGCGAACGACGCAGGAATGCCGAGACCGATGTTCGACGCGAATGTGCGAATGGCGAGGATGACAGCCGAGGGCGCGCCGGAGACGCCGGTTTCGGTGGGCGAGCAGAAGGTATCGGTGAGCGTCTCGACCCGTTGGGTCTTCATCCCGGGACGCTAGGACGCCAGCGTTTGTCGAGGCTGCACCAGTTCACGCGCCCGCGCTCCTCGCGCGGGCGCGTTTCTCTTTTCGCCACTGAGTGAATGGTCCTCACATTCCTGCGAACGCGCACGCCCCGTGGACAGATCTCGTAAGTGAAGCGGCGGCAGCGTTCTGCTGTGTGGAAGACTCTCTCCTCACGTTTCACGTGAAACACTGGGGCGCGTCGTCCCTCGGAAACCCGCGGGGCGGCAGAGCCCCCGAAGCTGTGGGGCGGTGCCGAACCAGTCACGTACGTTTCACGTGAAACCGCTAGCACCATCTCGCGGGTGAGGCGATATTCCGCCCCCTCGCACTCCTACCACGCCTTCTCCAGGCATCGATCTCGTGGCAAGAATCATCGCCGTCGCCAACCAGAAGGGAGGCGTCGGGAAGACAACGACCGCCGTGAATCTGGCAGCGGCTCTCGCGGCCGCCGAGCAGCGAACACTCTTGGTTGATGCGGACCCGCAAGGCAATGCAACCAGCGGCCTCGGCGTGGATCGAAGCGACATTCGGCGCACCACGTACGACGCGCTCCTCGCGCTCGCACCCACGCGCGATGCAATCGTACGGGGGGTCCAGTTCCGATCGCTCAATCTCATGCCCGCAACGGCAGACCTCGCGGCGGCTGAGATCGAGCTCGTCGATGTCGAGCATCGGGAGCACGCGATGCGGCGCGCCATCCAGCAGGTACGCGACGAGTATGACTTCGTCCTCATCGACTGCCCGCCTTCGCTCGGCCTGATCACCGTCAACATGCTCGCGGCAGCGGACGGTGTCCTCATTCCGCTCCAGTGCGAATACTTCGCGCTCGAAGGGCTCAGCCAGCTGCTCAATACCATCCAGCTCGTGCAGCGCGGCCTCAACGAGCATCTGTCGGTCGACGGCGTCATCCTCACCATGTACGACGCTCGACTCAACCTCTCGCGCCAGGTCGCGGGCGATGCTCGCGAGTACTTCGGGCCAAAGGTCTTCGATGCCGTCATCCCGAGGAACGTTCGGCTCGCAGAAGCCCCGAGCTTCGGGAAACCGATCATTGTCTACGACGTAGGATCGGTTGGCGCCGTCGCATATCTCAATGCGGCAAAGGAAGTTATCCAACGTCTAGGAACGTCTGTTTCCGCCGGGACCGACGAGCAGCCCGAACAGGTCTAGCTTCCGTAGTCTCGCATAGCACCTCTGTAGCTTCTCCACATGGCCATTGACGGCAACATGACGGAAAAACCACGTCGCCTTGGACGAGGGCTCGAAGCCCTGATCGCCGCAGCCGGCGCCCCCCAGGCGCCCGCGCCCGCAAGCGATGGCGCCACGGCAGCACCGTCGCCGTTCCGATCCATCGCGATCGCCGAGATCCGTCCAAACCCGTTTCAGCCACGGCGCGAATTCAAGCCCGACGAACTCACGGACCTCGAGAACTCCATCCGGGCCTCCGGACTGCTGCAGCCCGTCACCGTCCGGGAGCGCGCCGAGGGAGGATTCGAACTCGTCGCCGGCGAACGGCGCTTTCGCGCCGCAACCCGACTTGGCTGGTCCGAAATCCCGGCCATCGTCAAGACGCTCGACGACCGCGAGATGCTCACGCTCGCGCTCATCGAGAACCTGCAGCGCTCCGACCTCAATCCGCTCGACGAGGCGTTAGGCTTCCAGCGACTCATCGACGAGTTCACCCTCACGCAGCAGCAGGTCGCCGATGCCGTCGGCAAGGATCGCTCGACGGTCGCCAACCTCCTGCGCATCTTGCAGCTCCCGGAAGGGATCAAGCGCCTCGTGCGCGACGGGCAGATCTCGTTAGGCCACGCGCGCGCGCTGCTCGCCATGCCCACCGAGCGCCTCATGCTCGAGACGGCCCGTCAGGTCGTGGAGCGCGGACTCTCGGTGCGCGAAGCCGAGCGCATCGCCCAGGAGGCGCGTCCGTCGGAGGCGCGACCCAAGGCCTCGCGCGGCGCCGCCGACCGTCCGCGCGATGCGCACTCCGCGGAACTCCGTCGCCTCACCGAACTCCTGCGCCGACACCTGCAAACCGACGTCCGCATTGCCGTCGAAGGCGAATCGAAGGGGGAGATCTCCATCCGCTTCTATTCGGCCGACGACCTGCACCGCCTGCTCGAGACCATCCTCGGGCGTTCGCTCGACGACGCCTAACGACCACGCACGACCCGCCCACGACCGCTCCCTCTCCCATGGCCATCTTCAACAAGCCCGCCGGCGACCGCCCGGCCACCCGCCTCGACTCCGGCAGCGCTGAACCCTCGATGTCCGTCATCGCCAGCGGGATGCGCATCATCGGCGACATTGAGAGCAGTGGCGTCATCAAGGTCGAAGGGGTCGTCGAAGGCTCCGTCCGTGGCGCCCGCCAACTCCTTCTGGGAAAGGGCGGCACCATTCACGGCGACATCCACGCGATTGACGCCGTCCTGGGCGGCGCCGTCGTGGGCAACGTGACCGCCAGCGAGCGCGTCGAGATTCAGGGAACCTCCAGCGTGGAAGGCGACATCCTCACCAAGAGCATGGTGGTCTACGAAGGCGGGACCATCAACGGCAGTGTTCGCATGGGCGAGCCTGCCGCAATTGCTCGACATACTCCGGCCGCCGGGCAACCGGCTATGGGACTCGTCGCCGAAGGCTGATCGACGGGCGGACTGAAGTGTGGGGAGGCGGGGAGCGTCTGTTTATCGACATACGCGCATCTCCAACACCCCGAACATCTTCCAGAGGTATTCGATGTGAGTGCGACCCGATTCTCCACACTAGTCCACATTCTCCTCAACACCGCGTTCACGCTCTCGCTCGCCGCGTGCGGCACCGGCGAGAAAGCCGGCGGATCCGCGGACTCCGCGCAACCGGCCAAGATGCGCGTCGCCCTGCTTACACCGGGGCCCATCTCGGACCAGTCGTGGAACGGCAGCGCCTACGAGGGACTCATGCGCATTCGCGACTCCCTCGGCGCCTCGGTGAGTCATATCCAGACCAAGACCCCGGCCGAGTTCGAGGAGAACTTCCGCCAATACGGGGCGCAGGGTTACACCGTGGTCTTCGGGCACGGCTTCGAATTCCAGGACGCCGCGGCGCGCGTCGCCCCCGAATTCCCCAAGACGACCTTCATTACCACGTCGGGAAACACCAGCGGTCCCAATCTGGCCGGCATTCGATTCGCCTTTGAGGAGCCGTCGTATCTGGCGGGAATGGTCGCCGGCGCCATGACCAAGACCAACGTGATTGGCGCCATCGGTGGGACCGAGCTCCCGCCCGTGAAGGACTCCTTCAAGGCCTTTACCGACGGCGCCACGGCGGTGAACCCCAAGGTGCAGGTGCTCATCTCGTACATCGGCTCCTGGGAGGATGCGAGCGCGGGGAAGGAGCAGGCGCTGGCGCAGATCGCTCGTCAGGCAGACGTGATTTTCCAGAATGCCGACGCCGCGGGGCTCGGCGTGTTCCAGGCCGCGCGTGAATCGAAGAAGGCGCTGGTCTTTGGCTCCAACTCCAATCAGAACGCGGTCGCCCCGGACGTGGTCATCGGAAGCGTGGTCGTCGACGTCCCGCACGCATTCCTCTCCGTCGCACGCGACATCGCAGCCGGAACCTTCACGCCGCGCGTGGTCCCGATGGGATCGAGCGCCGACGCCGTGCGCCTCGAACTGAACGATGCGCTCGTCTCGAAGATCCCGGCGACCGTGCTCAAGTCCGTCGATTCCGTGAAGGCGGGGATCGCCGCCGGCACGATCAAGATCGAACCGGGCCGTCCCTTCCCCAAGACTCCCTGACCATGGCCTCCGCCGCCGACATCGCGGACTGGCTGGACGAGGTGCTGGAAGCGCGCGCGTTTCCCGACTACTCAGGGGCGCTCAACGGCCTGCAGCTCGACCACCGCGGGCCAGTACGCCGAGTGGCCGCAGCGGTGGACTTCTCAGGGCGTACCGTGGATGCGGCGCTCGAAGCCAACGCCAACTTCCTCATTCTGCACCACGGAATGTTCTGGGGAGGGGCCCAGCGCATCACGGGCCAGGTGTACGAGCGGCTGCAACGCTTGATCGCCAACGACGTGGCGGTGTATGCGTCGCACCTGCCGCTCGACGCGCACCCCATGCTCGGCAACAACGCACGCCTCGCCGGCGCACTCGGTCTGGAGCCCAGCGAACGATTCGGGGCGTACGAAGGCGTTCCCATCGGGGTCGCGGGAGAGGTCGAGATTCCCACCGTGGAGCTGCTCGCGCGTGCGAATGCGTACGCCTCGAAGTTTGGCGGGGGCGCGCGGGCGTCGTGGACGAGCGAGGGGCGAGTGACGCGCCGCTGGGCCATCGTCACGGGCGCGGGTGCGGGATCCAAGGAGATCCGCGACGCCCAGGCACGCGGTATCGACACGCTCATTGTCGGCGAGGGTCCCCACCATACCACGGTTGATGCGGCCGACGCGGGCGTCGTCATCATCTACGCCGGGCACTACGCCACCGAGACGCTCGGTGTGTGCGCGTTGGCCGACGCGGTAGGCGAGCAGTTCGACCTTCCCGCGACCTTTCTGTACTTGCCGACCGGTTCGTGACGCTGGCCCTGGAGATCGACCAGCTCCGGAAATCATTCGGCACGGTCGAGGCACTCGCCGGGGCGTCGCTCAGGGTGCGCGAGGGGACGGTCCACGCGCTGCTGGGTGAAAACGGGGCTGGCAAGACCACGCTCATGCGTATTGCGTACGGGCTGCTTCGGCCCGACGGCGGCACGCTGCGCATCTTTGGGGATGCCGCGCAGTTTCGTTCCAGTGCCGACGCGATCGCGCGCGGCGTGGGGATGGTGCATCAGCATTTCACGCTCGTGCCGGCGATGACGGTCGCCGAAAACGTCGCGTTAGGCATGCGCGGTCGTTTCGATGCGGCCACGGCGGCCGAGCGGGTGCGCCAACTGGGAGTGCGCACGGGGCTGGTGCTCGACCCGACGGCGCGCGTGGAGTCGCTCCCGGTGGGGGCGCAGCAACGCCTCGAGATCGTGAAGGCCCTCGCGCGCGACGCCCGCCTCCTGATCCTGGACGAACCGACCGCCGTCCTCGCCCCGGGAGAGGCCGATGAGTTGATGCGATGGGTGCGTCGCTTTCGCGACGAGGGGCGCGCCGTCGTGCTCATCACACACAAACTGCGCGAAGCGCTATCGGTCGCTGACGACGTGACGGTGCTCCGGCGCGGGCGCACCGTCCTCGCCGGCGACGCCAGCACGCTCGACGAACCGGCCTTGGTCGCCGCCCTCATCGGGGACGACGTGACGCGCGCGGACGCGACCGCCAGCCACACGTCAGCGATTGCGAGCAGCGCGCCTCGACTCGGAAGCGAGCCTGGGCGCAACGACGCGACACCGGGAGCCGTCATCGCCTCGTTGCGTGACGTCAGCGTCTTGAATGCACGCGGCGCCTACTCGCTACGCGGCGCCTCGCTCGAGGTGCGCTCGGGCGAGATCGTCGGGATCGCGGCGGTTGAAGGGTCGGGACAGCACGAACTCGTGCGACTGCTCGCGGGACGACTCGGCGCATCGAGCGGGGCGGTGACGCTCCCCAAGCGCGTCGCCTTCATCCCCGAGGACCGCCACCGAGACGCGATGGTCCTCGACATGTCGCTCGTCGAAAACGTGGCGCTCCGCGCTTTGGGTGCCCGGCGCGGACGGATGCCGTGGTCCGCCCTGCGCGACGCCGCGGCGGACGTGGTCGAGCGGTTCGACGTCCGCGGCCCTGGTATCGACGCGCCTGGACGCGCGCTCTCGGGCGGGAATCAGCAGAAGTTGGTGCTCGGGCGCGAGCTTGCCGATCGACCGGAAATGGTGGTAGCGGAGAATCCCACGCGAGGACTCGACATCCGCGCGACAGCGGCAGTACTAGACCAGTTACGAGCCGCCAAGGAAGCAGGAAGCGGGGTTGTGCTCTACTCCAGCGACTTGGACGAAGTGTTGGGAATTGCCGATCGCGTATTCGTCGTTTTTGCCGGACGACCGGCCGCCGTCGATCCGCCCACGCGAGAGACGGTTGGTCGCGCGATGCTCGGCGCCGAATAGCTCATGCCGTCATCGTCCGTGCCCTCGGTTGCACCGACGCGCGCTCGCATTTCGGCGCAGCTCGGTATTCTGCTCCTCGCCGTGGTGCTCGGCATGTCTCCCTGGTTCAGCGCGACCGTGGTAGCGCAGTCCATGGTGACGGAGTGGGGGAGCACACCGGAGTGGGGGAGCACACCGGGGCGGGGCACCGGCGGCGCAGCCATATGGCTGACGCTCGGGGTGCAACTGGGCTTCGTGGTGGGATCCACCGTGAGCGCGGCGTTCCTGTTGAGCGATCGCTGGCGCCCTGCTCGGTTGGCCATGTGGAGCGCCTTTCTCGCGGCGGCGGCTACGGCCGCCCTCGCACTGCCCTGGGTCGGCGCCCTCGCCGCGATCGCGCTGCGATTCCTGGTGGGAGTGGCCCTCGCCGGGGTCTATCCCCCGGGGATCAAGCTGGCGGCGGGTTGGACCACCACGCGGCGCGGCACCGCTATCGGAGCGCTGGTCGGCGGAACCACGCTCGGCTCAGCGATTCCCCATCTGCTCACGCTCACCGTCTCTGCATCGGCGTGGCGATCGCTCGTGCTGCTGGCGGCGCTGTGCGCCGCGATCGCCGGCGTGCTGTTTGGTACGGTCGTGCAGGAGGGGCCACATCAAGGACGCTCGGCGCGCTTCGATCCCAAGGCGTTGGGGAGTGTGCTGCGCAACCGCGGGGCGCGGCTCGCGTCGCTTGGCTACCTCGGACACATGTGGGAGCTCTACGCCATGTGGAGCACCATCGGGCTCTTCTGGCGCGCGGCGACGGAGCGAGGGAGCGGACCGACCTGGCTTGCGCCAGTCATGGCGTTCTTGTCCATCGGGGCGGGGGCTATAGGCTCGGTGGTCGCGGGGCGCTTTGCCGACGTCGTTGGCCGGAGCAACGTCACCATCGTCGCGATGGCCATCAGCGGCGTGTGCGCGATCGTGATTGGTCCGGCAATGGCCGCGCCGTTCCTCGTGCTCGCGACGATTTCGATCGTGTGGGGCGCTTCGGTCGTGGCCGACTCGGCGCAATTCTCGGCAGCCGTCACCGAGTTCTCCCCAAGCAGCTACGTCGGGACCGCCGTGACCGTGCAGACGGCATCGGGGTTTCTGCTGACGATGATCACCATCCGCATGGTCCCCACCTGGGTGGGGTGGTGGGGGTGGGAGCGGGCATACCTCCCGCTCGCCATCGGGCCGATACTTGGCATTGTGGCCATGTGGCGCCTGCGACCGCTCGAGCGCGACGCGCGGGAACGACGCGGCTGACTCAGTTCATTCGCCGACGGCGACGCCGCGCACGTCGGGTCCGCCCGGTGATCCCTTGGCTCGTCCGCGTGTCCTTCGAGTAATATCCACTCGTATGCCGATTCCGACTCCGCACACGCTCCCGCGCGTCGCCCCGCCCCCCAAGGCGCCGCGACGCGTAAAGCCGTGGATGCTCCTCGTCGGCATCAGCATCGGGTGGAAGATCGTGGTCCTCACCCTTGGGGCCGCGGTACCGCGGTGGGTGATCGGCGACGGACTCGACCTGGTCCCCTTCGCCTCTCGCGCCTACGCGCAGCAAGCGAAGATCACCGCGCTCACGCTGTGGGATCATCCACTGGAGCGGCTGGGCATCGTGCAGGCGCTGCGGGTGATGCGGGTCGACAGCGCAGCGGCCCCCGCCGCCGTGCGGGCCGGAACGCCGACGGTGCGCGCGACGACCGGCACCAGGGGGAGTACCGCCAGTTGCAACGGTCGGACGGCCACCGTGCGGGCCTACACATACTTTGCCATTCCCTACTCCGAGGCGCGCACCGTGTGCGACACGGGAGTGGTCGAGTATCGCGTGTTCCGCCGGCGCTCGTAGCATGAGCGCTCCGGCGCCCACGCGTCCGCCGGCGCTGACCGGTCCCATCGCCATCACGCTCCTCCTCGCCCTGGGCATTCTGGCGCTGCTCGCCGCAGTGCTGGCCGCGAGCGGTTTCGATGTCGGCGCGTCGCTCTCGGCGCTGGTGCGCGGTGCGGCGGGAAGTTCCTACGCCATCTTCTCGGCAACGCTCGTTCGTGCCACCCCGCTCGTCCTCACCGGGCTCGCCGTCGCCCTGGCCTTCCAGGGCGGGATCCTCAATATCGGCGCCGAGGGGCAGTTGCTGGCGGGAGCGGCGGTCGCGGCCGGGGTCGCACTCGCCTGGGGGACGTCGTTAGGCGCGGCCGCGCTGGTGCTGGCGCTGGTGGCGGCCGCCGCGGCCGGCGCCGCCTGGGCCGCCATCCCCGCGTGGCTCAAGCGACGGTTCGGCGTGCTCGAAGTCATCAGCACGATCATGATGAACTTCGTGGCACTCTACGGCGTGGGCTATCTGGTGCGAGGGCCGCTACAGGAACCCACGCGCATCTATCCGCAGTCCTCGTCCATCCCTGCGGCCACGCATCTCCCGATGCTCGTTCCCGGAACGCGCCTGCATGTCGGCTTTGCGATCGCCGTCGCAGCCGCCCTGGTGGCGTGGCATGTGGTGCGCAACACCTCGGCCGGCTTCCGGCTGCGCGTCGTTGGCGCAAACCCGAGCGCGGCCGCGAGCGCCGGACAGGTCGACGTGGCAGCGGTGAGCCTGCGCGCCTTTCTGGTGAGCGGCGCGCTGGCAGGGTTAGCAGGCGGTGTCGAGGTGGCCGGCGTGACCTACGCGCTGTACGAGAACATCTCGCCGGGATATGGCTACACCGCGATTGCGGTCGCGCTGCTGGCGGGACTGCATCCCGGACTCGTGCTGGTCAGCGGGATCTTTCTCGGGGCGCTGGAAGCCGGAGCCGCGTCCATGCAACGCGAGGCCGGGGTCCCGCTCGTCCTCGTGAGCGTGGTCGAGGCGATGATCATTCTCGCGATCGTCGGTGCGCGCGCCGTGCTCGCGCGTCGTGCCCAGCGCACGGTGGAGGCGGGAACGTGAGCGACGCCCTCACGACGTTTCTCGAGGCGACGGTGCGCACGGCGACGCCGTTGGCGCTCGCCGCACTCGGCGAGACCATCTCCGAGCGCGCCGGGGTCATCAACGTCGGACTCGAAGGGGTTATCATCGCGGGTTGCTTTGGCGCGGTGGTCGGCGCACGCAGCGGAAGCGTGACGGCCGGTCTGCTGGCGGGGGTCGCGGCTGGTGTGCTGGCGGCGCTGGTCTTCGCGCTCTTCGTCGTCTGGCTCCGTACCGACCAGATCATCACCGGGACGGCGCTCACGTTAGGCGCCCTGGGGCTTACCGGCACCCTGTATCGCGCCGTCTTCGGCACCACGGGGGCAGCGCTCAGCATCCCCACGATGCGTCCGGTCGCGATCCCGGTGCTTAGCCACATCCCCATCGTGGGGCCGGCGCTCTTTCGCCAGCCTGCCGTCACCTATCTGCTCTACGGTGCGATCGTCGCCGTCTGGTGGTTCCTCTATCGCACGCACGCCGGTCTGGCGGTACGCGCGGTGGGCGAACACCCGGAGGCCGCGGAGGCTGCCGGGATTCGCCCCACGCGAGTGCAAGCGGGCGCCGTGCTGGCGGCCGGAGCGTTAGGCGGAATGGCCGGTGCGTCGCTGGTGCTGGCGCAGGTCGGGACGTTCGCCGAGGGGATGTCGGCCGGCCGCGGTTTCATCGCGATCGCCATTGTCGCCCTCGGTCGCTGGCGCCCAGTGGGCGTGGCACTCGCGGCGCTGCTGTTCGGTGCCGCGACGGCGCTGCAGTACCTCTTCCAATCGACCGGCAGCCAGCTCCCCTACCAGCTCTTCCTCGCGCTTCCGTACGCCCTCACGCTGGTGGTACTCGCCGCCGGAACGGCTCGCGTGCGCGCGCCGGCGGCCTTGGGACGTCGCGACCTGGGAACCTCCTGACGCTGATGCTCGTCGCGCTCGTCCTGGTGGTTGCGGTCGCGCTGGGCGCGCTCGCCTGGCACGCGATAGCCGTTGCACCGGGCGACCTGCGGCTCTCCCTGCACGACGTCGAGATCCCCGATCTCCCGGCATCGTTCGACGGCTATCGCATCGCCGTCCTCACCGATTTCCATCACGGCCCGCAGCAACCGCGCGCGCGCGCCGAGCGGGCGGTGGCGTTCGCGAACTCGCAGGCGCCGCACCTCACGGTGCTGCTGGGCGACTACGGCACGTCGGACGGTCGAGCGCCGGGATGGTCGCGTCGGTACTATCGGCACGTCTTTGCAGCACTCGGCCCGGTGCTGACCCGGCTTCGCGCCAACGACGGTGTGCTCGCCGTGATCGGCAACCACGACCACTATGCCGACGCCGAGGAGACGGCAGCGTGGCTGTCGTCGTTAGGCGTTCGCGTGCTGCGCGGTGAGCGCATCGAGCTGGCGTCCAACGGTGCCGCGTTGCACGTCGTCGGCATCCAGGACCTGTGGGAAGGGGAGGTGAGCACCGCCTCGGTCGCGGCACTCGTCGACGGCGTCACCCCAACCATCATCCTCTCGCATCATCCCGATGCGGTGCAGCACTGCGCCCATCCCGGCGTGCAGCTCGTGCTGTCAGGGCACACGCACGGCGGGCAGGTTGTGTTGCCGTGGCTCGGTGCGCTGGTCACGCGCTCGGAGTTCTGCACGCGCCATCATCCCTCGGGGTGGGTCCCCAACCCGCACGCGCCGCTCTTTGTCTCACGCGGCGTGGGAGCGCAGATCCCGCTGCGCTTCGGCGCGCCGCCAGAGGTCGTGGTACTGACGCTGCGGTCGCGGCGAGACTAGCGACCGCGAGCCGGCGCGGCGCCCGTCAAGTCAGCAGCCGACGTAGGGAGAAGTCCAGCGTAACCGCCAGCGGCGAGATCCCGTGCGCTCGAGCAGGGCGTACACCACGCCGTCGCCGACATAGCGCGCCAGCAAGACGACCACATCACGATTGGGGCCATATCGTGCGATCGCCAGCAGCTCGCTCGATTCGATGAGTTCCTCGCCGCCGGCTGCACGCTCGGTGTAGGCCATGTCGAAGCGCCCCCGACTCGCGCTGTCACGCTCGGCCAACAGGAGCAGGTGCTCCTGCTTGGGATTGGCCTCCTGATTGAGCATGCGCAGCACCTCGGCGACCATCCCATCCACGCCGGGGGCGATCGAGAAGCGATAGGCACGGCGCACCTGGTACGGGAGCCCTCGCATCTCGGCTACCGTGTCACCCGGAACCGCCGACGCGATGCGTGCGACCTCCATCGCCAAGCGCGACGAGTCGGCGGACGACAGCGCGGTGATGGAATCGTACGCGATGGGGAGGAGCCGTCCGCGCTCGAAGCCGACGACCCACGAGCGCGACGCCGTATCCGCGTTGACGCCCGACAGCTGCACGAGCGGCCACCCCGAGCATTCCTCGGGCGCATCGAGCGGCACCACGCTGCTGAGCGTTGCGCCGCTCACCACGCGCCCGTTGGCAAACAAGTCGAAGGCGACGCCCTTGAACGGCGATGCATCCAGCTTCGACGCATCGACATCGGTGTCACTCGCCACGCCGGGAAAGACGACGCTCGCGGTGGTCGCGTTGGGGCCGATGGTCAGGAAGACCGGACCGGCGGAGGAGTCCCACGGCGTCTCGACCGGCGTCGCCGGGGTCGCGACCCCTTGAGGTGGCGGGGGTGATACCGCCGCCGTATCGTTGCTCGGCGCCGGCGCCGGTTTGTCGCACGCGGCGCCCAGCAGCAGCAATCCCCCGAGCACCACTCCACGCGCGGATCGTCGGCTCATGTCGAGTAATCTGTGCGCGGCGACAGTTGCGTCAACCAAGTCACTCGCGCCATGCCCGGTGCCCGGCGCCTCACACATCGCCCATGCCGCCTGACGACTCCGCTCTCGCCCCCGCGGCACCTCGCTCCATCCTCGCGCGCCTCGGCCTCGACCGCGAGGACCTGCGCGCATGGGCGATGTACGACTGGGCGGTCTCGTCATTCCAGACGACCATTCAAGTCGCCGTCTTCCAGATCTATTTCGTGAGCGTGGCGGCGGCGACGCTCCCCGGAAGCCGTGCCACGCAGGCGTGGGCCAACGCCAACACCATTGCCTCGATTCTCGTCGCAATCGCCTCGCCGGTGCTGGGCGCCATCTCCGACGTCGCGGCGGCCAAGAAGCGCATGCTGGCGATCTTCATGCTCATCGGCGTGGTGGCGTGCGGCGGCATGTACTTCATCGAACGCGGCGACTACGTCCTGGCCACGTGGCTCTACATCATCGCCACCGTGGGTGCGACCGCGAGTGTCGTTTTCTACGAAGCGTTGCTCCCGCACCTCTGCCGCCCCGAGGAGATGGACCGCGTCTCGAGCGCGGGGTACGCGTTAGGCTACATCGGGGGCGGCGTGCTCCTGGCCCTCAACCTCGCCTGGATCCTCGCGCCGCAGGCCTTCGGCCTCCCGCACGGCGACGCGGCCACGCCCGAGCAAAAGACGCTCCCGGCGCGCCTCGCCTTCGTCTCGGTTGCCGTCTGGTGGCTCCTCTTCTCGATCCCCATCCTGCGACGCGTGCGAGAGCCGGCACGCACGATGGAGCCTGACGAGTCCAACACCGGCGTCAACCTCTTCATCACCCCGTTTCGGCGCATGGGCGAAACGGTGCGCGAGTTGCGCACCTTCAAGAACGCAGCGCTCATGCTGCTGGCCTTCCTCATCTACAACGACGGCATCCAGACCATCATCCGCATGGCGACGGCGTACGGGACCGAGCTCAAGATCCCGTCGAGCGCGCTCACCGTCGCCATCCTGATCGTGCAGTTCGTCGGCATCCCGTTCGCCTTCCTGTTCGGGATGCTGGCCGACCGCATCGGCGCCAAGCGCTCGGTCTTCCTGGGGCTGCTCGCCTACACGGCGATCAGCGTCATCGGCTACTACATGAAGACCGCGCGCGACTTCTACTTCCTCGCCTTCCTGGTGGGAATGGTGCAAGGCGGGACGCAGGCGCTCTCGCGCTCGCTCTTTGCCTCGCTCATCCCGGCGCACAAGTCGGGCGAATTCTTCGGCTTCTACTCCGTCTTCGAGAAGTTTGCCTCCATCTTCGGCCCGCTCCTCTTCTCGATCACCATCGCCACCACGGGGAGCAGCCGCAACGCCATCCTCGGCGTCATCATCTTCTTCGCGGTCGGCGCCGTCATCCTTGCGCGTGTGAACGTGGAGGAAGGGCGCCAGATGGCGCGCGACGCGGAACGAGACCTCGTGCGCGTCAACGGCGGCGGCTGAGCAGGACGCACGCGCGATGCTCTATCGCTTCCTTCGTGTCATCGCGACCATCGCCGTGCACTGGTACTACCGCCGCATCGAGGTCGACGGGCTCGACCGCATTCCGGCCACCGGGCCCGTCATCATCGCCGCGAATCACTGGAACGCGCTCGTCGACGCCTTGTTGATCGCGACCGCCATCTCGCGTCCTGTGCGGCTGACGGCCAAGGCAACGCTGCTCGAGAATCCCGTCACGCGACTCCTCGTCTACGCCGTCGGCGTCATCCCACTGCGACGCGTGAGCGACGAACAGCGCCGCACCGACGGCCCGGTGAACGAGTCGCGCAATGCCCAGTCGTTCGCCGCCATCCTCGACGCGCTTGCAGCTGGCGAGGTGGTGCTGATCTTCCCCGAGGGCAAGAGCCACAGCGAACCGGAGTTGGCGCCGCTCAAGACCGGGTGCGCCCGCCTGGCGCTCATGGCGCGCGCCGAACGCGGATTGACCAACGTCCCGATTGTCCCGGTGGGCCTCACGTTCGAGCGCAAAGGGCGACCGCGCACGCGCGTCGCCCTCCAGGTCGGGCGTCCGGTCACCGCCGAAGGGCTCACCGATGGCTCCCCCGAGCACGTGCAAGCGCTCACCGCGCGCGTGGACGCAGCACTGCGGCGTGTCACCCTCAACTTCGCCTCGCACGACAACGCCGAGCAGGTGCTCGAGGTATCGGCGCTGCTCAACCAGCTGCTCGATCGCGTACGCCCGCTGGACGCCCCCGACGCGCCACTCACCGACGCCGTCCGCATTGCCCAACGACTCGAGTCGGCGCGTCAGGCCCTCCCCTCCGCGCCCAGCGAGACCGTCGCGCAGGCCGATGCCTTCCTCATAAAGCTCGACGCCTTTCGCGCCCGCATTCGCGCCGCAGCCATTCCGATCAACGACCTGTGGATGCCCATCTCCACTCCCGCCGGCGCGTGGTTCGCCGTTCGAGAGGGGGGCATTGCGCTCGTCACCTTTCCGGTCGCGTTGTGGGGACGGATCAACCACTGGATCCCGATCACCCTCGCGCGATGGGTCGGGCGGGCCACCTCCCGAAACCCCGACGAGCCGGCGATGCACACGCTGGTGAGCGGCTTGGTCTTCGTCCTCGCGTTCTACGCGCTGGTGGCCGCCTTCATCGATCACCATCACGGCGCGCTGTGGGCGGTCGCGTACCTCGTCACGCTCCCGCCGGCCGCCTCGCTCGACTTCTGGCTCTCCGACCGCATGCGCAGGGCAGGGCGCCGAGCGAAGGGCTATCTCACCATGCGCCGCGATCCGGCGCTGCGCGCGGCCCTGCGCGAAGAGGCGAGCGACCTGCGGGCGGAGGCTCGGCGCTTGAACACCGCGCTGACGGAGCGGAGGAGCTGATCGCGGGCGGAGCGGCGGCAGGGCAGCAGCAGAGCAGCGGTGAGGACGCGCAGCCGCGTAGCCGCGTAGCCGCGTAGCCGCGTAGCTGCGTAGCTGCGTAGCTGCGTAGCTGCGTAGCTGCGTAGCTGCGTAGCTGCGTAGC
>CAZLLP010000014.1:35371-73455 GCA_964560345.1 uncultured Gemmatimonadaceae bacterium
TGCGCAGCCGAGCACGCGCTCGATTCAGTCGGTGGTGGTGGATTCTGTCGCGGGTTCGTCGGCCGACGCCTTGGGCGGGAGGAAGCGCCCAAGGAGATCCCAGTGCCACGCCTCGCGACGCTCGGTCGTGCGCGGGTCCTTGAGGGGCTTGAACTGGAGGCGTTCTTCGGCCAGACCGACGACGCGCCCGTAGGCGAGGAGCCGCTCGCGGTCCGTCGACACGAGATGGGCCATCGCGCGCCCCTTCCACACGTGCCGGTGCAACCAGAGGCCGCCGTCCATCGCGTGGATCATTCCCTCGCGACGTCGTTCGAATTCGAGGTAGACGATGTACTCGTCGTCGGGCGCCGTCATGACGCCCAACGATAATGCCTCACCCTACTGGCAGTTAATGACCCCTTCGACGATCGCCGGCGCGTAGGCCGGCACGCCGCCCATGAACAGCGCGCACTCGATGGGATAGGCCTGCGGGTGCGTCACCTTGGCCCCCCACCCACCAGCGTTCACCGTCCCGAAGGTGAAGGTCACGCCCGGCGACGGCTGAAGGTTGAGCGCGACCAGGTTCGAGGTATACGTGCCGTTCTGGTAGAAGTAGGCCTCTTCGGCCGTCGCCAGATTGCGCAGGTCGGACTTGAGGGCGGCCAGGTTCGCCTTCCCCTTGGTGTTCTGAAACTTGGGAATGGCGATGGCCGCAAGCACTCCGATGATCACGACCACGATCAGGAGTTCGATGAGGGTAAAGCCGCTACGTCGCTGGCGCATGGGCGCACCTTTTCTGGCGTGCTGTCGAACGTGGGCCCCGCAGGAGTGGGGGCTGGACTGCCTTGGGGAAAGGCAATGCCGGGGCCGTTCGGCGCCCCCGAGACCAACGGGTTGTTCCACATAGACTTAGCAACCCCATGTGACGTCACGCACGTCGCGCGCACCGCGTCAGTTCGCCTCACCTCGCGCAGGTTGCAAGGCCAGGTAGTGAGCCGCGTCCCCTCTATTTCGTGTCCAGCCAGTTGTCCCCGACGCCCAATTCCACCACGAGCGGGACGTCGAGCTGGGCCGCCGATTCCATCTTGTCGCGCACCAACGCGCTCAGCGCCTCCACCTCGCCCGGCGGGCACTCGAAGACCAGTTCGTCGTGGACCTGGAGTAGCATCCGCCCCTCGAGCCGGGAGGACTCGAGCGCCTGCTGGATCTGGATCATCGCGATCTTGATCAGGTCGGCCGCAGATCCCTGGATTGGCGCGTTGGTCGCCACGCGCTCCCCGAACGCGCGGATGTTGAAGTTCCGCTCCTTGAGCTCCGGGATGTAGCGCCGGCGGTGGAAGATGGTCTCGACGTAGCCGTTGGTCTTGGCCGTCTCCACCATCCGATCCAGGTACTCCCGCACCCCGCGAAAGCGCTCGAAGTAGGTCGTGATGAACTCCTTCGCTTCGGCGTTCGAGATCTTGAGCTGGCGCGAGAGGGCGTGCGCACCCTGCCCGTAAATGGTGGCGAAGTTGATTGTCTTGGCGCGTCCGCGCATTTCGGAGGTCACGTCGGCCAGCGGCACGCCGAAGATGATCGCCGCCGTTTCCCGGTGGATGTCGCCCCCCGCCTGAAAGGCCTGCACGAACGCCGGATCGTGCGAGAGGTGGGCGAGTAACCGCAGCTCGATCTGCGAGTAGTCGGCACCGACGAACTTCCACCCCTTCTGCGGGACGAAGCCGCGCCGGATGTCGCGCCCGAGTTCGCGCCGGATCGGGATGTTCTGCAGGTTCGGGTCGCTCGAGGACAAACGCCCCGTGGCAGCCACGGTCTGGTTGAACGATGTGTGGAGGCGTCCGTCGCGCGGATGTATCAGCGCCGGCAGCGTGTCCAGATAGGTCGACTCCAGCTTGGACAGCTCACGATACTCCATGAGGAGCGTCGGGAGGGTGTGCCCCTCGTCGGCGAGTTCCTGCAGCACGCTGGCATCGGTCGACGGCCCGGTCGCCGTCTTCTTCTTGATCGGCAGCTGCAACTTCTCGAAGAGGATCGCCCGCAGCTGCGGGTTGGAGTTGATGTTGAAGCGTTCTCCCGCTTCACCATAGATCTCCTCTTCCACCCGTTCGCGCTCGCGGGCAAAGCGCGTCTTGAGCGAGTGGAACCACGCCACGTCGATCGAGACCCCCGTCCACTCCATCTCCGCCAGCACGTCCACCAGCGGCATCTCGATGTCGTGGAACAGCGCCGTCATCCCGGCAGCGTCGAGCTGCGGCGCAAAGTGTTCGTGCAGGCGCCAGGTCATGTCGGCGTCCTCGCACGAGTAGTCGCGCGCTGCCTCGATCGGCACCACGTCGAACGGCAGCTCCTGCTTCCCCTTTCCACACAGCGACTCGTACGAGGTCATCGTGTGGTCCAGGAACTCCGACGCCAGCAAGTCGAGCGAATGCGAACGACGCCCCGGATCGAGCACGTAACTGGCCAGCATCGTGTCGAACGACAGCCCGCGCACCGTGACGCCGGCCGACCGCAACACCAGCACGTCGAACTTGGAGTTCTGTCCGACCTTCGCGATGGCGGGATCCTCGAGCACCGCGCGGAAATCGGACAACGCGTCGCTCAGGATCGGCGGCAGGTTGCGCACCGGTGCGGCCCCGCGCGCCAGCGCACGAGCTGCGATGCTATCCCCCGCTGGTCCCTGCGAGGTCGACGCGGCACTCTTGGCACTCCCCGCCGCCAGCGCGTCGCCGTCGCCGCCGAAGGCGAGCGACCCTTGTTCCGGCTCCCACATCCGGTGCGCAAACGGGAGGTAGAACGCCTCCCCCGTGCGCATGGCAATCGAGATCGACACCAGGCGTGACCGCAGCGGATCGACCTTGGTGGGACTCCCGGGTTCTGCAACCGTTTCGGTGTCGAAGGCAAACCGCCCCGCGCTGCGGAGCTGCGACACCAGCGCGGCCAGCGCCTCCTCGGTATCGACGACCGTGTACGTGACGTCAGCTGCAACGCGCGCTGGTTCGTCCGCTGCAACACCAGCTGCAACGCCGGCCGCGGCACCGCCGCTGGCCGCCGGGGCGTCCTTCACATCTTTCAGGAGCGAGGTGAACTCGAGCTCGTTGTACAACTGTCGCAGTCGCGTCGCATCGGGGGTCCGCCGCTGCAACGCCGGGAGGTCGAGCGCGATGGGGACGTTCTCGCGGATCGTGACCAGGTCCTTCGACAAGCGCGCCTGCTCCACGTGGGCCAGCAACGCTTCCCGCGGACGCTTCTTTGTCACCTCGGCCGCGTGCGCCAGGATCTCTTCCAGTTCACCGTAGGCGTCGACCAGCTCCTTGGCCGTCTTCTCGCCAATCCCGGGGACGCCCGGGACGTTGTCCGACGTATCGCCCACCAGCGCGAGGTAGTCGGTGACGAAGGCGGGGGCGACCCCCAGTCGGTCGCTGGCGTTCTCCATGCCGACCCAACTCTCGTCGACCGACGCCGGCCCCCCTCGCCCGGGATTGAGCAGCCAGACGCCGGGACGCACCAACTGCTGAAAGTCCTTGTCGCCCGAGACGATCACGACGTTGAGCCCCTGCGCGACCCCCTGCGCCGCCAAGGTCCCGATCACGTCGTCGGCCTCGAATCCCTCCACCGCGAGCACCGGGACGCGGAACGCCTCCAGCAGCTCCTTGATACGCTCCAACCCCGTGTCGAAGTCCGCCTGCAGCTCCTCGGTGAGCTTCTCCCGCGTCGCCTTGTACGCGGGATACACCTCGTGACGGAACGACAACCCCGAGTCATGCACCCACCCCAGATACTCCGGACGGTGCTTGGCGACCAGGCGCTGCAGGAAGTTCACCACCCCCCACGCGGCCGACGTGTTTTCGCCGCGAGCGGTGGTCAGCGGGCGAGAGAGCAAGGCAAAAAACGCGCGGTAGATGAGCGCGTAGCCGTCGACCAGGAAGAGCGTCGGCGCAGACGGGGGAGTAACGGGAGGCACGCGAGGTAGGGGCTGGTGCGGCGTGGGTAAGCGCGGATCGAGTCACCGCGGAAACGCTCGCACAACTCTAGCGCGAATCTCGTTCGCGGGAGAGGCACCCCGACGACGCCGAGTGCGTATGGCCCAACCGCCAGGCCGAAAAACCAAACCGCCTGCCACGCATGGGGCAGGCGGTGTCGAAACTCGAGTTGGTGACGCCGTCTTCGCCGGCGTCGTGCGCTCAGGCCCGGGTAACGCTGCTCGCGTGCAGCCCCTTCGCGCCACTTTCCACTTCGAATTCCACCATCTGACCCTCGGCGAGGGTCTTGAATCCATCCATCTGGATGGCGGAGAAGTGCACGAATACGTCCTCTCCGGAATCTTGTTCGATGAAGCCAAAACCCTTGGCGTCATTGAACCACTTCACCTTCCCCTTGGCCATACGAGTTGCCTCCTACAGGGTATCAGAGCGCACGCGAGCTGGACCACTAGCCCAGCGAACTAGCGCCGGCCTATTTAGGACCGAAAGTCTGATATGTCAAGAGAAGGCTATGTAAATCAATACGATAAGGGGCCTCGGTAGTATGGACTCGATTTCGGACTATGGCAGAATACGGCGCACGACCCCTTCGAATTCCGTCTCCGAACTGATCGTCATCCGCCACCGCCCAAATCCGGTCTGATCGACGTACACGATCTGCAGCCGATGCTGGCGGTACTCCCAGATCTGCGTGCGGCCACGCTGGTTCATGTCGCTCAGATTCGGCTCGATGATCTGGTCCGGCGCGCCGAGTGCAACAAAGGCGCGCCCGCGATCGGTGAGCCACCCGGCCGCCCCCTCTTCCCGGAAACGCGCGTTGGCCTGCGCGATACGCGAGAAATAGTCGCGCATCCCCTCGTGCTGCGGCGTCTGCGGAATGGGATCGGTTTCGCGGAGGAAGGTCGCCCACATCGCCGCTCGCTGATCGGGCGCGGCATCCCGCATCGCCTGCAAGCGCGACGCGCTCACGAAGTAGCGCAGGTAGTCGAGCATCTCGTTGAACGTCGCGACCGGTAGGTCTTCCCCGAAGGCCACAAACAGCGGTGCTCGCAGCGTGTCCGGACTCCCCGCGCGAGACACACCGATCGACATCACGCCAACACCCAGGCGAGACAGCGGCACGTTGAACGTCCCGGCAAAGAGATTCCCTCGACGCGGCAGCATCAGCGAATCGCTCCACAGCGTCGCGTTGGCCCCTTCGGATCGGGCCGACATGCGCAGCGGAAACGTCGACCCGGGGCCATACCCTTCCACGTAGATCGAGAGCACGGTGTCACGCCCAAACACGGCGGTGCTGCGCGGCGTCGCCACGAATCGCGGAAGTGAGTCCAGCGTTTCGCGCGCCGTTGCTTCGTAGAAGGCAATGGGAGACGAGACCGACCCATCGACGAACTTGGGGACCCCAATCGTCGCTTCGATCGCGCTCCCGCGCGACATCGAGTCATCACGAACCGTCAGTCGCAGATCGTACATCCCCGGCGCGAGTGTCACGATCTGTCGAAACAGCACCGCCTCGTCGGTGCGCTGTGTCTCGCGAAACGCGAGGACCCGCACCGACTCCTTGGCGTTGATGTCGTGGACGACATTGGCGCCGCGCTTGATCTCGAGACCCACGTTGTACGACGCGCGGTAACGATCGCCCTCGCGGCCAAACCGCAGCGAACGATTGGCCATGGAGACCGTCAGGACCATGATGGTCGAGTCGTTCGTCTTTCCCGAGAGAAAAGCCAGGGCCCCGACGAACGGCGTCTCACCGCCTTCGGCCAGCAATCCGAGTCGGCGGTACAGCGTGATGGGATCGGGCTGCGTGGGAATGCGTCGATTCGAAACAGGCGCCGTGGCAGCCGCCGGTTGCGGTGCCTGTCCACCACTTCCACCAGTGGTCGCTCCCTTTCCGGAAGCACATCCCGAGAGGGTGAGGAGTGCCGCGAAGCCGACAAAGAAGGTGCGCATATGGCGGGAAGCCGCGTCCTGGACGCGTGCGAGGGAGACGTGCGTGGCCTGCGAGGCCGGAAAATACGAGCGGAAGCAAATGTTGCGCATTGCTTGCTGCCCTACTGGGGGACCATTAGGTTCGGCGCCGTGTCCAAGGAAAATCTTGTCGGGCGTTCAATCGCCGGCTACGCGCTGAAAAGTCTCGTTGGAGAAGGCGGCACTTCTGTCGTCTATCGTGCCGAGCATCCCGTGAATGGCCAAGTGGCCTTCAAGGTGCTTCGCGACAAGCTCCGCCACGAGAAGACTGCCGTCGCACGATTCAATCGTGAAGCCGAGTTCGGCAAACGCGTCATCCATCCCAATGTCATTCGTACCATCGAGACAGGGGAAGCCGACGGATACCACTACCTGGTCATCGAGTGGGCACCGGGTGAACTCCTGGAGCGCTACGCCAAGGAGCACGCCCCGCTTCCGCGAGACGAAGTCGCTCGCATCATCCTGAGCATTGGCGAGGCCGTCAAGGCCGCGCACGATTCGGGGATCGTTCATCGCGATCTGAAACCCGACAATGCCATGTACGATCCCGTCTCCGGCGCCACCAAGCTCCTCGACTTCGGTATCGCAGCCGCAACCGACACACGCCAGGACGAGCGCCTCACGCGCGCAGGCTACTTCGTGGGGACGCTGATGTACGTCGCCCCCGAAGCGCTCTCCGGCGAGCTCGTGACGCCAGCGGCCGACCAGTACTCGCTGGCCACCATTGCCTACTTCCTGCTCACGGGGGCGTTGCCCTATCTCGCCAAGAGCCCTCGTGAAATGTTCACGCAGCTTCTTTCGCAGCCCCCGATCCCGCTCAACAAGGCCCGGCCCAACCTGGAGTTCGGCCCGCGCGTCGAGAGCGTGATCATGAAGGCACTCTCTCGGCAGCCGGGCGATCGCTATTCCGACATCCTCGTGTTCGCTCGCGAACTGCATGAGGCGCTGCTGGCTGCGGCGCCGCCGGAAGCCGAGGAGTCCGGGCTCTTCTCGAAGGTCCGAGGGCTGTTCCGCCGCTAGCCCCACTCATGGACACGCAACAGCAGCTCGTCACCCTACTCGCGCAGCGTTCCGCCAAGCGCGGGCACTTCGTCCTCGCCTCCGGCCGCACGTCGAACCTCTACATCGACGCGCGCCTAACGACGATGAGCCCGGAGGGCCTCGTGCTCATCGGGGCCCTGGGACTTGCCACCGTGCAACGCGTCTTTGGAGTCACCACCGTCGACGCCATCGGCGGCCTCACCCTCGGCGCCGACCCCATCGCGTACGCCATTTCCTACGCCAGCGCGACCACGGCTCGCCCTCTGCGCGCCTTCACGGTGCGCAAGGAAGCCAAGGCGCACGGCGCGGGACGCCAGGTCGAAGGACCATATCGCGAGGGCGATCGAGTTGTCGTGGTCGAGGATGTGATCACCACCGGCGGCTCCGCCCTCAAGGCGGTCGAGGTCCTGCGTGCGCACGGCGCCGAGATCGTCGGTGTGCTGGCGCTCGTCGACCGGGAAGAGGGCGGTCGGGAAGCCATCGAAGCGGCCGGGCTTACGGTCGTTTCACTCGCCCGCGCCGCCGAAATCCTCCCGCTCCTTCCCTCGATCTAGCTCGGCTTCGGCCACGCGTGGGACCGGGCGTTCCTGCTCGGCAACGCTTCGCACCTTCACCGAAGGCGAACGGAAGGCGTGCGCACGCGCCTCACCGGTCGACTTTTCGATGCCGATGCTACGCGCGGACCGCCCGAGGGGATCAAAGCGCTGCCAGGTGGCAAGGTGGCGCAGGATGAGCTGCTCCCGAAAGCAGTCGATCATTCCATCGCCGTCATAGCGCATCCGGAACTCGATCGCGCTCATGTTCAGGATCGACCGCACGTGCCGGCTGAAGCTTTGCGGCGATGAATAATCGAGCTGATTCGACACGCTCGACACGGACACCCCAGGGTTCTCGAACAACCGCGCAGCACACGTGAGCCTGGCATAGGCGAGATATCGCTTGGGCGGTGGGAGCTTGGCGCGAAAGAATCGACTCATCAGGGTACCAGGGACGAGTCCGAGCACACGAGCAAAGGCTCGAATTGTCGGTGTCCGCGCCGCGACGTCAAACAGCGTCTCGAAAAACCGTCGCGTACCCGCCGGCGCATTCGCCAAGTCGATCGCCAGCCGCGACATCGCCAGACGCTGGACGTCAGAGGTGCGCTCGCTGAGCAGGACGGACTGCAACTCGCGCCAGCCGGTAGGCTCGCGGACGTCGATCAGCGTTCGAATGCCGCATTGCCCCAGCGACAGCACGGTCCGCACCGTCGAACGGTCGAACTGCGAGAGGATTGCAACCGTCGGAACCCGCGGAAACTCGCGTACCATCCGCGCCATGCTCGAGACGCTCACGCGTTGCGCCATGGCAGTCGACAAAATGAGCGCACGGACGCGCTCGGTCCTGAGGTCACGACGGAGATCGTCGACCGTTTCGCGATGATAGGCGTGGATCAATCCCATACCGACCGCGTCAACACGCATTCGCTCATCAGCCGTCAGCATCGTGGTCACTCGAGTGACGTCGCCTCGAGGAAGTCCGCCCGCCGCTGTGCCTGGTGCTCCTCCACGCCATGCCTGACTCATCGCGCGCCGTCCGTTGGAAGTCGAGCGCAAGAGTACCGCCGCTGCGTCACTCCGCTGTCACCTCGACCGATCGGGATCAACTCCAGCGGGAGGTGATTTTGATCCGATCGTCACGTCCGACCCACCCACTATATTGCTGGTGTCAGGTACATGCTGGCCGGATGATCGCGTCAGAGACGGGCAACCGTTTTTTGCCGAGGAAAGTCCGGGCTCCTTGGACAAACTGCCAGGTAACACCTGGGCACAGCGATGAGCTGTGACGGAAAGTGCCACAGAAAACAAACCGCCAGTACTTCGGTACTGGTAAGGGTGAAAAGGTGGGGTAAGAGCCCACCGCGTCACCGGTAACGGTGGCGGCACGGTAAACCCCAGTTGGAGCAAGGCCAAATAGGCGGCGAGAGACAGTCCTTCTCGATCAAGACGCCGCGGGTTGGCTGCTGGAGCGTGATGGTGACATCACGCCGAGAGGAATGATCATCCGGATCTTTGATCCGACAGAACCCGGCTTACAGGCCAGCATGCTCCTGACTCCTGTCTCCGCTCGGGGATTCCGACGCACACATCGCGCGTTGCAGCGTCTGATACAGTGCGCCGCGACCACGATTGTGATTGGTTGTGCGCGTACGACGCCAGTTCCTGCGCCAACCACACCAGTGCAACCGGTTGCATCGCCGCCCCCACCTCTTTCGCCGCCGTCTCCGACTCGGCCCATCACCATAACGCCGGATTCTGCACTCTATGACGTGACGTCAACGGTCATCGGGTCCGATACGGATGTGGCATCTGCTCCTCGCGATTCGGTGATCTATCACGAGTCGGTCGCCAGTATTCTCACGATTGGCCGAGACAGTTCGATCACTGTCACCGTGCGATCAGACTCCGGGTACCAGCTCCCTCGAGGGCGTGAGCTACCGCCTGAAATCATCGCCAGACCAAGAACGCCAATCCGCGTCAGCGTTACACGCGACCTCCGGACGCAGCGGATGCTCAACGGTCCAATGACCTCGGAGTGCTCGCCAGCTGCAACGCTGGTATCGCCTGTCATGCCAGTGCTCGTTGTCCAGTTTGTCACGCAAACAATGAGGGAGTCGCGCACTATGCGCGACTCCCTCTTATACACCGCGTGCCAGACTGGAATCGTCGTTCACTACACGCTGTACTTCTCACCGGATTCTGCACCCACTCCTCGATTGACGGATAGTGTTTTTCGCTACCGCATCGCGGGGACTGTTACTGCTGATTCGTCTCGTGTTCTTCCCATGCGAATGAGCGGACAAATCTCGGGAGACGCTGAAATCAGTCGTCACAACACCACACGCACGCTTCCTGGCGAAGTGACGATCAGACTTCAAAGTGATCTGACGTTCCAGAGCGCAGTACGTACACAGCGTCTTCACCAGCGTGCGACGACGAAGTTTGCCGTTCGCCAATGATCAATCAACGAGCCGGAGTGGCATTACCAGACACAGGTACTTGCCAGGTTCACTCCAGTTCTCCGGTTCCAGCGTGGCAGCACGCTCAGGTTCCTTGAAGGTGAACCGAATTTCTTCTGTCGGCATGTAACGGAGGATTTCGAGTAGGTACATGCCATTGAATCCGATATCGATCGGATCCCCATCATAGCGAATCGGAAGTTCATCCTGGCCTTCACCCAGATCAGGCGTCGCTACTGAGAACTTCAAGAGCGCCGAGTTAAACGACAGCTTCACTCGATGGGTTTGATCAGAAGCAACAACCGCCATTCGCTTCAGCGCGCTTTGTAGAGCCGTTTTATCGATGATCGCGACGCGATTGTTATCACGCGGAATTACTTGGTCGTAGTTGGGATACGGACCTTCGATCAAGCGCGTAAAGACCGACGTAAACGGCGAGCGAAACGCTAGATGATTTTCCCCACGAGCCACTTCCAGCTCCTCGTCAGAGGGAAAGAGCCGGCGCACTTGCTCAAGAGCTTTCGGGGGAATGATAAAATCGCCAGTCAACGACCCCGTATAGGGTGTTTCCATCTTCGCGAGGCGATGGCCATTTGTCGCGACCATGCGAGTCTCCTTCTCGCGAACCTCCCATAAAACACCATTCAGGATCGGTCGACTCTCTTCAGTCGAAACTGCAAACGCCGTATGAGAAATCAGCTTCTGCAGATCACCAGATCGAACACGCCATGACTTACTGAAGTCCACACCAGGAAATGCAGGAAACTCATCCCGCGGTAATCCAAGCAGCTTAAATCTTGAGCGACCACATTCGAGCGTAATCCGCTGCTCACCTGCAGCTGAGAGCTTTACAGGAGCAGGCGGAAGTTCACGAACGATTTCCGTAAGCTTCTTTGCCGGTACTGTGATAGCTCCTGGCGACTCAACATCAGCCAAGACCTCGGTACTCACCCCAATATCCAGATCAGTTCCAGACAAACGGAGACCCTTGTCAGTAGTCTCGAGAAGCAGATTCCCAAGAACTGGCAATGTCGTTTTTGTTGGAACCGCTGCAGCGACAGCTGTGAGAGCTTCCTGGAGCTTCTCACGACTGATGGTAAGACGCATTGGGGAGTCGGGCCTCGTGGCGGAGGACTTTGGTTGTTGTATCTAGGTATGTAAAAGAAGAAAGAACTAGTAGAGCTAGTATACTCTGTTGATGAGTTGGGAAAAGAGGACAAGTGATTGATTCAGCAGAACTTGGCTGAAGTCAAGATATGTGGATTGTTGCTGTACTCACTGTGTATGGCTGGTGATTACGAAGTAAGGCGTCTGCGTGCTTGGGTTATTCGGGCCTGAAATGTGGAATCAGCAAGGGAAAGCTCTTCTGCACGCTCGAGGCTGTGGATAACTGTTGAATGATCTCTACCACCAAATCGCTGGCCGATTTCGACGAGTTGCATTCCGAGTAGCTCTCGGCACAAATACATGGCCGCTTGTCGAGGAACTGTGAGCGTTTTAGTTCGGGTTTTTGATTTCAATCCTTCTGCGGTCACTCCCCACTCGGAGGCAATGATCTCCTGGATGCGTTCAGGAGTAATCGGAGCTAGCTCACTGAGCTTGCCATTGTCGTCACGGCGAAGCTTATCACGAAGCGCTTCCTGTGCCAGCGCGATGGTGATATCTCGGCGGCGAAGCGAGGAGTACGCGAGTAATCGGATAACTGCTCCTTCGAGCTCTCTGACGCTGGAACGAATGTGTTCAGCGAGGAAGCGAATCACCTCATCGGGAATCGTTTGCTGGAGCTGATCGACTTCTGATTTCTTCCTGAGAATTGCGATACGAAGTTCGAGGTCAGGAAGCTCGATATCGGCAACCATTCCCCACTGAAATCGTGTAACCAGGCGCGCTTCAATTCCCGGAATTTCGGATGGGGGGCGATCGGACGTCATGATGATCTGACGTCCATTTTCGTAGAGGCTATTGAAGGTGTGGAAAAACTCCTCTTGCGTCGCTTCCTTGCCCTTCAGGAAGTGCACGTCATCGATCAGGAGGAGATCACACTCTCGAAACCGCCGGCGAAACTCGTTGGTGGTACGAGTCTGAATGGCGTTGATGTACTCGTTGGTGAACTGTTCGGCGCCCATGTTGAGAACTCGCATTCCGGGATTTCGCTGGAGGAGTTCGTGGGCGACCGCCTGCATGAGGTGTGTCTTTCCAATTCCGGTGGCGCCGTAGATAAAAAGCGGGTTGTAGACTCGTCCTGGTGCTTGTGCGACAGCTTGCGCCGCCGCGGCTGCGACCTCGTTCGACTTGCCGATGACGAACTGATCGAAGGTGTATCGGGCTGAAAGAATCGGCGGGACGTAGGTGCGTGCGTTGGCAACCCCGGATTTCGGCGCATTTGGCGTGGTTTGCGAAAACAGATCCATCTGCGGACGCTGTTGTCGCTCCTCGTCGGCTCGGAAAACGACGTGACACGGATGGCCGAGCGCCATTGGAGCGGCGGCGTCGAGGAGTTCGCTGAACTTGGATTCGTTCCAGTCGGCAGCGAACTGATCGGCGACGCGAATGACAAGTTGCGATCCCGTAAATTCAACAGGCGCAGCAGGTTCGAGCCATGTACGGAACATTTGTTCCGGCATGTCTCGTTTGACGAAGTCGAGCAGGCGTTGCCAGGCGTCGGGCGCCGAGAGGTCCATGTCGATGTGGAAAAGGCGGGGCGGGCGAACGTAGGTACGTCGTGTGGAAAAGTCAATTCCTCGCGAATGCGAGCAACAGCTAACCCGTTGACATGCAAGGCGTAAGCTTCTATCCTTCGCGTTCTTTCCCCACGATTTTCAGTAGCTTTCGGAGATAGGAATGGGCAAGCCGACGTATCGTCCGCGGAACAAGCGCCGCCTCCGCACGCATGGCTTCCGTGCGCGCATGGAAACGCGGTGGGGGCGCGCTGTACTCAGCCGCCGTCGTAAGAAGGGGCGTAAGCAGTTGACGGTCAAACTGCCGTCGAAGTACGCGGCCGCCTAGCCACCGCCGGTTTGCCCGCGCGAGTCGTCTGACGCGCGGTGCGGACCTCGAGCGCATTCGACTAGAGGGGAAGGCTCTCCGAACGAGCGCACTACTGGTTCGGGTGAGTGCTTCCCCTCACGCGCGCCTACGTGCCGGCATCGTCGTCCCGCGCTATGGGCATGACGCGGTGGGTCGCAACACCCTGAAACGGCGCTTGCGGGAACTCGTACGGAGCTACGTGTTGCCGTTAGGCATTCCCGTGGATCTGGTGGTCTGGGCGCAGCGTTCGGCATACGGACTGTCCTTCGACCGATTGCGTGAGGACGTGGAGCAATTGGTGCCAAGGCTGCAGCGACTCGACCCAAGGGGGACATCGGCATGCGACACGTAGCCGTGGCCCTGGTGCGGATTTACCAGATGTTCATCGGTCCGTTGCTGCCAGCGGTCTGTCGCTTCTATCCGTCCTGTTCGCAGTACGCCATCGAGGCGCTCCAGAAACACGGCGCGTTTCGCGGTTCCATCCTGGCCGCGCGGCGCATTGCCCGCTGCCATCCGCTGCACCCCGGCGGATTCGATCCTGTGCCCTGATCCACTCTCGCTGCGATGGATAAACGCACCATCCTGGCCCTCGCGCTCGTCGCGATCGTCATCATTGTCACGCCGAAGCTCTTTCCGACGGCGCTGCCGAAGACACCCGCCAACAAAGCGCCTGCTGCGGCTCCTGCCGCGGCGGTGACTGGGGGCCCCGCGGCCAACGCCGCGAGCACCCCTGGTGCGGCAGCCACGCCGCCCGCCGCTGGAGCGCCCGCCACCGTTCAGGCCGCACCGGCGTCCGGAACAGACTCGTCAGCTGCAGCGACGACGGCACGTGCCGAGTCGACAACGGTATCGAGTGCTACCGCGGAGTTCGAGTTCAGCAGCGTGGGAGCGGCTCCCGTTCGGGTGATCCTGCCCAGCTACAAGGCGTTGGACAAGGTGAACAAGCACGTCGCGATCACTGCGGGGCGCGGCGCACCGCTTCTCAGCTATCGCGTGCTCGGGGTAAGCGACACGATCGCGCTGGCGCGCGTGCCCTTCACGGTGGAGCGCTCGACCGCGGTCAACGGCGCCAGCGTGCTGGTGTATCGTGCGACCGCGAACGGTCGTGCCATTCAGCTCACGTACACCGTTGTCCCCGACTCCTTTCTCGCGCGCGTGGAAGGAAGCGTCGGGAATGATGCGGCTGGCAACCCGGCTCGATTTGTCCTGATCGACTTGCCGACGACGTTCCACTCGTTTGAGGCCGATTCGGTCGATGACCAGAATCACTTCGCCTACGCGGCCAAGCCTCGCGTGCGGAACGCCGAAGGGATTCCATTCGGAAAGCTGGATCCAGGCGAGCGAATGCTGGTGCAGGGTCCGCTGGCGTGGGTGGCGGCGAAGTCGAAGTACTTCATCGTCGGTGTGCTGGCCAATGAGGGCGACGACAGCTTTGCCGAGACGGTAGCCGTCGGCGGCGCGCGAACCTCGAAGCGTGCGACCAGCGCCAACGGCACGATCGTCACGCGACTCAACAGCGGGACCTTCCGGTTTGATCTCTACACCGGGCCGCAGCAGTACAAGCGACTGCAGGCCCTCGGGCGTGAGTTCGAGAACTCGAATCCGTACGGCGGCTGGCTGCAGGGCGTGGTGCAGCCCTTTGCCACCTTGGTGATGAAGATCTTGCTGTGGATGCGCGCGACGCTCAAGCTCGACTACGGTTGGCTGTTGGTGATCTTCGGCGTGGCGGTGCGACTGATCCTCTGGCCGCTCAACCACGGCGCCATGCGCACGAGCATGAAGATGCAGCGCATCCAGCCGGAGCTGAACGACATCCAGAAGCGCTACAAGGCCGATCCGCAGAAGCTGCAGTCGGAGATGATGCGGGTGTACAAGGAGCACGACATGAGCCCGTTCAGCACCTTTGCCGGGTGCTTGCCGCTCTTGCTTCCGATGCCGGTGCTCTTCGCGCTCTTCTTTGTCTTCCAGAACACCATCGAGTTTCGCGGCGTCCCCTTCCTGTGGCTCGCCGACATCTCGATCAAGGACCCTTTCTACATCGTGCCGCTGCTGATGGGGGTCTCGATGTTCTTCCTTTCGTGGGTCGGGATGCGCAACTCGCCGCCCAACCCGCAGGCGAAGATGATGCTGTACATCTTCCCGGTGATGATGACGTTCCTGTTCGCGAATTTTGCCTCTGGGCTCAACCTCTATTACGCCATCCAGAACATTGCGGCGATCCCGCAGCAGTGGTTGATTGCCAACGAGCGAGGCAAGCAGGGGGGCGGCGGCGGAAAGAAGGGATAGCTGCGCCGCGCACACGAGGACGTCGAAGTATCACCAGGAGCGTCGATGCTGGTCCGCAATGACACCATCGCCGCGCTGAGCACCCCTGCAGGGCGCGGCGCTATTGCGATCGTCCGCCTGAGCGGGGGTGCTGCGCATCAGGTGGCGGCACAACTGATTTTCCCGTGGCCCGAGCAGGCGCGCCACGTGACGCGCAGCGTGGTGCGCGATGAGCGCGACGACGGCGTCATCGACCAGGTACTGGTCACGCGCTTCAATGCGCCGCGTTCGTTCACGGGCGAGCCCATGGTGGAGATCGCGTGTCACGGCGGTGTCGCCGTCTCGGCGGCGATTCTCGAGGCACTCGCGCGTCTTGGTGTGCGCAGTGCGGAGCCCGGGGAGTTCACGCAGCGCGCGGTGCTCAACGGAAAGCTCGACCTGCTCCAGGCCGAAGCGATCGCCGACCTCGTGGACGCGCGTACACACGCGCTGCGCCGTGCGGCCGTTCGTCAGCTCGACGGTGGCCTGAGTCGCACGCTGCGTGACCTGCGCGAGCGCATGCTGCACGTGGAAGCGCTCCTGGCCTACGACATCGACTTTCCCGAAGAAGACGACGGGCCGATCGCGCGTGACACCATCACGGTCGCGGCCCGCGAGGCGCGCGCCGGGGTGGAGCGGTTGCTCACCACGGTTCCGCTCGGCGAAATCGCGCGCGACGGGGCGCTGGTGGTGATTGCCGGCCCCCCAAACGCGGGAAAGTCATCGCTCTTCAACGCGCTGCTTGGTGAGACGCGGGCGATTGTCACCGACATTCCCGGCACCACGCGTGACGCGATCGAGGCACGGGTGGAGTCGGGGACGTGGCCGTTGCGGCTGGTGGACACCGCGGGGCTGCACGCCACCAGCGATGTCGTGGAGCGGCTGGGCATCGAAATCAGCGAGCGCCATGTTCGCGACGCGCATGTGGTGCTGCTATGCGGCGAGACGCCCGAAGCGCTTCAATCGGCGCTCACCCACGTCGAAGCGCTCGGGATGGCGCCGCGTGTGGCGGTGCTCACCAAGGCCGACGCGATGACGGGCGATGATGCAGACGTGTCGGTGGATTTCGATGGTGTCGAGGCGACGGTGGCCGTGAGCGCCACCATGCGACTGGGGCTCGACCGGCTGCTCAACGAAGTGCACACGGTGCTCGAACGCTACGTGGGCGATGTACACCCCGAGCTACCCGTGGTCACGCGCGAGCGTCACCGCGCGGCATTGCAGGTGGCGCAGGACGAGATCGACCGCTTTCTCACCGTGTGGCGCTCCAACGGGGCGCCAGCGTCGGTGGCGGCGATTCACATTCGCAGCGCCACCCATGCGTTGGACGAGCTGATCGGAAGCGTGGACGTGGAAGACGTCCTCGACCGCGTCTTTTCGTCGTTCTGCGTGGGGAAGTGACGATCGCGCGAGCGGGGCTCGCGACTGCACGTTCGACGCCGTGCCGAGTCGCGCGCCGGTGAAGCGTTAGGCAGACGCCGCCGTGCTGCGCGCCACTTCGATGAGTTCCTCGGCCGAGGCACGAATGGCCCAGGCGGCGCCGCGCTGCTCGATGGCAGCCTCCACCATGCGGGCGCCAATGAAGTAGCCGGCGCGCTCGGGGATCACGACGCGATCGACGGTGCGCGCGTCATCGCTCGTGCCACCCATGAGGTACCGCAGCCGCAACCCGAGGGCGTGGTGATCGAATTCTTGCGCGACGGCGCGAGAGATGTGCGCCTCGAGCTCACGCACGCGCGCATACTGGCGGCGACCGTAGCCGTAGTACTCCCACGCCGCGTGTCCCGGGCTCACCATGCGCGAGACGCTCACGGCGAGTCCCTCGTTGGCGAGGAGTTCACGCACCGAGGCGCGACGCCCCGTTTCCCAGTAGGAGTAGTAGCCGTCTGCTTCGTCGATGAGCCGGCGCATTTCGCTGCGACTGCGCGGCGAGGTGTAACGCACCGCGTGCGCAATCTCGTGCGCGAGCCAGAGCGGGATGAGCTCGGGATCGAGACCCAGCCCCTGCGTTTCGGGGTTGGCGACGCCGGTGAAGTGCTCGAGACAGACGAAGGCGATGCCGCGCCCCGCGACGACGAGCTCACCGGCGTTGGCGCCGCCGACTCCCACCATGAGCACGACATCCAGATCGACGTCGGTGCCTAACAACTCGGCGCATTTCGCCTCGGTATCGCGAGCGAGCGAGACGACATCCGTGCGCTCGAGCATGGCACGCAGGTCCGAGCGATCGGCTTGGGTCGTCATCCGGACAACGTCGAGGAAGTGCTCGCTGTCGGGATCGAAGACGTAGTTGTGCCAGTAGGCGGACAGCCGGGGGCGATGCGCTTCGAAGTACTGCTGGTAGGCGGCGACTCGATCGGTGCTGTTCAGGACTGCAAAGAAGTCCGGCAGCAGATTGATGAGCATCAACGACCAAGGCGCAGGTGGAGCGGCGCGGCAGATCCCGGAATCGGGCGGAATGTAGTAATGCTCGTGTTTGCGAACAAGAGACGATTTTCCCAGCACTCGTCAGCTGCTGTGAGACCAAGCAACCGATCGTGCGACGTCAGCGCGTGCCGAAGAGTCGGTCGCCGGCGTCGCCGAGGCCCGGGAGGATGTAGCCGTGCGCGTTGAGTTCGCGGTCGAGCGCGGCGCAGTAGATGGGCACATCGGGGTGTGCCTGGTGCACGCGACGCACGCCCTCGGGGGCGGCCACCAAGCAGAGAAAGCGGATGCGCGTGGCGCCGGTGCGCTTGAGTGAATCGATCGCCGAGACTGCGCTGCCGCCAGTGGCGAGCATCGGATCGAGCAGGAAGAAGTCGCGCTCCGACGCGTCGCCTGGAACCTTGAAGTAGTAATCGACCGGTTCGAGCGTGTCGTGATCGCGATAGAGCCCGATGTGTCCGACGCGCGCCGAGGGGACGAGTCGCAAGATCCCTTCGACCATGCCGAGTCCCGCGCGAAGGATCGGCACGAGCGTAAGCTTCTTACCGCTCACCTGCCAGCCGGTCGCCTGCTCAAGTGGAGTCTGCACCACGATCTCGTCGAGCGAGAGCGAGGCGGTGGCTTCGTACGCCATGAGCATCGCGATCTCGTCGACGAGCTCCTTGAAGATCTTCTTGGGCGTACGACGGTCCCGCATCAGCGTGAGCTTGTGCTGAATGAGCGGGTGCCTGACGATCGTGAGCGAGGGCTCGGCAGGGGTGGTGTGCATGGCGGCCAAGGTACTAATTTCGCGCCCAGCACAGAAGGCTGAGGCGGGGGCGGAGCCGCCGCGACCACGACGAAGGCGGGAGCGCATCCGTGGAGATCGAGTTTGCAGGCGCCGCACGCGAGGTGACTGGCTCGTGTCACCTGGTCCGCATGGACGGGAAGACGATTGCGCTGGACTTCGGGCTCTTTCAGGGACGTCGCGCGGAGTCGGAGGCGAAGAATCGTCGCCTCCCCTTCGATGTGGGTGAGCTGGATGCGGTGGTGCTCTCGCACGCACACATCGACCACTCCGGACGGCTCCCGCTCCTCCTGCGGGAAGGATACGCCAACACGATCTGGTGTACGCCGGCGACGCGCGACCTGTGCGCGATCATGCTCGCCGACTCGGCCCACATTCAGGAGAAGGATGCCGAGTACCTAACCCGGCGAAACAAGGAGCACGCCGACCCGCTGTACACCATGCGCGACGCGGCGCGCACGGTGGAGAACATGATCTCCGTCCCGTTCCACAAGCGCGTCGAGATCCTCCCGGGGATCCACCTGACCTTCGTTGAAGCGGGGCACATTCTCGGCTCGGCATCGGTGATCCTCGAGTGCGACGAGGGCGGAAAGACGACTCGCCTGGTCTTCTCCGGCGACATCGGGCGCTCCGGGCTGCCGATCATCCGTGATCCCGAGCCCCCCGTGGGAGCGGACGTGGTGATCATGGAGTCGACGTACGGCAACCGCGATCATCCGGCGCTCGAAGACGCACAGGCGCGCCTGGCCGAGATCGTGACGCAAGTCGCGAAGCGCGGAGGGAAGCTGCTCATCCCCGCCTTCGCGGTGGGGCGGACGCAGGAGCTGGTGTACGACCTGCACGCGCTGGCGCGGGCCAAGCGCATCCCCGAGATCCCGATCTTCATCGACTCGCCACTGGCGATCGACGCGACGTCGGTCTTCGAGATGCACCCCGACATCTTCGACCGGTCCGAACATCTCGTGCAGGAAGCGGCCGAGCTCTTTCGCTTCGACCTCGTGCGCTACACGCGAGACACGGCGGAGTCGAAGGAGCTCAACGCGATGCGCGGACCGATGGTCGTGATCGCCGCGTCGGGGATGGCGGAGTCGGGACGCATCCTGCATCACCTGGCCAACGGCGCCGACGATGCGCGGAACACGATCCTGATCGTCGGCTTCATGGCCGAGCACACGCTGGGGCGCCGCATCCTCGAGGGGGCGCCGATGGTCAAGGTCTTTGGCGACGAGATTCCGCTGCGCGCGCAGGTGGAGGTGCTCAACGGCTACAGCGCGCACGGCGACCGGCGCGACCTGCGGAGCTGGATCGCACGCGTGCGTGGCGATGGCCCGGGACCGCGCGCAGTGTACCTGGTGCATGGCGAAGCCGAGGCGCAGGACGCATTCGCAGCCACGTTGCGCAACGACGGATTCAACGTCGTGGTGCCGTCGTTGGGTGACCGCGTGACCGCCTGACGAGAATGCCAGCCGCCCGTCGACAGGATGTGCGCGCTGCAGAAGCCCGTGAGCGACTGCTCGGGGCGACGCTGCGCTGCGCTGCGCGCGATGGCGGCGGCGCGCTCTCGTTACAATCGATAGCCGAAGAGGCGTCGGTGTCGAAGGCGCTCGTCCTGTATCACTATCAGGACAAGGAAAAGCTGCTGGCCACCACGATCCGCTGGCTCACCGCGCGGCTGCTCGCACGCGAAGCGGAAGCGCTGGCGCGCAGCACGGCCGGTTCGGTGCTCGAGGACTACTGGGGCTGGCTGGACGGCGAGCTGCAACAGGGCGAGCTGCGCGTGTTGATCGAGCTGTCGCAGGAGCGCGGGAAGGAAACACGATTGGCGCTCGAGGAATCGGCGCTGCAGCGCCAGCAGGTGGCTGAGCAGACGGTGTCGCGCGTCTTCCAGCTGCTGGATCTCTCGCCGCGACTGCCGGCGGCGATGATCGCGTCGAGCGAACTGGCGTTTCGCGATGGGCTGGTCCTGTGGGCGTGGAGACAACCTGATCGCAGCGCGCGCGTGGCGTTCGATGTCTTCTGGCTCTCGCTCCTGAGCCTGGCGCGCTGAACGATTCGTCCCCGAAGTGTCTCCAATTCGGGGGCGTGAGGGTGCTCGATGTGCGCGACGGCGTGCGTCGTAGGTGGTGCAGCGTAGCAACCCTATCCATGCGGGACGACGGGGCCTTATTGTTCGACCGATGGAGTCCTCATCGCGGACGGCTCGACGACTGGTCCTTGGAGGGCTGCGCCTCTTCGCGGCGGCCTGGCTGGTGTCGCTGAGCGGCGTGCTGCTATGGGGCAATCGTGACAGCGCCCGTCCCGCCGACGCCATCGTCGTCCTTGGCGCGGCGCAGTATGCCGGACGCCCCTCGCCCGTGCTCAAGGCGCGCCTCGATCACGCGCTGGCGCTGTGGAAGCGCGGACTCGCCCCGCATGTGATTCTCACCGGGGGCAAGGGCTCGGGAGATTTCACGACCGAGGCGGCTGTGGGGCGCGTGTATATGCTGCGACGCGGTGTCCCCGACAGTGCCATGCTGCTGGAGAACGAAGGACGCAGCACCGCCGAGTCGCTGGGCGGCGTGTCGCGCCTGGCGAGCAGCCGGCACATCAGCGATGTGATCCTGGTGAGCGATCCTTTTCATATGATGCGGCTGCAGATTCTCTCGTGGCGCTATCACCTGCGTGCGGTGCCGTCTCCGACGCAGACCAGCCCCATCTCGGCCAATCGCATGGAGTCGATCGGCTACGTGCTGTCGGAGTCGCTCAAGGTGCCGCTCACTGCATTGCTGGCCCTCACGCCGAGGGCGACGAGCTAGGACGATGACAGTCGTGCACGTGCGAGGATCGAGCGGGTGGCTGGGGGTGACGATGGCGATTGGTGCCCTTGTCTGGTCGACGACCGCTGCAACCGCCGCGAGCGGAGTCGAGGTGCGCGCGGTGAACGAGAGGGACAGCGCGATGGAGCGCGCACTGTCACAGGACACCGAGTACCTCACGTTCAACGCGAGCGAGAAGACCGCGCGACTCGTGATGCGGGCCGGCGAGCACGGCGCCAACGGCGGGATGAGCTTCAACGGCGCGCAGCGCGGTGAACACGAGGTGGTGCTCCCCGTGGGCTGGCGTGTGCGGGTGACCCTGGTCAACGACGACAGCTCGCTGCCGCACTCGGCGATCATCATCGCAGCGAGCGACTCAATCCCCAATCGCGTGAAGACGCCTGCGTTTGCCGGGGCCGTTTCCCACGGTGCCGACGACGGAACGCTGGTTGGCGACTCGACCGCATTTTCGTTCACGACCGAACGTCCCGGCGCGTACTGGCTCTTTTGCGCGGTGCCAGGGCATGGCAAGGCCGGGATGTACCTGCGACTCACCGTCAGCCGCACCGCGCGCGTGCCGCGGTACCAATGAATACCCAGCGTCGGGATCGGCGCGTGAGCGGTGGCGTGCGCGCCGCCATGACGGCGCTGGCCGTGTGCCTAACGCTGGCGCCGCACGTGTTGCGGGCGCAGGATCGTCCACAGCAACCGGCGGCCGACCAGCCGCAGGCGCGCGATCGCACGCCAGAACTCCGCCTGCAGCCGGGGATGCTGAGTGCCGACTTCCTCTCGCCCCCTGAAGGGTATCCGGCGACCAGCGGCTTCAACCTGCGATTCTCGACGCTGGTGCCGACGTCGTCGAAGTGGTGGACGCTGATCGTGGGGGCGAGCGTGACGCCGTACGGGACGTCGGGAATCACGCCGCGCAGCACCAACACGCCGATGCTCTTCATCGGCAACGTTTTTCCCGGGATCCCGGCAACGAAAACGGCGGGGTGGTTCGACCTGCAGTTCCCCGTGTACCTGACCTACACGTACGGTGGCGGCGGGCCGCACAACCAGGCGATCTACGGGCGCGACTTCGTGGCCGAGGCGTCGTTCCAGTTCCATGTGGGGCACAAGGTGCTGCGGGAACTCGGACCGGCCTTCTCGCGGTTGCGTTTGTACGTGATGCTGAACCAGATCCTCACGCCTAACGAAGACCCGACGAGCGGCACCACCGATCGCTTCAATCCGATGGCGCTGTACGGCCTCACGATTCCGGTCGGCGGACGCCGCACCGATCGCTGATCCTCCTCGACCTGCCTGTCCCGTCAGTCACGCCATGCAACTTCCCATCGAGACGTACCTCCTGGACAACGGGCTGCGCGTGACGCTGTCGGAGGATCACACGGCGCCGATCGTGGCCGTGAACCTCTGGTATCACGTGGGGAGCGCGAACGAGCGCCCCGAACGGACGGGGTTCGCGCACCTGTTCGAGCACATGCTGTTTCAGGGGTCGGAGCACGTGGCAGCCAACGAGCACTTCGAGCTGGTGCAGCGCGCTGGCGGCACGCTCAACGGCTCCACGTGGCTCGAGCGGACCAACTACTACGAGACGCTCCCGTCCAACCAACTGGCGCTGGCGCTCTGGCTGGAAGCCGACCGCATGGCGCGCCTGCTGCCGGCGATGACGCAGGAAAAGCTCGACACGCAGCGTGACGTGGTGAAGAACGAGCGGCGCTGGTCGGTGGACAACCAGCCGTACGGGACCTGGTGGGAAAAGCTCCCGGCGCTCGCCTTTCCGCCCGAGCATCCGTTCCACCACTCGCTCATCGGGTCGATGGAGCACCTGACCGACGCGACGCTGGAGGACGTGGCGGAGTTCTTCCGCACCTTCTACACGCCGGACAATGCGGTGCTTTCGATTGTCGGGGACTATGACTCGGCAGACGCCAAGCGGCTGGTGCAGGAGTACTTCGCCGCCATCCCGCGCGGCACCGGTCGACCGGCGCTCCCCGACATGCAGGTGCCGCCGGTCTTTGGCGAGTGGCGTCGGGAGGTGGCGGCCGACGATGTGATGGTGCCGCGCCTCTTCCTGGCGATGCGCACGCCCGTGCTGGGGGCCGATGACTACTTCACGGCGTCGGTGGCCGGTGCGGTGTTGGGGTCGGGACGCGGGAGCCGCCTCTATCAACAACTCGTCCGCGAACGACAGCTCGCCTCGTCGATCTCGGCGTTCACGTTCGACCTGGCCAAGGGGACCGATCTCCTGATCATCGATGCGACGGCGCGCCCGGGGGTCTCGGGAGAGGCGCTGGAGGCTGCAGTCGGGGAGGTGCTCGACGCCATGCACGAATCGGGGGTGCGCGATGACGAAGTGGCGCGGGCGGTGGCGCTGATCACGACCGATCTGGTGATCGCGCTGCAATCGGCGCAGACACGTGCCGACAAATTGTCTCAGTTTGCTACTTTCTTCGGCGACCCGTCGCTCGTGAACGAACAGGCCGAACGTTTTCAGCGCGTGAGCGCGACACAGGTGAACCGTCTGGCCCGCGAGCGACTGGGGCGAAACAACCGCGCCTCGCTCCTCTACATCCCGCGCGAAGGGGAGAGCGCATGAGCACCGACCTTCGCCCACAGCCGGGGGCCCCGCGCCCCTACGCTTTCCCGCAGGCTGAGCGGCAGCGATTTGCCAACGGGCTCGAGGTGCTCATCGTCCCGTTGCGCCGTCTCCCGATCGCCACCGCCCTGTTGATGTCGGATGCGGGAGCCGAGTGCGACGCGGTGGCACAGGCGGGGCTCGCGTCGCTGACCGCGGAGGCGCTGGCCGAGGGGACGCGCACGCGCGACGCGGCGTCGCTCGCCGACACGTTCGAACAGCTCGGAGGGTCGCTCGACACCGGGGTGACGTGGACGCACGCCGAGTGCAGCACGACGGTGCTTGCCAGCCGCCTGGGGGGTGCGTTGCAGCTGCTGGCCGAAGTGGCGCGCGAACCCGCCTTTCCCGACGGCGAGGTCACCCGACTGCGCGAGGAGCGGTTGGCCGAGCTGCTGCAGCAGCGCACCGAGCCGCGCGGGCTCGCCGATGACATGTTCGCGCGTTTCTGCTTCTCGCCGGCGAGTCGTTATTGCAGGAGCGAAGGGGGGGATGAGGAGACGGTGGCGCGCCTCACGCGCGACGACGCGGTGGCGCATCACGCCCGCTACATCGTGCCGTCCCGCAGCCGGTTGATCGTGGTGGGGGACGTGGACGTGCCCGCGGTGATGCAGCTGGCGGAGTCGACGCTCGGCGCCTGGAACGGCGCTGCGTCGGCGTCACCGACGCTGGATATCGCGCCGGCGCAGGGTGAGCGGCTGGTGCACCTGGTGGCCAAGCCCGACGCGCCGCAGTCGGAGTTGCGCATCGGACATCCGTCGGTGCCGCGCTCGCATCGCGATTTCCACGCTCTCTCGGTGATGAACGCGATCCTTGGCGGGCTGTTCAACTCGCGCATCAACCTCAACCTGCGCGAGACGCATGCCTACACGTACGGAGCGTTTTCGGCATTCGACTGGCGCCGCCGCGCCAGCGCGTTCGAGGCGGCAACGGCCGTGGCGAGTGAGGTGACGGCTGCCGCGATCCGCGAGATTCTTGTCGAGATCGACCGGATGCGAAACGAGAAGGTGGCGACAAGCGAGTTGTCGCTGGCGGTGGACTACCTGACCGGTGTCTTCCCGATTCGCTTCGAGACGTCAGCGGCGATTGCCGCCGCGCTGGCGATGCGCGAGGGGTTCGGCCTCGCGCCGGACTACTACGACACCTATCGCGATCGCATCGCGGCGGTGACGGCGGACGACGTGTTGCGCGTGGCACAGGAACACCTGGACCCGAGCCACATGCAGATCGTGGCGGTCGCTGACCCCAATGCGGTGCGCGCGGACCTCGAGGCGCTCGGCGTGGGGGCGGTGCACGAGTACGATGCGACGGGAGCGGCCGCGACGTCGTGATCCGACGATGTCGCGATTAAGTCACAGATAGCGCATAAAATGATGACCGATTCTCCGAAGGTCGATTCTGTCCGAGTCTACAACGGACGCATCCTCAACCTCGACCTCGACCGGGTGCGCTTCCCGGATGGATCGGTCGGCGAGCTGGAGATGATCCGGCACCCGGGCGCATCGGCGGTCGTGCCGTTCGCCAGCGATCCGGCGGGGGAGGATCCGCAGCTCCTGCTGATACGGCAGTACCGATATGCCGCGGAGGCCTTCATCTACGAGATCCCCGCCGGACGCCTCGACCCGGGAGAGACGCCGCTCGACTGTGCAACTCGCGAGCTTCGGGAGGAAACGGGTTGTACGGCTGAGCGTGTCGAACCACTGATCACGATCTACACGACGCCCGGGTTCACCGACGAGAAGATCCACCTGTTCATGGCCACCGGGCTCTCGATGGGGGAAAGCCATCGGGAGGCGGACGAGTTCATCGAGGTGGTGACGCGCCCGCTGTCGGAAGTGCTTCAGATGATTGAGCGAGGGGAGATCGTCGACGGCAAGACGCTGATCGCCATTCTGTACGCGGCCGGCTACCGTCTGGGCCGCTAGCAGGAATCCGGTCGGGGGCGAACGGACGTAAGGGATATGTGTGGAACCAACTGTCCTGTAATCGGGAACAGGGAGATGTCATCTCCAGAGGACGGATTGGCACGGCGATTGGGCGGATTACGTGACGTGAGACACTGTAAGCCCTTGAAAAACATGTAGTTCTGTGGTGTGCCAGTGTGGCGCGGTCGCGAGGCACGCCGCGTGCTTGAGAGAGAGGCAGGACGTCGGGATTGTTCCCTTGTTCCCTGACGGGCAGGACCCTGCGGTACCAACCAGCGAGACCAGAGGATATCCACCATGGCTAACTCGGCACTCCAATCGGCGCACCTCCCCGCGGGCTCCGCGGTCAGGGAGCAGCTCCGACAGGTGGACGATGCGGCGGTGGTCAGCGCCTTCCTCACGGGTGAGGAGCGGGCGTTCCAGGAGCTGGTTGATCGCTACCAGACGCGCCTCCTGAACTTCATCTACCGGACCATCGGCGACCGTGAGCGCGCCGAGGACCTGGTGCAGGAAGTGTTCATCCGCGTGTACCGCCACCTGCACCGTTTTGACCGGTCCAAGAAGTTCTCGACCTGGATCTACACCATCGCGTCGAACCTGGCCAAGAACGAGCTGCGCAATCGCTCGCGCAATCCGCTCGTGCTGTTCCAGGCGATTCGGAAGAACTGGCAAGACGAGGATCGTCCGCTGCAGTTCGAGGATCCGACGTCACGGCCGGACGACCTGTATCGCAAGCGTCACCTGCGGGACCTGGTGGAGCAGTCGGTCGACCAGCTCCCCGAGCATCATCGTCAGGTGTTCGTGTTGCGGGAGCTGGAAGGGAAGTCGTACGAGGAGATCGCCGAGATCACCGAGTGCAACCTCGGGACGGTGAAGTCGCGCTTGAACCGTGCGCGCAACGCCTTTGCGGCGATCATCAGCCCCGGGCTGCGGTAAGGACACGCCCCTCGGGGGAGCGGGAACGACGCTGAATTCCCGGTAGACGGGACGAAAGACATCAAGAAGGGCTCTCCGCGGAAACACTGCGGGGGGCCCTTCGTCTTTCTCTTCGGCGAGCGCTAGCGTTTAGTGCACGCCGTGTGCAAAATGGGAACCCGATTGGTTCGAGTGGGTACCCTCCGTCGTTGCCAGCCCCCCACGGTCCCCAGCGTCATGGATTGCAGGACGTTCCGCCGCCAGCATCTCGCCTTCGTCGATGACACCCTTCCGGGCGTCGACTTGGTGCAAATGGAACGTCACCGCACCGAGTGCGAGGCGTGCGCTCGACTCGATCGCGATGTGCGCCGAAGCCTCCTCCTGATCCGGAACAACCTCCCCACCATCCAGCCGTCGGCCGACTTCTCGAGCCGCCTGGCTCGCCGACTGGAAGAGGAGCGGAAGCGCCAGGCGATGCCGGCGCCGCTGTTCAAGGGACCGGGGTTGAGCGGATTCCTCTCGATGTCGATTGGCGTGGTGGCCATGGGGTTGTTTGCCGTGGTCATGACCGATCGCCCGTCGACGGACGGACCGACGCGACTCCCGAGCGTGGTGATGCGTCCGAGCGGTGCGTCGCTCGGGATCAACTCGACGCTCCCCGTGGCGCCGCCGGCGTTCGTGACGTCGGTGTCGACGGGGATGGCCGTCTGGCCCGCGCTTTTGATGATGGAAGAGGCGCAGTCGCGCTATGCGGGACGGCGTGGGCGCACGCCGGTGCGCGCGGTGAGCTACACCCCCGGCGCGACGCAGCACTAAGCGAAGGCGCCGCCCCGGAGTCACGGGGGATGCGCGCTATATTGGGCCACCATGAGTGCCCAGGGGCTCCGAGATCTGCGGAAGGCGATCGTGAATCGCGCCTTCGAGCCGGCCTACTTCTTTCACGGCGACGACGAGTACCGGAAGGAAGCGGCCGTTCGTGAGCTGGTGGCTGGTGCGGTGGATCCGGCCACACGCGACTTCAACTTCGACCTCCTGCGCGGCAACGAGGTCACCCCCGAGCAGTTGGCGTCGGCGGTGAACACGCTCCCGATGATGGCCGACCGCCGCGTGGTGGTGCTGCGCGACGTCCCCGCGCTCAAGAAGGACGCCCGCGCGGTGCTCGAGCGCTACCTCACGCGTCCGTCGCGCGACACGGTCCTCATCCTCATTGCACCTGCCGGCGCAAAGCCGGAGAAGGGACTCGACCACGGCGTGGTATCGGTCGGCTTTCCCGTGCTCAAGGACCAGGAGCTGATGGAGTGGGTGGCGCGCCACGCGCAGGAGACGCACGGCGTGACGCTCACCGAGCGCGCGATGTCGCTGCTCTTCCCCAGCGTGGGTTCCGACGCGGGGCAGATGGCGTCGGAGGTGGACAAGCTCGTGAGCTACACGCAGGGCGCGACGATCGATGAAGACGCGGTGGCCGCCGTGGTGGGCGTTCGGCACGGCGAATCGTTCAGCGACTTTCTCGATCGCATCGCCGCGCGCGATGCGCCGGGGGCGTTGGCGATGATCGAGCACGTGCTCCTTCTCCCCAAGTCGGGGCTCGTCCCCATCATCATTGCGCTGACCGTGCAGACGCTCGCCATTGGCTGGGCGCGTCAGGCGCGCGATCGCGGAATGGCGGAGCATCGGTTGGGGAGCGAACTCTTTGGCTTGCTCAAGGAGACGGGCGCCTACCCGATGCGCTCGTGGAGCGAGGCGACGGAGTGCTGGAAGAAGAACGTGTCGCGCTGGGACGCGGCGAGCATCGAGCAGGCGCTGGCCGCGTTACTGGCCGCCGACCGCGCCGCGAAGGACACGAAGATTTCCTCGGACGACCAGATGCTGGCGTCGCTGGTGTGCGCACTGTGCGCGCCGTCGCGCCGCAGTGCTGCCTAACGACTCACCCCCATCATGCCCCTTCCCCGATTGGTCCCGGTCGTCTCGGCCGTCCTCCTCGCCCAGCTCGCGCTGCTGGCGCCGTTGCACCTGGCGCAGGCGCAGCGTCCCGATTCGACGGTGGCGCGCGTGCAGCGGCTGGTGAACGCGGGCGACCGCGCTGCGGCGCGTGCGCTGGCCGACTCGATCCTGCAGGGGGCGAGCGAGGGGACGCCGGGATACGCGGAGGCGCTGTACGCGCGCGCGTTTGCCTCGTCGAGTGCGGTGGAAGCGGAGCGTGACTATTTGCGCGTGAGCGTGGAGTATCCGTTCTCGCCGCGGGCCGCGGACGCGACGATGATGGTGGCGCAGCTCAAGTTGGCCCGCAGCGACCGGGTTGGCGCGCGGCGCAACTTCGAGCGCCTCGTGCGCGAGCACCCCGATGGGGCGCTGACGGCCAAGGCAGCGTTCTGGGCGGGGCGGCTGGCGGTGGAAGACGGGGATCTGGCGCGTGGGTGCCAATCGTTGGGGACGTCGCGCGCCCGCGTCTCGTCGGACGACGTGGAGCTGGCCAACCAGATCGAGTACTACAGCCAGCGCTGCAGTGCGAGCGCGCTCGCCGCCGCCGCACACGCCGAGACGACGGCGACGGCAGCGGCAAACACGACCACATCGGCCGCGACCAAGGGAAAAGGAAAGACACCGGCCAATCCGCCCGCCCGCGAGACCAGGGCGGCGCCGCGCGAGCGCGCTCCCGAACCCCCCGTCGAACGTCCGGTGACGCCGCCCCCAGAGCCCCCGGTGGACACTGCGCCGGTGCGTGCGCCGGTCGACTCGGTGGTGACGCCCCCCAAACCCACGAAGGAGTGGAGCGTGCAGGTGGCGGCGTTCCCCAAACAGCGCGATGCCGACGCGCTGGCCGAGGTGCTGACGCAGCGTGGCTTCCCGGTGCGCGTGTGGGGGACCAAGGCTCCATTCCGTGTGCGCGTGGGGCGCTACGCGACGCGTGAGGAGGCCGAAGCGGCCAAGGGACGCATGAAGGCGTCGCGGGTGAACGGGATCGTGGTGGAGGCCGAACCGCGATGACCCGCGCACGTCGCAGGGCCGGAGTGTCGCCATGAGTCGCGACGGCACGCCGCTCATGCAGCAGTACCGGGACATCAAGGCTCGCCACCAGGAAGCGATCCTGTTGTTCCGGATGGGGGACTTCTACGAGATGTTCTTCGAGGACGCCGAAGTCGCCTCGCGCGTGCTCGGGCTCACGCTCACCAGCCGCAACAACGGCGGGGCGTCGGATGTCCCGCTGGCCGGCGTCCCGGTGAAGGCGGTGAACGACTACCTGCGGCGCCTGGTGCAGCAGGGCTTTCGGGTGGCGATCTGCGAACAGGTGGAAGATCCCAAGCTCGCCAAGGGGATCGTGCGGCGCGAAGTGGTGGAGACGATCACCCCGGGCGCCGCCTTTGCCGACGACCTGCTCGACGTCACGCGCAACAACTTCCTCTGCGCCGTGCACCGCGACGGCGACACCTTCGGCATTGCAGCTGCCGACGTGTCGACGGGGGCGTTTCACCTGGTGATTGCCCCGGCGCGCGACGCCGGTGCGGCGCTGGCCCGTTTTGCGCCGAGCGAGGTACTGGTGGCGCGCGGGACGTCGCTGGTGGGGGCCGCGGCGTCGGAACTGCATGCCGACGGGGCGCTGGTCACCGAGCGTGACGGCTGGGAGTTCGATCCCGACCTGGCGCGCGAGGAGTTGGCGCGTCACTTCGGCGTGCACTCGCTGGAGGGGTTTGGCGTGGGGGGCGAGGCGGCCGCGGCGGTGGGCGCCGGCGGGGCGCTGCTCAAGTACGTCCGCGAGCTGCAACCGGCTGGCGTTCCGCACCTGTCGCGCCCCATGCTGGAGCGCGCCGGCGGGGTGATGCCGCTGGACGAGATGACGCGGCGCAACCTCGAGCTGGTGGAGTCGCTGCGCGGCGAGAGCGATCACCCCAACGGGCGGGCGGCGGCCGAGCGCGCGGGGACGCTGTTGGGAGTCTTCGATCGCACGCAGACGCCGATGGGGGCGCGGTTGCTGCGCCACTGGCTGCTGGCGCCGCTGTTGGACAAGGGGGCAATCGACGCGCGGCTCGATGCGGTGGGGGCGCTGGTGGGGGATTCGTTGGCGCGCGGCGCCCTGCGCGACGCCCTCGACGGGGTGCGCGACGTGGAGCGCCTGGGGAGCAAGGCCGCGGCGGGACGCGCGACCCCGCGCGAACTCGGCGCGTTAGGCAGCTCGCTCGCCCAGTTGCCGCGCGTCGCCTCGGCCATCGCCCACCTGGCCGACTATGGTGCGTTAGGCGCGATTGCCGGGCGCTGGGACTCGTGTCCCGACCTGGCCGAAGCGATTGCGACGTCGCTGGTGGATCGCCCGCCGGTGGCGATTGGCGACGAGGATGCCATTCGCCCGGGCGTCGACGCGGCGCTCGACGAGCTGCGGGCGCTGCGCGACGGCGGACGCGACGCGATTGCCAGCATCCAGACGGCGGAGCGCGAGCGGACGGGGATCTCGTCGCTCAAGGTGGGCTACAACCGCGTCTTCGGGTACTTCATCGAGATCACCAACGCCAACCGCCACCTGATTCCCGAGGACTACCAGCGGCGCCAGACGCTGACGGGAGCGGAGCGCTATGTGACGCCGGCGCTCAAGACGTACGAGGAGAAGGTCCTCACGGCGACCGAGCGGATCGAGGTGCGCGAGCGCGAGTTGTTCGAGGCACTGCGCGGGCGCATCGGGGTGGCCATCCGCCGGCTGCAAGAGGCGGCGTCGCTGGTGGCGCAGCTCGACGTGCTGGCCACGCTGGCCGAGGTGGCGGCAACGGAGCGCTACGTGCGCCCGGAGATCACCACGGGCTACGAGCTGGAGATCGTCGGGGGGCGACACCCGGTGGTGGAGCGCATGATGCCGCGCGACAAGTTCATCCCCAACGATGTGCAGCTGACGGAGGGGGCGCGCATGATCATCCTCACCGGCCCCAATATGGCCGGTAAGTCGACGATCCTGCGCCAGATCGGGCTCATCGCGCTCATCGCACAGGTGGGGTCGTTTGTTCCGGCCACGCGGGCGCGCATCGGGGTGATGGATCGCATCTTCACGCGCGTGGGGGCCAGCGACAACCTGGTGCGCGGACAGTCGACGTTCATGGTCGAGATGGCCGAGACGAGCGCCATCCTGCACACGGCCACCAAGCGCTCGCTGGTGCTGCTGGACGAGATCGGGCGCGGGACGTCGACGTACGACGGCGTGTCGATCGCGTGGGCGGTAAGCGAGCACCTGCACGACAAGACCGGCGCCAAGACGGTCTTTGCCACGCACTATCATGAGTTGACGCAGCTCACCGATGAACTGGCGGCGGCGCGCAACTTCAACGTCGCGGTGCGCGAGGTGGGGGAGCAGGTGCTCTTCCTTCACCGGTTGCAGGCCGGGGGGGCCGACCGGTCGTATGGGATTGAGGTCGGGCGGTTGGCGGGACTGCCGGAAGCCGTCATCCGGCGAGCGAGGGAAGTGTTGAAGCTGTTGGAAGGGGAGGCGTTGGTGGCGGGGCTGTCGCAGGGGACGGGAGACGGGAGACGGGAGACGGGAGTGGCCGCGCGCAGTGCGCGCGGCCCATCCATCCCGTCTTCCCCGGCGCCGCCGCAGCTCTCGCTCTTCGTCGTGGAGCCGCATCCGGTGGTGCTCAAGCTCAAGCAGGTGGATGTGAACCAGATGACACCGCTCGAGGCGATGAAGCTGCTCGACGAACTGGCGCGCCTGTCGCGCGAGGGCTAGCGATGACCGGTAGATTGCACGCGATGACTCACTTGATTGATCGCATGACGTCGGCGTCCGTGTTTTCACGATTGGCGCCTGCTGCGCGCCTCGCTTCGCTCGCGCTGGTGGCGCTCGTGGTGAGTGCCTGCGACCGCGGGGCGAAGGGGGGCGGGGCGGCGGCGATCATGCCGGATTCGCTCCCGGTCTTCATCGGCGACTCGTTGCCGTTTGTGTATCCCCCGGGGCCGTACATCCAGCGCATCCAGGACAACGTGACGTTGTGGCTGTATCTGGACGAGTTCGGGCGTCCCGTCCCCGAGTCGACGCGCGTGCACGAACATGCGGCCGAGCCGATGTTCGATACGGCGGCGCTCAATGGGGCCAGGGATCTCGTCTTTCGCCCGGCGATGAAGGACGGGAAGGCGATCCCGTTCGCGGTGTTGTTCCCGATCAAGTTCCGCGTCCCCGGTGGTCCGCCGATGCCGGGCGACTCGGGCGCGCCTGTTCCCAAGAATTAGTCCCGAGACCGACATGACCGATACCCTGGCGCAGCTCGCCGCCCGCGTCCCCCGCAACCGTCAGGTGTACGGCTCGGTGCTGGAGACGATCGGCTGGACGCCGCTCATCGAACTCACGCGCGTCACGCGCGGGATCCGCACGCCGGTCTACGGCAAGGCGGAGTTCTTCAACCCGGGCGGCTCGGTGAAGGACCGCATCGGCCTCCCGATCATCGAGCAGGCGGAGCGCGACGGAAAGCTCAAGCCCGGGGGCGTGATCGTGGAGGGGACGAGCGGCAACACCGGCATCGGCCTCGCGCTCGCCGCCGCCCTCAAGGGATACCGCTGCATCTTCACGATGCCGGACAAGATGTCGCAGGAAAAGGTGCGCCTGCTCAAGGCCTTTGGGGCCGAGGTGATCATCACGCCGACGGCGGTCCCGCCGGATCATCCCGACAACTACGTGATGATGGCGCGGCGCATTGCCGCCGAGACGCCTAACGCGGTGCTGGCCAACCAGTTCTACAACGAGGCCAACCCGGCGGCGCACGAAGCGACCACCGGGCCCGAGCTGTGGGAACAGACCGAAGGGCGCATCACGCACTTCGTGGGCGCGGCGGGAACCGGCGGCACCCTCTCCGGCGTGGGGCGTTACCTCAAGTCGAAGAACCCCAAGATCCAGATCATCGCCGGCGATCCGCAGGGGTCGATCCTGGCCGAGATGTGGCGCAGCCAGGGGGAGGGGAAACCCGAAGGGGCACCCTACAAGGTGGAAGGGATCGGGCAGGACAAGGTCCCGGGGACGCTCGACATGAGCGTGATCGACGAGTTCATCACTGTGGGCGACAAGGACGCCTTCTCGATGGCGCGGCGCCTCACGCGCGAAGAAGGGCTTTTCGTGGGCGGCTCGGCGGGGCTCATCGCGCACGCGGCGCTCAACGTGGCACGCCGCATCAACGATCCCGATGCGCTGGTGGTGACGTTCCTGTGCGACACGGGGGAGCGCTACCTCTCAAAGCTGTACAACGACGAGTGGATGCGGGAGAACCAGCTCCTCGAGGCCGACAAGGCGACGATCGCGCAGGTGATCAACGTGAAGCCGGGGGGCGCGCCGGTGATGGTGAGCACCGCTCCCGGTGCCCCGGTGCGCCAGGCGTTGCGGCTGATGACCCTGCACGACATCTCGCAGCTCCCGGTGATGGACGGGAGCGTGTGCGTGGGGTCGGTGAACGAACACACGCTGGCCGCCAAGGCGCTCGACAACCCCAAACTGCTCGATGCCACGGTGGGCGACGTGATGGATCCGCCGTTCCCGATCATCGACGTCAACACCCCGGCCGACAACGTGGCCAAGCTCCTGTCCAAGACCAACCCGGCGGTGCTGGTGCAATCGCACGGCCAGGTGCAAGGGATCGTCACGCGGGGAGACCTGCTGCAGTATCTGATGGGGCGATGAAGAGCAGACGGGAGACGGGAGACGGGAGACGGGAGGTGGCGTCATGCGAGTGACGGTGCTCATGGGCGGCACTTCGTCCGAGCGTGATGTGTCGTTGGCTTCGGGGCTCCGCGTTGCCGGCGCGCTGCGCGCGGCCGGGCATGACGTGCGCGTGGTCGATACGGCGCGGGGGACGCTCTCGGCGGGGGACGAGCAGGCGATGCTCGAGGGGGGGCGCGTGGTGAAGACCGTTCCGCCGGACGTGCAGGCGCTGGTGCGGCTCAATCGGGCGTTGCCGGCGACGCTCGATCATCTCGCGGAGACCGACGTCATCTTCCTCGCGCTGCATGGCGGCACGGGAGAAGACGGTACGATCCAGGCGTTGCTCGACCTCACGGGGATTCCGTACACCGGGAGCGGGCACCTGGCGAGCGCGCTGGCGATGGACAAGGATCTCTCCAAGCACCTGTTCCGCAGCGCTGGGGTACCGACGGCCGACTGGCTGATGGCGCCGGCGACGGTGGACGACGTGACGGCGCGCCTCGGCTTCCCGGTGATCGTCAAGCCGAGCAAGCAGGGATCGACGGTGGGGTTGTCGTTGGTGAAGGATCCCGCCGAGCTGCAGGGGGCGATCGAGGAAGCGTTCCGGCACGACGACGAGGTGATGATCGAGGCCTTCGTCCCCGGGCGCGAGCTGACGGTGGGGATCCTTGGCGGGGAGGCGCTCCCCGTGGGGGAGATCATCCCGGTGAAGGAGCTGTACGACTACGAGTGCAAGTACACGCCGGGGATGGCGCAGGAGATCTTTCCGGCCGACCTGACGCCGGAACAGACGGCGGCGGTACAACAGTTAGCAAAGCGCGCGTTTGGCGCGTTAAAGCTTGGGGGATGTGCGCGAATCGACTTCCGGATGACGCCATCCGGTGACTTTTTCTGTCTAGAGGCCAACACGCTCCCGGGGATGACGGAGACGAGCCTGATTCCACAGGCTGCAGCAGCGGCGGGGGTGTCGTTCCCGGCGTTGTGTGACCGCATCGTCCGCCTGGCAGCGTCGGGGCCGACACCGGTGAGGAGTTCCACCTAGCATGGGGACGAGACCAGTACTGGCAGCAGCGCTCGCCGGCATCCCGGTTGGCATCCAGCGCCACGGGGCGTGGGCCGGGCGGCGGCAGATGCTGATCCGCTTTGCCGGGCCGGCGGAGACCGCGACGATGTACACGTCGGAGGCGCTGGCGCGTGAGGTGACTCGCGGGCTCAGCCGTTCGCCGGTGCACTCGCTGTGCATTTCGGGGCGCGACGCGCTGGGGAACACCGAGTTCCTCGAGGCGGCGCTGCAGGCGCTGGCGACCAAGACCCCGGTGATGGCCGACACGGATGGCCAACGTCCTGAAGCGATTGCGGTGCTTCATCCGTACTTACAGTTGGTGCAGGTGTCACTCGAGGCACCGTCGGCTGAATCCACGGTGGAGCGGGCGATGGAAACGGTTCGTGCGGCCGCCCGTATGGGATTGGCGCACGCCGTCGTCATCGCCGGCACGGATGAGGCGAGTGACGCCGATTACTTACAGATCGTCGAAAAGGCGCACGCTGCCAGCGATGCGGTGAGCATCGTGATCCACCCGGGACCTTCGACCGAACGTGGGGCGTTGGACCGACGGTGGAGTGTGCTGGTCGAGCATGCCATGGGGCATCACCCGGATGTGCGGGTGGCGCTCCGGCTGAATGGCCCTGCGACGATGCGATAGCAACACACGACCCGGCGCCGCCGGGGGGACACCGACGGAACAGTTGCCGGGGCCCCGCGATAGATATAGCTGTAAGAGGCCGCTGGAGTCGTTGGGACTCCTTCCGTTCGTTCGCCGCGCCGGAGCCGATGGGCGTCACCTACACCGACGAAACCGACTATCCTCGCCTAACGAAGGCGGTGCAGTGGTTGATCGCGATCAACGTCGCGATCTACTTCCTGCAGTTAACGGTCGTTGGTGCCCAGAACATGCTGCCGGCGCTCGGCTTTTCGGCCGACGACCTGTCGCGGTCGTGGTGGACGATCGGCACCTACATGTTCGTGCACGGGGGCTTCTGGCACCTCGCGCTCAACATGTACACGCTCTACATCTTCGGCCCGCGCGTGGAGCATGCGTGGAGCGCCGGGGAGTTCACGCGCTTCTACCTGCTGTGCGGTCTTGGCGGGTGGTTCTTCCACCTGCTGTTCGCGCGCGACTCACTGCTCATCGGTGCCTCGGCGGCCGTCCTTGGCGTGACGCTCGCCTATGCCACGCGCTGGCCCGATGACGAGGTGTACCTCTTTGGCGTGCTGCCACTCAAGGTGAAGTGGATGGTGGCGCTCCTGGTGGTGATGAACCTCGTGGGCGGGATGGCCGAGTCGCATGGCGGTGTGGCGTATCTCGCGCACCTGGGCGGTCTGGCGGCCGGGTGGCTCTACCTGCGCACGTCGTCGGGGAGCGCGGGGATCGACCGCTTCAAGCAGCGCGTCTCGCCGATTCCCGACGTCCCCGACGAGACGCCGCGGGCGATTCCGCGCTCGTTGCCGCGCGCCCGCGAGAAGGGGAACGAGATCGACGAGATCATCGCGCGCAGTAATGCCGCGGTCTCGCGTCGTCCGGCGCCGCAGGCTCCTCCGCTTGGTGCCAAGGGAGTCAAGCGGATGAGCGACATCGACATGGTCCTGGACAAGATCTCGCAGCAGGGGATCGAGAGCTTGACTAGCGACGAAAAGAAGCTGTTGGAGGAGATGTCGCGCGAACTGCGGGACGGCAGGTAGCGCTTTAGGTGCGCGCGGCCTTGGGCGGCGCGTGGCGGGTGCTGTGTGTGGGACCGAACGAGGGGGTCCTCTTCGGGCGCTCCGAGACCACTCGGGGGCCCTGCGAGGACCCCCTCGTTCGGCCTTCCGGCACCGGCGCGACTCGCGGGGGGCAGAAGGCCGCGACTCTCTTGGGATGACTGACCGCGCACCACCCACAAAAGAAGAGCCCCCCGGTTGTACCGGGGGGCGAGTGCCGTCGCGCCGTTCTCGCGTCGGCAACGGCCGGCGCAAAGAGCGCCAACCTGAAAACCAAGCTACGGGTGGAAACTTCGCGTGTCCATAGGTCAGACGTTCGTACCACTTTCGCGGTCACATCGACTCTTTATGAAGCGGACGATGGGTGCGGAGCGTGGCGCGAAATCGACCGGGGCCCGACACGGAAGTCACACGTGAAAGGGTGGCGTCATGGGGTGGTACTACCCCGCGGCCGAGGGGATGGTCACTTTTCGCACCATGCCGCAACCTGAACTGCTGGAGACGTTTCCGAACCCGTACCCGGCTCGGAACTACGAAATCTTCATGACCACGCCGGAGTTCACCTCGCTGTGTCCGATCGGGGGGATCGAGACGGACGCGGCGGAGCTTGCCTTGCTCAAGGGTGGGGCGCCGGACTTCGCGACGATCAACATCACCTACATCCCAGACGAGGTCTGCCTGGAGCTCAAGAGCCTCAAGCTCTACCTCTGGAGCTTCCGGAACGACGGGATCTTCTACGAGCGGGTGGTGAACCGGATCCTCGACGATCTGTCGGGGCGGGCGAAGCCGAGGTGGATGCGCGTGGTGGGGGATTTCAACGTGCGGGGGGGGCTCAAGTCGATCATCACGGCCGATTATGGGGTGCGGCCGGGCTAAGCCGTTCTGCTGCGT
>CAZLLP010000015.1:0-73116 GCA_964560345.1 uncultured Gemmatimonadaceae bacterium
GTTGCGCACCGGCGACCTGGCCCGCCGCGGGCCCTTCGGCACGGTGGTGTTCGTCGGTCGCCAGAAGGACGTCATCAAGCACGGGGGCTACTCGGTGTACGCCCTCGAGGTGCAGGAGGCGCTGGAGGAGCCGCCGGCGGTGGCGGAGGCGGCGGTGGTGGGACTACCCGACGTGCGGTTGGGCGAGGTGCCCGTGGCCGTGGTTCGCCTGGTGGGCGACCTCGGCCCCGACGAGCTGGACCTCGCCGGGTGGGCCGCCGGCCGCCTGGCCGACTACAAGATCCCCCGCCGCTTCGTCGCCGTCGACGAGCTCCCCCGCACCGCCACGAACAAGGTCCGCAAACGCGAGCTCCTCGAGCCCTTCGGCTAGCCGCTTCGCCGAACCAGCGGTTGGGGGCGCTGCCGGTGATGACGAGCGAAGGGGGGTGCCGGTCGGGGGACTGGGGGGTGGGATTTGGGGGCGCGGGTTGGGGGGGGGGGTGCGGGGGGGGGGGGGGGCGGGGGGGGGGTAGGCGCCCCCTGCGTCCGCCTGCCACATGGAGGGTGCGCTGGCGCCGCGCGCCGACGTACGGTCTTGCGCTGGAGGCGGGTGACGCGCTCGCTCAATGTCAGCGCGATACGCGCCGCAGTTCAGAGCACCGGCAGCGAACACCTTTCGGTCCACGCTCATGGGTGCGGCCACCGCATACAGCGCGACGTACGGGATCCCGAGCACGACGAAGCGCCAAGAGCGCCATCCTCCCCTACTGCAATCGCACACGCCGCACCCACTCCTGCGGCACGCGCCCCGTGCGTCGGCAGCGCTCGTCCAGTTCCTCGTGAAGCCCGTGCGAGTGCGGAACCACCATGTAGCCGGACGCGACCTCTCCCACGAAGAGGCAATCGCGTTGTTCGGCCAGGTGCAACGCGACCAGGAGGCAGGGGCAGGCGTCGAGGCCGACCTGGTCGCGCCTGCGCGGTGTCGGGAGCGCGGCGGCGCCTGACACCCATTCGGCGGTCCTGGTCAGCCCACGGTCGATGAACTCTCGTTGCAGCTGACTGCACACGAACTGCCAATCCAACAGCGAGAAGGTCTTCCGGCGCTCCGGGTTGTACTTGGGGAGTCGTCCGGTGGGTCGCCTGTCATCGCGCAGCCACCCGAGCGCGGTGAGTGCGAGGACCGGGTAGGTCTCGATGACGTGGGTGGCCGCGTTAGGCGCCAGCGGGTTCGACGCTCCACCGAAACGCTCCAGAAAGGGCCAGAGCGGAGCCCCGAGCCCGAACATTTCGGCGCGTGACGTGCTGGCGGGTTGCACGCCGCCGTATCGCAGGCTCACGGGCGCGCCGACCAGGTTCTCGACGGGACGCTGGCCGCGCTCATTGCGAACGATGGTGGGTTGGTCGAGGAGGATGAGCGTGGCGGCCGGCTTGAGTTGGGATTGCCATGCGTGCACCTGCTCGGCGGCGGCGGGGAACGAGACGCTGCGGGGCGGTCCAAGCTCCTCGCATGTGCCGTCGGCATGGCGGAGGGCGGCGAGCATCGCGCCCTCGTTGGTCGGGGTCCAGGCGGAGTCGAAGCCGACGAGGAGGTGGGGCATTTACGTCTCCGTGCTGGAGAGAGGCCATCGCTGGTGATTCGCGGGCGGGGCTTGTTCGTGGGGCGGGGCGGACGAGGGGGGCGTAGGCGCCCCCCTCGCCCGCCTGCCACTTGGAGGGTGCGCTTGCGCCGAACGTTGGCGTACGGTTTGGTGCGGCGGTGAATCACCGGTTCTGGGCACTAGTCGCCGTTGGCACTCAATTGAGCAGAGCAGCGAGGGAGAGTGTCTTCATCATCCGAGAATGCCCGCAGCGGTCTCGAACGCCTGCTCCAAGTGACGGCGTCGGCGTGCGCGCACCTCCACGCTCCGGTGCCAGAAGGCCTTCGGGCTCGTGTGGTAGGTCGGGAGCACCGTGATTCCTTGATCTTCCGCCAACGTGGGAAAACGCCTAACGAAACGGCGCCAGGCACTCGTCGCGGCGCCTCCGTGCAGCATGACGACGTGCAGGCGTGGCATGAGATCGATCAGGTGCTTGAGTGGGAGTACGCCTTCCTCGAGTTCTGCCGCCCGCGGATTCCGATTGATGTACCACGGGTACGCGTTCCAGGGGACGATGTCCTGCGCAGGGATACTCACCGCGGCGAAAAGCGAGGCGATTCGTTCGGCGGTGGGGTCATCGTTTTCCATGCACAAGAATCCGCTACCTACTCGCCCATCCTCGCGCAGCGATTGTGTGGCAGGCCCTGGGTCACGCAGGAGGCTCAAGAGGCGTGCGTCCACCCCGCCGTACATGGGTGCGATGTAAGGTGGCCGAGGGCGTGCCGCGCCATCGGCGAGCGAATCGACAAGGCGATTGATCGGCGCGACATGAGGCGCGAAACGCGCGTCCCATTGCTCCGTGCGAAACGTCAGGTCCGCCATTCGACGCGCGATGGTGCACCTCTCAGGGATGAGGGTGGATAGAAGGATCGTGGCTTGCGATTGCATCAACCATCGGCAGCGCCCTCCTACGAGCTCGCGCTACGCCTACCGCACCGCATCCCGAGCGGGGCTGAGGGCCCCCCCCGCGATTCCCTCCAACTGGAGTTGACAGGCAGGACACCCACCGCCCTTCGTGGAAGCAGCCGCGAGCACCGGCGAAGACCTCGCATCCACCGAGCGCCCCTTCCCGCCCAATCACCCACCGATGCAAACCCAGGTCGCCATCGTGGGCGCAGGGCTCGCCGGCCTGCAGGCCGCCCGCTTGTTGCACGCCGCCAAGGTCGACTTCGTGCTGCTCGAGGCGCGCGATGACCTCGGCGGGCGGATCCTGACGGTGGACGATGCCGGTCGCCCTGCAACCGACGGCTTCGATCTCGGTCCCTCCTGGTTCTGGCCGCAGATGCAGCCGGCCATGGCCGACCTGGTCGCCGAGCTCGCGCTCCCCGCGTTCCCGCAGTCGAGCGATGGCGACGTGCTCTTCGAGCGCATGTCGCGCGAGGGACCACAGCGCTACCGCGCCCTCGCGCAGGAGCCGCGGAGCTACCGCCTGGTGGGCGGCACCGCGGCGCTCGTGCGTGCGCTCGCGCGCGAACTGCCCCCTACGCAGGTGCAGCGTGGGGCACGAGTCACGGCGATGGCGCTCGTACGAGATGGCGTCGCACTGACGCTCCGACGCGCCAGCGCATCGAGCGACTCGTCCGACGAGGGGTCGACCACTCCCCAAGCCGCGCGCCCCGCGACGGAAATCGAGACGCTGGTCGCCGCGCAGGTGATCGCCGCCGTCCCCCCGCGGCTGCTCGACGCCACGGTGACGTTTGCGCCCGAGCGGGACGCGGCGAGCGTGCGGCGCTGGCGCGAGACGCCAACGTGGATGGCGCCGCACGCCAAGTTCTTCGCCCTCTACGACCGGCCGTTCTGGCGGGAGGCGGGGCTGTCGGGCACTGCGCAGAGCATGGTCGGGCCGATGCCCGAGATGCACGACGCCACCACGGCATCGGGTGAGGCGGCGCTTTTCGGCTTCCTGGGCGTGAGCGCCGACGAGCGGGCCGGACTTGGCACGGAGGCCCTAACCCGTGCGTGCGTTGCGCAGCTCACGCGGCTCTTTGGTGCCGAGGCGTCGCGTCCGCGCGCCACCCTGCTCAAGGACTGGGCGGCGGACCCCCTGACGGCGACGGCGGCCGATCGTGTCGCGGGAGGGCATCCGATGGCGGATCCGGCGCCGTGGGTGACGGGGGCGTGGCGGGAGCGCCTAACGCTTGGGGGGAGCGAGACGAGCCTGAGCGAACCCGGGTATCTGGCTGGTGCGGTGGTGGCGGGGAGGGCGGCGGCGGCCCGCTGTGTAGAACTCCTCGCGCGCTAGGTCGCGGGGGAGCGCGCACCGAGTCCAGTCGCCGGAGCTGGCGGTGCCCTGAGCCGACTTCCCGCTCTGCGCCGCACGTGCGACCTTCGACGGAGTTCAGGCCGACCCCAAGTACCGCGCGCACGACTTCAACCGCGTGACAGTGACCAAGACGCACAGTACGGCACACATCGCGGTCACGGCCACGGTGGTGGCGGCGTGAGTGCGTTGCACCTGACGCGCTGGTGGCACGCGCCAGAGTGGTTGCATGCCGGCGACGCCCGCCGCGACGCACACGTAGGAGCGTGGGTACTCAGCCGACACGCCGACGTGGCCGCTGCCCTGCGCGATCGACGGCTGGCCATGCCCGGGACGCTGCGACCACACGAGTCGGCGCACGTGCAGGTACACGAGGCGATGTCGGCAACGTTGACGGCGGCACAGCTGGCGGCGTGGCGTCCTGCTTTCGAGGACGACGCGGCACGCCTGGTCGCGTTGCTCCCGGCCCAGCAGCCAATTGATCTGGTGGAGACGCTTGCTACCCCATGGTCGCTTGCGGTCGCTGGCACCGTGACGGGCGCTCCGCCTCACAGCATTCCGGAGTGTGCCGCCCTCGCGCGCGAGCTCTTTCTCGAGGCCGCATGCTCCACCGACGGCGCGCCTAGCACTTCCATGCAGGGGCGCGCGGTCGCACTCTCGCACTTGCTGACGCGCGGGCTCGCGCGCGGGCCGCGCGACCGGAGTGCGACGCCTGATGTGCAGATGTTCGTCGCGTTGTCGCAGACGCTCCCGTCCCTCATCGCCGCGGCCTGGTTGGCGTTGCTCCAGAATCGGGAGCAGTTCGCGCATGCGCGCGCGGGAGCGTCAGTGGACAGCACGGGCATCGCGGAGCTCCTGCGCGTCGCCGGTCCGGCACGCGCGGTCTTTCGCGTCGCGCTCGAAGACGCCGAATTCGGCGCGGCACACATTCGTGCCGGCGAGCGAGTCGTCCTCCTGCTGGCCGCCGCGAATCGGGATCCGCTGCGCTATCCCGATCCCCATCGTCTCGACCTGCAGCGCGCGGCCGTTGGTCACCTCGCGCTGGGAGCGGGCACGCATCGCTGTGCCGGCACGTCGCTGGTGCAGCTCGCGCTTTCGGCCGTGACGAACGCGCTGCTGCGGGGAACGCACGACGTGCAGCTCGTCGATGATGCGGTCTCGCAAATAGAGTGGATCGACGGGTTCGCGATGCGTGCGCCTCGCACGGTTCCGGTGGTCGTGACGCGAGAGGGCGTCCTTGCCGAGTAGCATACCGATGCTGCAGGTGATGGTGGCGTTGGCGGCCGGGTGATTGAGTGAGGGCGACTTCGCAACCTGGCGGCGCGGCCGACTCGTGCGACCCACGCGGTCGGCCGCGCATCGGCCATCCACGCCAATCCTACACCTCGCTCCACATACGTCATCCGCCTTCGCCCCCTACGTTACTCGACTGATGGGGCGCCCCCGCCCAAACGCCGAGGTTGTCCTCGCGCTCCCCACGGAGCACGAGCCTCCCCTCAACGTTACGGCGCCCCCATGGCACACTCCGACACGATCCTCGCGACCGAATCCGCTGACGCGACCGCCCGCTACGAACGGCACGTCAAGCCCTACATCGCCAAGCTCCTGCGGCTTCTGGCGATCGACCGGGTCTACACACGAGCAGAGGGTGACAACCTCACCGACGCCGACGGACGCGAGGTGCTCGACCTGCTCGGCGGCTACGGGTCCACGCTGCTTGGGCACAACCATCCGCGCCTGGTGCGCACGCTGTGCGACGCATACGCGGCCGGCGTGCCGACCAACGTGCAGGGCTCCGTGCGCGAACCCGCGGCACGACTCGCCGAACGGTTGGGCGGACTCCTGCGGAGTGCACTCCCAGCGAGCGACGGGCACATCGTCCACTTCTCCAGCACGGGGACCGAGGCGGTCGAGGCGGCGATCAAGCATGCGCTGATGGAGCACGGCGCGCGTCGGAAGCGCTGGACGACGACGATCGACAAGCTGCTGCTCGAATGCCTGGACCAGCGCCCCGACGATCCATCGATCGCGCCGCTGCGTGCGCTCAAGGAAGCGGTCCAGCGGCAGTCGCCGGTCCTGCTCGCGGTGCAGGGGAGCTACCACGGCAAAACGGCTGGGGCGCTGTCGGCGACGTCGAATCCGGCGTTCCGCTCGATGTTCGATCGCGCTCCTGTCGACACGATCTTCCTCGACGCGTCGGACACCGACGGCTGCGACGAGGTAGTGCGGTCGCGGACGATCGATGCGGCGGGCGTGGGGCTGGGGGAGATCTCGCCGATCATCGGGATCATCTTCGAACCGCTTCAGTGCGAGGGCGGGATGTTCCCGCTCCCTGATGCATTCGCCCGCTGGATGGAAGGGGTGCGCGAGCGGCTGGGCGTGCCGCTGATCGCCGACGAGATCCAGTCGGGCTTCTTTCGCACGGGGCGCTTCCTCTGCAGCGAGCACCTGGCGCTCCAGCCAGACTACATCCTGCTCGGCAAGAGCCTGGGCGGCGGGCTGGCGAAGATCGCGGCGACCTGCATTGCAGCTGACCGCTACGTGCAGGAGTTCGGGTGGATGCACAGCTCCACCTTCGCCGAGGATGAGCCGTCGTGCCTGGTGGCGATGGCGGCCATTGACGAGGTGGAGTCGCTCACGCCGACCGTCTCCCAGCGCGCGCAGCAGTTCGAGACGCGCATGCGTGAGGGAGTGGCGGCCATCCAGCGCGAGGTGGGCGGCTACATCGCGGAGGTGCGCGGTCGCGGCTTCTTGCTGGGGCTGGAGTTCGACCTCGCGGGGGACACTGTGGAGATCCCCCTCTTTCTCAAGACGGCGACCGACGCAGGGCTCGGCTCCTACCTCTTCATGAGCTACCTGCTCACGCGCCACGAGATCCGCGTGGGCGTGACGCTGAGCCGCCCGACGGTGCTGCGCATCGAACCGAGTCTCTACCTGGATGAGGCGAGTGTCGATCGCACGCTGGCGGCGCTGCGTGAGCTGTGCGAGCTGATCCGCGATCGCAAGCTGTTGCAGCTGACGCGCGACCTGTGGCGCGACGAACTCACCCCCGAGGCACTCGAGGTGCGCTCGGCCCCGCTCGTGCGAGGGCGTGCGAACGGGAAGAACGGGACGCGTCGCGTCGCCTTCATCACCCACGTCATCGACCAGGCGAACGCCGGCAACATGGACGCTGCGCTCGCTGCATTGAGCGAGCGCGAACGTCGCCGCTTCATGGACTCCTTCGGCGACGTGGCCGATCCGGTGGTCTACCTGGAGCAGGAGGTCGAGTCGGCACAGGGTGAGCGCATTCAGCTTGAGGTGTACGGGATCATGCGCACCACAGACTTCTTCGAGCAGTCGCTGCGGCGCCGCGACTATGCGGCGCTGGAGGAAGTGCGGAGCGCGGTCGCGCTCGCGGGGCGACGGTCATGCACGCTGGCGGGGCTGGGGCAGTACACGAGCATCGTCTCCAGCAACGGACTGTTGGTCGGTTCGTACGGACCGTCCGTCACGACCGGCAACAGCCTCACCGCGGGGCTCGCCTTCGAGACGCTGCGTCGCGCGCTGCGCGAGCGGGGGCGCGCGTTGGAGGAGTGCCGAGTGGGGGTGGTGGGGGCGGCGGGCAACATCTGCAACGTGCTGGCGCAGTTGATCGGCGACCGCGCGGCGGCGATGACGTTGATCCACCGCCGAGGGGATGATGCAGCGCGACGGATGGAGCAGGCGCGCCGACGCATCCTCGAGGGATCGGCAATCGACGCGTCAGCGGTGCGCGTGAGCGACGACGTGGCGGCGCTCATCGACTGCGATGCGATCGTGCTGGGAACGAGCACGACGGATGTGCTGGTGACGTCGAAGATCCTCAAGGAGGGGGCGGTGATCCTCGACATCTCGGTGCCGTCCAACATCGATCCCGCCGTCTTCAAGGAGCGCCCCGACGTCGCGGCGTATCACGGGTCGCTGGCGCGACTCCCTGAGGGGCAGGCGTTGGCGACGGGATGGATGCCGCTACCCAAGGGGCAGATCTACGCGTGCCTCGCGGAGACGATCACGTTGGGGCTGTCGGGGCGACAGGGGCATTACAGCCTGGGCGCGCTCCGGAAGGGGCAGGTGGTGGAGATCCTGGAGTTGGCGGGGAGGGTGGGGGTGGAGATGGGAGGGTTGGTGGGGTTGAAGGGGCGGGGGTGAGGGGCGGCATGACGCGGAAGTTGGCAGTTGTTGTGTAATGACGGTATAATTCGTGTGTAATTCACGGAGTTCGCCATGCCCGCTGCCGACGTTCTTGTCCTTGAGCCCGACACCCAGAGATGCGAAGCCCTTGAGCGGAGCTTGCAGGGACTGTTCTTCCGAGCCCTGCTCTCCAGTTCTCTCGAGGAGGCGATGGAGCGCGCGAGCGCAGGCGATGTCAAAGCGGTGATCGCCGATTGGGGCGCACTGGTTCGCTCTAGCCCGCAACAACGTTCCGCCTCCTCCCTGGCGGCGCAGCTCGGTGCATCCATCGCTCAGCTTCGTGCCGCGCACGCCAGCTCCCCGGGGGGAGCGCGAGGGCACCCGGGCTCGATTCTCCGGGTGATCGTCACGACCGATACCGACAACGTGGATGCGCATGCCGCCGCGATTCAGGCAGGGGCAGATGCGTTTCTTCGATGCGAAGACGCAGTCGAGGAGTCGGTCCTCGCCTCGTATCTGACCCGCTATCTCCAGTCATATCTGGCAGCGCCCCTCACAGTCGCCGAGCCGCGACCGACCTATGCAGGTGGCGGTTCGCCAGGCACGAGCGCGGTCCCCGTTAGCCCTCCTCCCGTTGCGCACGTCACTGAGGCGTTCGCTCTTCAGGATGAGGATCTGCGCGATCCAGAAAGCGGCCGGTGGGACGCGAAGCGAATCGCCGAAGCGCTGGGCGTGAAGCTGACCGAGCTGACGGAGGCGCTGGCGGTGAACTACTCCACGGTGGCGCGCACGCCGGACAGTGAGGCGCTTCAGGAGAAGCTCGCGCCATTTGCCAATGTGGTCGCGATGGCACGACAGGTCTACGCGCAGGATGACACGCGCATGCGAAAGTGGTTGCGTCAGCCGCAACCTGCGCTTGGCGACGTCACGCCGGTCAAAGCGCTCATGCGGCCGGGGGCCGCCACGGCCGTCGAACAGTGGGTGGCGGGCGCTTGGCTGGGTGAGCCGGCGTGACGTTGCGGCCATCCGGCGACTACGCGGACTACTATCCGAACGTAGTCGCGCGGGTGGCGTCGTGGCGCGCGGAGATGGGGATCATCCCCCGCGCGTCGTTGACGCGTGCGTGGGTGCGCGATCTACCCGCAACGAGATTGCGCCGCGAGCCGGGCGATCCTGTCCCGAAGCTGCTCTCGCCGATTGGCTATCGGTTTGTGCACAATCGCTATACGCGGCGTGATGCGTTTCCGTCGTTGTACCTCTCGGACGGTGTAACGACGGCGTCCTCGGAGGTCTTCGGGGCCGACGCCGTTCGTCGCGGCGCGTTAGGCGTCCCCGAAGCGAGTCGGCTTCAGCTCGTCGTGCACGCGCACCTGCCCGACGTGCTGGACCTCACGCAGACCACCGTTCGCGACGCGCTCGGCATTTCGCTCGACGACATCACGCAGGTGCGCGATCCGCTTGTCGTCGACATCCTGGGACGTTCGCCGGCGTACGAGCTGCCGCAATGCCTCGGCGAGATTGCGCATGAGTTGGGGATCGGTGCCATGCGATACCCGTCGAGTCCTGCCGATGCGGGCGTGAACGTCGTGGTCTTCACAGACCATCTGGTCGCGACTGGCGGATGGTACGAGACAACCGATCCCGTGTCGGGGGAGACGGAGCGCTGGCCGTAGACTTGGCGTCACCCACGCCTACCGCCCCCCTCCCCCCACCGGCGCCTCAAATCCCGCCCCCCGCACAATCCGCGAGAACGCCGTATCCCCATACAGCGGCTCGAACGCCGACCACTGCCTAACGTGCGGCAACTTGGCCTGTCGCAGCTGGTACACTCGCTCGACGCGCGCCAGCGCCCGCGCGCGGTCGCCTAACGCGACGTGCACCGCCGCGATCGCAAAGTTGCCGTAGCCGGTGCGTCCCCAGTCTCGCTCGAGCCGCGCGATCACCGCGTTGGCGTCGTCGCGACGCCCGACGCCCGCATACGCGCGCCCGAGGTTCGCCAGCGCGAGCCACCGTCCCCCGCCCAGCTCGACGGCACGTTCGAGCGGCGAGATGGCCTCGGCCGGCCGCTTCGCATCCACGAGCGCCCACCCTAACATGTCGTAGCCGAGGGGGAGGGTCGGATGCAGCGCGACGAGCCGGCGTGCCTCGACGATCGCCGGCTCGGGGCGACCGAGGTGCAGGAACGAACCGGCGTAGTTGTAGCTGGCGGGGCCCGACAGCGGGTCGAGCTCGACGGCGCGCCGCGTCACCTCGAGCGCCTCGTCGAAGCGCCCCATGTTGTCGAGCCAGCGGCTGTACCAGATGAGCATCCGCGGCGTTGGCTCCTCGAGCGCGAACGCACGATCGAACTCGCGTCGCGCATCGTCCCACTCCCACCGTTCGGTGTGGAGATCACCGAGAAGCGCGTGCGCCTCGGCGAGGGTGGAATCGTACGCGAGTGCTCGCGCGGCCGCGCCGCGCGCGAGGGGGAGCATCGAGTCGGGCGACGCCCCCGCGACATCCTCGATGCTGACGTAGGCCTCGGCGAGCCCGACGAAGGCGAGCGCGTAGGCGGAGTCGCGCGCGATTGCCTCCTGGAAGAAATGGATCGCCTGTCCTGCCGCGCCTGGGACGCGTTGTCCGAGCGCGTATCGTCCCTTGAGGTAGGCGCTATAGGCTTCGCGGTCGGCGCTGTGCCGCGCCACAGGCGAGGCCGCCTCGCGCAGCCGCAACCGGAGGGCGCCGGCAATCGCCCGCGCGATCTCTCCCTGCACGGCAAGGGCGTCGTCCAGCTGTCGGTCGTAGGTGTGCGACCACAGATGCGTCCCGTCGGTGGCGCTCACGAGCTGCGCGGTGATGCGCATGCGCCCGTCGCCGCGACGCACACTCCCCTCGACGACCAGTCCAACGCCGAGCCGACGGCCGATCTCTCGCACGTCGAGATTCTGCCCCTTGAACTGGAATGCCGAGGTTCGTGCCGTGACGCGCAGGTCGCCGGCGCTGCTGAGTGCGTGGATGAGTTCCTCAGTTAGTCCGTCGCCGAAGTACGCGGAATCGCGCGACGCATCCATCTCGACGAACGGGAGGACGACGAGCGAGCGTTTCTTTTCGGGCGTGGCCACGCCTCGCAGCGCCAGCGGAATCACCACGAGCAGCAGCGCCGCGACGGCGAGGAGCGCCCAGCGCGCCCGGCGCCAACCGCGGGGCGGTGCGATCTGCGGCGCCGGGGTCGATGGCTGCACTCGGTCGTCGCGGTGCGTCACTGACGCCGGCTCGACCGGTTTCTCGACGAAGGCGTCGGCTGGCCCTTCCGCAGTTGCTACCTTCTCGACCGACGCAGCAGGCGGCGCGGCCCGATCAGGACTGGCGCGCAGTCGCGCGGCGAGCGCGAGCACCTCGGCATCGGGCTCTGCGCCGAACTCCTCGCGCAGGACGATGGCATGCACCTCCGCCTGGCGGATGGCGCCGACCCGGTCGCCGGCCGCCGCGAGTGCGCGCATGAGGCCGAGGGTGTAGCGCGAGTTCCCCTGGAACTCCGCCGCGAGCCGGCTCCAGTGAACTACCGCACCCGTCGCGTCGCCCGATTGCTCCGCGCGTGTGGCGAGTGCCTCGAGCATCGCGCCAAACACCGCATGGAGGCGCGCGCGTTCGACCTCGGCCCATCGCTCGAACTCCGGCGCATCGCGCAGGAAGAACGCGTCGAGGAAGGGGCCGCCGTAGGCCGCCACGGCGCGCGCGGCGTCCCCCGCGGCCACGGCCTCCTCGAAGGCGGCGAGGTCGGTGGTGATGGCGACGGGGTCGAGCCGCAGCTCGTCGCCCACGGAGACGATCACGTCGGCGCCAAGCGCACGCCGGATGGCGTGGACGGCCTGTTTGAGACTGTTGCGCGCGTGCTCGGTGTCGCTCTCGGGCCAGAGGAAGGCCGCGAGACGATCGCGCCCGACCCCACTGCCACGCGCGGTCGCGAGGAGCGCCAGAAGGGCGAGCCGATGCCGCTGCGCGGCGGGTCCCCGAAGCGGTCCCTCGTCTCCGGCGAGGCTGGCACTACCGAGCAGCTTGAGGAAGTGAGCCACGACGGACGTCGATGCGGGAGTTGACCCCGAGTTAACCGGGCGAGGACCAGGTCGCCTCAAAATACGGCCGTCACGAGGAATCGCACGTCCCGCGCCACGGGACGCGCGCCCCGCGCATCGACTCTCACGCGACCCTGCATCCCCCTCTGGAGGACACATCCTATGATATTCCGCTTCCTGCGACTGGCCGCCCCCCTCACGATCGTCACAGTCGGACTCGCGGCCTGTTCGGCGGAGTCGCCCAACCCCGTCGGCGTACGCACGGTCCAGCTCACCGTGATCGCCAACGGCGAGCATGGCGGGCGACCGTTCGCGACCGCGATGACCCAGGAGGTCACCAGCACGCCGCCCTATCAGGGCGACGTCGACGGGACCGGCACGGCGCTCCTCACCATCAACCACGGGCAGCGCGAAGTCTGCTGGGAGCTGTCGGTGGCCGACGTGGCCCTCCCGGCCACGGCCGCCCACATCCACAAGGCGGCCGCCGGCATTCGCGGCCCCGTCGTCGTCGGGCTCTCCGCGCCCGATGCCACGGGACACGCCTCCGGCTGCGTGGGGGACCGGGACGCCGACCTGCTGCGGGACATCCTGACCAACCCCGAGGGCTACTACGTGAACGTCCACACGACCGAGTATCCGGCCGGGGCGGTGCGCGGTCAGCTCGGGCACTAGCGGATCCGGTGGCGAGGCGAGCGCTCGAACGCAGCGGATTCGAGCGCTCGCGGTTGTACGGCGCCGATTCCTTCGTTGCCGCGCGACGCCTTTGAGCGACGCTCCGCCTCATTGATCCGACCGCTGATCCCCGGACGCGCCCAGCGGGATCGTTCGACCACCGCGTCATCATACATCTGACGCCCCCACAGGATTCCCCGACTCCCGCCGCCGCTCCTACCCCCCACCCTGAGTCGGCAGCAGGACCACCCTCGGTCGGACCAGGCGGGCGCGACTCCGATGGAACGTGTGCAGCTCGAGGAGCGCATGCGCACGACGCTCCTTGTGGCCACCGCCGTGGTGCTGGCCGGCGTCCTCGTCGCGCGCGAAATGAGGCGGCCGTGAACGACCTTACGGAATCTCGATCCTCCGCGCTCGACCGGCGGCTTCTGCTCTGCGGGGCGCTCTCCGCTGCTGGCTACGTCGCGACAGACCTCCTCGCCTCGGGCCTGTATCCGGGCTACAGCATCCGCGCGCAGGCTGTCAGCGAACTGTTCGCCATCGGCGCGCCCACGAGCGCCATGGTCGTCCCCCTGTTCACTCTATGTAGTCTCTTCCTCCTCGCCTTCGCGGTCGGCCTCTGGCGCACCAGTGGCGGGCGACGCACGGTGCGTGTGATGGCCGCGATGTTTGTCGGCAGCGCACTGGTAGGGCTGGCCATCTGGAATCTCTTTCCGATGCACATGCGCGGCGCCGAGCGATCGTTCACTGACTCGATGCACCTGATCTTGGCCACGAACCCGTTCGTGCTGCTGAGCCTCGTGCTGGCGATCGCGGCGTATCGCGGGACCTTTCGCGCGTATTCCATCGCCACGGTCGTGCTCATGGTCGTCCCGGCGGTGGCGGCGTTTTCCTATGCGAAGGCGATCGAGCTGAACCAGCCGACGCCATGGCTGGGCGCGCTGGAGCGGTTGGCCCAGTACGGCTTCGAGGCGTGGCAGGTGGTGCTGGCCCTGATGCTGTGGAGAAAGCACGCGACTTCCGCAACGAGCGAGCTCTCGCTGGATCGTCACTGATTCGAAGTCGAGCGAGGCAGTCCACGGTGTCGACGCGTGACGACCGCCTCATTGCGCTGTATCCTATGTCTTCCATGACCATCGCGCGTCCGCGCGACTGTCGCCGTGCAAGAACGGTAGCAACGCCGAGCGACCACCTTCTGCTCCCTCGCGCCATGCTGCGTCCCTCCCTGCGCGCGCTCCCCCTTGCACTCGTGGCGAGCGCCTCGCTACACGCCCAGAACGCGCGCTCCGCGCCGCGCGCGATCCCCCTCCCCGACACGCTCGGCGCCAACTTCTCCGTCGCCGATACCCTCAAGGGGGAAAGCGGCCCCACCGACTTCGACTTCCTGATCGGCACGTGGGAGTTCACCTTCCAGAACCGGAACGACGACGGGAGCTTTGCGCCGCCGTTCAAGGGGCACTGGGTCTTCGCGAAGAAGTCCACCGATGGCCAGGGCGTTCTCCTCGAGGATCACTGGCGACCGGATGATCCCGCGTCGACGTGGGACGCAGGGACGTGGACCTACCGGGCGTTCAACCCGGAGCGGAAGATCTGGGAGATGCAGGGGATCGACACCCGTCGCGGCGCGTGGCAGCCCGGCCTGATGTGGACCGATGGCGACTCGCGGGTACTCACGGAGTGGTACGGCGAGATGCTTGTGCGCTTTCGGTATTTTGCCATCCGCCCCGACAGCTTCCTCTGGCGGGCCGACGCGACGTTCGATCGCGGCAAGACCTGGGTGCGAGACTTCTGGACGATGCAGGCGAATCGCGTCGCGAGGTAAACGGCAGGCGCCTCCCTGGTTCCTCCCGCCTCGCAACGCCCGCGTGGCACCGTCCTGAACGACGCTGTACCATTTCGAGGCCAAGGCACCGGCGCGCACTGACCGACCTGTGGGCGGCCACGCGCGTCACCACATTGGCACGGAACACGCCTCTCCCGCTGCGGTGCGACTTCGCCATCGCCTCCTGCTCCTCTTCGCCCTGGTCGCCGTCATCCCCCTGCTCGGGGTATCGGCGATCGGCTTCTGGCAGTCGACGCATGCGGTCGAGTCGCTGGTGCGCGAGCAGGTCGAAGCGCATGCGGAGCGAATGGCGCGCGTCATCGCCGTGCGACTCGAGCGCATCGAATCCGACGCCATGCTCCTCGCGCAAAACACGGACACGCAGGCGCTTCTCGCGGGTGACCCGATGGCGCGAGACCGCGCGGCCGTTCGGTCTCGATTCTCTGCCTACATGGACGATGCGTGGCAAGTGATGCGAGCGGGATACGACCGCATCGAGATCCGCGACACGTCGGGGGCTTCGGTCATGGTACTGCGTGACGCGGGCGAGTCGGAGGCGGTGGGCACCGGGCGACCGCCGGAGATCACGCGCGCGATCATCGGCGATACGAAGCAGCGACTCGGCGCCGTCCTGCTGTGGCCGCGTAGTACCGACCTGGTCCCCAACGGTGTCCTCGCCGACGGTTTCGGGGCGCGGCGCCAGGCCGCGCTGGTCGACCGCACCGACCAGCGGATCATTGCGAGTGCCGGCCTCTCGGGATCCGCGGTTGCCTGCGCACCGCTTCCGTCGATCGAAGCGATGCCCGACCGGGGAGTGGTGCGCTGCGACGATGGCGGTGAGCGTCGCCTGATGAGCTTTGTGACACTCGCGCCGTCTCCACTCGCCGTGTTGAGCGGGGCCTCGATCGATGAATTCGTGCTCCCCTTCCGTCGCCAGCGCTCCCTGGACCTCGTGCTGATCCTCGGGATCGTCGCCTGCACGACGATCGCCTTCTCGTGGCTCACGCGTCGAGTGACCGGTCCCCTCGATGCGTTGACGAGTGCGGCCCATCGCCTGAGCGCTGGCGACCTGACCCCCGACCTTCCGGCCACATCCGGTGACGAGATCGGTCGGCTGGCGAGTGCCTTTGGCGCGATGACGGTGCGGCTCAAGGAGATGATTGCCCGCATCGAGGCCGACCGGCAGGTGACGGTGCTGGGTCGTTTCGCCGTCGAGCTCGCGCACGAGATCCGGAACCCGCTCACGGCGGTGAAGCTCAACCTGCAGGGACTGGAACGCGACGCGCGAGACGGACGCCTAACGCACGAGAGTGCACGCGCCGTCGCCATGGCGCTGCGCGAGATCCATCGGCTCGACCGGACGGTGCACGCCTCGCTTGCGCTGGGGCGACCGACGACGCGCGACGGTCACTGCGCCGTCGTGGCGGTCCTGGGCGAGGCGTTGCAGCTGCTGCAGCCGCAGGTCGAAGCGGCGCGCGTCGTGGTCACGCGCGACGACGAGGCATCACGCGACGCCGTGCGCAGCGATCCCGACGCCCTCAAGGGAGCCTTCGTGAACATCCTCCTCAATGCCTTGCAAGCGATGGCCGAGATGCCCGAGGGGCGACCACGCACCCTCCACATCGCCACGCAGAATCGGGTGGCCGCCGACGGGACGGACCTCCTCGTCGTCACGGTCGCCGACAGCGGACCGGGGATACCTGACGAGGTCCGCGACCGGATCTTCCAGCCCTTCTTCACGACGCGTCCGCAGGGGACGGGACTGGGGCTCTCGGTCGCCCTGCGGACCGTCACCGGCAGCGGCGGCAGTATCGAGTTAGGCGAACGATCGACGACCGGCGCCTTCCTGGTCGCGACCTTGCCACTGGCTCCTGTCGCCGTCGCCACATGAACCGGCGCCTCCTGCTGGTCGACGATGATGCCGCGGTGCGCGAGGCGATGACGTTGCAGCTGTCGCGACTCGGGTTCGAGGTCACCGCTGTCGCGGCCGCCGAAGCCGGGCTCTCGGTGCTGTCGGACGTGGACCCCGCCGCCCTCATCACTGACGTGCGCATGCCCGGCATGAGCGGCATCGAATTGACCCGCCTCGTGCACGAGCGCGCGCCGGACATCCAGGTCATCGTCATCACCGCCTTCGAGGACATGGGGACCACCATCGGCGCCATTCGCGCCGGCGCGTACGACTACCTCGTGAAGCCCCTGGACCTCGACCACCTCGAGCTCGTTCTCGAACGTGCGCTGCGGGAGCGCACCCTTCGCCAGCGGGTGCGACGCGAGAGCGAGGACCTCGCGGCGTCGGCGGCGCTGGGGGAACTCGCCGGGCGCACGCCGGCGATGATCGAGATCTACAAGCGCATTGGACTGTGCGCCGCGACGCGCACCCCGGTGCTCATCCGCGGCGAGACCGGGACCGGCAAGGAGTTGATCGCGCGCGCCATCCACGCGCACGGGACCGCCGCGGACGAGCCCTTCGTGGCCGTCAACTGCACCGCCATCCCTGAGTCGCTGCTGGAGTCGGAGCTGTTCGGGCACGTGCGTGGTGCGTTCACCGGTGCGATCGCCGATCGGCGAGGGTGCTTCGAGCAGGCAGGGCGCGGCACAATCTTCCTCGACGAGATCGGCGACGTCTCGCCGGCATTCCAGACCAAGCTGCTCCGCGTGCTGCAGGAGCGCGAATATCATCCCGTGGGCAGCGAACGGACGCGTCGCACCGATGCGCGCGTGATCGCGGCGACGCACGTGGACCTGGAAGCGCGCACGCGCGATGGCCGCTTTCGCGAGGACCTGTACTACCGGCTGCGCGTCGTCGAACTCGTGGTGCCGTCGCTGCGGGAACGGCGCGACGACATCCCCGTTCTCGTCGAGCATCTCCTGCGCCGCATCGCCGCGGAGTTGCATCGCGCGCCGCTGGTGGTGCCGCCGGCCAGCATGCGACTGCTGCAGGAGTCCGCTTGGCCGGGGAATGTGCGCGAACTGGAGAATGCGCTCTCTCGGGCCGCCGTCCTCTCGCCGTCGGGCGTGCTCTCCCCCGAGTCGTTCGACCTGACCGGGGAGACGACTGCGCCTTCGCAGTCGGGTGGTGACTCGCTTGCCGATGTCACGCGCCACCACCTCGCGACGATCCTCGCACGCACGCGGTGGAACAAGCGCGCGGCCGCGCGCATCCTCGGTATCTCGCGGGCGCGGCTCGATCGCCTCGTCGAACGCCACGCCCTCGTGGCGCCGGAACGAGGCACTCGTGGCCTCGAACCGTGACCGTTGCCATGCAGGCCGGAAGTCGGGCCGTCGCGTCAACGGCATGTGCGCGTTGACGTTAGGCAAACGACGGCTGGATGGCACGGCGCGTGACAGGAGGAGCACCATCTCCTCTTCCCTGGGGTTCGTCATGCGACAGTTCGTAGCTGCTCTCGCGCTCCTCGCCCTCGCGGGTTCGACCGGCTTTGCGCAGGAGCGCATCGCGATGAAGCGCGTGTTTGCCACCGATAGCCAGGGCCTCACGCAGGCGCAGCTGTCGCCCAATGGTCGCTGGGTGGTCTACTCGAGTTCAGGCGCTCCGGGCACGCACGCCCTCTGGCTCGGCTCCACCAGCGGCGGGGCGCCTGTTCGCATCACGAGTGAAGGCTTCGAGGATCGCGCGCCGCGCTGGCACCCGTCAGGGGTGCGCGTGTTCTTCGAGTCCTCGCGGCCCAATCGCAACGGTGGCCGACTGTTCTACCTCATGGCGCTGGACGTGGACACGACGGCCGGGCGTGCGGCCGGCGTCCCGCGTCAGGTCGGGATCACACCGGTGGTCGTGAGCGGGCTGCCGTCACCGGATGGCCAGTGGATCCCGCAGGTGACGGCGACCACACCGCCGCGGCTCGAGATCATCCCGAGCACCGGCGGAACGGCGCGCCGACTGGGCACCCCCACGGGACGAATCAACGGCATGGTCTTCGGCCCGGACTCGCGCGACCTCTACGTCGTCGAGCAGGAAGGGCTGCGTGGGGCCATGCGCTTCACCGCGAAGAAGTTGTCGATCACTGGGGGAAGCGCCGTCACGATTGCCACCGCCGATCATGCAATCCGCGTCCTGCCGGCCGACCCGCGCGTGATCCTGCACGAGCAGCTCGGCGGTGCGTCGCAGGCGTACGAGCTGCGCACCCAAACAGGGCGGTTGCTCGGGCGCGTCGAACTTCCCCGGGAAACTCGCGCTGCAACCTTCACCGGCGATGGATGGGGGATCATCGGGATTGAATCGCGGTGGACGTCCACCGTGAAGGTTGCGACGGTCGCTGGTGGGGAGGAGCGTGTCCTTGCATCTGGCGGGCATCACTGGCCCGAAGCGTGGACGCCCGACGGTTCGGCGGTGATCACCGACCGTGCAGAGGAAGCGGGGACGGTGGTCGAGGCGTTGCCGGTGACCGGCGGCGCACCGAGCAGCCGACAGGTGGCTCCTGCCTCAAGTCGAACGGGGTGGTACAGCAGCGTGGGGCCCTGGTATTCGTACTTCGCGCGTGCGGCTGACGGACTGTCCGACGAACTGCACGCCATTCATGTGGCGACGGGGGAGAAGAAGCGCATCGCCTCGCACGTCGTCGGCCTCCCCTTCATCGGGCGCGGCGGCCGCGAGCAGGACGAGTCGCGATGGATCGTCGCGCAGCAGCGCACTCCGGGGACACCCATCCAGGTCATGACGATCGACCCGAACTCCGGTGCTGTGGACACCGTGCGCGCGTTCAGCGCCAGCGATTCGATCCGGCAGATCGCGGTGCACGGCCGCCGGATCGCGTTCGCGCGCGCACGCGGGGATTCGATGGACCTCCTGCTCGCCGACTCCAACGGTCCGGAGCGGCGAATCGCCACGCTCTCCCAGAATGCCCACACCATCACCTGGTCATGGGACGGGACCATGATCGCCGTTGGAGACAGGCTCATGAGCCCACCGCGTGAGGGTCGCGTGCACCTCTTCGGTTCGCTCACCGCCCCCGCCCCGACCGTTCGTCACTACGACCTCGGTGCCAATAGCGGGTGCGATGGATTTCAATGGACGCGTGACGATCGCCGCCTGCTGATGCTCTGCTATGGCTCCGCGGGACGCATCATGCAGCTCACGCTCGATGGCCGCCTCACGCCAGTGGTGCGTGGCGACATGCCGCAACAGGTCTGGGAGTTCTATCTCTCGCCTGATGATAAGCACGTCGCATTTCCGGTGCAGCACGACGCCGGACGAGCGATCTGGGTGGCGGACTTCCGCTCGATAGCGGCACTCCTTCGGTAGGAAGCGGCTGGCTGGGCGCACCGCACTGGTGTGGAGGGCGGTGACGAGGGGTGCGGTGCGTCCCAGCCTGCAGCTGCCGAAACGGCGCCCCTGATCGGTCGACGATGCGACGGCGTCTGAGCGGGGCGCAACGATTGCCGACGGCGGCGCGTCGATCCCTGCCCGTCACGCTGCCTTTCGATCCAGCGATCGACCGACGGGGCGCCACCGCCGCCCGGCCCGGCGCCTAACGTGTCGTCCGGCCGGGCGTGACCTTCTGGCGAGCTCGCCACACCACGGTTTACCGCCGCCCCCTACCGTGGCCGAATCGCCTCGACCTTCTGATTGACGCGCCATGCCCCCATCGCCGCCTCTCTGGAGAGCGATCGAACCCCCTCCGTCGCCACGACGCCGACAGCGATCGCGATAAGCGTCCACACGAGCAGTGGAAGCCGTAGCGACCTGAGGACCGCGCGTCGGACCTCCTCGCGATGCACCGTACGCGCGGCAATCATGGGCCACGGATCCGGCGCGTCAAACGTGCGCAGCCGCTCGAGCCGCGCCTCGTCACGCATTATGCGCGCGACCTCGAGCTGCTGTCGACACACGGCACACTCTCGCAGGTGCTCCCTCGCCGAGGCGTGCACGGCACGCGCGTCGGTGAGTTCGCTGAGGACGAAGTCGTCCAGGTGCGCCGTCATGCGGTGAGTGCCTCCCGCAGGCGGGCGCGCGCACGCGCCAGTTGGACCCGCACGGTGCTCGGCGCCATTCGCAGCAACTCGGCGATGTCTTCGGTCGAATGTCCCTCCACGTCATGCAGCACGAACACCTCCCGTGCGCGCCCCTTCAGGGTCTCCATGGCGCGCTCGATTGCCATGCGACGGATCGGGGCGGGCGTCGCGAACGGCGAGGCCCCCCCGGCCGCGGGCTCCGGGGCAGGGAGCGCCAGGTCTTCCGACAGGGCCACGCGCGATAGTCGGCGCCGCTCGCCTCTTCGGATGTTGAAGATCGTGTGCAACGTGACGCGATGGACCCAGCCGCCGGCATCGCCAGGGTCGTCGAGCGTGTGCCAGCGCTCCCAGATCCGTACAAAGACGTCCTGCATCCACTCCGTGGCGCGCAGGCGGTCGCCGGAGAGGCGGAGGCAGGTCGCGAAGACCTGCTCCCGATGGGCGCGATAGAGCCCCTCGAACGTGGCGCTCGGGTCGGTCTGGGTGGTCGAAAGGCTCTCGCGCGACATGGTCACATAGTATGACACCGCTCGACGCGTCGGTGCTTACCGAGTGTGGCCGGATTGGCGGCCGGCCGTTGCACTGCCATGCGGATAAGCGGATCGCGCACGAGCGGTGTGAAGAGGACATGACACAGCCTTCCTCTCTCCGACGCTCGGTTCTGGCGCGCGCTGCGCTAGTCATCGCCAGCGCGCTGCTCGATCCCCCGGCACTCGCCGCGCAGGGCGCGACGGCTTCACCGCTCTCGTGCGACTGCCCGGGGGCCTTTCAACGGACGGTCGAGCGCATCGAAACGGACCACGTGGCCTTCCCCCTCGAGACGCGCGCGCCGCGCGACGCGGCATGGCGCGCCCATGTCGCCACGCTCCGGCCGCAAGCAGCCGGACTCGATGCGCCCTCGTGCTCGTGGCTCCTTCGGTCGCTCGTCCGCTTCTTTCGCGACGGGCACCTCCTCGTCATCGACATGCCCGCTCCCGACACGGCGGGGCTCGAACGGCGTCGAAGCGCTCGGCCGACGCTCGACATCGCATCGCGCGCCAGTCGTTGGCATGCGGCGCGCGTGCTCGCCTCCCTGCAGGAACGCCGCGCGCGAGGCGACACGCTTGCACCTGTCGAGGGCATCTGGCGCGGCCCTGGATACCGCATCGCGGTCCTGCGCAATTCTGACGATCGCGATCGCGCCACCGGTGTGCTCCTGGCGGTCGACAGCGGTCGCTGGGAGGCGGGGCAGGTGCGCGCCGAGTTCGTGCACGTGAAGGGCGAATGGCGCGCAACCGTCTGGGATGAGGCCTTTCAGCCGCGCACCTCGCCCGTCGACTTCTCACGCGGCGCGTTGCTGCGCATGGCGCCGCTCCTCTGGGGACGCGTCGACCCCGCAGAGGCCGAGGCATTCGTTGATGCGACCGATCCGCGTCGCCCCTCCGTCGCCTATCCCGACGACTCGACCGCGGTGCTGTCGGTGGTGACCTTCGACCCGACGTACGGGCGTGCGCTCTCGACGCTGGTCGACGCCGAGTGGGAACGATTGCGGACGCGCCCTCACCTGGTGATCGACCTGCGTGGCAACGAGGGAGGGAGTTCCGGCGAAGTGGCGCCGCTCCTCCCGTTCCTCTGGGGGACTGCGGACGCTGCGGCATTGGCCGTGTTGGAGAACCCCGCCGATGCGCTGGTGCGCAGCTCCCCCGCGACCATCGCCTTCTGGGAGCGGGGGCGATGGGCGCCGGCCGGGCTCCTCGACCGACTTCGCGCCGCGGCGCCGGGCACGCTCGTCGCCTTCGATCCGTCGGCGAGGGTCCCTGTCCCTCTGGCACCGAAACGCAGGACGCGGCCGGACCAGCGCGTCGACCTGCTGATGGACGGCGCGACCGTGTCGGCCGCCGAGCAAGTGGTGCTGTGGGCTCGCGCCATGGGGCGCGCACGCCTCGTCGGCGAGCCGACCGGGGGGAGCATCGACTACCAGTCCACCTGGCTCTCGCGCGTGGCGTGTGCGGCGATGGGGCCGGTCGTGAGCATCCCGCTCATCGCGACGTCGGGACGGTTGCCTAACGGCGGGTTCAATGCCCACGGCATCATGCCCGATCGGCGCATCCCCACGCGCGGGGCGTGGTTGCAGGCAGTTAGGAAACCATAAGGGGTTCGTGCCGGACGCGATGGGAGCTGCGCGATGTGCGCTCCACGCGCAGCACGAGCCACTCCTCACCATGCGCACCACCACTCAGCCCCTCCATTCAAGCCGCCCTCACGGCACCCGGCGTACCATCCTCCCGCGCTCACTATCGCGCGCCGCACCCCCTCGGAGGAAACCGCCATGCCGTTCGCCGCTCGCCACCGCAACGACCCGATGCCGCACCTCGACCCGCTCCCCGGCCTGGTAGTCCGCCGCGAGGAAGACGCTGCCGTGATGGCGGCGGTGCAGGGACGGGACGTAAGCGAGATGACGCGCCGTTTCGCCGCGGGTCATCGCGCCTACGTCGCCGCACTCAACGGCGAGTCGGCCGCCTGGGGATGGGTCGCGACGCGCACCGCGGAGATCGGCGAGCTGGGGACCTCCTTCAACATCCCGTGCGGCGAGCGCTACCTGTGGAACTTCGTGACCCGCCCGACGCATCGCGGGATGGGGATCTATCCCCGCCTGCTCGAGGCGATCGTGCGCGCCGAGTCGCGTGAGGCGGAGCGCTTCTGGGTGGCGTATGCGCCGGAGAATCATGCCTCGGGCGCCGGGATCCAGAAGGCCGGCTTTGTGTCGTTAGCCGAGCTGTCGTTCGACGCGAATGGCAAGGCGGGGTTGCAGGACGTGATCAAGGGAGGGGCGAAGGTAGTGTCGCGCGTGATCGGCGTGCCGGTGGCCGACGCGCTCGCGCCGTGCTGGCGCTGCGTGCGCGCCGGGCGGGTGAGCATGTCGTGCCCGCCTGCAAGCTGCCAGTGCGATTATCAGCGCCCAAAGTCCGGGTGCGCCGCCTAACGCCACTCACGACCGTCCAGGACACCTCCCATGCACACGGCCGTGAGCACCCCGACCAACAATGGCGCCGCCCACTCCGGTAGCTCGAACGCTTCGACGCCCGTTCGCGTGGAGCGCTTCGACACCATCGTGATTGGCGGTGGACAGGCGGGCCTTGCCGTCGCGCAGCAACTGGGGGTGCGCGATGTCGACCATGTCGTGCTCGACGCCGAGTCGCGGGTTGGCGACGTGTGGCGCCGGCGATGGGATTCGCTGCGCCTCTTCACGCCGGCGCGCTATTGCGGGCTCCCCGACATGGTCTTTCCCGCGCCACCGTCGCATCTGCCGGACAAGGACGAGGTGGCCGACTATCTCGAGCGGTACGCCGAGCGTTTCGATATCCCAGTTCGATCAAAGACGCGCGTGGAGTCGCTCACCTGGGACGGGGCGCGTTACGTGGTGCGCGCCGGCGACACGCGATTCGAGGCCGACAACGTGGTGGTAGCCACGGGGCCATTCCAGCGGCCACGCATTCCTGCGGTCACCGAGCGGCTCTCGCCCGACATCGTGCAACTGCACTCCAGCGAGTACACCACGCCGTTCACCCTCCCCGAGGGGCCGGTGCTGGTGGTCGGCGCCGGACCGTCGGGGGCGCAGATCGCGATGGAGCTGGCGCGCTACCGAAAGGTCTGGCTGGCCGGGCGCGATACGGGGCACCTCCCACGCCGGTTGCTCGGCCGCGACCTCTTCGACTGGCTCTGGCCGCTGATCAGGCGCGCGACGGCGGAGACGGCGATCGGACGCCGCCTGCGTGCGAGTGCCAGCCAGGGGGGCGATGCGTTGATCGGCATCCCGGAGCGCACGCTCCGGGCGAGCGGGGTGATTCGCGTCGGGCGCCTCGAAGAGACGCGTGGTGGGCTCCCGCTGTGTGGAAACGAGGTATTGCAACCACGCGTGGTCATCTGGAGCACGGGGTTCAACCCTGACTACAGCTGGATTGCACTTCCGATCCTGGACGAAGTCGGCGTCCTGCGTCATCGGCGCGGTGTCTCGCCGGATTTGCCGGGGCTCTTCTTCGTCGGCCAGCGCTTCCAGCACCGGCTGTCGTCGTCGCTGATTGGCGGGGTGGGCGCGGACGCCACCTTCATTGCGGAGCAGGTGGCACTCCGTACGCTGACCGGCGCGCCGGGCTGAGTCGACTCGACGCGGGCGGCGCCTCGCGAGCGGTTCTGGCCGATTCGCCTTCGGCGCGTCCTCGCGCGTACTTTCCCGTCGCACGAGTTCGGGGTAGCGTACGCACCCGCACCAGCGACGGAGGCTTATGAGCCCGCTCACCGGCACCGGCAGCTTTGTCTCGTGGGATGGGGGGAGCATGTTGGTCGGTCGCGCGCATGGCCTCACGCCAATGCACGCGCACTACGCCATCCAGGTGGCCTTCGGGTTGGAGCGGGGGATCCGCTTCAGGCCGAGCGAGCGCGAGCCCTGGACCGACTACGGCGGCGTGATCATCCCGTCGCGGCAACCGCACGCCATGGACGCCACAGGTGTCAGCTGTAATGCGGTGTTGTTCGTGGAACCGGAGACGCGCGAGGGGCGCGCGCTCAGCGAGCGATTTCGTGGCGGCGGCATCACGGCGCTCCCCGACGACCTTCTGGCCGCCACGGTGCCGGCGCTCTTTGCGGCGTGGCGCGACCAACGGAGCGTTGCTGCCGTGACCACTGCGGCGCGCGGCGTCATCAGCGCACTCACTGGGGGCCTTCAGCCGTCGGTGATGTCGGACGAGCGCATCCTGCGCGCGGTGTCGTACATCAAGTCGCACATCAACGGGGCGCTCACGCTGGAGCAGGTGGCGGAGGTGGCGTGTCTCTCGCCGAGTCGCTTCCGGCACCTGTTTGTGGAGCAGACGGGGATGGCGCTGCGTCCGTATATCCTCTGGCGGCGCTTCGTGCGGGTGTGGGAGCTGATCGCGGCGGGCGACTCGCTCTCCACGGCGGCGCACGCCGCCGGCTTTGCCGATGCGGCGCACCTCTCGCGCACGTCGAATCGCATGTTCGGCTTTCCGCCGTCGGCGCTGCAGCTGACGGAGGCGCTGCAGCCCGATGTGGAGGCGAGCGCCGTCACCGAGGGGGGCGTTGGCGCGTCGCGCAACGCGTCGGCAGGTCAGCCGCTGCGTTCAATCGATGGGCGTCCGGACGGGATACTCTTCCCTTCACGATGACGCCGGACGCGCCGAACGACGCGGACTGAGCCCCGAACGGGGGGCGGCATCGTACGCCAACCACATACCCCTCGAGGTGTACCATGTCCCGCCTGACGACGACTTCCTGCGCCTGCAACCCCTGTTTGGCCGCCACCTGCACCTGCGCGTCGTGCGCCTGCGCCACGAGCGCCGAGGCGAGCACCAGCGCCGCGACCTGCCGCTGCGGCAGTGCCTGCAGCTGCGCCACCTGCGCCTGCGCGCCGGCTTGCAGCTGCAACGCGTGATGATCATGCCGGTGTAACCACCGGCGCACAGCGGGAGGAGGCGTAGCGGGGCGTGGCCATGTGGCTGCGCCCCGCTCGTCTGTTGCATGCGAATCCTTCCTAACCAGCCTCTGCTGGAACGGCCCGTCGCCACGCGGCCCCGATGTTGCTGAACAGCGTCCGGCGAGTTCGACTCGACTCGACGCGCGAAGCGCCCTGCCCCAGATTCGGGCCAACGAGCTCGTGCCTCCTGTTACGCCCTGCTCCGCCCGCCGCAGTGCCACGCGGGCGCAGGGTACGCCCTCCTCTTACAGGTGCAACGGTGCCCCATGGATCCTGACATCCGCGCCAGTCGTGCCGGCGGAAGTGACAACTCCCGCGAGCAATCCCGCGACAACCCAAGCGAGAGCCCCGCCACCCTCCCAGGTGCAGATCCTGATGCCCACGCTGGCATTCGCGGTGTTGTGCTGCTCGGCGACAGCGGCCGTCCCGTTGCCGGCGTCACGGTGGAGGCCGTCGCCGATGCCGATGTCGTCTCCTCGTGGTCCTCGGATTCGTCGGCGTTAGGCATCCGCCTCGGGCGTGCGATCACCGATCACGAGGGGAACTTCGCCATCGCCGGGGCCGCGGGCGACCCAGTGGCGGCCCGCTGGTTCTGTGCCGCACCCCATTGCGACGCGTTCACCTATCGCCTGCGGTGCGTCGACCAGGATGGGACGGTGCTGCTGCAGAGCGAACCGCTGTCGCTCGCCCCGGCGCGCATGGCGCAGCTCGTGCTTCGCGAGTCGGACTCCCCGCCGTCCACGGACGACTGGATCGCGCTGGGCGAGTTGCTGGAGGAGCATCAACTGGCGCGACTGGGCGAGGTCGTCACTGAGCTCGCCACCCTCACCCCTCGCGGCGTCTTTGCCGGTTGGGGGGTGCAGCGCCGGATGTCGATTGTCGGCACGCTGGAACAGGCGCTGCTCGATCCCCAGGGCGCGTTCGCGCAGTCGGGCGTCTCGCTGCGCGTGGCGCAACTGGACGACGAGTTCGCATTGCAGGCGCTGCAGGAACGCCTGCGCCTCGAGCAGCGGGATGACCTCCTGCAGGCGCTTGATCGCACCGTGGCCGGCCTGCGCTCCATCGGTAGTTGGGATGAGCTGGATGTCCCCGTGGCCGCCGAGCGATTCAAGCGCGGAGACTACCTGGCTGGGGTCAACCAGTACATCGACCAGCCGGGGCTCTTCCCGGGGATTGTGGGGGGCGTCGCGTCGCCGACGATCGGCTATCGCGACTACCTGCGCAACCGATGGATCGACAACCAGCGCTTTCGTCAGGTGCTCGGCGGCCCGGATCAGGAGCTCGCGACGCGCGCCACCATGATCCGACGGCTCAACAGCCGCCTGCACCAGGACTTCGCCACACAGGACCTCACGGCGCAACCGGCCAACCGCGTCGTCGCGCGCGTCCTGCAGGAGATCCTGGTGGCGGCAGGGGGGACTGGCTACGGCTTCGGCGTCGCCGCCGCGTCCATCGAACCGCAGGGGACGCGCAGCGATCGCGACTACGTCGACTATCTCGTCTCGCTCACCGGATGGAAGGCGGCGGAGCTGGAGAATCGCTACCGGCTCAACCTGCGTCGATCGGACTTTGAGCAGTCCAACCCGGTGCAGCAGAACATCGACACGCTGCAGCGCTTCTTTACCGACAGCTACCAGAGCGACGACGACCCGTTCGCCACCAAGCCCGACCGCGTGGCCGGCACCGACGAAGTGCTGATCTCGCGCTTTCCCAAGGAAGCGGCGGGGCCGTTCTTCCTCGAGTATGAAGAATGGCTGGCGCGCGAAGAGCCGTTCTATCCCGAGAATCACTACGATCCGCGCGCGACGTTCTTCTTCGCCACCGATGACCGCCCATCGGAGAAGGCGCGCGACGCGGTCTTTGCGCGTTCGAAGCCAATCGCCGAGTTCCTCACCGCCAAGAAATCCGACTACGTCCCGGGCGGCGCCACGCTCACCGGCGCCAAGTGGCAGTGGACCCGGAACCTCCTCGAGCTGCAGGATCTCATTGGTGCGGCGCACGGCGAGGCGCGCACGCTCAACTTCGTGGGCGCTGAGCAGAAGTACGCGACGGCCAAGGAGTGGGTCCGGCAGATGCGGGACTTCCTGACGGCCGACTGGGACTACCTCTCGAAGCGTTACATCCTCTGGGACTACGCGCCGACCGCATTCGCGAAGGAACAGAAGAACACCGACGTCAGCACGATGGACAAGCTGCGCCAGTACGAGGGACGCTATCATCTCTATCTCGGCTGGCGCGTGCCTAACCAGAGCAGTGACCTGCTCAAGGACGGCTCAGGCAACGCCACGCAGATCAGCGCCCGCTGGTGGGGCGAGTCGCCCGACATCTTCCCAGGCCCCGGCTATCGCAGCACGGTGGCGTATCTGCTGGACCATCTCTACTTCCGCGTGCTCCCGGCCTGCCTCTCCGAGGTGCTGATGGCGCAGGGGCGGTACGCCGAGGCGATGCGCGAACTGGTGGGGCGATCGCAGGTCTACCGTCAGGAATACCGGTGGTTCACTGGCCCGGCAGGGTTCAACATCTTCGCCGCCGCTTCCACGTTCGAGCCGTTCGCCGGCAACACTGATGGCCGCTTTCAGCAATCCGCCGGTGGGGCGCTGCCGTATGCGAGCGATTCCGATCGCACGCAGTATCCGGCGTGGGACGAGCCGAGCAGCTTCCCGGCCATTCCGCCCACCAGCGTCCCGACAAACCGCGCGGAGCTTGGCTACTACAAGCTCAAGCTTGGCACGGTGGCGTTGGAGTGGGCCGACGTGCTGTATCGCTCCAACCTCCCCGACAGCATCATGCGCGCGCGTGAGCTGTACAAGGCGGTGCTCTGGCTGCACGGCGAGGACCCGGAGATCACACCGCGCTGGGATCGGCGGGGGCTCATCAATCCCCTGCTCCCGTGGAAGAAGTCCAAGCGGAACCCCGCCATCGTGGGCCAGGTGAGTCGCGCACAGCTGGGATTCCTGCAGATCAACGCGGGGCTCAACTTCTATGGGATCTCGCCATCGTCAGTCCCGCCCGTGCGCTTTCGCGTCCTCAAGGAGGCGGCCGATCGCTTTGCCGCCGGCGCACGCGGGGCGCAGACCGACTTCCTCGGCTACATGCAGCAAGTCGACCAGATCACGGTCGCCGAGATGCAGGCGCGGACGATGGTGGCCAAGGCGACGTCGGCGGTGAGCATTGCGCTGGAGCAGAAGAAGATCGCCGAGTTCCACGTCGGCGAAGCGCAGAAGCAGGTTGACGCGATCAACGCGCAGATCGCGGCCAAGAAGGCGGAGATTGCCAAGAAGGACGAGTTCTTCGAGCAAGCGAAGGACTTTGCCAGCGGGATGAAGGATTCGGTTGGCAGCCTTGCGGAAACCGCATTCGGCGGGGAGGCGGCGGCTGGCGCGGCGAGTGCCGGGAGTGTGTCCACCGGCGACCTGCTCAAGCTTGGCTTCAAGGTCGGCACGGCATCCAACGCGATGGGCGGTGCGGCATCGGCGTTAGGCGGAGCCGCAGGGGTGGCCGGGCCGTTCGGGGCGTTCATCTACGCGGGCGTGACGTCCATGTCGTCGCTGGCCGACGCGATCGCCAAGCGTGCCGGGGAGCTGGCCCACATGGAGAAGGTGGCGCTCCCCGCCGCCAAGGCGCTCGTCGATCTCAAGCGGCGCGATGTGACCATCGCACAACTCACACGGGACATCGCGCAGGCCGACGTGCAACTGGGGAACGACCTGCTCAAGCACTACGCGCAGCGATTCCTCAACCGGGCGTTCCTGGTGTCGATGGCCGAGTTCTCCAACCGGCTCATGCGGCGCTACCTCGACCTCGCGGGGCGGACGGCATGGCTCGCCGAGCGCGCGCTGGCGTTCGAGCAGGACCGTGAGCTCGGCATCATCGGCCTCGACTACTTCCCGCGCAACCTACGCGGTGTCACTGGGGCCGATCAGCTGCAACTGCATCTGGCGGAACTGGAAGCCGCGCGCATCCAGGGACTCACCCAGACGATCCCCGTCAAGCAGACGGTGAGCCTGGCGCGCGACTACCCGCTCGCCTTCGGCCAATTGAAGAAATTCGGGCGCTGTCACTTCGTGACGCGGGAGCAACCGTTGCAGCTGGTACACCCCGGGGTGTACGGCTATCGCGTGCGCAACCTCACGGTGTCGGCGAGCTACGCTGCGCCCATCCAGCCGCATCGCGGCCTCGTCACCAACCACGGCGTCTCCACCGTCAGTCGGCAGGGCGTGGGGAGTGCCCACACGCTCACGCGCTTCCCCGATGCGCTGCCGCTCTCGGAATTCCGGATGCGTGACGACATGTGGGTCTTCGACCTTCCTGACGAAACGCTGCTCCCCTTCGAGGGGAGCGGGATCGAGACCGAGTGGGAGCTCATGCTGGCCACCCCCGGCAACGCCGAGGGGCTGGGCACACTCACCGATGTCCAGTTCACGTTCGACATGCGGGCCAGCTACTCGGCGCTGCTCCGCTCGCAGCACCTCGCAGCAGCGCCAGCGACCATGCTTCGCTCGCTGCTCGCCTCTGGGATGACGCTCAACCCCGGTGCGATCGCGACGTTCGTGCGCGATGGTGGTGTGCTGTCACTGGAGTTCGACGTGGCGTTGCTGCTGCGCAACCCCGCCGAGAAGCAGCGCACCGTAAAGCAGCTGGCCGTGGTCGCCGTGGGGGTGGACGATGCCCCTGTGTCGGCGACCTTGTCGTCCGACAATCCGGCGCTGAGCGAAGCCATCACGCTCGAACAGGGGGTGGCGCTCTCGAACGCCGGCGTGCTGTGGGACGGCAACGGAGGCGTGCCGCTGCCGCTGTCGAGCTTTGTCGGGCTCGATGCGTCGCAGCGGTTCACGCTCACGATCGACGAGGCTGACAACGCCGGCGTCGACCTGAGCGGGGTGAAGGAAGTGATGCTGTTGGTGGAGTTCGAGGCGCAGTACTGACGCGGGAATCTCGGGCGGCGCTCGCGATCACCTGGGTGCCGCCCGCAGCTTGCTCCCCTCCTTCCACGCCGGAGCCCGATCTCCTTCTGCGACTCGTTCCACCAACCCGTAGAAGAACGCGTTGAACTTGGCTGCTGCGCCCCAGTCGAGTTTCTGGTTCAGGTCATCGGCCGGGGTGTGGTATCCCTCGCGATACCAGCGGCGGTAGATGCGTTCGCTTTCGGTGTTTGGGCGATAGCCGAAGACGAAGTTGGTGGCAGGGATACCGGCTTGCAGGAAGGTCCAGTGGTCGGAGCGCCGCAGCAGGTTGCGCTCGGGCTCGGGGTCGTGTTGCACCTGGATGCCGAGCGAGGTGGCAACCGCGCGGGCGTCGTCGCCGAGCGAGGTGTCGTCGAGTGCGTGGACGGTGAGGAGGTCGAGCGGGAAGAGGGGGCGAAGCTGGTCGAGGTTGATGTTGCCGGCGATCTGCTCCTTGGGGACTGGAAGGTGCGAGACAAACCAGCGGGAGCCGTGCAGCCCCTTTTCCTCGCCGGTGACGATCGCAAAGAGGATCGGGCGGCGGAATCCCTTCCCCGCGCGACGCTCGGCAAGCCGCACGATGAGGGCAACGTAGGCGGCGTCGTCGAGGGTGCCGTTGTAGAGCGAGTCGCCGTTGACCGGTTCGCCGTAGCCGTAGCCGTCGAGGTGGGCGGTGAGCACGATCGCTTCGGCGGCCTTGGAGGGGTCGGTCCCCGGGAGGATACCGATCACGTTAGGCGACGACAGCGAGCGGCGTGCGGTGGCGAACGAGGCGCGCAGGCGATCGCTGATGTCGAACGAGGGAAGCGGGGCCCCGGCGCTGCCGGCGGTGATGAGGGAGTCGGCGTTGCGGCTGCTCCCGGCGATGACCTTCCCGAGCGCGGCGGCGTTGAGCGTGAGGGTGGTGAGACCCGTGCGCTGTGGCGGTGCGGACGCGCTGGGTGAGCCGCCGCCAAGCGTGACGCTTCGCACGTAGGCAAAGGGCCAGCGCGGCGGCTCGATGGTGAAGCCCGGGTCGGCGATGGCGATCATACCCGCGGCCCCCGCAGCGGTGAGGGCGGCGCGCCGGTCCTGGTCGCTGGGCAATCCGGCGCGGCGGGTGGCGTGGCAGATGACGAACTTGCCGCGCACGTCGCCTAACGCGTCGGCGCCGCAGTAGCCGCGATAGGCGAGGGCGCCGTCGATCGACTCTGGGACGGAGGCGGGGACGGTGATGTCGCGCAGGAAGGCGAGCGTGCGCTCGCCGACCTGGATGCTGGCGCGGGTGATCCTCACCTCGTCCATCGGCACCGACTGGAACCAGGTGCCGTTGTGGCCTAACGGCTTCACGCCAGCCGCGGCGAGGCGCTTGGCGACGACGTCGGCGGCGCGCTGGTAGCCGGGGGAGCCGGTGTCGCGCCCTTCCATGGAGTCGGCGGAGAGGACGGTGGTGAGGTTCCACCAGGCGCGGGTGTCGGCGTCCACCGAGCGGGGCGGTTGGGCGGGGCCCTGCTGGAGTGCCAGGGTGAGGAGGGTGGTGAGCATCGACGGCGCGGGGGTGTGGTGGGGTGGGGGTGGCAACGATGGTGGCCGGGGAGGGCGGGCGCTATGGCGGAGCAGTTGGGGTCAGAGCTGGGGTCAGAGCTGGGGTCAGAGCTGGGGTCAGAGCTGGGGTCAGAGCTGGGCTCTGACCCCGAGACCATCCAGCCCCAACCGCAATTGCGTAGCCCGGCTACTCGCCCCCAAAAGCGACATGCAATGGCTCCGCGATCGTCGGTGGTGTTGATTCGAAGGTGAGCGTGTGTCCGCCTCGATTCGCCGACCCGGACTCATCCTCCAAGGCCACCTACTCCGAAGGCGCGAGCCCCCAATGACCACACCCGATCGCTCGACGCCCGAGCCCACCAACGCCGGCGTCATCATCCGCCCGGCCACCTCCGCCGACCTCCCCCGCCTCGGCCGACTGGGCGCTCTGCTGGTCGAGGTGCACCACACGTTCGACCCGCTGCGGTTTCTCCCCACGCGCGACCGGACGCCGGCCGATTATGCGGCCTTCCTGGTCGGGCAGCTCGAGGAGGCGGACGTGGTCCTCCTGGTGGCCGACGACCACGGCGACGTGATCGGCTACTCCTACGGCGCCATCGAGGGATACGACTGGATGTCGCTGCGCGGCCCGGCCGGCGTGCTGCACGACATCGTCGTGGAGCCCAACTATCGGAAGCGGGGGGTGGGGCAGATGCTGCTCGAGGCCACGCTGGCGACGCTCACCGCACGCGGGGCGCCGCGCGTGGTGCTGTCGACGGCCGAGCGCAACGAGATGGCGCAGCGGCTGTTCGCGCGGGCGGGGTTTCGCCGGACGATGATCGAGATGACGCGGGAGAGCGACGCGCCGGCGCCATGAACGCTGGGGTCAGAGCTGGGGTCAGAGCTGGGGTCAGAGCAGTCGGCCACGAGCCCTGAGATCTTCCTAGCGATCCTCGCCGCGCCGCATCAACCGAAACGCGAAGTCCCGACCCACCGCGGGAGCGCCTGCGGCACCCATCGCCAGCGAAATCCAGAGCACCGCCAGGTGCTCCAGCTCCCGCGCCCGCACGAGCGCTCCGGCATCGACGGCGTCGAAGCCGAGGGCGGCTGCAAGGGAGTGGGCGATGGACTTCGCGCCGGCATGATCGCCCGCGTAGAACATCACCGACGGAGCGCCGGCGTACACGGGGTCGCGCATGTTGTCGAAGCCCGTCGTGTTGAAGACCTTCACCACGTGCGCCCCCGGCACCATGGCCTGAATCTGCTCGGCGCCCGATGACCCGTCGGGGCCGGTCTCGAGGCGCAAGCCGGGACCCAGCGGGTTGGTGGCGTCGAAGAGTGCGACACCGTCCAGGGCGCCGGGTGCCAGCTCGGCGATGGCCTCGGCGACCGCCTTCCATGGCGTGGCGAACAGGACGACGTCGGCGCGCTGCCCATCGGACGATCGCACCGCCTCGTTAGGTGTGGCGATGCGCGCCCCCGCGGGAAGCGCCTGGTCGCCGGCGCCGCCCTTGATGGCGCTCGCGCCACGCCCGGGATCGCGCACGCCGAACACGACTTCGTGACCGAGTGCCGCCCACCGACGGCCGAGCGTTCCCCCTACATTGCCGCTGCCGATCACTGCGATACGCATGAACAGTTCCTCAATCGTGAGTCTTCCGACGTGCGAGCCGCCGGCGATTTACTGGCGCGCCGCGAGCGCGGCCAGATGTGCCGCCAGCGCATCGGGGGCCGCGGCGAAGGGGGCGTGCCCCGTCTCCATCGAGACTACGGGATCACAGGGGCGCGCGGCAAGGACGCGCCGCTGGCACGTCGCAGGGGACGTCATGCAAGAGCACGTCCAGGAGCTGCGCCGGATCGATGGGCGCCGTGGACGAGGATGATGGTGGACGTCATGGTGGCGTCGGTCACTCCCCAAGTGCGGCGATAACGGCGTGCGCCGTCTCGCTCCCGGAAAAGTTCTGCTGGCCGGTGATGAGGTTGCCGTCGCGGATGGCGAAGCCGCGCCACAAGCCCGCCTGCACGAAGTTGGCGCCTAACGCTTTGAGTTCGTCCTCGATGCGCCAGGGCATGAGGTGCGTGCCGCGTGGGAGCATGCCGTAGTCCCAGACGGCATGGTCGGCGAAGTCCTCCTCGACATTGGCGAAGCCGGTGACCGTCTTCCCCCTGACGAGCGGGGTGCCGTCGGCGAGGCGCGCGTAGCGGAGGATGGCGGTGCCATGGCAGAGCGCGGCGGCGATCTTGCCGCGCTCGAAGAAGCGCACGAAGACCTCGTGCAGCGCGGTGGCACGCTCGAAGGTGAACATGGGTGCCTGCCCGCCAGCAACAACGATGGCGTCGAACTGGTCGACGTCGATGTCCGAGACGGGGCGCGTGTTCTCGACGAGGGCGGCGAGCGACGGTGTGGCGATGAATCCCATGCTGATGAGATCGGACGCCGAGTAGCCGCTGGGATCGCGCGGGTCGCTCATGGCGTCGGCTTCGCAGCGCCCGCCGGCGGGGCTGAAGAGCTCGACCTGGTAGCCCTTTTCGTGGAAGGCGTGATACGGATGGGCGAGTTCGCTCCACCAGAAGCCGACGGGCCAACCGGTGGTGCTGGAGACGGCTGGGTTGGCGATGACGATGGCGATGCGCCTGGGGCGTGTCGCGTTGACGGGATTGGGATCGCGCAGGCTCACGGTATTCGACGGCTTGTGTGGGGCCAGCGAGCAATACGATGCTTGCCGCTCGCTGGACATCTGCGCGTCACGCTATCAGCGTACGGAACGCAGCCACAAGAACGCACCCGGAACTGCCATAGGTACTTTCGGGTGCCTATGGCGCCGCATCAGCACACACTTGCCTCTGCCTTGATCATCGATGACTCCATCACGACGGCCCACCGATGACGAGGATGTGTTCCTGCGCTATCCGGGGAGTGCGCTCGTCGTCGCCTTGCTCGCGGACAAGTGGACGATCCCGGTGATCCACGCGCTGGCGCGCGGGACCAAGCGCACGGGTGAGCTCAAGAAGGCGCTCCCCGGCGTGTCGCAGAAGATGCTGACGCAGACGCTGCGGGCGCTCGAGGCGCACGGGTTGCTGGAGCGAAAGGTCTTCCCTGTCGTGCCGCCGCGCGTGGAGTACTCGCTGACAGCGATGGGGGCATCAATCAACGAGCCGCTGGCCGGGATCTGCACCTGGGTGGAGCGGCATGGCGCCGCGCTGGCGGCGATGCGGGCGCGGCGACAGCGACGGGCGGCAGCGCGAGGGGGAGACGCGGCCTAACGCGGGACACGGTGCGATGCACTGTGTCCCGCGTTGTGGGCCGCGCGCGGCGTGCGCGGCCCTCCGACGGCACCACTTACTGGAACGTGTCGGACATGAGGTTGGTGAACCACTTCAGCATGTCCTCGTAGTTCTCGCTGGTGGCGTCGATCGATTCCGTGACCCCATTGCCGGTCGGGACCATCACGCGCGAGGCCGGGTCGTAGCGGTACACGACCGAGAGCCACGAGGCCGTGGTCTTCGTGATCGGAGTGAAGCACGACGAGTTGGTCATCGGCGCCTGGTTCACGGTGCCGCCGCTCAGCAACTCGATGATCGCCGCGGCGCAGACCTTTGCCTCGGCGTTGGCGATGTGGCCGGCCTTGGGCTGGGTGGTGGCCGACGCGTCGCCCAGCACGTGCACGAAGGGGACGGCGGTCGACTCGTAGGTGAGGACGTCGACGCCGGCGAACTTGTTGGGGGCGGCGTTGGGGCCCGGAGCGTTGGCGAGCCCGATCCCCGAGGCGGTGATGAGGCTCCCCGCTTTGTGCGTGGGGATGGCGTTGATGACCTTGCCCTTGAAGCTGCCGGCACCGGCCGTGTTCACCGTCATGCTGTCGGCGTCGATCCCGGTGATCACCGCGTTCGGCACGTAGGTGATGATCCCCTTGTGCGTGACGGTGAAGGCGCGAGTGAAGTTCACGGGCTCGGCCTGGATGCCAGGGTTGGCATCGAGAATGATCACCTTGCCGCCGCCCTTCACGCGCTTGAGATAGTCGGCGACGACGCAGGCGCGCTCGTACGGCCCCGGGGGACAGCGGTAGGGCTTGGGCGGAATGGTGAGGATGAACGTGTCGGCCTTGGTCATCGCCTGGATCTGCGACTTGAGCGACGTCGTCTGCGCGCCGGCCTTCCAGGCGTGCACGATCTTCGACTGGTTGGCCGCTGTCCCGCTAAGCGGGAGCGGTTCGAAGTCGATCCCCGGGGAGAGGACGAGGCGATCGTAGGGGAGCCGCGTGCCGTTGGACAGCGAGACGCTGCGTCCGATAGGGTCGATCGCCGTGACGGAGGCGGCCATGACCTTCACGCCGTAGCGGCTGCTGAGCGCGGAGTAGGTGAAGCCGAGCTGGCTCAGGGAGCGTTCGCCCGTCAGCACCATGTTGCTGAAGATGTTGGAGTAGTACGTGGCGTTAGGCTCCACGAGCGTGACGTCGAGCCCGGGGCCACCCCACAGGCGCAGGAACTTGGCGACGGTGGTTCCCCCCATGCCGCCCCCGACGACGACGACGCGCCCGGTGGCGCCAAGCGGTGCAGCTGACGATTGCCCGAGGGCGGACCGGAAGGCGGTGAGCCCGAGTCCTGCCATTCCGAGGCTCTGCAGGAAGGTTCGGCGTTCCATGGTCATTGCCCCTGTTTGGCGAAGTAGTCGGCGATGAGCGTGATCTCAGCGGGGGTGTAGGCGAGCGCATGCACGTTCATGATGTTGCGCCCCGGAATGTCGGCGCGCATCTCGTTGAGTTCGCTGATGATCTCGGCGGCGCTTTCGCCGGCGATCTTGAGTTCGCCCGCGACGCCGTTGGTGCCGTGGCATTGGAAGCAGTTGGCGGCGAGGGCGCGGCCGGGGTGGACGGCGGCGGCGGCGATGGCGGGCTGTGGCGCCGTGGGAGCGGCGGCGGTCCGGTCGTTAGGCGCGTCGATGGCGTCGCGGCACGACGTGGTGAGGACGGCCACCAGCAGTGGCGTCAGCACGGCGACCAGTGAGTTCCGGGTCTTGTGCATGTGCGAGGGCGTGACAGGGGTGAAGTACGCGAGGGTGTGGTCCCGAGCGTATCGCCCCAGGCGCAATACCGCTGTGATCAAAGTCTCACATGCACATATGCACCGACGGTTATTTACTGTGTTGCGTCATTTGCCGCGTCTCAGATGAACCTCTGATGAAGTTCATGAAATCACCGAGCGTCAACGCGGGATTTCTACAGAAGGGCGCAGCGCGAACGGGCGCGGCCGATGTCGTCGGATGCTGGAGCTATCGGGTCGGGCAGTAGGCCAGCGCATGAGCGCAGCGCGCAACGCGCGCCCGTCGTCTCGCGGTGCAGGAGCGGCCGCCTAACGTGGCACCACCCCCACGCCCTCGTACAACGCGCGGCTCCGATACACACGCCCCGCACGCACCACAATCTCGGTCTTCCGCAGGTCGGTGATCCGCTCGGCCGGGCGCCCGGCGACGATCGCGAGGTCCGCAACCTTTCCGACCGCCACGCTCCCGTAGTCCTTGTCCTGCTTCATCACGCGCGCCGGCGTGATGGTCGCGATCTGCAAGACGTTAGGCGCCGGGATTCCGGCGCGCTCGTAGATCTCCAGCTCTCCATGAAACGACAGCCCCGCGAGGTTGTCGGTTCCGGCAACAAGCGTCACGCCGGCATCGAACAGGCGCTTGAGCATGCGACGGTAGGCCGTCGACGCCGACTGCGCGCGCGCGATCGCTTCCGACGATCCCCCCTGGCCGGCGCGCATGTCGCGCTGCATCACCGGCGGGAGCCAGTCGATGGTGGGGCCGAAGACGGGGTCGGTGCCATCGGGGAGGAGGCGCATCCGGTTCTGCCAGATGTTGAACGTTCCATCGTATACGGTGCCCCTGTCGCGCAGGACGTTGATGAGCGTCGTCACCTCGGGGGCGTCGACATTGAAGGTGGGGGCTACGACGGCGGCCACCTCCGAATAGGCCCGCATGCGCGGGAAGTACAACGAGTCCTGGAAGAAGTCGGAGAAGAGAAACGCGCCGTGCTGCACCTCGTCGTAGCCGACGCGAATGGCGGCGGTCACGCTCATCCCGCGCGGGATGTGCCCGCTCAACCGCATGCCGCGCGCGTGCGCCTCTGCGGCAATCACGGGGACGAGATCGGGGTGGACGAGGTTGTAGAGCTTGATCTGCTTGTAGCCGAGTGAGTCGTAGCGGGCGACGACGGCGCGCCCTTCGTCCTCCGTGCGTACGAGGACGCCGGTAGGGCCGGCCCACTTGCCCGGCCCCTCGATGAAGCCGGCGAGGAGCATACGGGGGGCGAGCAGCGTGCCGCGGTCGGCACGATCACGTCGCGAGGTCGCGACATCGAGGTCCGACGCCATGTCGCGCACGGTCGTGATGCCGGCCGCCAGTTGCAACTGGCCATCCGGGCTCCCCTGGAAGGCATGGGTGTGCATGTCCCACATGCCGGGGATGATGGTCTTGCCCGAGGCATCGATGACGGTTGCGCCTGCCGGCGCCCTGGTTGACTCGGCGGGGCCGACGGCGGTGATACGATCGCCCTGGATCACGACGGTCGTGCGCGGACGCATGACTCCCGTCTCGCTGTCGAACAGGTCGCCGTTCTGGATCACGACGGCTGTGGAGGCCTTGGGGGCGAACTGGGTGGCGATCGCGGCGTCTCGCTTGTCGAGCCACTGCAGTTCCAGCTGGCGCAGCGTCGGCATCACGTCCTCGGCGCCGCGCCGAATGGCGATGAACCAGCCGGCGCTGGAGGCAAAGAACGCCCCCTTGTCATCGAGCCAGACGAGGCGCGGGGCCAGGTCGATGCCGTGAATGGCCGCCAGTTGCAATGCTGTGCTTCGTCCGCCGATGCTGACCGTCGTCTCTGCCGCGATCTCCACGCGCGCGGTCGCGGTCGGCACGGTGGGCGCCGAACGTTGCGGCTGCCGGAGGAGCCATGCGGCGAGCGCGGCGTCGTCGAACGGGGTGGTGGTGGGCGCGAGGAACCAGGCGCCCACAGGTCCGGTAGTCGACGTCGTGTCGCCGTCGCTCCAGGTGCGCACGACGTTGCCACGCACTTCGAAGAAAGACGATTGCAGCGGGATCGGTTTTCCCGAGATGTCAGCCGCGGCCGCCTGTGCGCCGCCGCTTCGCACCTCGCCCCACACCGGGCGACCGTTGTTCAGCCGGTAGTAGCCCTCGACCTTGGGGCCGCGCTGGCGGTCGATGTGGAGGTAGCGCACGGCGACCGAATCGCCGGTGACCACGAGTTGCATCTCGCCCGCGCGGCGGCCGTGGTTCCAGACGATGAAGTCGGTGGAGTCGCGGGCGACTTGACCCTGCGGAAGTGCGGCGAGGACCAACAGGGAAGAGAGCAGCATGGGATCTGCGCGGGGGTGGCCAGAGAGCGGAACGTTGCGGCGACAAGACTGGTGTCGTGCGCCGCGACGTTCAATGGTTGGGAGTGCTCTGACCCCAGCTCTGACCCCAGCTCTGACCCCAGCTCTGACCCCAGCTGCTTAGCAACGACTCCCACCAAACGCCGCCCAGCGGTTGAATGCCACCGGCTGCGCCGACGCCGCTCCACATCGGGGCGACCACGCGGTGTCACCCGCGCTCACCTCGGGCAACTGCGCGTCGATCCAGCCGTTGGTGGGGAACGCTGAACCCACGATCATCCCGGCCAGCGCACCAGCGCCGATCACCAAGACCGCGCCGAAGACCCGTTCGGGGCCGGACGACTTGATCGCTGCCGGACATTCGACTTCCTCGCCGCCAGAGGTGCATTCGACTCCGTGCGCCGCTCCCCAAACTCCCAACAGCAACCCAACGACCGCGCCAACCTTTGCGCCTCGACCGGCGCCAGCCATGCGCGTGGGAGGCCCTTGCATCTGCGTTCGGGTCACGTCACGTCGGAGCAGCGCGGTCACTTCCCCTCGACCGCGCGATACGAAGATGGTGTCTGCCTTCACGCCCATCAGGTCGCCGCGGATCATCTTGCGTGCGTACGTGGTGAGCACGACTGCATCGCCGCGCCGGGCGACGGGGAGGCGTTCTGACTGCGCGCCAAGGCGCATGGACGACGCGCACAGGAGCAACGCGAGAGCGACGGGGGGCCGCATGCGGGCAGTCTCCGCGGGGGGAGCTCCACGATGCATCGGAGGCGTGAAGGGGCTCACAGGGAGATCCCGTACGTTGCGTCCGGATTCATCTCCTGCGGACCAACGGCGCGAGTACCCGAAGAGTCGAAGGCAGTCAGACTGTGGGGCGCGTGCTCTGACCCCAACGCCGCGGCTTTCGAGTTCACGATGCGCGGCGTACAGGGAGATGATCGCCGACACGCGCGACGCGCGTGCCACCGACGACCTCGACCTTGTGACTGGAGCCTCGCATGCAGACCGCTACGCCACCGACCTCGCGCGCTATCTCGAGCGATCCACTTCGCTCCTCGACCATCGTCACGGCAGACGGCACGCAACTCTACTTCAAGGATTGGGGTTCGGGGCCGACGGTCGTCTTTTCCCACGGCTGGCCACTAAACGCAGACAGTTGGGAGAACCAGATGCTCTTCCTCGCGTCGAGTGGCTATCGCTGCATCGCGCATGACCGCCGCGGCCACGGTCGCTCCAGCCAGCCGTGGAACGGAAACGAGATGGACACGTACGCCGACGATCTCGCGACGCTGATCGAGACGCTCGATCTTCGCGATGCGACGCTGATCGGGTTTTCGACGGGAGGTGGCGAGGTGGCGCGCTACATCGGACGGCACGGCACGTCGCGCGTGGCGAAGGCCGCACTCATCAGCGCCGTCCCTCCCCAGATGCTCAAGACACCGTCAAATCCCGGCGGCCTTCCGCTCGAGGTCTTCGATGGCATTCGCGCCGGCGTGACGCACGACCGCTCGCAGTTCTACAAGGACGTGAGTGCCGCATTCTACGGCGCCAACCGCTCGCAGAACCGCGCGACGCAGGGGATGCGCGATGCCTTCTGGATGCAGGGGATGATGGCTGGGCACAAGGCGCAGTTCGATTGCATCAAGGCCTTCTCCGAAACGGACTTCACCGAGGACCTGAAGAAGTTCGACATTCCAACCCTCATCGTGCACGGCGACGACGACCAGATCGTCCCGATCGGCGCGGCCGCCATGGCGTCAGCCAAGCTGGTGAAGCACGCCACGCTCAAGGTCTACCCCGGGGCACCGCACGGCATCACGGACACGCACAAGGACGAACTCAACGCCGACCTGCTGGCCTTCCTGGCCTCGTGATGCGCACGACGGGCGCTGGTCACCGTTCGGCCAGCGCCCTCGCGCCCGAGCGTCAGGCATCGCCTGATGCGTCATTGCACCTGGGATGGTGCGACATCGTGGCGCGGATCGACGACCTGCTGGCACCGCATGCGACGGCCATCGGCAAGGACTACGACGCCTATCGTCACCACGTCTGCCGCGTCGCGGTCTTCTGCCGGGCGATCGCTCCAACGGTGCCTAACGCGGACGAGAAGATCGCCATAGCCGCCACCTACCACGACATCGGGATCTGGACGCACGGGACGTTCGACTACCTCGCGCCGTCGATCGATGACTGTTGCGTCTACCTGGCGGCGACCGGGCGAAGCGACTGGACGCCGGAGATCAGCACCATGATCCGGGAGCACCACAAGCTCACGTCGTGGCACTCTCATGCCGACTGGCTGGTGGAGCCGTTCCGAAAGGCCGACCTCATCGATCTCTCTCGCGGATTCGTCGCGTTCGGCCTGCCGCGCGCGCTGCGATCGGCCGTCTTCAGCGAGTGGCCCGGTCTCGGGTTCCGCCGCCGCCTGGTGCAGCTCACCCTGCAGCGGCTTCGTCGACACCCGCTGAGTCCCCTCCCGATGCTGCGATTCTAGCCGCAGACCGGCGAGGTGCGTCGGGCTCTGCCCCGGGACGCGCCACCTCGCCGAGTGCGAGCCGCATCTCCTGGCTGGCCTGACGAATCCACGAGGTGATCGTCTGCTCCGAGCGCTGATAGCGGCGTCCGATCTCAGCGGCGCTCTCGCCATCGAGGTAGCGCGACACGAGGACGTCGCGCAGGCGCGGCGCGAGCCGGTCGAGGGCGCGATCGACATCGATGCGCAGTGCGGTGCGCGACGCCCAGTCGATGGTGCTCGGGTCAGCGACAGCATCAGCCAGCGATGCCGACTCCGACGACGCCATGTCGGCGGGCGCATCGAGCGAGAGCAGCCGATGATCGGCGAATTCGACGGCGCGTCGAGCGGTGCGCTTGCGATCGCGCCAGAGGTTGGTTGCCGTCATCGCGAGATAGCCCACGATGCTGCCCCCCGTGTGGAGCGAGTGGCGTGCGCGCAGGACTCGGCACCAGGTCTCTTGCGCCAGGTCGTGCGCGTCGTCGACACTCGAGGTCAGCAGCCGGCATCTGGCGAAGACCGCGCGCCAGTATCGGTCAACCAGCGTCTGCAGCGCCGCCGCGTCCGGAGGGTCGCGACGAATCGCCTCGATCAGGGCATCATCGTCAGGCTTGCCATCCCATCGCGCCGACTCGTTGCCCCGATGCATGCCGCTCTCCGCGCCGTCGCGAGTCTGGATCGACCCGCCCGCAACGGTGCGAAGGCATGCCCCACGATGCAATCGAACGTTGGTATGTCATACCGAAGTATGAGGCGGCCCGTCCTCGATGCGATTTCCACCATCGCGGTGAACAGCGCTCTCCCCGTGCGCGAGTCGGACGAGCTCGGCGACGGAGCGCGCGCCGAACTTCTGCATGATGCGGCTGCGGTGTTGCTTGACCGTTTGAAGCGCGGTGCCCAGCTCGCGCGCGATCTCCTTGCTCAGCAGCCCCCGCAGCACGAGGGCAAGCACCTCGCGTTCGCGCGCAGTGAGCCTCTCGAGCCGCGCCGCAACGGCGCGTCGCCCAGCGATCGCCTCCCGGCGTTCGACGTCCTGGGCGATAGCGAGGTCGATGGCGCGCAGCAGTTCATCCTGTCCGAACGGCTTCTGCAGGAACTCGATGGCGCCGAGCTTCATCGCCTGCACGCTGATGGGGATGGTGCCGCGTCCGGTGATGAAGACCACGGGGAGCAGGTCACCACGCGCGCGGAGTGTCGCAGCCACCTCAAGCCCGCTGGACTCCGGCAGGTGCACGTCGAGCACGAGACAGCTCGGGGCATCGGGGCGCGCGGCACGGAGGAAGTCGTTTGCGGATGCGTAGAGCTGGCACTGCAGGCCAGCGGCGGTCAGGAGGCCCTCGAGCCCCTCGCGCACCGAGACATCGTCATCGACAACCAGGACGACTGCGCCAGCGTTGGCCATGGTGGATGAGGGCGAGGCTAGATGGTGAAGGCGAACATGGCGCCATCGCCGGGACGACTCTCCACAAGCAAACGACTGCCGTGACTTTCTACGATGGTACGCGCGATGGAAAGCCCCATCCCCATCCCGCCACGCTTGGTGGTGTAGAACGCGTCGAAGATGCGATCCAGGTCGGTTGCTGCGATACCCGCGCCGTTGTCATGCACGCTGATGCGCACGTGCCCGTCGCCGGTTGGCTGGGTCGCGACTGTCATGGTCCGAGGCTCGCCCGTCTCCTTGGCGAGCGATTCCAGGGCGTTCATCACCAGGTTGAGGACGACCTGTTGCAGCTGCACGCGGTCGCCCACCACTGCGGGAATCTCGGGCGCAAGGTTGGTGCGCAGGGTGACACGGGCTCGCCGCACCTCGTGCAACGAGAGGGAGAGGACGTCGCCGATGGCTTCGTTGACGTCGAGCAGCTGTCGATCGGTTGTCTCACCCCGGAAGAGCGCGCGCAGCCGCACGATGACCTCCGCGGCGCGCTGGGCATCGCGTCGAATGCGCTGGACTGCTTCGCGCGTGCGTCCGACGTCCGGCTGCGGCTCCGTGAGGAATCGCTGGCTCGCATCGGCGTTCATCACGATGCCTGCCAGCGGCTGATTCACTTCATGCGCAATCGACGCCGTGAGCTCGCCCAACGTTGCCAAGCGGGACACGTGCGCCAGCTCGGAGCGCGCGCGGCTCAATGCCTCGTCGGCGCGCTGCCGCTCGGTGACGTCGCGAACGGCACCGAAGTATCGGGTGGGGCCACCGTCACGATCGATGACCGGAGTGGCCATGATGTGCAGGTAGCGCACCACCCCTCCCGGCAGCAGCAAGCGATGACCGAAGTCCAGCTCCCCACGGTCGCGCGTGGCGGCTTCAACGACGCGACTGAACGCGTCGCGGTCGTCGGGGTGCACGCGTTCGCGCGCCAGCGCGAGGCTGGGACGGTTGCCCGGCTCCATGCCGTAAATGCGGAAGACCTCGTCGGACCATTCCACGTCGCCCGTTTCCAGCGTCCAGGTGAAGCTCCCGGTTGCACTCAGGCGTTGGGCCATGGCGAGATGCGCCTCACTCCGGCGCAGTTCGGTCTCGGCGTTGGCGCGCTCGATCGCAATACTCGCGACATGCGTGAAGCGTTCGATGAGGTGGTACTGCCTCGGGCTCGGTTCTCCCGGCAACCGGAAGTAGATGGCGAATGCACCGAGCACTGCGCCCGAGCGCGCGACCATCGGCGCCGACCACCCGGCACGCAAGCCGTGCCGAAGCACGAGGTCGAGATAGGTGTGCGACCAACGCGAATCACCAACGAAGTCGGAGACGATCACCGGGCGCTTGAGGAGCACGGCGGCGGCGCACGGCCCTTCCTGGTCGACGAGGAGCGCCCCGTCAATCTCCTGCATGTACTCCGGAGGGAGACTTGGCGCGGCCCCGTGCGCGAGGCGTTCGCCCGACTCATCGACGAGCAGCACCGAGCAGATGGCCCCCGCCTCAAGCGACTCCACGGCGAGGCAGAGGGCGCCCAGCATCGAATGGAGCGGCTCGCCCATCGCCACCAGTTCGAGGAGGCGGCACTGCGCAGCGAGCAGCGCGGCGTCGTGTTGCGGTTGGTTTGTGCGCTCGGCCGGTGGTGATGATGCGTACGTCTCACCGTTCACGGCACCCTCCGGAGTCTCGCCACGGGCCCACTCGCGCACGACGTCGTGCAGGAGTCGCAAGAGGGAACTCTCGCGCGCCTCGCAGCCGTCCGCAATGCCAGGACGCACCGCCCTCACACGGGCACTTTCAGGTCACCACGGCGCGCCGTATAGGGAGATACTCGATCCGTCAGGAGCGTCGCGCTCGTGCCTTCCACACCCGCCGTTACGTCCGCGGCGTCCACGGATGCCCGATCCAACCCCCCTTCGCCAACTAACCTTTCTGTGCCAGGAGTGCCGGAGGTGATCGGCGCCCTGCGCCTGCTGGTCGCTGATGTGTTTGCGCTCTACCTGAAGACCAAGAACTTCCACTGGCACGTGAGTGGCCCGCACTTTCGCGACTACCACCTCCTGTTCGACGAGCAGGCGGACCAATTGCTCCCCGTGGCCGATGCAGCGGCCGAGCGCCGCATCTGGTTCCTCCGCTCATCGCGCCGCTAACGCCGCGACTTTCAACTTCTGCGCTGCCTTCGTAAGACGAAGGAGTGAGCGGCGCGATGATCGTGACCGCCACGGGCTCTGACCGAGGCGGGTAGCGCTACGTCACTTTCGATCCGGCAGATCTCGGACGAGCGCCAGGTTGCGACTGACCGCGGGGCGGTGCGTGCTCCGGACGCAGCGCCGGCACCGCTCCACTCCCTGATTCGACACGAGACGCGCAAGGCGCTCGAATGCGGCGAGGTGGAGAACGCTCGCTGCCTGCTCGCCGCCGCAGTGGCGGCTGACTCTTCGATCGCCGTGGACGCCGAGTGGGCAATCTTCTGGGAGGAGTCACGCTGGCCCGACGCCTGGCTCATCGCCGCCGTGCGACGCGACAGAGCGGACGTGCGAGCGCTCGACGCGCTCGTTGCCCGACACTGGAAGCCCCTCTTTGCGCGCTGCGAGCTCTTGACGCTCAACCGTGAGCGCGCCCGCGACCTGGCCCAGGAGACGTGGGTGCGGGTGGTGCGCGCCCACCGCCGGCTGCAACCCGATGGGAACCTGGCGGCGTACCTGGCCACCGTTGCCACGAACATCTGGCGCGATTGGCATCGCGCATCGCGGCGCGCCCATCAATTGTCCGACGAGCGCGTGGCCTCCCTTGATGCCTCGATTGCGCTGCATGACGGGGAGGCGGTGCGGCTCTCCGATGCGCTCCCGGACGAGCGCACGAGTGGCAGCGACGACCGCCTCGCGTTGCGCATGGACATCGATCGGGCACTCGGACGACTCTCGGCGCGCGCACGCGACGTCCTGCTTGCGCGCGTGGTGCATGGCGAGTCGGCAGCGGAGATCGGTGCACGGTACGGTCGAACCGAGCAGACGGTAACGGCGTGGATTCGCCAGTCGATTCGGGAGATGCAGGTTCACCTACGCGAACATTCAACCGACGTCGCACCCGGCGAACGATGATGCGGGATCACTCGATCGAAGACTTGCTGCGCTGGCGCCTCGCGCAGGCCGAGGCAGAGGCACCCCCTCCGCCCCGCGCGTCGCATCTGCTGGAGTTGGCCCAGCCGTGGTGGGAGACCTGGCCACAGCGCATGCGGTCGCGGCTGGAGCGACTGCATCGCATGCCGGCCACGCTCGGGTTCGCGCAGGAGGTGACGCCGCCGCCGCTGCGCGGGCATCCGGTTGCCACGATCCTTGCCTTGGGCGAGGACGTCGAGGCGTATGCGTGGGTACTCTACCTGAGCGTCCGGGACGGCACGTTGCGGATGCGTTTCGTGTTGCAGGACCGCGCGGCGACTAACGCCGATGTGCTGGACGCGACGATCATTGCCGATGCGGGAACGCAGGCGCCATTCAGCGGCCGGGCGACGCGCGCCCCCAACGATGAATACCGTATCGACGTGGAGCTCCCGGAGTCGTTGGCCCAAGACTGGGAACGACTGCGCGTGACGGATCGCATGCCGTTTCGATTGATCCTCTGTCCCATACCAGACGCCTCGTGACCAGCGAACGAGAGCCGGCTCCCCCTCCCGTCTCGTTCGTCTGGTTCTGGTCCTTCTGGCACTGGAGCACCGAGAGCTTTCGGGTGGGCGAGTCGCTGCGTAACCCGCTGCAAGGCATCGCGGGGTTGTGGGACGAGTGGTATCGCCACGAGGCAAGCGTCGCCGAGCAGCGGGCGATCGCGCGCGTGGGCGAGGACGTTCGCCGCCAGCGGCAGTTCATGGCGTGGCTGGTGCGGCGGTGGGCGCGCGAGGCGCAGTGGCGCGGACGAACACCGCACCCTCGGCTCGTGTTCGGGCAACTCGCGCACCTGCCGCCGTTCGACCGCTGGGCGGCGATGGAGCGATATCGCACGCGCTACGGCGTCGACGGCGTCCACGCGGTGGTGCTCTCGGAAGGGAGCGCTGGCCAGCCGGGCGATGTGCGACGGGTGGAGGCGCTGGCGTATCCGGCCGATCGGGCCGCCCCCTTTCCCGACGTGGTCGCGGAAGGGTTTCGCGCCGAGTCGTCGGAGCTGCGCGCCATGCGTGACGCGGCGCGCTCCGTGCTTGGCGGGTGTGGAGCGTTGCGATTGATCGCGCTGTGGATCGTTGGCGGGAGGCGTCCATACCCACATGCCTTCTCCATCCTGCTCTCGGCCGGGTGGGCGTCGATCGTCGGTGTGATCGGCTACCTGCTCATCGTGTCCGATCCGGGGCGCACCTTCGTCGTACTCGCCACACTGCTCCTTGCACTCTGGATCCCGCTCGCCCTCATCGGCGTCGGCGTTGCCGCGATCGTGAGCCTTCGCACGTGGCGCGAGGGCAAGCGCCTGGCCGTGATGGCCACGCAGGTGGAGCTTCGGCTACGCATGCAGGATGGCCTCACGCTGGTGGGTGGCTCGGCGGGACTCGCCTTCACCCTGAATGCGATTGGTGCCGTTCTGCGGGTGCGACATTCACAGGAGGCACGGAGCTGGCTGTGGGAGCAGGTACATCGTGCCATGCGCCACCGCGGCTCGATGTGGGCGGCGACCGGGGTGGTGGCGCCTAACGGTTCCGTGGGCGCGGTGGCCCTCGAGCCCAAGGTGCGCGCGTGCCTCGCGCACGAGCGCGTGCAGGGGCTCCTGACGCCGCGCCAACGTGACGTCGCGCGCGCAGCATCGGCGAGGGTGAGCGACCACGTCCCCGTTCCATTGCCGCGGTACTCGCGTACGTCGGCCACGGGACCACAGCTCGGGTATGCAGCGGCCCGGCGTTCGTTTCGCGCGATCGGTTGCCACCATGTGTCCGACGCCGTGATGGCGATTGGCGGCCTCTCGAGCCGACGGCAAGTCATGACCAACGTGGTCGCCGTGCTCGCGAGCGCGGCCATGCTGATCGCGCTTCCAGACCTTGGCAACGTCGTGCTCCCACCTGCCGCGCCGATCGTTGTGGCTACGGCCGGGAGTTCACCGTTTCACCTGGCGATCACGCTCGATTCGCCAGCGGCCGAGGCGTTTGCCGTGGCGCTGGAGTCGCGCTTCTGGGCTAATCGTCGGCAGGTGCTGCAGCGCACGGGTGGCGTCTCGCGCGCGAACATCCCGCTGCATCGACTGTCGCAGCGCGTGCAGTGGGAACTGGACGATGGGACGTTGTGGGTCGAGCGACGGCGCGGCTTCCTGTTTCGCGACTACGCGCCCGGGGAACGGGTGGGCGCGTACTCCCTCCGGTACCTGAATCAGCTGAACCGGTGACACCGATATGCCTCTCTCCGTTGTGCACGACCAACCTCGCGCGGCGCTCACGACGATGGTGAGATCCGTGTTGCGCGCGATGCTGGTTACCCTTGCTGCAGTCGGGTGCAGCGACCGCGACGCGGTGCGCGTCACCTTGCTCGCCTCCACGCCGGACGGGCTCCCTGTGCGAAGTCTGGAGGTGCGCGCCCAGGTCGCCGGGCCCGTCGACGGACTGCGATACCGCTGGTATTCCGGCACGGGGCAGCTCATTCCACAGGAGACGGAGGAACCGGTCACGACCTTCACCTTCGCCGACGGCACGTCGCAGGACCGCGTGTCGGTCGATGTGTGGCGCCAGAATGCACGCGTAGCGCACGCCGAACTCGCGGTGCGGCTCGACTCGGCCGGCACCGAGGCCGAGATGCCGAAGGACGTGCGCATCGCAATCTCGCAGGTTCCGCCCTTCGACTCGGCGGGCGGTCCGTTCACGCGCGATACCATCGTGGGCACCGTGAGCGGCGTGCGTTCGCCCGAGTATCGCGTCGTGCTCTTCGCCCGGGCCGACGTGTGGTACATCCAGCCCCATCCCAACACGATGCATCCCATCGCCGCGGATGGGGGTTGGGGGACGTGGACACACACGGGGTCCAGCTACGGGGTGCTGGTGGTGCGGTCAGGCTTCAATCCGCTGCCGCGCTATGACCTGCTACCGCCAGTTGGAGGTGACGTGGTGGCGCGGCTGGTCGTGGAGGGGAGACGCTGAGGCGCTTTCAGTGGCCACGACGTCGACGTATGTGAAGCGGTGAGGCCGCATCACGCGTCACGCGCGTGACCACCGTACACGAGGGAGTCGACCATGCCCGACACGCCTAACGCCCCGGAAACCATCGTCCTGATCCACGGTTTCTGGGTCACGCCCAGGAGCTGGGAGCACTGGATCACCCACTACCAGCAAAAGGGGTATCGCGTCCTCGCGCCCGCGTACCCGGGATTCGAGGTGGAGGTCGAGGCGCTCAATCGCGACCCGACTCCGATCGAACGTGCGTCGGTGCCGGGGATCATCGACCACCTGCAGTCGGTGATTCGCGAGCTGGACAAGCCGCCGATTCTGATCGGCCACTCTGCCGGCGGCGTGTTCGTGCAGATCCTGCTCGACCACGGCTATGGCGCAGTGGGCGTCGCGCTCAACTCGGCCCCAACCGAAGGTGTGCTGGTGGCGCCGCTCTCGCAGCTCAAGGCCACATTCCCGGTGCTCAAGAACCCCGCCAATCGGCACCGCGCCGTCGGCTTCACGTTCGAGCAGTGGCAGTACGCCTTCACGAATACCTTCAGCGAAGACGACGCACGCGCGACGTACGAACGCTATCACATCCCCGCATCGGGGGAGATCTTCTGGGACAGCATCCTCGCCAACGTGATCCCCGGTCCGCAGGCAGCGGCGGTGAACTACCACAACGAGTCGCGCGCGCCGCTGCTGTTCGTCTCCGGCGCCGAGGACCATCTCATGCCGCCATCGGTGCAGCGGTCCAATGCCAAGCACTACACTGACGCCGTGACCACCGAGGTGAAGGTCTTCGAGGGGCGCGCGCACCTCATGCCAGCGCAACGGGGCTGGGAGGAAGTGGCCGACTTCGCGCTCGCCTGGGCTGAGCGTCACGCCGTGCGGGAGAAGGCCGCGACCGCCTAACGTTGCCGGGGGACTGCTGCGGCCGCAGCGGGGAGGGAGACGAGTGCTATCTCCCTCCCCGATGGTGCATCTCAGGCTGGGACGGCCGACTCGAGCGCTTCGGCAAATTCGCTGAGCCGTCGCCAGTCGCCGTCGAAGCGCGCGCCGTTGATGAAGAAGGTCGGCGTCCCGTTCACGCCGCTGCGCACCCCGCTGGAGAAGTTGGCCTCGATGCGCTCAAGGTGCGCCTGCGTCGCGAGGTCGCGCAGGAGTTGCTGCGGGTCCGCGTCGGCCGATGCGGCGTATGCGGCGAGGGCCTCGTCGCCTAACGCCTTCTGGTTCTGGAAGAGGAGGTCGTGCATGGACCAGAATCCGGGGTCGCCGAGTTGCGCGCTCACGCTCTCGGCGGCCAGGGCGGCGCGCAGCGCGCGCGGGTGAATCTCGGTGAGCGGAAAGTGACGAAAGACGAAGCGGAGTCGCTCACCATAATGCTGCTGCAGGATGGGGACGACGTGATGCGCCATCCCGCAGTACGGGCATTCGAAGTCACCATACTCGACCAGTGTGATCGGAGCGTCGACCGAGCCCGCGATGTGATCGCGATCGGTGACGGCGACACGCAGATGCGCATTCATGCGTGCGTCCTCCCGGTGGTGCCACTGGCCGGGTGCATCGCGAGGCGTTCGAGGGCATCGAGGATGCCGTCGGCGCCGGGGTTGATCCCGACCGGTGCGATGTGGGACCACGAGACGATCCCTGCACCATCGACCACGAACAGCGCGCGCTCGCTGGTGCCGTCGTCCGCGCGATACACGCCGTAGCGGCGCGCGACGTCGCCCTTGGGCTCGAAGTCGGCGAGCAGTGGAAAGTGCAGGTGCCGCTCCTCGGCGAAGGCGTGATGGCACCAGACGCCATCGACGGAGATCCCCAGCAGCTGCGCACCCAAACGCCGGAACTCGGGGAGCACCTGATTGTAGAGTGCCATCTGGTCTCCACACACCGGGCTCCAGTCGGCGGGATAGAAGGCGAGAACAACCGGCGTCCCGCGAAAGTCGGTGAGCGCGACGCGCTGGTCCGGAGTCGCGAGCAGTGAGAAGTCCGGCGCACGGACGCCGGCTGCAACGGGGAAAAACTCGGGCGTGTGCATGACTGGGCGGCAAAGGCGAGAGGGGGGACTGCTTCCCCAATACGCCGCTGACGCCAGGAGTGAAAGTGCGGTGCCTAACGCGCTTCAACGGTCCCGCACGCCACGCCGTGCACCTTTCAGTGACGGTTCTGTGGGCGTAGTGGAGGAACGCGCCATGCCCGCGGCATCAACGACCGCGACCACGCACTCGCGCCACCCCTACCCGCCATGTGCAGGTGACCTCCATGCGCACCACGTTCCGCTCCACCATGTTGGCCGTCAGTGTCGTTGCCGCGAGTGCCTGCGACGCGCCGCAGCCTGCGTATCCGTTGTCGACCGTCGCGTCGCACGAGACGGGCGCGCTTGCTGGACAATGGTCAGCGTCGCGTCCGACGATTGTGCTCGTGCACGGCGCCTTCGCCGATGCCACGGGGTGGCAGGAGCTGATCCCCATCCTGCAGCGGCGTGGCTATTCGGTAGTCGCCGTGCAGAACCAGTTGACCTCGGTCAGCGCCGACATCGCGACGACGCGCCGCGTTATCGATGCGCAGCCTGGCGAGGTGGTCGTGGTGGGTCACTCCTACGGCGGCGTCTCGATCAGCGGGGCAGCGTCTGGCAATCCCAAGGTGAAGGCCCTCGTCTACGTGGCGGCCTACGCACCGGATGCATCCGAGAGCGTGAGTGACTTGAATGCGAAGTTTCCGGCCACGCCGCTCACGACTGCCATCCAACCGGATGTTGCGGGTTTCGTGTATATCCAGGCGGCGAAGTACCGCGAGGTGTTCGCACAGGATGTTCCGCTGCCGGCGACTCGCGTGATGGCGGTGACGCAGAAGCCGGCCAACTTCGCAACGCTGCTCGATCCGCTCGGAGTGCCGGCGGCGTGGCACTCGATTCCGTCGTGGTACATCGTCGCGCAGGAGGATCGTACCATCAATCCCGATCTGGAGCGCTTCCTCGCCAAGCGCATGGACGCGACGACGACCGAGCTCGCCACGAGCCACGTCCCGTTCATCTCCCGTCCGGAGCAGGTAGCGAAGGTGATCTTCGCGGCCGCGGAGTCGGTGTCGCCGTAGGTCGCGAACGCTGGTCTTCGTTGGTCCCGGATGACATGTTCTCGGATCCTCCCGACGATAGGTCCCTCTGCCCCGCTTTGCAGCGCTTCCGCGGTATGACCGGCGGGCGCGACGCGTTGCACGTGGCCGAACCAGTATGGCGTCGCTGCTGCTGGTTCTGGTGGCGTGCAGCGCCCCGACGCCGTCCGCCGCGCCGATCCCGACCGCACGACCCAACGACCTGCGGACCAGTGTCGGGGCGAAAACTTCAACAACGCTTGCCGTCGCGCTCGAGGCCCGGCAAGCGATGTGGCACCCCTCTGCGGACGACGGTCCTTCGCTCGAAGTGGCCGCCTTTGCCGAGGTAGGGAAGGATCCGACGGTGCCCGGACCACTGCTCCGCGTTCCGGTCGGCGACTCGGTGTCGATCACGCTGGTCAATCGCCTGCGCGATACACTGCTCGTGGCCGGCCTGCTGGACCCGCAATCACCCGACACGCTGATCATTGCGCCTGGCGACACAGGGCGCGCACGGTTTCGTGGCGATCGACCGGGGCTCTACGGCTACTTCGGAAGCACGCGTCGTGGAGGGGAGTCGTGGAGCGGCGGCCGAGGGGGACAGCTCAGCGGCGTCATTGTCGTGGACTCGGCTCACGCGCCCCCGGATCGGATCTTCGCGATCACCGCCTGGGCCGGGGCCCCCCCCATCGATGGAGATTCGACCTTTCTTTTGGCCATGAACGGCAAGATGTGGCCGCACACCGAGCGGCTGCAGGTGGCCGTTGGTGACTCCGTGCACTGGCGGGTCATCAACTTCGCAGGGAGCCTGCACCCGATGCACCTGCACGGTGCGTACTTCCGCGTCGATGCGCGCGGGACGCGGACGGGAGACACGGCCTACACACAGGCACAGCAGCGTTTGGCCGTCACCGAGTTGCTGGGACTGAAGGAGACGATGTCGATCACCTGGAGCCCGTCGCGTGCCGGCCGGTGGCTCTTTCACTGTCACGACGCCTTCCACGTGGACCACTCGCAGGAGCGCGACCTCTCCGTGGCCTCGCGCATGTGGGCGGCGAACTTAAGGGGCGACACGACCCGGTTGGCCGCCGACACGCACACCGACAATGCGGTGCACGGGATGTCAGGACTCGTGATGGGGATCGACGTGACCGGACCCGAGGCCGAGCGGAGTGCGGCGAACCCGCGGCGCATTGCGCTCTCGGTGCAGCAACGCGCGCGGGTGTTCGGTGACACCGCCGGCATCGGCTTCGTGCTTGGCGCCCCAGGATCAGTGGCCGCCGACTCGATCGAGATTCCCGGGCCGCCGCTCGTGCTGCATCGAGATGAACCGGTGGCGATCACGGTTCACAATCGGCTGCCGATCCCGACGTCCGTGCATTGGCACGGAATGGAGCTGGAGAGCTACTTCGACGGCGTTGGAGGATGGAGCGGCAATGTCGCCCACGTGGCGCCGGCGATCGCGCCCCGTGATTCGTTCGTCGCCCGCTTCACGCCGCCGCGCGCCGGCACGTTCATCTACCATTCGCACTTCGGCGAAGTGCGCCAATTGTCGCTCGGCCTCTTCGGCGCGCTGGTCGTGCTGGAACCAGGGGAACGCTGGGACGCGGAGCGTGATCGTGTGGTGCTCTTTGCCGTCGCGGGCGTCGGTGATTCGGCGCTGGTGGTGGCGCACCACTCCAACGCGCCGATGCGAGCCGGTGCAACCTATCGCGTGCGGTTCATCAACATCGCGCCGGCAGACGTCGTGGAACTCGACGCCTTGCAGGGGGGCAGCACGATCGCGTGGCGTCGCATTGCGAAGGACGGTGCAACGCTTCCCGTTCCTGAGCGCGGCCCGGCGCGGCTGCGCTTCGGCCCGGGAGAGACCATCGACGTGGAGGTTACCCCGCGGGGCGGCGCAGGGGCGCTGACGCTGCAGGTGAAGTCGTTCAACAACTTCAACGTCGTGATCCCGGTGCGGTGAGCGCGCGACTCGGGCGCACTCGTCGCGCACTCGTCTCTGACCCCAGCTCTGACCCCAGCTCTGACCCCAGCTCTGACCCCAGCTCTGACCCCAGGCTAGCCCCGCGCGCCGGTCGCTCCCGCGCGCTCCCCCGACGCCTCGAGGATCGCCCGCACCCGCGGCATCACCTCATGCCCAAACAATCCGATGCTGCGCATCAACGCTTCATGCGGCAGCGTCCCCGCGCTGTACTTGATGTCGAAGCGCGAGAGCCCCATTGCCTGCACCGTCGCGGCAATGCGTCTGGCGACCGTGTCGGGGGCGCCGACATAGAGTGACCCTTCCGCCGCCTCACGCTCGAAATCGGCGCGGTTGGTCGGAGGCCACCCACGCTCGGCGCCGATGCGATCGCGCATCGCCTTCCACGAGGGAAACAGCTCCTCACGCGCCGCGGCGTCGCTCTCCCCCACATGGCCGTGCGAGTGCACGCCGATGGGGAGCTCGCTTGCTCCAAACTCGCGCAGCGCACGATGGTACAGCTCCACGTACGGCAGGAATCGCAGCGGTGACCCGCCGATGATGGCGAGAATGAGCGGCAACTTGAACTTGGCCGCACGCACCACCGATTCGGGGCTTCCGCCGACACCGATCCACGTCTTGATGGTGCCGTTGGCCGTGGACGGATAGACGCGCTGGTTGCTGAGCGGGGCGCGCGTGGTGCCGCGCCAGTTGAGTGGCGTGCCGGTGCGGTCCGACTCGAGGACCGCGGCAAAGAGTTCGAGGCGCTCCTCGAAGAGCGTCTGGTACTGGTCAAGCGGGAAGCCGAACAACGGGAACGACTCGGTGAACGAGCCGCGCCCGAGGATGATCTCGGCGCGCCCGTTGGAGGTGGCGTCGAGCGTGGAGAAGCGCTGGAAGACGCGCACCGGGTCGTCGGAGCTCAGCACCGTGACGGCCGATCCCAAGCGAATGCGGGAGGTGCGCCCGGCGATCGTGGCGAGGACCATCTCGGGCGACGAGACGGCAAAGTCGTCGCGATGGTGCTCGCCGATGCCGAAGAAGTCGACCCCCACCTGGTCGGCGAGTACCGCTTCCTCGACCACGTCGCGAATGACCTGGGCGTGGTGCACGAGGCGCCCTGAGGCGTCGCGGGTGACGTCGCCGAAGGTCTCGAGGCCGAGTTCGACGGGAGCCGGTGGGGCTGCGGGCGCGGGTGCGAGGTCGGGTGCAGTCATGACGCGTGCGAGGCGGTGAAGGACGAGCGCTGCGGGCGGCGGCCGCGGAACACCACGTCCGTCGCTCCATTCTATCCTGACGAAGTCGGCCGGGGAGATGGAGTTCCCCGTGAACACCCCGTGGCCATGATGTATGTTGGCTCTCGATCGCTCGTCCGCTGCCGACTTTCTCGTCCCGCGCTTGCGCCTGCTGGCGGCGCTCCACGCCATGACCCACTGGCGCCCCACGCCATGACCGACCGTTTGCAGGCCCTCGCGCTCGATGCGCGCGACCCGTTGGCTCCCCTGCGGCAGCAGTTCACCCTCCCCGACGGGGTCATCTACCTCGACGGCAACTCGCTCGGCGCCCTCCCGGTGGCCACGGCGGCGCGGGTGCAGGAGGCCGTCACGGGAGAGTGGGGGACGGGGCTCATCCGGAGCTGGAACACGGCCGGCTGGGTGACGCTCCCGCAACGCATCGCCGAGCGGATTGCTCGCCTCATTGGCGCCGCGCCCGACGAGACGCTGGTGGGGGACTCGACCTCGGTGAACCTGTACAAGGTGCTGAGCAGCGCGATGGCGCTGGTGCGCGCGACGGGCGATGCGGGGCGCCGAGTGGTGGTGTCGGAGCGGGCCAACTTTCCGACGGATTTGTACATCGCCCAGAGCCTGTGCCAGCAGCACGGCTTCACGTTGCAGCTGGTGGAGCCGGACGAGATTGGCGCGCACCTCGACGAGCGTCTGGGCGTGTTGATGCTGACGCACGTGAACTACCGCACCGGACGCATGCACGACATGGCGGGAGTCACGCGTGCGGCGCACGCCTGTGGCGCGCTCACGCTGTGGGATCTCGCACACTCGGCGGGGGCGGTCGAGGTCGACCTCAATGGCGCCGACGCCGACTTCGCCGTGGGGTGCGGGTACAAGTACCTCAACGGAGGACCCGGGGCGCCGGCGTTCCTGTGGGTGCATCGGCGGCATCTCGACCGGATGGAGCGCGACAACCTCTGGCAGCCGCTCTCGGGGTGGTTTGGCCACGCGACGCCGTTCGAGTTCACGCCGGACTATCGCCCGGCGGCTGGCATTGCGCGCTTTGCCTGCGGCACGCCGCCGGTGCTATCGCTCACCGCACTCGACTGCGGGCTGGAGACGCTGATGGCGGCCGAGCCGTTAGGCGGGATGGCGGCATTGCGCGCCAAGTCGCTGCAGCTGACGACGCTCTTCATGTCGCTCGTGGAGGCGCGGTGTGCGGGACACGAGCTTTCGCTCGTTACGCCGCGCGACGAGGCGAAGCGAGGAAGCCAGGTGTCGTATGCGCGCACCGACGGCGGCTACGCGATCATGCAGGCACTCATCACCCGCGGGGTGATCGGCGACTTCCGAGCGCCGGACATCCTGCGCTTCGGCTTTACCCCGTTGTACACGCGCTTCGTCGACGTCTGGGACGCGGTGGAGCACCTGCGGCAGGTGCTCGAGAGTGGCGAATGGCGCGAGGCACGATTCCACCTCAAGGCAGCGGTCACATGACCTGTCCGTTCAATCACGGCGGCGACGACGAGCAGGGCCAGGAGAGCTCCACCCCGCACGACGCAGCGGCGTCGCCGCACGGCGAGGGGAGCGCGTACGACGGCATCGGGATCGACGAAGGCGAGATGATCGTCGTCTCCGAAGGGGCCAAGCTCGACTTCAGCAAGGACATGACGTACGGCGACTACCTGCAGATCGACGCCGTGCTCAATGCCCAGCATCCGCTGTCGCCGGACCACAACGAGATGCTGTTCATCATCCAGCACCAGACGAGTGAACTCTGGATGAAGCTGATGCTGCACGAGCTTTCGGCGGCGGTGCGCTGCATTGCCAGCGACGACCTGGGGAGCGCGTTCAAGATGCTGGCACGCGTGAGCAAGATCATGGAGCAGCTCGTGCATGCGTGGGATGTGCTGGCCACCATGACGCCGCCGGAGTACTCGGCCATTCGTCCCTATCTGTCGAACTCGAGCGGCTTCCAGAGTTGGCAGTACCGCTGCATCGAGTTCATGATGGGGAACAAGAACGCGGCGATGCTGCGCCCGCACGCACATCGCGCCGACCTCCTGGCCAAGGTCGAAGCGGCGTGGCGCGCGCCGTCGTTGTACGACGAGTCGTTGCGGCTGCTGGCGCGGCGCGGACTTCCGGTGCCGGCGAGTCACACGGAGCGCGACTGGACCAAGCGCTACCAGTCGAGCGACGAGGTGGAGGCGGCGTGGCTCGTCGTCTATCGCGACCCCAAGCAGCACTGGGACCTGTACCAGCTGGGGGAGGAGCTGACCGATCTCGAGGATGCGTTCCGGCTGTGGCGCTTCCGGCATGTGACGACGGTGGAGCGCGTGATCGGCTTCAAGCGCGGGACCGGTGGCACGAGCGGGGTGGGGTACCTGCGGAAGATGCTGGACACGGTGCTGTTCCCGGAGATCTGGAAGCTCAGGACCGACTTATAGCTGCAGTGAGCGCTGGGGGCAGCGACGTCTGCGCGACGTTCATGCGTCGATCTGCTCCGCGAGCTGTTGCATGGGGCTTCACTCCCCGCGTATCGCGAGCACGGGATTGATCCGCGTGACGCGCCGGGCGGGGAGCCATGCCGCGAGCGACGCGACGACGAAGAGGACGATCGGCGCGACGAGGAATGCCACCGGATCGCTGGCATCGACGCCGTACAGCACGCCGCTCAGCACCTTCGCGGCGGCGCCCGACAACGCCAGGCCGATCACCCCACCGATCAGCACCAGGCGCATCCCGCCTCCCATCATCAGGCGCACCACCTGCATCGCGTCAGCGCCCAGGGCCATCCGAATGCCGACCTCGCGGGCCCGCGTGGAGACGGCATAGCTCACGACCCCAAACAATCCGATCGATGCGAGCACGAGGGCCACGCTGCCGAAGGCCGAGATGATCCACGCCGCCAGCTGGTGCGGGAGAAGGCTCGCGGCGAGGTGTCGTTGCATGGTCTGCGCATTCACGAGGATCACGTCCGCGTCGTGTCGGCGCGCCGCGGCGACGATGGCGGGGAGCAGCGCCTCGGGATCGCCTTTGGTCCGTGCGATGACGGTCATGCTGGACGTCGGCATCTGCGACAGGGGGCGATACAGGTAGGGAAGCGGGGCCTCGCCGAGCATCTTGATCTTGGCGTCGGCGGCGATGCCGACCACCGTGACTTCCTGCCCGCGCACGCGGAGCGTGTTGCCGATCGCACCCTGCCCGGGCCAGAACTTTCGCACGAACGCTTCGCTCACGATGGCGACCTGGCGGCCGTCGGAGACGTCCTGGCTCGTGAACGCGCGCCCGTCGACCAGCCGGATCGCCGCCGCCTCGAAGAAGCCTTCGGAAACGCGCGCCCAGTCGATGCTGTAGGCGTCCCGCTCGGGGGGCGGAGCGATGCCGGGGACGACGACGTCGATGGACTGGTTGTCGAGCGCACTCAAGGGGACATCGTCGATGAGCCCGACGCTTTCCACGGCGGGGAGGCTGAGCACCTCCGCGCGCAGCTGGGTAAAGAAGTTGCGGATCTGTTCGGCGGAACGGGTCGTGGTCGGCTCTTGCAGCTGCAGCATGGCGGCCGGCGCCGAGCCGAAGCCGGGATCGATGTCCATGCGCGCCCGGAAGCTCCGCAGGAAGAGCGCGGAGCCCACCAGGAGGACGAGCGACACCGCGACCTGCACGACGACGAGCGCACTGCGTAGCGAGACGCTGCTGCTTCGGCGTCCCCCAACGCTCTCGTCCTTGATGGTCCCGGCGATGTCGGGACGCGTGGCCTGCAACGCGGGGGCAAGACCGAAGGCCACGCCCGACACCACCGTCACCAACACGGTGAAGGCCAGCACGGCGGAGTCGAGCGAGAGGTCGAGGGCGATGGGGACTGGGAGCGGGAGGTTGGCGCGCACCAGGACGCGAAGGAGGATGAGGGCGAGTGCCAGGCCGGCCGCTCCACCCAGCAGCGCCAGCACCGACGTTTCCGTGAGGAACTGTCGCACCAGGCGACCGCGCCCCGCGCCAAGCGCGAGACGCACCGCGACTTCCTTGCGACGATCCGCGGCCTGCGCGAGGAGGAAGCTGGCCAGGTTGGCACAGGCGATCACCAGCACCAATCCGACGACGACCATGAGGAGCGCCGCCGCCGAGACGATGACACGGTCGAACATCGGATTCACCAGGACCTTGGTCGTGGCGAGCATCGGGAAGGCGTTGTCGCTCTTCCATTGGTCGGGGTGCTGCGCCCGCAGCGTGCCGGCCAGACGCTCGAGCGCCGACTGGGCCTGCGGCAGCCCGACCCCCGGCTTGAGTCGCGCGATGGCGAAGGTGCTCTGGTTGCCGCGCGCTTCCAGTTCGTTCACGTTCGACGGCTGCAACTGCGCCATCATCATGCGCGAGGCGTAGAAGGACGGCGCGATGACGCGCAGCGCCCCGCGATACCACGGCGGCGCAATGCCCACGATGGTGTACGGGCGCGCGTTGAGCCGGATGGTCTGTCCCACCGCCGATGGCTGCCCTGCATAACGACGCTGCCAGTAATCGTATGACAGCACGACGACGGGATGGGCACCCGGCGCCACGTCGTCCGACGGCAGCAGCGTCCGTCCGTGCAGGGGGCGGATGCCGAGCAGGGAGAAGTAGTTCCCTGTCACGAGTTCGCCCACGGTGGATTCGAAGGTCCCGCCCAGGTCAACCTGCGCGAGCGTCATGCGAAGACCCGTGACGCCCGAGAAGACGTCGCCGGTCTCGCGCTCGAGGTCGCGAAGGTCGGGCTGCGACATGGTCGAGTACGCGGAGCCTGCATCCGACTTGTAGAGATTGACCAGCTCGCCCGGGCGCTCAAACGGCACGCTGCGCAACGCGACTGCGCGTACCAGCGAGAAGATGGCGGTGTTGGCGCCGATGCCGATCCCGATGGAGATGATGGCGATGACCGTGAAGCCGGGGCGCTTGAGCAGGCGCCGGAGCGCGATCCGCAGGTCGTGCGTGATCTCGTGCATGTCGGGGGGAGGTGCGGGCAGATGCGCGATCCGGCGGGCGGTGCGCTGCGCGCGCCCGCCGGGAGGTCCGATGCTGAGAAGGGCGTACGTCGGAGTCCGAAGCGCGGTTTCTCGCCGGTGGTGCAGGGCGGTTTGGGGTGCGCGTCATCGAAGTAGATTCTCGATGACCCTGTCCCCGCACCCGGCCACGATGTCCCCGCTCGACCGTCCTCCGCTCGACCCAGACAGCGTCCCTCGCCCCGGTGACGCTGACGCGCCCCGCACCGACGACCTGCGCATCAGCGCGGTGCGCCCGCTCGTGGTCCCGGCGCTACTGTCGGAGAAGGTGCAGGTCCCCGACGCATCGCTGGCCCTGGTGGGGCGCACGCGCGCGGCGGTCGCCGACATCCTGCACGGGCGCGACGACCGACTGCTGATCGTCGTGGGCCCGTGCTCGATCCACGATCACGAGCAGGCGATGGAGTACGGCCAGCGGCTCAAGGCGGTGAGCGACGAACTGGGCGACGAGCTGCTCATCGTGATGCGCGCCTACTTCGAGAAGCCGCGCACCACGGTGGGATGGAAAGGATTCATCAACGACCCGCACCTCGATGGGACCTTCGCCATCAACGAAGGGCTCGAGCGCGCGCGGCGGCTGTTGGTGGAGCTGGCCTCGTTAGGGCTCCCGACGGGGACCGAGTTCCTCGACCTCCTGAGCCCGCAGTACATCTCGGACCTGGTCTCGTGGGGGGCCATCGGGGCGCGCACGACCGAGAGCCAGAGCCATCGGCAGCTCGCCTCGGGCTTGAGCTGCCCGGTGGGATTCAAGAACGGCACCGATGGCAGCGTGAAGGTCGCCGCCGACGCGATCCTCGCCGCGCGTACGCCGCACGCCTTCATGGGGATGACCAAGATGGGCGTGGCCGCGATCTACGAGACGCGCGGCAACGACGACTGCCACGTCATCCTGCGTGGCGGCAAGAAGCCGAACTACGACGCCGAGAGCGTGGCCGCTTGCTGCGCGACGCTGCGGACGGCGGGGCTGCGCGAGCAGGTGATGATCGACGTCTCGCACGGCAACAGCAGCAAGCAGTATCGCCGGCAGCTCGAAGTGGCGCAGGAGCTGGCCGAGCGCATTGCGGCTGGCGACCGGGCGATCACGGGGGTGATGATCGAGAGCCACCTCGAGGAGGGGCGGCAGGAACTCGTCCCCGGGGTGCCGCTGGCGCGCGGCGTGTCGATCACGGACGCGTGCATCAGCTTCGCCGACACGGTCCCGACGCTGCAGACGCTGGCACGCGCGATTCGCGCGCGTCGGGGTTCGGCCGCGGCCTGAAGGCCCGACCCGCCGCGTCCCGAGCGCCCCGGAACCAACGCTCCCGAAGGCCGGGACGAACCGTCGATCGCCCCCTCACGAGCATCCAGGCGCTTGGTGACGCCCCTTGCGCGGCGCGTGATTTAGTCTTACCTAAATATCCTATCAATGTAGCCTAATCAGCGCGCGAAGCGCCCCCCTCGCATGCGACGCACCCTGACCAGACGCTTTGTCGGCGTCCTTCGCCGTCTCTTCCACCTGCGCGCGCTCGCGCCGGCCGCCCTGCTCGCCTGTGCGGAGCCCTTTCTCCCCGGCGCGGTCGACCCCAACGACGCGCTCGACGGCCCCATCGACGGGCTCACGACGACCCAGGTGGCCAGCCACCTTCGGGGCGACAGCGAGTTTGCCCGCCGGTTTGGCGCCGCCGATGGCCTGGGACCGATCTTCGTGGCCACGTCGTGCGAATCGTGCCATGTCGGAGACGGGAAGGGGCACCCGCTGTTCGACATCACCCGATTTGGGCGATTGGCGGGGGGCGCCTTCGACCGCATGGAGGCGCACGGCGGGCCGCAGCTCCAGAACCGCGCCATTCCCGGACACGCGGCGGAACAGCTGCCGGCAGGCGCAACGGCGATCGCGCGCTTCATGGCGCCGGCGGTGACCGGATTGGGCTATCTCGAGGCGCTCGAGGACGCGGCAATCATCGCCAACGCCGATCCTAACGACGCCAACGGCGACGGGATCTCGGGACGCGTGTCGATGGTCGACTCGTCGGACTTCATCTCCGCGATCATCTCGGTCTCCGACGTTGCGGCGGGGGCAGCGCAGACGCGCCATCGTCCTGTCGGCGGCAAGTACATCGGGCGCTTCGGCAAGAAAGCCCGCACGATCAACCTCCTCCACCAGACCGTCTCGGCGTACTCCGAAGACATGGGGATTACGAGCGAACATGTGCCGCGTGATCTCTACAACCGCCAGGTGGGGTCGCAAGGGGGCGACGGGGTCGCCGATCCGGAAGTGTCGGCGGCGGTGGTGGACGCGATCGTCTTTTACCTGCGCACGCTGCGGGCTCCGCCACGCCGCAGTGCAGGGGCGGCCGATGTGCGCGAGGGGGAAGCGCTCTTCTCCCAGTTAGGGTGCGCGGCCTGCCACATCCCGTCGCTGCGCACGGGGACATCGGACATTCCGCAGCTCAGCGGCGTGCAGTTCTCGCCGTACACCGATCTGCTGCTGCACGACATGGGGCCCGAACTCGACGACGGTTACACCGAAGGCGATGCTGCGCCGTCGGAGTGGCGCACGGCGCCGCTGTGGGGGATCGGGCTGGCCGAGCGAGCGCAGGGGGGCGGTGCGCACTACCTGCACGACGGGCGCGCGCGCACGCTGCGCGACGCGATCCGACTGCACGGGGGCGAGGCGCAGCGCAGCCGCAGCGCCTTCAACGCGCTGTCGCCTACGCTCCAGGAGCGTCTGCTAGCCTTCCTCCGTTCCCTGTGATGCCGATGACACCTAACGAACCGCGCGCCGTTGCCGCGCCATCGCAGGAGGAGGCTCCCCCCATGGATCGTCGGCACTTCCTGCTGCGCATGGAGGTGCTGGCCGCCGGTGTCGCATGCGGCGCCCTTCCGATGCTGGGCGGGTGCGCCGCGCGCGCACGCTACGTGACGCCAACGCTGATGGGAGACCGCCTGACGATTCCGGTGTCACACCTGGCCACGACGGGCGGCGTGCTGGTGGAAGATCCGCAGGACGAACTCCCCATCTTCGTGCATCGCACCACCGATGACGCCTACGTCGCCGTCTCCACGCGTTGCGGACATCGCGGCTGCCAGGTGGAGCCGGCGGCGGCGAAACTCGTGTGCCCGTGCCACGGGAGCGAGTACACCTTCGACGGTGAGATCCTACAGGGGCCCACGCAGCGCCCGCTGCAGCGCTATCGCGTCACGCGCGAAGGGGAGTCGCTGGTCATTCACCGCGCGGCGCCGGAGCCGAGCGCATGATGACGTCGTTCCGCCAGTTGCAATGGGTGCCGAAGGTGCTGCTGGCCGCCGTCGTAGGCGTGACCGCGCCGCAGTCACTCGAAGCGCAGGCCGACAGCGTACGCGCCGACTCCGCACGCGCGCGCCGTGACACGCTCGGCGTCCAAGGAAGCATCTACAGCCGCCCCTTCATCGCCGGCGCCGGGCGCACCTCGATCGGTGGGTACGCCGAGGGGAACACGAACTACCTGGTGGAGGATGGCATAAGCGAAGGCTTCTCGATGGAGCTGCGTCGCTTCAACATCTTCCTGTTCTCGGCAGTTGGTCCTCGGCTGCGATTCATCTCGGAGCTCGAGTTCGAGCACGGGACCGAGGAGATTGCCCTCGAGACGGCGCTGCTCGACTTCCAGCTCGACCCCGCCTTCGTCCTGCGTGCGGGGATCCTGCTGCCACCGATCGGCGCGTTCAACCAGAACCACGACTCGCCACGCTGGGACTTCGTGGATCGCCCGCTCGTCTCCACGCGCATCATCCCTGCGACGCTCTCCGAAGTCGGCTTCGGCGCCTACGGGAGAATTCCCCTGCGGGGCGGCTCGACGCTGACCTACGACGCGTACCTGACAAACGGGCTGGGTGACGGCGTGGTGGTGAACACGGAAGGGCGAACGCTGCTCGCCGCCGGGAAGAGCGAGGAACAGTTTGCGGAGGACAACAACGGCGTGCCGGCGTTCTCCGGGCGGCTGGCGCTACAGCGCCGCGGATGGGGAGAGATCGGGCTCTCGCACTATCGCGGGGTCTACAACTCTTTCCGCGTCGACGGCGTCGAGGTCGACGAGCGGCGCGGGTTGTCGATCTCGGCGCTCGACGTGACGACGTCGTTAGGCCCGCTGTCGCTGCGCGGTGAACTGGCCGCGGTGCGACTGGAGACGCCGCCATCGCTGTCGGAACTGTTCGGCGAACGACAGTGGGGGGCGCACCTGGACGCGACGCTGCCGGTCTGGCGTCCGCGCGTCTTCGGGCTGCGCGACGCGGTGGTGAGCGCCGCGTTTCGCAGCGAATTCGTCGACTACAACGTCGGCACGTTCGCGTCGACGGGGCGCGTGATTCGCGATGACGTGCTGGCATTCGTCCCCGGCGTGACGTTTCGCCCGGTGCCGGGGACGGTGTTCAAGTTCAACTATCGGCGGCAGTGGACGCGCGACCTGCTGGGGAATCCAGCGGCGCGACTGGGCGGGTATCAGGTAGGGGTGGCGACGTACTTCTAGCAGCCAACGTCGCCACGCACCCTCAGTGCCCGACCTTGATGTACCCCCAGTGGTCCTGCTGTCGCTCGACCAACTCGCGGATGCCGTCGGGGACAAGCTGCACGGCGGGGTAGAGCTGCCCCTGCTGCACATTGTTGTTCCTCAACGCAACGGCGCAGACCTTGAAGGTGACGTGCGGCTTCTTCATTGCCGCCTGCACCTCGGCGGTGAACGGCGATCGCTCGGGCATCACCAGCTCGAACCCCTTGCCGTACATGACGACCTCGAGCTCCGCTTCGGGATTGGTCGAGGTGATCTCATTGATCCAGCGCAACACCGCCTTCTGATCGAGCGAGTCACGACTGGTGAGGTCGAAGGCAACGCGATACGGCTGCGGGGAGCGTGAGACGAAGGCGGCGGAGCCGAGGACGACGGCGGCGATGAGGAGGATGCGTTTCATGGGAGCACCTCGGGGGAATCCCCTTGGGAGAGGCGGCAGGGCGTCAGACCCTGCAGACGGTAGGTAGGGATGCGCGGACAAATAGTACATGCGTCCGAACCCGGCGAAAGCAGACACGTCTGCGACCGCCTCACCACGGCCGAGATCGTCGCCTCGGTCCAGTCCTCGCCTCGCCGCTCCCGTCGCCCCCGCCGCCCGCTCTCGCGCTACCGAAGCGCGTACACGTTCCCATCGGTGCTTCCCACGTAGAGCACACCGTCCACGACGGTCGGCGACGAGAGGAACGATCCGAGGGTCATCATCGTGCGCATCCCGATCATCATGCCGTCGAGGGTGCGGTCGGGGTACATCCCGCCGGTCTGCATGCGCCCATTGGCATCGGTGTAGCGCGCGCCGTTGGCCTTCGAGCCGTCGCTCTGGAACTCGGCCACCATCTTCCCGGTGGTGTCGACGGCGTGCAGCCATCCATCGGACGAGCCGAAGAAGAGGCGATCGTTCACCAGCGCGGGGGACGAGAACGAGACCGCCTTGTTCTCCAGGTCGAAGCGCATCTCGCCGGTGAGGGCATCGAGCGCCTTGAAGCGCGTGCCGTCGGAGGTGGGGAAGTAGACGCGCCCGCCGTGCACCGCGGGCGAGGCGATGACCCACCCCATGTGATTGTCGTGCACCCACCGGAGCGAGCCGTTGCGCGCATTTAGGGCATAGAAGTGCCCGTCCCGGCAGCCGAAGTAGACGATGCCGTTGGCGACGGCGGCGGAGGAGGCGATGCCGATCTGGTTGTAGATCGTGGTGTCGTTCCCAGTCTGGTAGCGCCAGCGCTCCTTCCCGGTGACCGCGTCGAGCGCATACATGTTGCGATCCCAGCTGCCGATGTACACGGTGCCATCGACCACGGCGGGCGAGGCGTGCACCACGTCGCCGGTGGCGAACTTCCACTTGAGCGCACCCGTCCTGACGTCGAGCGCGTAGACGTGGTGATCGCCGCTGCCGAAGTACAGCACGTCGCCACTGATGGTGGGCGACGAGAGGAAGACATCGAACGGGTCGGGCATGCGCTCGGTGCGGGGGATGGCGCCGTGGATGCCGGGCGCGGTAAAGCGCTGCTCGCCCTTGGTGGCGAAGCTCCACTTCTGCGTGCCCGTGGCGGCATCGATCGCATAGGCATTCCCGTCGACGCTGAGGGCGAAGACGACGCCATCGCGATACGCCGGCGACGAATGCACCGGCCCCTTGGTGGCAAAGGCCCAGCGCTGCGTCCCCGCCTGCCGATCGATAGCGTAGATGCGCCCGTCGCTGCTCCCCACAAAGACCATGTCGCCCGAGACGACCGGGGATGAGATGACCCGTCCGCCGGTCTTGAACTTCCACGCCACGTCGGTGAGGGCGGGCGTGGCCGAGCGATAGACACCGGTGTGGTCGGGACCGCCGCGGAACATCTGCGGGGGATCCACCGCGACGTTGGAGGAGGCGGCCACCGCGAGCAGGAGGAACGGGAGGGGGAGAGGGAGCCAGTGCTTGTGCACGTTCAGACCCGTGGAGAAGGGGAGGAGGCGAAGCTGGTCCGTGCCGGCGACGCTGGCCATGGCTCTGGGGTGAACCGTTCGGCACCAGTGACCGCGCCACACCTTCGCTTGCCCAACCAGCGGACGCCGGTCAACTTCGCCGAACGCCGCCCAGCCGGCGCCGACACCGGTGTCGCGCACGATGGACGTTAGGCAGGCGTCTCTCCTCCCGCAGGGGTCATCGATGGCGCAGGTCCTGGGCCTTCATCACGTCACCGCCATCGCGCGCGACCCGCAGCGCAACGTCGACTTCTATGCCGGCGTGCTGGGGCTGCGGCTCGTGAAGCGCACGGTCAACTTCGACGATCCCCAGACCTATCACCTCTACTATGGCGATGAGGTCGGGACGCCGGGGAGCATCATGACCTTCTTCCCGTGGCCGCACTCGCGCGCGGGGCGACCCGGGCCCAAGCAGGTGGGGGTCACCTCGTTTGCGGTGCTGCCGGCGTCGCTTGGCTTCTGGGTCGAGCGTTTCCTCCGACACGGCGTGCAGCACGAGCGCCTAACGCGTCGACAGTTCGGACGTGACAGCGAGCGCGTGCTGGCCTTCCGCGATCCGGATGGACTGCTCCTCGAACTGGTGGCGCATCCCGGGGCCGAGGGACGGCCCGCGTGGGGTGACGCGCCGGGGATCGCGCGCGATGAGGCGATTCGAGGGTTTCACGCCGTCACGATGTGGGTGGAAGACGGCGCCCCTAGCGAGCGTGTGCTGGTGGAGTCGTTGGGTTTTCGTCCGGTGGCCGAAGAAGACGGGGTGCGGCGGTTCGAGAGCGGGGACGGTGGCGTGGGGACGTTCGTGAACGTGCGGGCCACGGGTGGCTTCGTTTCGCCGCTGAGTGGCGCCGGGACGGTGCACCACGTGGCGTTCCGCGTGCCGGACGATGATGCGGAGCTGGCGGTTCGGGAGCGGGTCATCTCCGCTGGGCTGCATCCGACGCAGCCGATCGACCGCACGTATTTCCGGTCGGTCTATTTCCACGAGCCTGGGGGCGTGCTGTTCGAGCTGGCGACGGATACGCCGGGGTTCGCGGTCGACGAGCCGGTGGCATCGCTGGGGACGGCGCTCAAGCTGCCGCCACAGTACGAGCCGATGCGAGCGCTCCTGGAGGAGAGCCTGCCCCCCATTCACCTCCCGGGACCGCGGGGTATTGATGCGTGGCTGGAGGGAGGGGGAGAGAGGTAGGGCGACTTGGGTCACTTGGGGTCAGCGTCAACGAACCACATGCTCGTTGACGCTGACCCCAAATGACCGGCCCCTACCGGGCGTCAGATACCGAAGTCGCTACCGACGCTATCCGGTGCGCTCCATCTCGAGCTCCGCTTGCAGCAGCGCCGCATCGCGCCCGACCGTCGCGACCGCCAGCGCGCGGCCACCCGCGATGTAGCGCACCTCCGCGTCGCCTCCGCCAAGACTCCCATCGATCTCGATCCGGTCCCACCGCTCGGCGTGCCCCACGTAGCTGATGGTCGCGTCGAAGTGCGCGCTCCAGAAGAAGGGGACCGCATCAAACCGTTCGCCGGCACCCAGGATGTTGCGCGCGGCGGCGACGCCCTGCCGCTGCGCCAGCGCCCAGTGCTCCACGCGGATCTTCTCTCGCGTGTGCGGGTCGGGCCAACGCGCGATGTCGCCTGCGGCCCAGACGCCTGGGGCGCTGGTGCGCAGGAATTCGTCGACCACCACGCCGCGATCGATCGCCAGCCCGGCCGCCTCCGCCAGCTGCACATTGGGACGCACGCCGACTCCGGTCACCACCACGTCGGCGCCAATCACGGTGCCGTCGTCGAGCACCACGCCACCATCCCGCGTCGCGGTGGGCTTGCGTCCCAAATGGAAGACGACGCCGTGCGCTTCGTGCACGCTGCGGATCCAGTCGCCCACCTCCGCCCCGAGGATGCGTTCCAGCGGACGGGCCTCCGGGGCCACGACGTGTACGTCGACGCCGCGCGCACGCAGTGATGCCGCCACCTCCAGCCCGATGAAGCTCGCCCCGATGACCACGGCGCGGGTGTCAGGCACACGCGTCGCCGCCTGGATAATGGCCCGGCTGTCGGCGAGCGAACGCAGGGTGAGGAGCGGGAGCGACGCGACGGTCGGGATTGGCAGGCGAATGGGTGACGCACCGGTCGCCAGCAGCAACGCGTCCCATGCCAGCGTTCCGCCGCCATCGATTTGCAACTGGCGACCGGGCACGTCGAGCGCCATCACGTGCTCGCGGCGCAACGTGATCCCCTGCTCGGCGAGCTGCTCGGCCGAACGCAGCGTGACCCATTCCTCGGGGGCACTCCCGGCGAGATAGTCCTTCGACAGGTTGGGACGGTCGACAGCGGAGTCGGGGTCGTCGTCGATGATGGTGACGGGGCCATCGTAGCCCTCGGTGCGCAGCGCGACGGCGGCGGCCACACCCGCGGCGCCGGCGCCGACGATCACCACCGATGCGGGGCGTCCCGTTAGGCGGCCGGACGTGACGGATGGGGCCTGTCGTCCGGTGACGCGCACGCGGCCGCCGTGCTCCTCCACGGTGAAGCACGGGAGCGGCGCCAACGCCGGCGGGCGATCGGCGGCACCGGTGCGCAAGTCAAAGGCGGCGTGGTGCCAGGGGCATCGCACTTGTGGCCCCACCACCAGGCCATCGGCCAGCGGGCCGCCGTAGTGCGTGCATGACGCGCCGACGGCGTAACAGCGTCCTTCGATGCGCGTGAGAAGCACGCCGTCATCGCCGACTCGCCCGGCGAGCGGCGTCCCCTCTTTCACGTCTTCGCTCGCGACCCCGCGCTCGAGGTCCGGCCCTGCGGGAGCCTGTGCGTCGCCACCCATCGATTGCCTCCGGTCGTCGGGTTTCTCCTCAATCGTACCACGCAGCGCACGCTTCGACCTATCCCCCCGTTAGGGTGAGCCTCATGCCGTGGTTCGCCTCGCGCCGGGCCCGGCGACGCGGCAGATTCTCGCCCGGCCGATCCGCTCGTGCCCGCCAGGTTCCCTCGCTCCGTCCATCATGCCGCTGCTCCAACTCCGCTCCGCCATAGGACTCGTCGCGCTCGTCGCCCTCTGCTGGGCGCTGAGCCGAGACCGGAAGGGGATCGCGTGGCGCGTGGTGCTGTGGGGGATCGGGCTGCAACTCCTGTTTGGCATGCTGGTCCTGCTGACACCGATCGGGACGACGTTCTTCAGTGGTGTGAACGACCTGTTGCTCAACGTGATGCGGTATTCGGAGGCGGGGTCGAAGTTCCTGTTCGGGGAGCTGATCTTCAACAACATCCCCGTGGGGAACGGGACCGCCGGCGGCAACGGGCCCGTCACGGCCACGGGGACAATGGTGGCGCGCACGGGGGCGTACTTCGCCTTTCATGTGCTGCCGACGATCATTTTCTTCTCGTCGCTGATGGCGGTGCTCTATCACCTGCGCATCATGCAGCGCGTGGTACACGGCGTTGCGTGGGTCATGCAACGCACGATGGGAACCTCGGGCGCCGAAACGTTGGCCACGGCGGGGGGCATCTTCGTGGGGTTGATGGAAACGCCGCTGCTCGTCAGGCCCTATCTCGAGCGCATGACGAAGTCGGAGGTGTACGCGCTGATGGTGGCGGGGCTGGCGTCGATCAGCGGCGGACTGCTGGTGGCGTACGTGGGGCTGCTGTCTCCCTTCTTCCCCGACATCGGCGGGCACCTGGTGTCGGCCTCGTTCGTGTCGGCGCCGGCGGCGCTGGCGATCGCCAAGCTGCTGTACCCGGAGCACGAGGCGGCGGAGACGTCGCAGGCGCTCAATGTGGAGTCGGAAAAGCGCGGCGACGTGAACGTGATCGATGCCGCGGGGCGTGGCGCCAACGAGGGACTCTTCATGGCGCTCAAGGTCGGGGCGATGCTGATCGCCTTCCTCGGACTGTTGGAGATGGCGAACGCGATCTTCGGCTGGATGGGGCGCAGCGTTGGCCTTGGCGACCTGTCGTTGCAGGGGGTGCTGGGCATCGTGATGTCGCCGGTGGCCTGGCTCATCGGGGTCCCGTGGCAGGATGCGCGCGTCGTCGGAGAACTCGTGGGCGTGAAGACCATCCTCAATGAGTTCGTGGCGTATCGGCAGCTGGCGGATCACCTGCAGGGTGCGGGGGCGCTGACGCACCGCTCGATGGTGATCGCCAGCTACGCCTTGGCCGGCTTCGCCAACTTCGGGTCCATCGCCATGCAGATTGCCGGGATGGGGGAGCTGGCGCCTAACAAGCGGGCGATGCTGGCCGAGCTGGGGTTGCGGGCGTTGTTTGGGGGGTTGATGGCCGGATTGATGACGGCGGCGGTGGCGGGGATCCTGTTGCCGTGAGCGCGAGTGGTGGTCGTTCGGTGAACGCGCTGGTAGTGAGCGGGACGCTGACGCTCGACATGACGGAACGTGCGGGCGAGGTGCATGCCGAGGTGCCGGGGGGCTCGGCGCTCTATGGCGCCGTAGCGGCAAGCCTCCTCCTTCCGACGCGCATCGTGGGGACCGTGGGCGACGACTTCCCGTTTGGCCAGCTCTCGGCGCTTTGGCAGCGGGGGGTCGACTACTCGGCGATCGAGGTGTTAGGCGGCCCGACGTTCCGCTGGCACGCGCGGTACGAGCCTGACGGTGAGCAACGCACCACGCTCTTGCGCGACCGTGGCGTGGCGGAGGGGCGCTTGCCACCGGTGCCTCCGCTTGGCGACCCAAACTACGCACTGCTGCTCGGCAGCACGGAGCCGAGGGTGCAGGCGCATGTGCGAGCGGCATGTGGAGGGGCGCGGTTGGTGGGACTGGACAGCATGGCGCATTGGTGGACCGACCAGCCGCAGGCGATGCGCGAGTTGCTGGCGCGAGTGGATGTGCTCTTTGTGGATGAGGGAGAGCTGCAGCTGGCGACTGGTTGCGCGGAGGCGACGAGCGCAGTCGAGCATTTGCTCGCGCGCGGGCCGAGCCTGGTGGTGGTGAAGCGCGGGGCACGCGGGGCGTGGATGACGCGGCGCGGTGAGGCGCCGATCGACACGGCCGCGGTGGCGTTGGCGCAGGTTGCGGACACCACCGGGGCAGGGGACGCGTTCGCGGGGGCGTGCATGGCGGCGCTGGGGACTGCGCCGGAGCGAGGGGACGCGTACGCGCTGCGATTCGCGACGGCGGTGGCGTCGTTTGCCGTGGAGGGAGTGGGGACGAGCGGGTTGCTGCGGGCGACGATCGGCGAGGTCGAGCGCAGGATGCAAGGCTTGGCGTGAAGCGAGCTGGGATCAGAGCTGGGGTCAGAGCTGGGGTCAGAGCAGGAGCCGTGGCGCCCTAACCCCCAACTCTCCTCCACTTCTGCTTCAAGGAACAAGACCTTCGCCGCCCCCCTGCTCGACTTCGCCTCGCTGGACCACCTCATCGCCATCGCGCAGGCGACGTCACCCAGCCCCACCGCAGCGACCGGCCCCAACCTGCCGCGCCCCCCCCGCGCCGCCCGGCCACCCCGCCGGG
>CAZLLP010000016.1:0-72545 GCA_964560345.1 uncultured Gemmatimonadaceae bacterium
CGCGAAGGTCGAGCCCACCTCGAACAGACGCACGTTCCCCTGCATGCGGCTCAGGTTGTACTCCGCGCGCCTGGCCAGCGTCTCGAGGGTCGACGTGCGCAGGTGCGGTTCATCGTCCGCGAGCGGGTTCTCGACGCGCGCGTGCGTGGCGTCGGTGCCGGCCACGAACGGGAGCGGTCGCACCTCGAACAGCCCGAGCCCCACGAGGGCGTCGCGCACGCGGCGCCCCGTCACGTGCAACGGATGATCTGGGACGTTGCCCGGTCTGAACGGCATGACGTCGTCCGGGAGCGCGTCGTAGCCGCGCAGGCGTGCGATCTCCTCGATGAGGTCCACGTCGCGGGCGACGTCGTGGCGCCACGACGGGGCGACGACGTCCAGCGTCTCCTCGGTGTCGCCGCGCGGCGTGACGGTGAAGCCGATCGACGCCAGGAGCGTGGTGATGTCCGCAGCGCTGACCGCGGCGCCTAACAAGCGGGCGACACGCTTGGGCGTGATCGCCACCCGCGCCCCCGCCTCGGGGACACGCCCGACGTCCATCGCCTGACCGTCGACCGCGCCGCCCGCCAGCATGGTGATGAGCTGCGCGGCGATGGAGAGCGCGTGCGGGGCGATGTTGGGGTCGATGCCGCGCTCGAAGCGATACGAGGCGTCGGTGCTGAGCCCCAGCGCACGTCGCGTGACGCGCACGTTGCGCGGCGTGAAGTACGCGACCTCCAGCAGGAGGTCCGTCGTCGCATCGGTGACTTCGCTGTCGAGTCCACCCATGACCCCAGCCACCGCTACCGCACGTTCGGCATCGGCGATGACCGTCATGCGCTCGTCGAGCGTACGCGAGACGCCATCGAGCGTGACCAGGATTTCCCCGGCATGGGCACGACGGACGACGATCGTCTGCTGCGCCAGCTTGGCGAGGTCGAAGGCATGCATCGGCTGGCCATAGCCATGCAGCATGTAGTTGGTCACGTCGACCACGTTCGAAATCGAGCGCAATCCGAGCGAGGCGAGGCGGCGCACCAGCCAATCGGGGCTGGGGCCGACCTTCACGCCTCGAATCACCACGCCCATGTAGCGCGGGCAGCCGTCGGCGTCGTCGATGTGCACCTGCGCCCCACCCGAACCGGCACGGTGCAGGTCGTGCACGACGGTGCCGCCAGCCGAGGGGACGCGCCCCTGCACGCCGTCACCGAAGCGCACGGTTCCCGACTCGGCGTCGACGGCGAAGACCTCCTGCGGATCGCGCACCGCGACGCCCTGCAGCGCGGCCACTTCGCGCGCCATGCCGTAGTGCGAGAGGAGGTCGGGGCGGTTGGCGAGCACGTCGATGTCGTATTGCACGTCGCCGACCGGGACCGCCTCGAGGAACGGCGTCCCGGTGGGGACGTCGACGTCGAGCGCGAGGATGCCGTCATGATCCTCGCCCAGGCCCAGCTCGCGGGCCGAGCAGAGCATCCCGCACGAGACCTCGCCACGGATCTTGCGGCGCTCGATCAGGATCCCCCCCTTGTTGCCGGTGGGCATCACGGTGCCGACGCGGGCAAAGGGATACATCGCCCCTTCGATCACGTTAGGCGCGCCGCACACCACATCGAGCAGCTCTCCGCTTCCGTCATCCACCTTGGTGACCCAGAGGTGGTCGGAGTTGGGGTGGCGCCCGGCGGTGATGACGCGCGCCACGACGATGCTCGCCAGGTCGGCGCGCAGCCGCTCCATCCCGTCGACGGTGGCTACGTGCGCGGTGATGAGCGCGCGCAGCGCGTCGGGGGAGAGCGTGTGCGGGACGTAGGCCCGCAGCCATTCGTGCGAAATCAGCATCGGGATCGGTCAGGCGAACTGTTCGAGGAATCGCACGTCGGAATCGTAGAGCAGGCGGATGTCGGTGAGGGAGAAGCGCGACATCGCGATGCGCGCCGGTCCCATGCCGAAGGCCCACCCCGAATACTTGTCGCTGTCGAGCCCCGCCGATTCGAGCACCGCCGGGTGCACGAGGCCGCACCCCATGATCTCGATCCAGCGGGCGCCGCGTCCGTCGCCGACGTCGAAGAAGACTTCCATCTGTCCCGACGGCTCGGTGAAGGGGAAGTACGACGGCACGAGGCGCGTGGGCGTGCGCTGGCCGTAGAAGGCGCGCGCGAAGTGCGCGAGCGTCGCCTTGAGGTCGGCGAAGGTGATCCCCTCGTCGATGGCCAGCCCCTCCAACTGCGCAAAGGCGGGGGCGTGCGTGGCGTCGAAGAAATCGCGACGATACACGTTGCCCGGCGCCAGGACGCGCACGGGCGGCGCGTAGGACTGCAGCGTGCGCACCTGCACCGGCGAGGTGTGCGTGCGCAGCACGCCACCGTCGGCCAGGTAGAGCGTGTCGTGCATGTCCATCGCCGGGTGGTTGTCCGGGAAGTTGAGCGCCGAGAAGTTGTACCACGGCGACTCGGCCTCCGGACCTAACGCGACGGTGAAGCCCAACTCGCGAAAGATGTCGCAGATCTCGTCGATGACGAGCGAGACCGGGTGCACGGCGCCGCGCCAGGCGGCGCGCCCCGGCATGGTGAGGTCGAGCTGCGTGCCGCGCGGGGCCGCCGACTCCAACTCGGTCTTGCGGGCGTCGAGCGCTGCCTCGAGCGCGATTTTGAGAGCGTTGACGGCTGCGCCGGCGTCGCGGCGCTCCTCCTTGGGGAGCGCGGGGAGGAGGGCCATGAGCTCGGTGACCTTCCCCGCCTTGCGGCCGAGGAAGGTGTTGCGGAGCTCGTGCCAGGCGTCGAGCGAGTCGGCGGCGGCGATGCGCGGGGGCGCCTCGTCACGCAGGGCGGCACAGGCCTGCTGGAGTTCGAGCAGCGTCACGGGATGGCGATCCGTGGGAGGCGTGGAAATGGTTCGAGCGGGAATGGAGTGGTGACGTCGGGTGGGGGACGAGGTGGTAGTGTGGTGTTCGGGGGGGGCCCCCCGTCCGACCACGACACCCACCGCCGCCCTCCCTTCCCGAAAACAGCTCGGCGGCAGTCGACCGTGGGTCGCGCTGCCGCCGGTGGTTCGGTCGGGTCCGTCGGGGCGATCGGCTGCCCCGCTGGTCGTGCCGCTGGTCGCCGTTAGGCGACCGCCAGCGCCGCGCGTGCCTTGTCGGCCAGCACGGTAAAGGCGGCCGCGTCATGAATCGCCAGGTCGGAGAGGATCTTGCGATCCACCTCGATCCCCGCCTTCATGAGCCCGTTCATGAACGTGCTGTAGTTCATCCCGTTCAGGTGGGCCGCCGCGTTGATACGCACGATCCAGAGGCGACGGAAGTCGCGCTTCTTGTTGCGACGATCGCGGTACGCATAACGCCAGCCGCGCTCGACCGACTCCTTGGCCGGGCGCCACAGCTTGGAACGCGCGCCGAAGTAGCCGCGCGCGGCCTTCATGACCTGCTTCTTGCGCTTCAGGCGCACCACATTGGATTTGACGCGTGGCATCGCTCTCTCTCCTTACGCCTGAATGAGGCGCTTGATCACCTTCGCCTCGCCATTGGTGGCGATCGTGGTGGGACGGCGCAGCCGGCGCTTCCGACGGGCGTCCTTCTTGGTCAGGATGTGGCTCTTGTTGGCCTTCAGGCGGCGAACCTTCCCCGTCGCAGTGACGGTGAAGCGCTTCTTCGCGCCTTTGTGGGTCTTCATTTTGGGCATCGTCAGCTCACTTCGGTGCCAGGATCATCGTTAGGGACTTCCCTTCCATCTTCGCCGAACTCTCGGTCTTCGCCACATCGGCGAGCTGCTGCGAGACCCGCTCGACCACGGCGAACCCGAGTTCCGGGTGGGCGATCTGCCGCCCGCGGAACATCAACGTCACCTTGACCTTGTTCCCTTCGCCAAGGAACCGTCGCGCATGTCGAACCTTGGTGTCGAAATCGTGATCCTCGATGCCCGGTCGGAATTTGACTTCCTTGAGCTCGATCACGTGCTGCTTCTTTTTCGCAACGCGCGCCTGCTTCGCCTGCTCGAACTTGAACTTGCCGTAGTCCATGACACGGACGACGGGCGGGCGAGCGGTGGCCGCCACTTCCACCAGGTCGAGTCCCGACTCCTCTGCGAGGGCCAGGGCCCGGTCAACCTCCATGATTCCCAACTGACTGCCATCGGCCCCGATCACGCGGACCGGGCTGATGCGAATCTGGCGGTTGACGCGAATGCGCTTCGTGTTGTCCTGAATAGGTCCGATTCCTCTGCGAGAGTGTTGGCCGGGTGCCTAACGACGACCCCCTTGCCAGAAAAACAAATGCGGACCCCTCTCGGAGTCCGCCATACACGACCGTCCGCCCCCAACCTGTGGGGCGGCGCCAGTGACGAGACTCCTGCAGCTACTCGTCGCCGAGCGCCAGAGGGTGAGAGCCGATGGGCTCTGCTTGCCGTATTGTGCGGAAAAACTTAAACGACATGGGGTTATGCGGTCAACGGGCTGGGCGAGATTCCCCGCGGTTGCGCCCTGCCGCACGCCGATCCGCCGACCCGTCGCGCGCCGCTGCACGCACGGCACGCGCCGACGCAAGATCCGCTAAACGCAAGCGGCCACAGCGCTTGGCTCACCGCGACCCCTCCCCAAACGCCTCCAACTGATACGATTTTCCGTCGTGCACAACGAACCCCCACGGGTGCACGGGATCGTGCTCGAAGACGAGGAGCCATCGCTCGTCGGCCGCCTGCGACAACAGTCGCCGCTTCGACTCGAGCGTCATCAGCGGCTCCACGTCGTACCCCATGATCCACGGGAGCGGGAGGTGCGCCGACGTGGGGCAGACGTCGCCGAGGAAACAGGCCACGGCACCGTTCCCGCCGTCGATGCGCACGCTCTGGTGAAACGGGACGTGTCCCGGCGAGGCCACGACGCGAATCCCGGGGACGATCTCGCGCTCCCCCTCCAGCAGTTCAAGCGAGCCCGCGGCGAGCAACGCCTCCCAATTGTGCGGGAAGTACGACGCCGCCGTGCGCTCGTTGGTGTGCGTCGCGTAGTGCAGCTCCCCGCGTTGCACGAGATAGCGCGCCTTGGGAAACGACGGCTGCACCACGCCGGCGCCATCCACCCAGGTGTTCCCCCCTGCGTGATCAAAGTGCAGGTGCGTGTTGATGACCACGGCCACGTCGTCCGGACGGTGACCTAACGAGGCGAGTGCGTCCTCGAGCCAGGTGCGCCCCCCGTCGCCCGCGTTCTCGATGCCGTAGATGCCGCGGAACTTCTCCCCTTCCTTGTTCCCCACCCCGGTGTCGAGGAGCACGAGCCCATCCTCGTGCTCGACCAGCAGGCAGCGCATCGCCAGCGGGATGCGATGGCGCTCGTCAGGCGCAATGCGCCGCTCCCACATGGGGCGCGGCACGACGCCGAACATCGCCCCGCCGTCGAGCCGTTGCCCCCCGGCCACGATCGCGTGGAAGCGATAGCGCCCGAGCGTCGTGGAGACGATCGACGGCGCGAAGGCAAACGACGCATCCGGGCTCACCGCAACACTCACAGCGTCGGATCGATGTCGACGCCGCGCGGCATGGCGCTCCGGCGCCGCTTGGCGCGCGCGCCCCCCCGCTGCAGCAGCGCCGTCAGTCCGCGCCAGGTGGTGGCCCCGCGATCTTCCGCCAGCCGCAACAGCCGCACGAGCACGTGGGCGGTGGCCAGCGCGTCGCCGGCCGCGCGGTGACGCGCCCCGATGTCGATGCCGAAGTAGTGCGTCACGGCATCCAGCGAGCGCCGCGGCAACTGCGGGAGGAGCAGGCGCGCGAGACGCACGGTGCAGAGCTGTTCTCCCGTCAGCGCCACCCCGGCCGCGCGTTGCACCTCGTGCGAAACGAAGCGCCAATCGAAGGCGGCGTTATGCGCCACGAAGACCCGCTCGCGAAGCCGCCCCACCACATCCGAGGCCACCGCGGGAAAGCGCGGGGCGTTGCGCACCATCTCTTCGGTGATGCGCGTGAGGGCGATGATCGCCGGCGGGATGGCGCGCTCGGGGTTCACCAGCGTCTCATAACACTCGGTGACTTCCCCTCCCGTCACCTGCACGATGGCAATCTCGGTGACGCGATCGCGCTGCGCGGGCGAGGTTCCGGTTGTCTCCACGTCGACCACGGCGAAGCGCACGTCGCGCAGCGACACGTCGTCCGAGTCCCGCTCGCCGGTCGCCGCCTGGCGGCGTTCGCGCACCGTGCGGAGCGGCGCCTCGACCGGCACCGCCGGGATGGGCGCGGCGCGCACCCCGTTGCGATCGGGGGCCAGCGACCATCGACCGTCGGCGTCGCGCACGAAATCGGTGTGGCGACCGAAGAGCGCTTCGGCGAGGCGGTCGGCCACGCGAGGCGGGGCGCTCGGCAAGGCACACACGCGCTCCATGAGGGCGACCGAGTCGAGCGATCCGCTGGCGAGCAGTTCGCGCGCGCGCACGATCAGGAGCGTGTCCGGGGCGAAGGCGTCGATCCCCCTCACGGCCAAACCTCCCGATGCGCTCGGGGCGCGAACACGGTGTGTTCCGGCATGGCCACAAACTACAGCGTCGTCTGACAGTCGGCCTCTGGGGTATCACGGTTGACCTGCGATGCAAGGCATCGATGGTAACCCGTTGCGGGAGCGCCGGATGCAACGCGCGTCTGGTGACGATCCCGAGGAGGGGTTACTTTGTGAACGAATTCACAAGCCGCTCAGACCTCCGTGAAACGCATCGCCGACAGTACGGTCCGCCGACTCTCCGTCTACCTCCGATTCCTCGAGGACTCGGTAAATCACGGCGTGCGCACCATCTCCAGCGAAGAGCTCGCGCGACGCGGCGGGACCACCTCGGCGCAGGTGCGAAAGGATCTGTCGTTCTTCGGATCATTCGGCAAGCGCGGGCTGGGATATCCCGCGGTCGAACTCACCGCCGCGCTGCGCGACATCCTGGGGCTCGACCGCGAGTGGCGCGTGCTGATCATCGGCGCCGGCAAGATCGGGACGGCGCTCGCCCAGTATCACGGCTTTCGCCAGCGCGGCTTCCACGTGGTCGCCGTCTACGACGCGGATCCGCTGAAGGTCGGCACCGAGTGGGAAGAACACACCGTGCGCGACATTGCACGGCTCGAGAGCGACCTCGCCAGCGAGCACCCCGATATCGCGGTGCTCACGGTCCCCGGCGATGAGGCCCAGCGCGTGGCCGAGCGCCTCGTGGCGGCGGGGGTGCGCGCGATCCTCAACTTTGCCCCGGTGCAGTTGCACCTGCCGGCGCACATCACCGTGCGCAACGTGAACATGGCGATGGAGCTCGAGGGGTTGAGCTATGCGCTCACCAACCGCGAGCGGGACACCGGCAGCAGCAACGGCGTCGACGGCGCCGCCTGAACGCAGGCGGCGACGGCGCCGCGACCCGGCGCCCGTTGCGTGTGTCAGCGCGACGTATCGCGCACCATCGCCGGGGCTGCACGCAGCACGCGGGCGAACGCGTCCGGCGAGAGCGTCTCCGGGCGAACCGCCACATCGATCCCGCAGGTGGCCAGCAACTGTTCCGCCGCCTCGGCGCCCAGCCCGAACAGTTCGCGCACCACGCGACGCATCTGCTTGCGGCGCTGGCCAAACGCCCCCTGCACCATGCGCGAGAAGGCCCCTTCTTCCTCCGTCGTCACGACGGGGTCGGCGCGCGGGGTGAGGCGCAGGATGGCCGAGTCGACCTTGGGGCGTGGATGGAAGGCGCCGGCCGGTACCTTGGCCACCACTTCGGCGTGGGCGAGGGCCTGCACGTTGACGGAGAGCGCGCCGTACGCGTCGTCGCCCGGGGGAGCCGCCACGCGCTCGGCGACCTCGCGCTGCACCAGAAAGACCATGCGCGACGGGCGAGGCGAGCGGAGCGCCTGGAAGATGATGGGCGTCGTGATGTAATACGGGACGTTGCCGACCAGCGCCCACCGCCCCTCCACCAGCGACGGAAGCGAGACCTCGAGCACGTCCCCTTCGACGATCGTCACGTGCGGTCGATCGGCGTAGCGCTCCCGCAGGTGCGGGATGAGCATCGCGTCGACTTCGACGCAGACGAGCCGCTCGGCGCGCACGGCCAGGAGGTCGGTGAGCGCGCCGCGCCCCGGTCCGATTTCGACGATGGTTTCGCCGGGGTGCGGATCGACGGCCTGCACGATACGCTCGAGCGCCGAGCGATCGGTGAGGAAGTGCTGCCCCAGTCGCTTGCGCGCCGGGGGGAGCGAGTGTCGAGGATCCTGGCTCATGCGAGGGCGCGCGTCGCGCGCGTCAGGTCCGGGCGACGAGCAGCGTCAGGTCGTCGCGGCGGATGGCCTCGCCGGCGTGGGCGCGCAGCGTGGCAAAGACGCGCTCGAGGATCACGTCGGGGGCCTCCGTTCGCGAGGCGCGGACCACGTCGAGGACCTTCTTTTCCCCGAGTCGCACGTCCAGCCGATTGCGCGCGTCGGCGATGCCGTCGGTGAAGAGCAGGAGCACGTCGCTCCCTGGCGTCCAGGGGCGTTCGCGTGCCGACGGATGCTGCGGGCTCATGCCTAACGGCGGATCGAGCGCGGCGAGCCGCTCGATCTCCCCTGCCCCGTCGACCAGGAAGGCGTGCGGGTGGCCGGCATTCGCGTAGCGCATGATGCCCCGCGCGGGGTCGAGCACGGCGTAGAACACGGAGATGAACATCTCGGTGCTCTCCAACTCTTCGCGCAGCGTGTCGAGGAGCGCATCGAGCATCTCGGCCGGGTCGACGGTCGCCTGGGCGTGAATCGACGAAGCACTCATCACCAGCGCCATGATCAGCGCCGCACGATAGCCGTGGCTGGACACATCGCCGATCATCACCCCGATGCGACCGCCGTGCAGCCGGAAGAGGTGATAGAAGTCGCCCCCGACGCTGTCGGCCGGGACGACGCGCGCGGAGACGAGCGCCTCGGGCTCGAACAGGCGCGTGTCGGGGAGGAGCTTCATCTGCAGGTCGTTCGCCAGCTGCATTTCCTGCTGCAGGCGCTGCTGGGCGAGCGAGGCGCGCACGAGGCGCGCGTTCTGGATGGCCGTCCCGATCTGCGTGGCAATGGCGGTGACCAGCTTTTCGTCGCCGGCGCTGAACGGTTCCCCGCTCCGCCGCTCGGAGAGGTTGACCACGCCTAACGGGATGGCCCCGTGAGGATTGGGATTGGTCCAGAGAATCGGGACGGAGAGGAAGGCGCCCTTCCGGTAGAGCGACTCGGCCTCGCAGGGAAACTCGCCCGGCTCGAGGATGAGGGCACGCTGGTCTCGGAAGACGCGCGCCGAGACCGCGGCGGGATCCTGCGTCCCGATGGGCGGGGCGTCGAGTGCCTCGAATCCGAGCGCGGTGACCACCTGCAGCGTGTCGGTGACGCGGTCGTGTACGAGGATCGCAGCGCGGCGCGCGCCGACGGTCTCGCAGATCTCCTCGAGGATGCGCGCGGCGGCCTCCTCGAGCGAGACGGTGCGGCCGAGGATCTCGCTGGTGGTGTAGAGGAGGTTGATCTCCTCATAGCGCTCGGCGAGTTCGTAGGCAGCGTGTTCGACCTCGAGCGCCGACTGGAAGAAGTGCCCAACGATCGGAAGCAGGAACTCGAGGCAGGCGGCAGGCTCGCTGCGCTGGCCGGTGCATGGACCGACGCTCACCCACGAGCGGCGCGGCCCGGGGACGGCGCCGGCGAGGAGGATGCCGTCTTCGGTCTCGATCTCGGCCGGCGGGGCTCCCGGCATCAACAGGTCGAGCACGCGCGGGACCGGCTCGTGCCACTCGCCGTATTCGGGGATGATGGGCGCGCGATCGTTGGCCTGGGTCCAGACCACCGCCTTCACCCCGGTGACGTCCTCGAATCGCTCGAGGACCGAGACGAGTTCCCTCACGGCCGGTGCAGGGTGAGCCGCACGACGTTGCCGCCGTCGGTGTAGCGCTCGACGCGGTCCATGAGCCGGGTCATCAGGAAGAGCCCTCGCCCATCCTCACGCAGCAGGTGCTCCGGATCGGTGGGGTCATGCAGGCAGGTGTCGAAGTCGAAGCCGATCCCCTCGTCGGAAACCTCCATCACCAGCGCGCGCTCGTCGAGCAGCGCCCGCACCCGGACGCGCTTGCTCACGTCCTCACGATTGCCGTAGATGATGGCGTTGGAGATGGCTTCGGTGAGCGCGACCGGGACCTGCAGGTTGCAGGCGCGCGCCGGAAAGGCGAACGCGGCGCAGGTGCGCGACACGACACCCACGACCCGCTCGATGTAGCGCAGGTCGGAGGGGATCCGGACGTCCAGCGGGAATCCAGGTTCCGCGAGGACGACGTCGAGGAGGGGGCGGTCGGCGGGGTCGCTCATCACATGACAAACGCGCGCGGCGCCCTCGGCGTCACGCGCGCCCGGCCCGGCGCCGCGGACATCCCCGCGGGCGCGGGGGACACTCGGTCGAAGGGCACCGGTCGCTCAGAGCGTCCGCAACGCCTCGTCGCGGTTCCCCGTGATCTGGAACAGGGTATCGAGCTTGGTGAGCTCGAACAGCGTCTTGAGGTCGTCGTTCAGGTTCGCCAGGCGCAATTCCCCGCCCGCCTCGCGAATCTTCTTCGATAGCGACACGAGGACGCCAAGGCCCGAGCTGTCGATGTAACCGGTCTGGCTGAAGTCGACGAGGAACTTGCGCTCCCCGCGCTCCAACTCGTCGAGGACCTTCTGCTTCAGCTCCTGCCGGTTGCCGACAATGAGCTGGCCCTCCACGTCGACGATGCAGACATCTCCCTGCTTCTTGATGGCGAAACTCATGCGTTATCTCCCGGAAGTCCGCCGCGGCCGGAGGCGGGTTCGCGCGCCTGTAGGGCCGTGACCGCGGCAACATTCATAATGTCGTCGGCTGACGCCCCGCGCGACAGGTCGTTGCATGGACGAGCGAGCCCCTGCAGGATGGGGCCGATGGCCGCAGCGCCCGCCAGGCGTTCCACCAGCTTGTAGGCGATGTTGCCAGCGTCCAGCGAGGGAAAGACGAGCACGTTGGCCGCCCCGGCCACCCGACTCCCGGGCGCCTTACGAGCGGCGACCTGGGCGATGAGGGCCGCGTCTCCCTGCAGTTCACCGTCGACCACCAGCCCCGGCGCGCGCTCCCTCACGAGGGCGAGCGCCTCGCGCACACGGTCGACCGACGGCGCCGTCGCGCTCCCCATCGTGCTGAACGAGAGGAAGGCAACGATGGGGGTGTCGCCCACGATGCGGACGCGGTCGCGAGCGGCGGCAATCGCGATATCGGCCAACTGCTCCGGCGTCGGCGCCGGAATCACCGCACAGTCAGTGAAGGTGAGGACCTCGCGCCCCTCGCGGCGAAAGGGCGCCACGTCCATGTAGAACGCACTGGAGATCGTCCGCACGCCATCGGCCGGGCCTACGAGCCACAGCGCAGCGCGCAGCACTTCGGCGGTGGTGTGGACGCAGCCCGCCACGCAGCCATCGACCTCGCCATGCCTGACGAGATCATCGGCGAACAGGAGCGGCGTGGCCGCCAGGCGCTCGGCTTCTCCCTCGGGGAGCGGGCGGCCGCGGCGGCGTTCGACGAGCGACGCGGTGGTGCGCTCGCGACGCGCGTCGCGCCGCGGATCGATCACCTCGACGTCGAGCGCGGCCAGCGCCGCCGGATCGGACTCGGGCGATGCAATGAGGACGGGCTCGACGATGCGTTCGCGCCGAAGGCCGGCGACGGCCGCCAGGACGCGCGGATCGTGCGACTCGGGAAAGGCGATGCGCGCCGGTCGTTCCGCCGCCCGACGCCGAAGGGCCTCGAGAAATCCCTGCACGGCCGGCATGCCTAACGCGTCTCGAACTTCGCCTGCAGCGCCTCGGCGACGCGCGGGTGCACGAGCCCTTCCAGCTTGCCGCCGAAGCGCGCCACTTCGCGAACCAGCGACGCGCTGATGTAGGTCGTGTCGAGCGACGGGACCATGAAGACCGTCTCCAACTCGGACGACAGGTGGCGGTTCATCAGCGCCATCTGGTACTCGTACTCGAAGTCGCTCACCGCGCGCAGTCCGCGAATGAACAGGCGCGCCCCCATCTGGTGGGCGAAGTCGACCAGCAGGCCCTGGAACTGGTGGACCTCGACGCGCGAATCGTCGCCGACCGCTTCCCGAATGAAGTCCGCCCGCTCCTCAAAGGTGAAGAGCGGTTGCTTGGACGGATTGACCGCTATCGCGACGATCAGTCGATCGACGAAGCTGAGGCTGCGGCGAATCAGGTCTTCGTGTCCCCGCGTGATGGGGTCGAAGGAGCCAGCGTAGATCGCGATGCGCGGCATGCGAGGGCGAAGTGGGGGAGTCGAGTCGCGGGGAATTCTAACCGGGGGCGACCGTACCGCCATCGCCAGCTTCAAGGTCGGTGCCCTCGTGTGGCACGTCGACCGCGTCGCGACTCACGCCGTGCGGCGCCCGATAGATGGTCACCGCGGTGCCACCGTAGGTGCGCGTCTGTCCACCGGGAGGCATCGCTTCGTGCACGTCGTGCTCGACGCCGAGGACGTCGGCGAATGGGACCTCGAGCCATACCTCTGCCAGGCGCGGTGCGAGCCCGAGTTTGTACGGCGGGTCGGCAAAGGCGATGTCGTACGCCCGCGGCGCAAGCTTCTGGGCGAAGCGAATGGCATCGGTGCGATGCACGACCATCTCGGCTGGCGTGGCGCCGAGAGTCTCGGCGTTCTCGCGAATGGCGCGAAGCGACGGCTGGGCGATCTCGACGAAGTCGCAGGTGGCCGCGCCGCGCGACAGCGCCTCGAGCCCCAGCGCCCCCGATCCAGCGAACAGGTCGATGACGCGCGCGCCCGGGAGTTCCGGGTGCAGGATGCTCATCCACGCTTCGCGCGCCCGGTCGCCGGTGGGACGCACGCGCTCGTCGCGCGGCGCCTTGATGGTGCGGCCGCGCCAACGGCCGGCGATGATCCGCACCGTTAGGCGCGCACGTCGGCCAGCCGCGCCACCAGACGCGATGTGCCGCCGAACGTATCGCGCTCCAACCGATACGCCACGTCGATGGGCGACGCGGGGGTCAACTCGCGCGCGAGGTCGCCCATCCCCCAACCGATCGCCTCGAGCGTCCCGCCGGTCTTCGCCAGCTGCAACTTGAGTCCACCCTGTCCGATGACGCGCGGCGTGGTCGCCAGGCGCACGCCACGCGACGACAGGACCGGCGCCGGGTTGCCCACGCCGAACGGCTCGAAGTGACGCAGCAACCCTTCGAGGTCGGTGGTGACGTCTTCGAGCGGAAGTTCGATGTCGACGCGCACGCGCGGGACGAGATCGTCGGTGGTGAGGCGTTCGCGCGCGACGGCGTTGAATCGCTCCGCGAAGGCGCCCATGCGGTCCGCGTTGATCGTGATGCCGGCGGCCGCGCGGTGCCCGCCGTAGCGCACCAACAGTTCCTTGCAGGAGGTGAGCGCCCCATGCAGGTCAAAGGCGCTGATCGATCGACCGGAACCCTTCCCCACCCCATCCTCGAACGCCACCATGAAGACGGGGCGCGCGAGATCCTCGACCAGGCGCGAGGCGACGATGCCGATCACCCCCGGATGCCAGCCTTCGGCACCGAGCACGACGCCCCACGTTTCGTCGAGGTCGAGCCGGTCGGCCATGGTGCGTGCCGCGTCGAGCGTGGCGCGATCGAGCTCCTGGCGCGCACGGTTCTGCTCCTCGAGTTCGCGGGCGATGCGATTGGCTTCGCCCTGCTCGTTGCAGAGCAGGAGATCGACGCCGCGCATCGCGTGTCCCACGCGGCCGGCGGCATTGAGGCGCGGGGCGAGGATGAAGCCGACGCGCCCCGCCGTGAGCGCCTTCCCCTCGAGCCCCGCCGCCTCCATGAGCGCACGCAGCCCCACGTTGCGCGTCTCGGCCAGGAGCTTGAGTCCGAAGCGGACGAGGATGCGATTCTCCCCGCGCAGCGGCGCCACGTCGGCAATGGTCGCCAGCGCGACCAGGTCCAGCAGGTGCAACGCGACGTGTTCGCTCCCGCCTAACGTGGCCAGCAGCGCGACGGCGATCTTGAAGGCGACGCCGGCGGCGCAGAGGTCCTTGTCGGGGTAGTCGCACCCCGGCTGTCGCGGGTTGAGCACCGCGAGGCACTCGGGGACCGGGCGGCTCGGCAGGTGGTGGTCGGAGACGATGACGTCGACGCCCGCGCGCGTAAGCGCGTCGATGGCGTCGTGTGCGCTGGTCCCGCAGTCGCAGGTGAGCACCACGCGCGCGCCCGCGTCGAGCGCGGCCTTCACCCCCGCGTCCCCCAGGTCGTACCCATCGCGCAGGCGGTGGGGGAGAAAGGGGATCGCCTTCCCGCCCAGGTGGCGGATCACGCGCACCATGATGGTGCTGGAGCAGATGCCGTCGACGTCGTAATCGCCGTGGACGAGGATCGTCTCCCCCTGCCGAATCGCGCGCGCCAGGCGATCGACCGCGACATCCATCCCCAGCATGGCGCCCGGCGGGTGCAACTGCTCCAGGCGCGGACGCAGGAATCGCTTGGCATCCTCGGCGTCCGCGTAGCCGCGCGCGACCAGCAGCTCGCACACCATGGGCGGCAGCTTGAGCGCATCGGCCAGGACGGCGACGAGCGCGGCATCCGGAACATCCGGGCGATGCCAGCGCGGGGCGATGCGGGCGCGGGTGGCGGGAGCGGTCATGCGGGAAACGTAACGACCGCTACCAGCGAGACCGGATCATTCCGTTGCGTAGAGGAGCATCCCGCACCCCTCGCACAGCTCGATGGTCCCCTTCACCACCATCTGGTTGCGCCGCTGCACCGGGATGGCGGTGTCGCAGGAGCCGCAGGCGCCGTACGTGACGGCGAAGACGACCTGCGCGCGGCGGCGCGAGCGAACCCGATCGTAGGTCGAGCGCATCGCGGTGGGGACCTTGGCCGCGGACGCTTCACGCTTGGCCCGTGCGGCGCTGAGCTGCGCGTCGAGCGTCGCCTTCTCTCCCTGGATGGCCGCGCGTTTGTCTTCCTGTGTAGCGTCGAACTCGGCCAGGGCTTGGCGGTGTGCCTCGGCGGCGCCGCGAATGGCGGTGACGTTGGTCTCGATCTCGCGCAGCCCCGCTTCCCCCTCGCTCAGCATGCGCTTGCCGGACTCGACCTGGTGCTCGGCGGCGGTGGCCTCGCGCATGTTCTTCACGAGGTCAAGCTGGGCCGCGTTGCGTTCGACGCGTTGCTTGTGTTCGGCGACGAGATGGGCCACCTCGCGCTGCTTGCGCTCGGCTTCGCCCAGTTGGGCGAGCGTCACCTCGAGCTGGCGCGCCGCCTTGGCGCGCGCCGCGTCGAGCGCGGCGAGTCGCGGGGCAATGCCTTCCATCTGCGCGACGATGCCATCCACTACGTCGTCGTCGGACTGCAACTGCAACAGGGCTTCCAGCTCTGCGTGCACAGCTCCTCCTGGTTTGGGGCACTCGCTAGGCATTCGTACGCAACGCCGACAGCTCCTGGATCTGCCGGGCGTTCTCGCGCTTCTCCGTCATCAGCGCCGTCTTTTCCTCGTCCGTCGCGAGCGTCATCAAGCGATCGATCTCGCGATTGCGCTCCTGCAGTCGCCGCTCCTCGAGCCGGGCGAGCGAGTCCTCGACCGTGCGATCGAGGTTGAGGATGTTGTCCGGCTCGGCCAGCAATTCATCGAGCAGCGCCACGGCGCTGGGCGACAGGCGTTCGGCCACCTGATCAACGTGCTCATTGGACCCGAGGTCGCGCAATGTCTCGAAGATCTCTCGCAGGCGCGGTTCGAGGAACGATTCGGCGCCCAGTCGTTCGAGGATGCGCTCCAGCGCGGCGGCCGACCGCAGCATCGCCGTGACGAGGTATCGTTCGGCGGCGACCGCGACCACGCGTCCCCCGGCCATGCGCGGCACGCGCGCGGGCGAATCGTCGCGACGCGAGGCGTCATACCGATTCTGCTGACCGCCGCGCCGGTCACCGCGGTCACCGCGATCGCCGCGATCGCCATCGAATCCCGCGGGTGGTCCCGACCATTCTGGCGGGCCGAAGTCTTCCTCGTCTCGCGGCGGCGGCCCGTCGCGCTCGTCAGGCGATCGCGGGCGCATGGGCGGACGGTTGCCGCGTGCGGGCGCACCACTCCGCCTAACGTCGCTCCCGCTCCCGGCCTCCTCCACCTCGCGCTGCAGGACGTCGCGACCCACGTGCGAGACCTCGCTCGCTCGCGCCAGGTAGATGTCGCGCATGACGGGGTCGCGCGTGGCGCGGATGGTCGGCAACAGGCGATCCACCGCCGAGCGACGCCGCGTGAGGTCGGCAAACCAGCCGCCGCGCTCGAGGAGCTGGATCTTCCGCTCGAAGACGTCGATCGCGTCCTTGAGCTGGCGCTCGAGGGCCTCGGGGCCGCGCTTCTGCACGAAGGTGTCGGGATCGTCGCCATCGGGGAGCGACACGACGCGCACCGTGGCCCCTTCGGCCAGCAGTTCGTCGCCGGCGCGGAAGGTCGCCTTGAGCCCCGCCTGGTCCGAATCGTACAGGAGGTAGATGTTCTTCGAGTAGCGGGTGAGCAGTTGCGCCTGCTCGGCCGTGAGCGCCGTGCCTAACGGCGCCACCACCGACTCGATCCCGGCAGCCGCCAGACGCAACGCGTCGAAGTATCCCTCCACGACGATCGCCCGGTCCGCCTTGCGGATGGCGTTGCGCGCCTGGTGCAGGTAGTACAGCAGCTTCCCCTTGGAGTAGATCGTCGACTCCGCGGAGTTGAGGTACTTGGGCTCCCCCGGGGCAATGAGTCGACCGCCGAATCCGGCGATGCGCCCCGAGACGTCGTGGATCGGGAAGATGAGCCGTGCGCGAAAGCGCGGACGCGGTTCCTCGGTCTCGTCGCGTTTCACCAGGAGCCCCGCTTCGAGCATGCGCGCGTCCTCGATCCCGATCGACGCCAGGTACGCACGCATCAACCCGATTTCGCGCGGCGCGAAGCCGAGCCCGAAGCGATCGGCGACGGCGCGCGTGATGTCGCGCGACGCCAGATACTCGCGCGCCGCGGCGCCGAGGTCGTCCTCCCACAGGATGCGCTGGAAGTACTGCTGCGCCGCGGCGTTCGCTTCCCACAGCGGCTCGCGCGGATCGGGCCCTTCGCGCCGCGCCTTGGTCTCGTGCAGCTCGATCCCGCTCTTCTCGGCGACCATGCGCACCGCCGTGGGCCAGTCAACTCCAAGCCGCTTCTGCAGGAAGGAAAAGACGTCTCCCGATTCCTTGCACACAAAGCAGTGGTAGAACTTTCCCTTGGTTGTCGAGACCGAGAAGTTGCGGTTGACCCCCTGGTGGAACGGGCACGGCCCGCGATAGTTGCCACCCCGCCCCTTCAGCGGGACGTACTCGCCGATGATCGCGACGATGTCCGCGGCTTCGCGGACGCGTTCGACTTCCTCGTCGGGGATCACGGGTTCCTCATCGCGACGCGGGGCATCAGAACTCGGCGATCGTCACGCCCGATCCCCCTTCGTTCCAGAGCCCGAGGCGAAAGCTCTTCACGCGGGTGTCCTTGCGCAGCATTTCCGACACGCGGTCGCGCAGCGCGCCGGTCCCCTTGCCGTGGATGATGCGCATCGAGCGCAGGTCGGCGCGAATGGCGGCGTCGAGCGCCGTCAGCAGCATGTCGTCGATGTCGTACATGCGCTGCCCGCGCAGGTCGATCTCGGTGGGAACGTGTTCCTCGGGAAGGTCGCCCGTGAAGGCCACCGCGGTGGCCGCGGGGCGTTGCTCCGGCTCGGCGTGACGGATCACGTCACGCGGATAGGCGAGCTTCATCGAGCCTAACGCCACCAGCACATCGCTGGGACGCACCTCGAGCACGCGCGCCACCTTCCCCTCGAGCGGGAGGACCTGGACGAAGTCCCCGGCGACGATCGGCTTGTCGTTGCGCGGGCGCGGGGCGCGCTTTTGCTGGTTGGTGGCCTCGCGCTCCAACTGCTCCAGGCGCTCCCCCTGCTTGCTGGCCATCTGCTCGACCTTCTGGCGCGCCGTTCGCGCCGCCTCCTCGAGCACCGCATCGTCCTTGGCGCGCTTGAGCTCGCGAATGGTCTTCTCGATCGTCGTGCGCGCCTCGAGCAGGTACTTGCGCGCATCCTTGCGCGACTCGCGCTCCACCGAGCGCTCGCGCTCGCGCACCGCCTTCTCGCGCTCGGCCAGGCGATGCGCCCGCTCCTGCGCGCTGGCAAGCGACGCGGCGACATCGCGCTCGCGCTCGGCCAGCACCTTGTCGCGCGCTTCCAGCGATTGCAGCAGCGCGTTGACGTCGCGCTCCACCTGCGGGATGCGTTCCTCCGCCCGGGTGAGCACGTCGTCGGGGAGTGCCAGGCGCCTGGCAATGCTGATGCCGTACGATCGTCCGGGGATCCCCTTGATGAGATGGTACGTCGGCGCCAGTGCAACCGCATCGAACTGCAGCGACGCATTCACGACGCCGGGCACTTCGGTTGCCAGTTCCTTGAGCGCGCCAAGGTGCGTGGTGGCCACCGTCATCGCCCCGCGCGTGGTGAGCGCCTCGAGGATCGCCCCGCCTAACGCCGCCCCCTCCAGCGGGTCGGTCCCGGAGCCCAGCTCGTCGATGAGCACCAGCGACTTGGCGGTCGCCGATCGCAGGATCTCGCCGAGGTTCTTGACGTGGGCGCTGAAGGTGGAGAGCGACGCCTCGATGGACTGTTCGTCGCCGATGTCGGCAAAGACGTCGTCGTACAACGCCACTTCGCTCTGGTCGCCGACCGGCGCCGGGATCCCGCACTGCAGCATCAGCGACATGAGCCCCAGCGCCTTGAGCAGCACCGTCTTGCCGCCGGTGTTGGGGCCGGAGATGAGGAGCGTCTTCTCCGCCGCATCCATCGCGAGACTGAACGGGATGACGTTGACCCCCTGCGCCAGCAGGAGCGGGTGCCGTCCGTCGAGGATGCGGAAGCCGCTCCCCGCCTCGCGCAGTTGCGCCTGACCGCACGCCGCGGCCGATGCATAACGAGCGCGGGCATACAGCGCGTCGAGCAGCACGAGCGCTTCCAGCGCGTCGCGCAACAGCGGCTGGTCGGGGCGAATGGCGTCGCTCAGCGCCAGGAGGATGCGGTCCACCTCGCGCATCTCCTCGGCCTCCAACTCGCGAATGCGGTTGCACGCCTCGATCGCGGCCGGCGGTTCGACGAAGAGCGTCGCCCCGGTCCCCGACGCATCGTGCACGATCCCGCCCACGGCGCCACGCCCCTCGCGACGCACCGGGATGACGAAGCGCCCGTTGCGCACCGTCACCGATCCATCGGGGACCTGCAGGTGCGGTTCGAGGCGATGCATGATGCGCTCGAGCAGCGAGACCAGCTCACCCTGCGCCCCGCGCAGCTCGCGCCGCACGCGGCGCAGCGCCGGCGATGCATCGTCGCGCACCGACCCGTCGTCGTCGAGCGCTCGTTCGATCTCGTCCTCGGCCTTGCGGTTGGTGTGCAACCGCTCGCGCAGTGGGGCGAGCACCGACAGCGCCACCGCCGGGCGCTTGGTACTGCGCAGCGCCTCGGCGGTCATGCGGGACGAACGCAGGAGGACCCCCGCCTGCTGCAATTCGCGTCCGTCGAGGCGCGTCCCTTCGATGCGCAGGCGGGCCAACGCGCGGTCGACGTCGGGGATGGGCACCGGCGACCACCCTTCGTCGCTGGTGACGAGCGCCCGCATGGCTGCCACGCGCCCCAGCTCACGCTCGGCGCGTTCCAGCGTCGACGCCGGCGCCAGCGCCCGCACGCGCGCCGCCCCTAACGACGAGGAGGCATAGCCGGCCACGACGTCGAGGACCTTGTCGAACTGCAGGACGGCGAGGGCGTGCGCGTTCATCGACGAATCACTCCAGAATGGGCGCGACCGCTCCGCGCGCCCGGGCCAAGCATGCGCCGCGGCATCGCGCCACGGCGTTCGGGCGACGGTGTCACCCGCGTGCGGCGAGCTCCTCGCGCGCAATGGCGCTGATCTGCCCGCCTTCGGCGCGTCCCTTGAAGGCAGGCATCACCTTCCCCATGACGGCGCCCACATTGGCCGCTCCGGCAGAGATGGCCGCGCGCACCGCGGCGCGCAGCTCCTCCGGATCGACCTGCGCCGGAAGATAACGCTCGAGCATCGTGACCTCAGCCGATTCCTTCTCCGCCAGCTCGGGGCGCCCCCCTTTGGTGTACATCTCGATCGACTCGCGCCGGCGCTTGATGCCACGCCGTACCACCTCGATCGCGTCCTCGTCGGTTACCGCGCGCTTGAGCTCGATCTCCCGGTTCTTGATGTCGGAGAGGATCGTGCCGAGGAGGAGGAGGAGCGGCTTGTCCTGCGCCTTGCGGGCGGCGTTGAGTTCAGACTGGACGCGGTCGAGCAGCGAGGACATGTCGGGGGCTGTCGAAGGATGGAGCGACGTGGGCGATTACCCGGGGGGCCAGTGCATCGCGCGGCCGCCCATCACGTGCGCATGAAGATGATACACCGTCTGCCCGCCGTCCGCGTTGGTGTTGAAGACGACGCGGTATCCCGATTGCGCGATGCCTTCCGAGTTCGCGACCGCCGCCGCCATCAGCAGGACTTCGCCGGCCAGCGCCGCCGACCCCACCTGATTGAGCGATTCGACGTGCGCCTTGGGGATCACCAGGAGATGCGTCGGTGCCTTGGGGCTGATGTCGCGGAACGCCAGGCAATGCTCGTTCTCGGCAACCCGCGCGGCGGGGATGTCGCCGTTGACGATCCTGCAGAACAGGCAATCAGTCGCCATGTGCGCTCTCCACGGTTGCGACGGCGCTTCGGGCGATGGCGAGGCCGGCGATGGCCGCCGTCTCGAAGCGCAGGATGTTGCCACCCAGGGCCACGCGGGTGAATCCCGCGCGCTCGAACTCCTCCAGCTCCTCTTCCTCCAACCCCCCTTCGGGCCCCACGGCGACCGTCACCGGCGGATCGAGGCGCTGCCCCAAAATCGCGCTCCCCCCCGCATCGAGGACGAGTCGCGGCCCCTCCGGCAGTGCGCTCAGCGCCCTGGTGAGCGAGGCCTCTGGATACATCGCCGGAAGCCACGCCCCCCCGCTCTGCTCCAGCGCCGAGGCCATGCGCGCCTTGAGCTTGCCGGCGAAGGTGGGCCCCTCGCCGCGCGGCTTCACGGAGCGGGAGCGACGATAGAGCACCGGGCGCCAGCTCGTGGCTCCCAGCTCGGCGCACTTCTCCGCCAGCCACAACATGCGGTCGCGATCGGCGATCGGGACCAGCAGGTGGACCGGCGGAAGCGCTGGGAGCGCGTCGACCCGCTCCACCTCCACGGTTGCCGCCGTCTTGGACAGCCGCACCAGCGTCCCTTCGGCGCGATGCCCGTGTCCGTCGAGGAGCGCGACGCGCGACCCGATCCCCAGGCGGCGCACGCGCACATGGTGCAGCACCCCTTCACCTAACGACGCCGAGACACCGGGGGCGAAGGGTTCATCGGCGACGTAGAACGTCGCTACGCCTTCGCGATCGTGATGCTCCACCAGACGTCCTCCACGTCCTCGCGTTCCAGTCGCCAACCATCGGAGTGCAGCGCCTCGAGCATGAACTCCTTCTCCTCGACGAGGATCCCCGCCAGCACCGCGTGCCCGCCGGGGCGGAGCGCGGCGTGCATCGCCGGGAGCAACTCGACCAGGACCGACGAGATGATGTTGGCCACCACCACGTCCACCGGCGCCACCAGCGGGAGAAAGACCGTCGCGTCGCCCTCGAAGACGTGCACGACCGCTTCCACGTCGTTGCGCCGCACGTTCTCCTCGGCGTTGGGAATCGCGTCGGCGTCGTATTCGACCGCAAACACGCGCGAGGCGCCGAGCTTGGCGGCGACGATCGAGAGCACCGCGCTCCCGGCGCCCAGGTCGGCGACCACCAGTCCCGGGTGCACCACGTCCTGCATGAGGCGCGACGCGCCGCGTGTGGTGGGGTGGTCGCCGGTGCCGAAGGCCATCCCGGGGTCGATCACCACCGTCGTGGCCGGATCGAACTGGTCGGCCTGCCACGTGGGGGCAATCGTCAGGCGCCCGACCTGCTGCGCGTGGAGCTTGTCGCGCCAGTGCACCGACCAGTCGATGGCCTCGGTGGGCGACGTCTCGCAGACGGCATCGGGGACGGCGTCTTGCACCTGCCGGATGACCGCGGCGACGTCGGTCTCGGGGGGAAAGTGGGTCACCAGGGTGGCCCCATCCTCGTGGACGCCCTGCGCCCCGGCGGCAAACATCGCCGCCGATGCCTCCCCCTGCCGTCCCGGCGCGTGGACCCGCAACGAGGTCCAGGTCACGCGCCTAACGCTTCCTTCATCTTGGTCCAGAATCCCTTCGAACGCCCCTGCTCCGGCGGCGCCGCCTGCAGCGTCTGCAGCTTCTTGAGCAGCTCCTCTTCCTCGCGGGAGACATCCTCGGGCGTCCAGAGTTGCACCCGCACGTGCAGGTCGCCCACGCCCGACGAGTTCACGCGCGGGAGGCCGCGCCCACGCAGGTGCAACACGTGCCCGCTCTGCGTCCCTGCCGGGATCCGCACCGACATCGTGGCGCCCACCGTGGGGACGTCCACGTCGGCCCCCAGGACCAGCTGCGGATACGAGACCAGCACTTCGGTGTAGAGGTCCTCGCCGTCGCGTTCGAATCGGGGATCCTCGGCGACCTCGAAGACGACCAGGATGTCGCCGCGACCACCGCCGCGCGGCCCGGCGTTACCGAGGCCACGCAGCGTCATGTACTGCCCCGACGACACGCCGGCCGGGATCTGCACCGGGATGGTGTGCTCGCCGCGCACACGCCCCTCGCCACGGCACTTCTTGCACGGCGCGGTCACGACGACCCCTTCACCCGAGCACATCGGGCACGGGACCACCGAGACAAACTGGCCAAAGAAGGAGCGCTGCGCGCGCCGCACCTCGCCCGATCCCGAGCAGGTGTGGCACGTCTGCGGCTTGGTCCCCGGCTCGGCGCCGCTTCCGGCGCACTTGTCGCAGGCGTCGAGCAGCTTCACGGTGAACGTCTTGGTCACCCCCGACGCGACCTCGGCCAGCGTCAGCTCGACCGTGATCTTCACGTCCTGCCCGGTGCGCGGACCGCCGCGCTGCTGCCGCCCCCCCTGCTGGAAGAAGTCGCCCAGCCCCGAGAAGGCGCCGAAGTCCTTCATGAAGATGTTGAGCGCTTCGGACAGGTCGACGTGGTGGTAGTTGGCCCCGCCAGCTGCACCGCGCAGCCCCGCCTCGCCGTAGCGATCGTAGGCCGCGCGCTTGTCACCGTCGCGCAGGACGTCGTACGCCTCGGTGATCTCCTTGAACTTCTCCTCGGCCTCCTTCGACCCGTTGTTCCGGTCCGGATGCCACTTGGTGGCCAGCTTCCGGTAGGCCTGCTTGATCTCGTCGTCGGACGCGCCGCGCGCGACGCCGAGCGTCGTATAAAAGTCGGCCATGGGCCTCGGTCAGCTAATGAAGAATGTCGGAGACCAGGAGCGACGTGTGCCGCACCAGGGCAATCACCTTGTCGTACGGCATGCGCGTCGGGCCAATCACCCCGATCACGCCGTTCAGCGCCCCCACGCGATACTCGGCCGTCACGATCGTGAAGCTCTCGAGGCGCGGATCGCCGTGCTCGTTCCCGATCGTGATCGAAATGCCCGGCGACTCGGACCGCCCGCGCAGGAGCTGCCCAAGTTGGGCCCGCGTCTCGGTGAGCGCGAGCAGGCGGCGCATGCCGTCGCCGCTGCTGAACTCGGGCTGCTCGGCCAGCACCGACGCCTGCCCCAGCACCACGCCTTCGTCATCACCGCCGGAGGCGACGTCGAACAATGTCTCGCCTTCCTGCACGAAGACGTTGAGCAGTTCGCTCACGCCGGCGGCGCCGCTCGTGTCGCGCAGGCGCTCGCCTAACGTGGTGCGAATGGTCCGCAGCGGGAGTCCCGCCAGCCGCTCGTTGAGCACGACCATCACCTCGGCCACTGCACTCTCGGCGATCTGGCTGTCGACTTCGACGAAGATCGTGCGCACCGCTCCGCCGCCCAGCGTGAGGACGAGCAGGAGCCGCTCGTTGGAGACACGGATCAGTTCGAGTCGCTGCAGCAGCGCGTTGTCGAGCCGAGGGCCGAGGGCGACGCCAAGCTCCTGGGTGACGATCGACAGCGATTGCGCCGCCTTGCGGAGGATCGCCTCGATGGCCGACGCCCCCGTCTGGGAGAGGTGCTCGGAGATGCGATCGGCGTCGGCGCGCGGGACCGCCTGGGCACGCATGAGCGTGTCGACATAGAGGCGGTAGGCGATGTCGGTCGGAATGCGCCCCGCGGACGTATGCGGGTGATAGAGGTACCCCTTTTCTTCGAGGTCACTCACCGTGTTCCGGATCGTCGCCGGCGAGACCCCGATCCCGAAGCGACGCGCGATCGTGCGCGATCCGGCGGGCTCCGCCGTCTCGACGTAGCTCTGGATCACCGCTTCGAGGACCCGTCGTTCCCGGTCCGACAGCTCTGGGGACGCCATAAGTCGAAACCTAGTAACGACTTCGATGCTCGGTCAAGGCAGCGACGAGTGCGTCGAGGCGAAGCCAGCCGCGCGGGGTCAAGACCAGTCGATCGCCGTGGCGATCCCCCCACCCTTCGGCGATCCATCGCTCGATCACAACCGCATCGCTCGGGATGACGATCACCCCCTGTCGCGTGCGCAGCCCGACATAGGCATCCTCGAGCGCACGCTGCTCATCCGACAAATCCTCGTGCCCACCAATCGGGTCCACCCCGGACCGCGCGCGCTCGTGCCACCGCACGTATTCGCGCTCGTTCCACCGCCGCCGCCCGCCGTCATATCCGTGCGCGGCGGGCCCGAGTCCAAGGTACGGCACGCCGCGCCAATAGGACGAATTGTGCCGCGATTCGAGCCCAGGGCGCCCCCAGTTGGACACCTCGTAGTGCTCGTAACCCGCCGCGGCCAGTCGATCGTGCGCCAACAGGAAGTCGCGCTCGTAGCGCTCCTCGTCGGCGTCGTGCACGCTGCCGCGCGCCTTCCAGCGCGCCAGCGGCGTCCCCGACTCCACGGTGAGACCGTACGCCGAGAGGTGTGCGGGGGCGAGGGCGATCGCCTCGGAGAGGTCGCGCTCCCAGTCGCGCGGGACCTCGCTCGGGAGGGCGTAGATGAGATCGAGCGACCAGTTGTGGATGCCGCACGCGCGGAGCGTGCGCGCCGCCTCGTGCACCGCCGCGACGTCGTGCGTGCGGTGCATCCACGCAAGGACGCTCGGGTCGAAGCTCTGCACGCCGAGCGAGACACGATTCACGCCAGCGCCGACCCACGCCTCGACCACGGCGGGAGTCACGTCCTCAGGATTGGCCTCGACCGTGACCTCGGTCGAGGCGTCGACGACCGCGTACTGGCGCGCGAGCCGCACGGCGCGGGCGATCCCTTCGCCCCCGAGGCGCGACGGCGTCCCCCCGCCGAAGTACAGCGTGTCGAGCCGCGCCGATTCATCGGGTGCAGCTGGCGGAGTGCCGCAGCGCGTCGCCAACTCCGTCGCCAGCGCCGCGAGGAAGTCATCGACCGGCGGCGTGCGACGCACCGCAATCGCGAAGTCGCAATACGAACAGCGCCGCGCACAGAACGGGACGTGCACATACACGTGGCGATACGAGACGCCGGCCACGTCGCGCACGCCGCTCATCGCGACATCAGCAGCGGGGTGTATGCGGCGCGCACGAGTCCCGACGGATCGAACAGCACCTCCCCCTGCAGTTCGAGGTTGGAGAGCGCCGTGGCTACGTCGCGAGGGGAGATTCCGCAGGCGCGCACCAGATCGTCCGTCCCGCGCGGGCCGTTGGCCAGGACCGCGAGCACCCGCCCCTCGGCGGAGTCCGGCGCGTAGTCGCTGGTGCGAAGTGCAGGTCTCGACGGCGAGACCGCGTCGGCGTCGGCGCGCGTGTCGGCACCTGTATCGGCACCACGTCCGCGGCGCGTGAGCGCGAGCAATCCGAGCAAGTCATCGAACGACGCGAGGGTCTGCGCCCCATCGCGCAGCAACTGGTTGGCGCCGCGCGAGCTCTCGCTGTCGATCGGCCCCGGCACGGCGGCGACGGATCGGCCGAGCGTCCCCCCTAACTGCGCCGTGATCAGCGCCCCCGAGCGTACCCCGGCTTCGACCACGACCACCACATCCGCGAGCGCCGCGATGATGCGATTGCGACGGGGAAAGGCCCCCGGGTGCGCCGGTCGCCCCGGTGGCAGCTCGGAGACAATCAGTCCGTCACGTGCAATCTGCGCGTGGAGCGTCGCATTGCTGCGCGGATAGGCGACGTCCACGCCGGTTCCCTGCACCGCAACCGTTGGTCCCCCGGCCGCCAGCGCCGCCGCGTGCGCCTCGGCGTCGATGCCCGCGGCGAGCCCGCTCACCACGCAGATCCCGCGCGACGCGAGTCGCCGGGCAAAGTCCCGCGCCACCTGACGGCCGTACGACGTCGCCTGGCGCGAACCGACCAGCGCCACCGCGGGCGGGACGGTGAGCGCCAGCTCGCCTAACGTGTAGAGCGCCGCCGGCGCATCGTCGAGGTCACGCAGCGGCGGCGGATAGTGCGGATCGGCGATGGTGACCACACCGATGCCACGCTCCGCGCACGTCTCGAGCATCGACGATGCGCGGGCCACAAGGGAGGCGCGCGCGCGATCGTCGGGGACGGCCTTCTGCAAGGCCGCAACGACGCCACCCGACTCGGCGACCAGCCGCCCGATGCGCACCGGCCCCAATCCGGGGACGGCGGTGAGGGCCAGCGCCGCCACGCGCTCGTCAGGCGTCGTCAGCGTCGTGGTCCTGCGTGTCGTGCACTACGTCGGCATCGACGAGCGGATCGACGCTCGTATCGACGTTCGCATCGTCATCGAGATCGTCATCGAGATCGTCGTCGTCGTCGACACGGTCGAGCGAGACCGGGGCCGCGTCGGCCGCCGCGAACTTGGGACGCTCGCTCTCCTTGCGCATCTCGAGCAATTGCGACCACCAGGCCGCCTTGATCGTATCGAGCCCCTGGCGCGCCGCGGCGCTGATGGAATAGCGACCGAACGCCCCTGGCGTCTCGATTTCGGGGACGTACTCCTCGCCTAGCAAGTCATGTTTGGTGAAGACGACGCAGTGCGGCTTGGCGGCGAGTTCCGTCGAATACTGCTCGATCTCGTTCCGCAGCTCGTTGTACTCCGCCTGCCAGTCCTCCGCGTCCATCGGAATCAGGAAGGCGAGGAGCCGCGTGCGTTCGATGTGGCGCAGGAACTGGAGCCCGAGCCCCTTTCCCTCGTGCGCGCCTTCGATGATCCCCGGAATGTCGGCGACCACAAAGGTGCGGTGGTCGCTCAGTGCGACGACGCCGAGGTTGGGCTGCAGCGTGGTGAACGGATAGTCGGCGATCTTGGGGCGTGCGGCCGAGATCACCGAGAGGAGCGTCGACTTTCCCGCGTTGGGCTTTCCGACCAATCCCACATCGGCGATGAGCTTGAGCTCCAACTCGAGCGTGCGGGCCTCGCCCTCTTCACCGGGCTGCCACTCGCGCGGTGACTGGTGGGTCGCCGTGGCAAAGAAGGCGTTCCCCTTGCCGCCACGTCCGGCCTTGGCCACCACGAGCTCCTGCCCATGCTCCAGCACCTCGCCCACGTAGGCGCCGGTGTCGTGATCGCGAATGGTGGTCCCCGGTGGGACCGGGAGCACGAGGTTGTCGGCCGAGCGACCGGTCTTGTTGTTGCCCATGCCGTGCTGGCCGCGTTCGGCGACCCACTGGTCGCGATACGTGTAGTCGAGCAGCGTGGCGAGGTTGCGGTCGGCGCGGACGATGACATCGCCCCCGCGTCCGCCGTCACCGCCGTCGGGGCCGCCCATCGGGTAGAACTTCTCCCGGCGGAACGAGACACACCCCGACCCTCCAGTGCCAGCGGCCACACGTACGACGACGAGATCAATGAACATCCTGGTGCACCACGCGCTCGAGGAGTAGGCGGTAACGCTCGGGGTTCCCCGGCGCCATGAGATCGGTGACGGCGGAGAGCACCCCGGTCACCTCCTCCACACTGGCGCCGGCGTGCAGCGCCCCATGGAGATGTGCGTGCAGCTGACGGTCCTGCCCCGCGGCGGCACACGCCGCCACGATGCACAGCTCGCGACGCCGCAGGTCGAGCTGCGGGCGCGACAGGACCTTGCCGTACCCTTCGACGATCATCCACGCGTCGAGCGCCGGATGCAACGCGCGAATGTTGTGGCGCAGGCGTTCGTACGTCGCGCCGTAGACCACGCGACAGGTGCGTTCCCCTGCCTCGCTCCACGCCGACGCGTCTTCAAAGCGCTCGCCATCGTCCGACGCAGGCGCCGTGCGCCCCGAGAGCTTGCGCCACTCGCGGGCCGCGTTGAGCGTGCGGGGAAAACCGGCAAACAGGTACGACTGCAGGATCACTTCCTCCACCCACTCATGTGAGACGGCGTCGAGCGCCTGCGCGAGCGCCGTGCGCACCTCCGCTTCGCCCGCCGCCGCGATCGCGGCCGCCAGGCGCACCAGCGCCACGTGCGCGGTGTCCAGTCCGGACACGTTAGGCAGGGGCGCGGGTGCGGGCGTCATCGTTTCCTTCCCGGTCGTACCATGCGATTGCGTCATCCCTCGACGACGCGAACCTCGCCGACCACTTCGCCGCGCGTGTTCTTCACGCGCGTGCGCGCAAAGTCCTGCAGGCGCGCCGGCAGCGGGTCGGGGAGCGCCCCGTGCAATTGCAGCAGGCGAAGGAGCGCCGGGAACTGCGCCCGCATCGCCCCGTCCTCGACCTTCACCACGACGCCAATCCCCTGCTCCAGCAGCGCCGCCGAGTGAATGCCCTCGGCGCCGATCTTGGCGATCACGCGTCCCGAGGTCTCCTCGACCAGGATGCTGTCGAAGCGATCGGTCCCGCCAAAGATCATCGGGCGCGTACGGACCGCGCGGGCGATGCGGGACGGGAGTTCGTCGCCGCGCGTGGCACTGGCAGCCAGCATGGCGTACGAGCGCGCCATGTTGGCGAGCGGGAGTCCAAAGACAACAACGCCGCAGCCGTCGATCGCCTTGTCGATCTTGTCGGCGGGGACGCCGGTCCAGCGGGCCACCGATTCGAGCGCCGAGGCCTGCACCGGATGCCCATCGCGTTCGTAGCCGTGCGTCGACCAACCCGAGACGTGAGCCCGCGCCAGCATCGCGGCGTGCTTCCCCGAACAGTTGTTGTGCAATCGGGTGGGGGAGTACCCCGCTTCGCGCACGATGCGAGCGCCGCGGCGCGACAGCGGTTCGTGCGGGCCGCAGGCCAGGTCCCCTTCTTCCATCCCGATCGACTGCAGCATGCGGCCGGCGATGGTGACGTGCTCCGGTTCGCCGCCGTGCGAGGCGCAAGCGAGGGCCAGTTCGTCATCGCCCCAGACCAACTCGTCAAAGCCGCCGGTCTCGAGGAACGGGAGGACCTGAAACGGCTTGGCGCAGGAACGCCACGGTGAGACCAGGAACGGGTCGCGCGCGCTGCCGATGAGCCCTGCCGTCGCGTCCCAGACCGCGGCGTGTACTCGATGCCGCGATTCGATCGCATTCCCTCGGCTGACGACGACGTCGAGTTGGTAGGTGTGCATGCGAACGCCGGTCTGGGAATCGCCGGCCCGGTTGGACTGGTCGCAGGGAAGATAATCGGGGCATCGGGCGAACTGGGCGTCCGGCGCCCCCCGAAGGCGATACCGAACGAATCGGATGCCGGGTGCGCGCGTCGTTCGATTGGTTGACCCTGTGGGACTTGCCCTCCTAGCTTCCCCCGCCATGTCGAACTCCCGCTCGTCTGCCCATCGTCCGCCCGCCCCCTCGTCCCCGGCGTCGCACCTGTCGCGCGAGCGGTTGACGGCGCTCCTGGACCGCATGCGCGGCCGGCACGTCGCCGTGGTGGGCGATGCCATGCTCGACGTCTACCTCCGCGGAGACGTCGATCGCATCTCGCCCGAGGCCCCGGTCCCCGTGGTGCGGGTACGCGACCGCAAGTACGCGCTGGGAGGGGCGGCCAACGTCGCCCAGAACGTCGCCGCGGCGGGGGCGGTGGGGACGCTGGTGGCGGCGGTCGGGGCCGACGAAGGGGGGGAGCGGTTGCGGCGCATGTTGCGCGACATCGGCTCGGACGACGGGGCGCTCATCCCGGTCGGTCGCCCCACCACCACCAAGACGCGCCTCGTGGCCCGCTCACAGCAGGTGGTGCGGTTTGACGAGGAAGACGACCAGGACCTGACGGGCCACGACGTGGCCAACGTGCTGGGCGCGCTCGACCGTGTGCTCGCGACGGCTGACGCCCTCGTTCTCGAGGACTACAACAAGGGGGTGCTGGTGACCGAGGTCATCACGCATGCCATCGCGCGTGCGCTGGCGCGCGAGATCCCGATCGTGGTCGACCCCAAGTTCCGGAACTTCTTTGCCTATCGCGGGGCGACGATCTTCAAGCCCAACCGGCGCGAACTGGAATCGGCGTTAGGCGCGGCGGTGCACCTGGACGACGCGGGCGCCCTGCCGGCCACGCTCGAGCGACTCGGCGCCCGCCACCTGCTGCTCACGCTGGGCGAACGTGGGATGGCGCTGGTGTCGCCCGACGGACAGGTGCAACGCATCCCGACCACCGCGCGCGAGGTGTACGACGTGGTGGGGGCCGGCGACACGGTGACGGCCTACCTGGCCACGGCGCTGGCCGCTGGGGCGACGGCGATGGAAGCGGCGGTGGTGGCGAACTTCGCGGCCGGGGTCGAGGTCGGGAAACTGGGCGCGGCGACCGTCACCCCCGAGGAGATCGTCGAGGCGTACGATGCGCACGCCAACGAGGGGTAGCGCTGGCTCGTCATCGCCCCGGTCCTGCGCCCGTCACGGGTGGCTTTGCGGCAGCGCGTTTCGGCGAGTAACGTTGCACGTACGGGCCCTTAGCTCAGCCGGTTAGAGCAGCGGACTCATAATCCGTAGGTCCTGGGTTCGAGCCCCAGAGGGCCCATTGCACGCACCGCCGTCCGAATCGATCCGGATGGCGGTGCGTTGCCATTGAGGGGACGGCCGCGCGCCTAACGAAAGAGCGCCATCGACTTGGCGATCACCTGCGCCACTCCCCACGCGGCCGGGATCCCCACCACCAGCCACCCCGCCACCAGCTTCCATCGTTCGCCGGGTGCCATGGCCTAACGCCTCCCGTCGGGGAGCGGGACGGGGTCGCGCCCGGCCCCCCGCGCAAAGTGATGCTCCGCCCCCACCGGGCGCACGAACCAGTTGGCCGCGAAGCCCAGCACCAGCAGCCCCGCCATGAGGTACATGGTGATGGAGTAGGCGTCGCGCGGCGCGACGCCGCGCGCGATCTGGTACTCGCGCAGGTAGTTCACCAGCACCGGCCCCGCCACACCGGCCAGCGACCACGCCGTCAGCAGGCGCCCGTGAATCGCCCCCACGTGCATCGTCCCGAACTCGTCGCGAAGATAGGCCGGAATGGTCGCGAAGCCCCCGCCGTACATGCTCATGATGAGCGCGTAGAACGCGACGAAGAGCACGACCGATCCCGCGCGCCCGGTGGGCGGGATGCTGGCGTACAGCACCGCACCGAGGGCGAAGTAGATCATGTAGGTGCGCTTGCGGCCGAGGTGGTCGGACGCCGAGGACCAGGCGAAGCGCCCCGCCATGTTGGCCAGCGAGAGCAGGCCGACAAAGCCCGCCGCCGCCCCTGCCCCGATCGTCCCGGGGAACATCTCCTGGATCATCGGCGACGCCTGCCCCAACACGCCAATGCCGGCAGTGACGTTGAGGCAGAGCACCGCCCACAGCAGCCAGAACTGCGGGGTGCGGATGGCGCGGTCGACATGCACGTCACCGCCAGCCGCAACCGGCGTGCGCCGCGGCGCGCCCCTCGTCGTGTGCGCACTCGGCGACCACCCCGGCGCCGGGAGTCGTACGGTGAACGCGCCGAACATCATGAAGGCGAAGTACGCCACCCCCATGACGACGAACGTCTCCGAAACTCCCATCGACGTCGGTGTCTTGAAGCGATCCATCAGCGCCACCGCCAGCGGCGACCCGATCATCGCCCCGCCGCCGAACCCCATGATCGCCATTCCGGTCGCCATCCCGGGGCGATCGGGGAACCACTTGATCAACGTCGACACCGGCGAGATGTACCCCAACCCGAGCCCGATCCCGCCGATTACCCCGTAGCCCAGCACCACGAGCCAGAACTGGTGCAGTCGCACGCCCACCGATGCCACCAGGAAGCCGCCGCCAAAGCACGCGGCCGAGGCGAACATCGCCTTGCGGGGGCCCGCCTGCTCCAGCCATCGACCAAAGGTGAAGGCGGAGAGTCCGAGGAAGACGATGGCCACCGAGAAGATCCAGCCGATCGTCGTCAGCGCCCAATCGTCGGGGGCGCGAGTGGTAATCCCCCGGAGCGTCGAGAGGGGGAGATTGAAGACGCTGAAGGCGTATGCCTGTCCGATGGACAGGTGGATGGCCAGCGCCGCGGGCGGAACACGCCACCGCGAAAAGCCGGGGGGCGCGATGGTGTGGTCGCGATCGAGGAACGAGAGAAGGGCCATCAGCGAGCGGCGGGAGACTGGTGCAACGGGGAGCGGCAATCTCCCCCGGCCGCCTCTCGTCCGAAAGGGCGTATTCGAGGCGGACGAAAGCGGCGGCCCTACTACCACCCTCACGGATGACCCATTAACGTACCGATCCCTCGCGCGGCACGAAGGCGCCAGGTTCCGGTCGCATAGCTCAGCTGGTTAGAGCGCTGGTCTCACATACCAGAGGTCCGGGGTTCGAGTCCCTGTGCGACCACTCTCGATACGTCAAACGCCCCTCGGCTTCGAGGGGCGTTTCGTTTTTCGGTCCTCGCGCGGCGCGGAGAAACGCCCGCCAGCCGACCCTGCCGCGATCAGCGCGCGTTCCGCGCTTCCCGCTCGGCGAGCTTGAGATCCTCGTTCACCATCATCTTCACCAGCCCGTCGAAGCTGACGGTCGGGGTCCACCCGAGCTTCTCGCGCGCCTTGGTCGGGTCGCCCAGCAGGTGGTCGACCTCCGACGGTCGCAGGTAGCGCTCGTCGAGCGTCACGTACCGCTCCCACTCGAGGTTCACGTGGGAAAAGGCCGCCTGCACGAACTCCTTCACGGAGTGCGATTCCCCCGTCGCGACCACGTAGTCATCGGGCCACGGCTGCTGGAGCATGCGCCACATCGCGTCGACGTAGTCGCCGGCAAAGCCCCAGTCGCGCTTCGCGTCGAGGTTGCCTAACGCCAGCTTCTGCTGCGTCCCGGTGGCGATGCGCGCCACCGCCAGCGAGATCTTGCGCGTGACAAACGATTCGCCACGCCGCGGCGACTCGTGGTTGAACAGGATCCCGTTGCAGCAGAACATCCCGAAGGCCTCGCGGTGGTTCACCGAGAACCAGTGCGCGGCGAGCTTGCTCACCGCGTACGGCGAGCGCGGATGAAAGGGGGTGGTCTCGAGCTGCGGCGGCGCCGTGGCGCCGAACATTTCCGACGACCCAGCCTGGTAGAACTTGACCTGGCGTCCGGTGCGGTCGATGTGCTCGCGCACCGCCTCCAGCAGGCGCAGCGTTCCGGTGGCCACGACGTCGGCCGTGTACTCCGGCTGGTCGAACGAGACGCGCACGTGCGACTGCGCCGCGAGGTTGTAGACCTCGTCCGGCATGCTCGACTCGACGACGCGACGCATCGACGAGCCATCGGCCATGTCGCCATAGTGCAGGTGCAACCGCCCGGCGGTGTGCGACGGCCCGATCGCGAGGTGGTCGATACGCCCGCGGTTGAAGGTCGACGAACGGCGCACGAGGCCGTGGACTTCGTACCCCTTCTCGAGCAGGAGTTCGGCGAGGTACGAGCCGTCCTGCCCGGTGATCCCGGTGATGCGTGCTTTTGGCATGTACAGATAGTTAGGGCTTCAACAGCGCCTGGGTCAGGCCATTGCCGCCAGCGCTGCCGTCCGTCAATGGCATCAATTCGAAGTCAGGCTCCAGTCGCGGCGGTCGTCCCGGCGCCAACCACCGACGCCCCGGCCCGGAGCGCCCGCCCCAGCGCCGCGTCGTCGAGGCGCACCTGGACAAACAATCCGTCGTCGGAGTGTCGCTGGTCAATCACTTCTCCCGAGCGGTGCAGTTCGGCCAACAGCTTGCCGTCACCGTGTCCGAGGCGCAGCTCGACGATCGGCTTGAACCGGCGCACGCGCTCGCGAAGCACCTCGCGCAGCGGATCGAGTCCGTCGGGGGTGACCGACGAGACCACGACCGAGTTGGGGAAGAGATGTGACACACGCGTGCCGAGCCCGGCCACTTCTTCGGGCGCCAGGTTGTCGCTCTTGTTGAAGACGTAGAGCATGGGCTTCTCGTGCGCCCCGAGGTCGGCGACGACGTCGTCGACCACTTCGCGCTGCTCCTCCCACGACGGATGCGACGCATCGATCACGTGCAGGAGCAGGTCGGCCTCGTGCAGCTCCTCCAGCGTGGCGCGGAACGACGCCACCAGGTGATGCGGAAGCTTGCGGATGAAGCCGACCGTATCGGTGAGGACGACGCGCTGCCCTTCCCCGAGATCGACCTCGCGCGAGAGCGGGTCGAGCGTGGCGAACAGGCGGTCCTCGACGAAGATGTCGTCGCTTCCCGACATGGCGCGCAGGATCGACGACTTGCCGGCGTTGGTGTAGCCCACCAGTGCCGCGCGAAACTCGCCGCGCCGCCCGTGGCGTTGCACCTCGCGGGTGCGCTGGACCTCGGCCAGCCGCTCCTTGAGGACGCGGATGCGATGGCCGATGAGGCGACGGTCGGTTTCCAGCTGCGTTTCACCAGGGCCGCGCATGCCGATGCCACCGCGAAACTTCTCGAGGTGTGTCCACATGCGCGTCAGGCGCGGGAGCATGTAGGTGAGCTGCGCCAGTTCCACCTGCATCTTTGCCTCGCGCGAGCGCGCGCGCGTGGCAAAGATGTCGAGGATCAACTCGGCGCGATCCATCACGCGCTTCCCCACCAGCTCCTCGATGTTCTTTCCCTGCGCCGGCGAAAGCTCATCGTCGAAGATGACGAGCGTGGCCTCTTCGTCCGCCACGCGCTGCCGCAACTCGTCGATCTTCCCCTTGCCCAGGTACGTGCCGGGGTGCGGGCGATCGATCTGCTGCGTGAGCGTCCCGATGACCTGGGCGCCGGCAGTATCGGCGAGACGCTCGAGTTCCTCGAGGTGCTCGTCCACGTGATGACGGGCCTGCGTCCCCTTGCGAGGCGCACCGACAAGGATCGCTCGCTCCACGGGAGCGGTCAGGGAAATGAGGTCGCGGCTGATAGGACGTGGGATGGAAGGAGGGGCGCGGGGCCAACGGTGGCCCGCTGCGCAGGTACTTTCGAAGGATGCTCTGCAAGCTCGGGGATCGCCCCGCCGAAGCACAAGGGCGGAATGCCGGCAGTCCTCGGGGAGACGCGTCGCCGGGGAATGCCGGGCGCGACGTTACACGCCAGCGCACCAGAAGCCGACGGCGCCGCGGCGCCCTGCACCGTACCGGCGCCGTCGACTACTCGGGCGATGACCGCTAGTCGCGCGCGTTCCCCTGCAACGTGGAAAAGCGCCCCGTCTGGTCGTACGGACGGGTGAACGTCCCCAGCGGCGTGGCGACGGTGAAGTCGCCAATCACGCGATACTGCACTGTCCCCGTCTGGGAGAGCGCGCGACCCGCCGCGCCCACGCCGCGATAGCTGAAGGTGAGCGGAAGACGCACCTCGTTGGTCTGTCCCTCGTCCACCCCAAACTTCGTGGTGTAGGCGCCATCCCCGAACTCGGTGGAGTCAACGAGCACCTTGTACGTCAGGCGCGTCCCTTCCAGCCGGAAGCGATTGGGGTTGTAGACGTCGAGAACGATCTCGATCGACCCGCCGGTGACGCCGAGCCCGGTCACGCGGGCATCCTTGAACGTCACCACCGGGTCCTTGAAGCTCGCGCGCCCTAACGACGCACAGGCCGCGGTCGCGAGCAGCGCCGCGCCGAGCATTGCACCTGACCACCTGGCCTTCATGTCATTCCTCCGCAGGAGACGTTCCGGCGTCGCCGCCGCCTCCCATCCGGGTCTTGAGGTCTGCCCACCACTGCATACGCTTCGCGATGTCCTTCTCGAACCCGTACGGGCCGGGCTCGTACAGCACGGTGTCCTTCAGCACATCCGGAAGGTACTCCTGCGGCGTGTAGGCCTCCGGCACTGCGTGCGCGTACTGGTACCCCTTCCCATAGCCCAGTTCCTTCATCAGCCGTGTTGGGGCGTTTCGGATGTGCAGCGGGACCTGCTCGGCCGGGTGTTCGCGCGCCAGGTCGAGCGCCGCCTGCCACGCGGTGTACACGCGATTGCTCTTGGGAGCCGTCGCCAGATACACCGCCGCCTCGGCCAGCGCCAACTCGCCCTCGGGCGATCCCAGCATGTGATACGTGTCACGCGCGGCCAACGCCACCGTCAGCGCCTGCGGATCGGCGAGTCCCACGTCCTCGGCGGCGAAGCGCACGGTCCGTCGCGCGACGTACATCGGATCCTCGCCGCCGGTGAGCATGCGCGCCAGCCAGTACAACGCCCCCTGCGGATCGCTGCCGCGCAGCGCCTTGTGATACGCCGAGATGAGGTTGTAGTGCTCCTCACCCGACTTGTCGTATCGGGCCACGCGCAGCTGCATCGCTTCGCGCAATCCCTCGACGGTGAGCGTCCCGCCCACGCCGGCGTGCGCGGCCGCGGCCTCGAGCACGTTGAGCGCACGGCGCGCATCGCCGTCGGACTCGCGCGCAAGCCAGGGGAGTGCCCCCTCGGCCGCCGTGAGCTGCAATGCCCCCAGGCCGCGCTCCTTGTCGGTCACGGCGTCGGCGAGCAATCCGGCCAACGCGTCCTCGCCTAACGGCTGCAGCACGAGCACCCGCGCCCGCGACAGGAGCGCGCCGTTCAATTCGAACGACGGGTTCTCGGTCGTCGCGCCGACGAGCGTTACCACGCCACGCTCGACCGCGGGGAGAAAGGCGTCCTGCTGCGCGCGATTGAAGCGATGGATCTCATCGACGAAGAGCACGGTCCCACGCCCCATCGCCAACCGCTCCTCGGCCTCGGCGATGATCTCGCGCACACGCGGCACCCCTTCGGTCACCGCCGAAAAGGGGACGAATTCCCGGTCGGTGTAGCGGGCAATGAGGAAGCCGAGGGTGGTCTTTCCCGTCCCCGGCGGTCCCCAGAAAATCATCGACGTCACCGTCCCCTGCTCGATCGCTTCGCGCAGCGGCTTCCCCGGCGCCAGCAGGTGCGCCTGCCCCACGTACTCCTCGAGCGTGCGCGGACGCATGCGCGCCGCGAGCGGCTGCGCCGACGCCGGCGGCGTGAAGAGCGACGCCTCGGCACGCGACGGGCGCTTCCCCTTCATGGGGCGTCGTCGGTGGGCGGGAGCGGCTCGATGCGCGTGGGCGCCTCGGCTTGTGCGCGCACGGCATCCGTGAGCGACAACTCGACCGACGCGCGTCCCACGTGCTGCAGCCCGAGGCGGTCGGCCCCGTCTCGCAGCGCCGTGCTCATCGCCGGCGCCTGCGCAAACTCGCCAGGCGCAAGTCGCCAGCTGCGCGTGCGTAGGCGGGGGCGGCGGCGCAGCCCCTTGCCCTGCAGGAGATACAGCCAACGATCGGTGCGCGCGTAGACGAACAGGTCGAGGTTGGGCGTGATCGTGAGCTGGTCGTCGGCCCCGATCAGCGTCAACTCCACGCCCGCATGAATGGCGATGGATCCCTTGAGCCGTGCGATGGTGTCCCGCGCGTCCACCAGCGCGAGGTCCTCGCCCCGCCACTGCAGCCCGGTGCGCACGTCGTGCATCTCGACCGTCACGGCAGGCGGAAGGTGCTCGGCCAGCGCCAGGAAGAGCTCCACGACGCGATCGGCATTGGCCATCACCACCGCTTCGCTGACGCCATCGCGCTCGCCAAAGGTGAAGCCATCCCCGTCGCCACGGAAATGTCGCCAGATGCTCGATTCGGGGTGTGGGCCGCGAATGAAGACCATGCTACGCCCCTCCCTCGCCCGCGCTCCACGTACGCGCCAGCGTCAGGAGCGTCGCGCGATCGTTGCGCGCCGGATCGTCGACCACCGCATCGCGCAGGCGCCGCAGCACCGTGCCTAACGCCGGGCCGCGCGCCACGCCCCCCTCGCGCATCAGGTCCTCCCCGTCCACCGCCAGGTCGGCGACTTCCACCGGGTCGCGGTACGCCACGCGCAACGCGCGGCGGTACAGCGCGCGCGAACGCGCCGGTGCGGCTGCACGAAGGGCCACAACTTCTCCCTCGCCCCACGGCTCCTCGTCACCGTCACGTGCCCCGTGCATCGCCTCGGCCGCCAACGACGCGAGCACGACGCGCAACGTGTCGGCGACGCGCGTCCGCCCGGCCTCCGCCGCCCAGCGACGCAGTGTGGCGTCCGGCGGAAGCGCTGGCGCCGCGATGGCCTCGCGCACGGCCGCGCGCAGGGTCGTGGCGTGTGCGGCGAGCGCCGCCACCCAGTCGACGTCGCGGTTGGAGAAGCGCAGGTCGCGCAGCGTGCGCACCGTGGCCTCGTGCGTGAGCCCCACGAACAGCGTCGCCAGCCGCAACAGCGTGCGCCGTCGCTTGCGACCAGCGCTGCGCGTGGCGTCGGGATGGGCCACGAAGTCGGCGGCGTACAGCGACCACGCCGGCTGCGCTTCGAGCGTCGGGATCAGTTCGCGCAACGCCCCCGCGCTCCGCCACAGCGTCGTCGCTCGGCTCGGCTGCGCCACCTGCTCCATCGACTTCTCCAACTCCTGCTTGATGCGCTCGCGCGAGAGACGCGGGAGATAGGGCGCACTCTCCACGATCGCCGCCCACGTCGACGGCTCGATGCGGAAGCCGAACCGACCGGCAAAACGCATGGCCCGCAAGGCCCGCAACCGGTCCTCGGTCATGCGCTCGCGCGCGTCGCCCACCGCCCGCACCACGCCGTGCGAGAGATCCTCACGCCCCTTGAACGGATCGTGCAACGCCTCGGTTGCCGGTGAGTAGGCTATCGCGTTGATGGTGAAGTCACGACGCGCCAGGTCTTCGTCGAGCGAGGCACCGAACTCCACGACCGCATGCCGACCGTCCGTTTGCACATCCCGGCGGAACGTCGTCACCTCATGCAGGCGCCCGTGCCGGTCCAGCACCCCGATCGTCCCGAACTGTTCGCCCACCGGGATCGTGCGCCGAAAGGTGCGCTTGACCTGCGGCGGCGTCGCTGAGGTGGCGAGGTCCCAGTCGAGATGCGGGAGCCCCAGCAGCGCGTCGCGCACCGCCCCGCCCACACACCACGTCTCGTAGCCAGCGTCCTCGAGCGTGCGCGCGATCTCGCGCACTTCGCGCGGCGGATCGAGCACCGGGGTCTTCTCGGGACGGGCACGAGTGGACGTCACCACGATCTCCCTACGCGTCGAAGACGGCGCGCAACGCGTCGCCGGTGAGGCCGGCGCCTAACGCCAGCATCAGGTCGATGCGCGCCTGCTGCGGACGCCGCGCCCCGGTGAAGATCGCGCCGAGGTTCGCCAGTTGTCGCCCGCCGCCGGCGTAGCCATACGTCGTGCCCACGCGCCCGCGCGGTGCGCGCGACGCCACCACCACCGGGACGCCGTCGGCGAGGCAGCGCCCGATCCCCTCAGCCATCGCCGTCGGCACGTTCCCGCGCCCTAACGCGGCCACCACCAGCCCCTTCGCCGTCGCGCGCGACACGTCGACGAATCGCGCGTCGATGCCGGCGTAGGCGGTGATGATGTCGACCGGCGTCGCGAGCGACGGCGGCGCGAGGATGGGTCCAAACGGGGGAAGCGAGCGGCGGAAGACGACCTCACCGTCATCGACCACGCCAATGGGGCCGAGTCCCGGGCTCTCGAAGGCGTCGAGCAGGTGGGTGTGCGCCTTGGTCACGTCGAGCGCCGAGAAGACGCGCCCGTTGAGCATGACGAGGGCGCCGTGTCCGCGCGCGTCATCCGACGCCGCCACACGCACCGAATCGGAGAGGTTGGCCGGGCCGTCCCACGACAGCTCGCTCGCGTTGCGCATCGCCCCGGTGAAGACGATCGGCTTCTCCGTCGCGATCGAGCGTGTCGCCAGATAGGCCGACTCCTCGATCGTGTCGGTCCCGTGCGTCACCACCACGCCGTCGATCGCCGGATCGTTGACCAGTTCCAGCAGCCGCGCGCGCAGCGCCCACTGCCGCTCCACCGTCATGTGCGGCCCAGGGAAACGCCCCCACTCCTCCACGCGCAACGTCGCCACGTGCTCGATCCCTCGCGCCGCGGCCACGATCTCGTCGGCACCTAACGACGGCACCGCGCCGCCGATGCCGGCGTCGAAGCGCATCGAGATCGTGCCTCCCGTGAAGACGATCGCGACTACCCGCACAGGACGCTGCCACCGTTGACGTTGAGGATCTCGCCGGTGACGTGCCGCATCTCGGCCATGCACAGCGTGACGATCGGCGCGGCGATGTCGGCCGGCGTCGCCACGCGCCCCACCGGGATCCCGGCGGCAATGCGCGCGCGTCCATCGCCGGCAAAGGCGCCTTCGCACATCTCCGTGTCCACCCACCCCGGCGCCACCGAGTTCACCGTGATCCCGCGCCGTGCCACCTCGATGGCCACCGATTTGGTGAACGAGATCATCGCGCCCTTGGATGCCGCGTAGTCGGCGTGCATCGACTCGCCGCGCTGCCCGGCGGTGCTGCTCACCAGCACGATGCGCCCGCCCTCGCCGAGCAGCTGCAATGCACCGCGCGTGGAGTAGAACATCCCGTCGATGTTCTCGGCCACCGTGCGCCCCCATCGCTCGTCAGGCATGTCGGCCACCGCGATGTCTTCCTCGGGCCAGATCCCCGCGTTGGCGACGAAGATGTCGAGCCCCCCCCACGCCGCTTCGACCTTCGCGAACATCGCGTCGACCGCGCGCCGATCCGAGAGTTCCGCCGAGAGCGCCATCGCCCGCCGCCCCATCGCCTCCAGCTCAGCCACCATCGCCTCGGCGTCGGCCGAGCGCGAGCGGTAGTGCACGACCACGTCGGCACCGCACTGGGCGAGAAGGCGTGAGGTGGCGCCGCCGATGCCGCGGGAGCCACCGGTGACGAGTGCGCGCTTGCCGGTCAGGGAGAACATGTCTGAAGACGGGGGACGGGAGACGGGAGACGGGAGGTTGAGACGTGGGGGCGGCGTGACGTGGGGTGCACGTCCCGCCGTCTCACATGCCTAACGCTTCTTCGACAACTTCGCAGATCAGGTGCTGCACGCACAGGTGAATCTCCTGCGCACGGTCGGTGCGGTCGGTCGGAATCACCAGGGCGATGTCCGAGCGCTCGCGCAGGGCGCCGCCATCGCGCGCCGAGAGGGAGAGGACCGGCACCCCCTTCGCGCGAGCCGTGTCGGCGGCACGCAGGACGTTGGGCGAGTTGCCGCTCGTCGAGTGGATGATGAGCAGGTCGCCCGGTCGCACCAGCGCCTCGACCTGCCGCGCGAAGATCTCATCGAAGCCGAAGTCGTTGCCGGCCGCGGTGAGGAGCGAGGTGTCGGTGGTGAGCGCGATGGCCGGATGCGCGCGCCGATTGCGCATGTAGCGCACCACGTACTCGGTCGCCATGTGCTGCGCGTCGGCCGCCGAGCCGCCGTTGCCGCAGAAGAAGAGCGTGCCGCCGCCGGCCAGCGTGCGGCGCACCAGCTCGGCGGCACGTGCGATATCAGGGGCAAGGACGTCTGCCGTCCGCGCCGCCAACGCCGCCAGGTCGCGCAGCCGTGTCGCCGCCTGCCCTGCCGCTTTCGCTTCGAATTCGTCCATCCCGTCGCCCTCGTCTGGCGTGTGGTCCGGCACGGCGCGCGTGATGCGTCGTGCGCGCGCGCTACCATGCCGGGTGTTGCGTCCTGCGCGTGCCGCCGGCGCGCCGATGGATCGGCACCGGCCTCCGAATGCCTAACGACCGCCGATCATCTCGCGCAACCGCTGCCAGATCGAACGTTCGCGCGCGAGCGGCGGCACCGGCAGCATCGGCTCGTCCGCCAGCACGCGACGCGGGTTCTCCTCCGTCAGCAGCGCCCCCTGCGCGTCCCCCCCCAACTCCTTGAGCCACAATCGCACCGTCGCCAGCGAGCGACGATCGCCGTGGTTGTCGCTGGCCAGGATATCGTACACCCCGCCCTCGAGCATCGCGCGGGCCAATTGCGCCATTTCGCCGCTGGAGAGCAGCATCAGCGCGTCTCCCTGGATCACCACCCCCACCTCTCGCCACTCACGCACCAGCTCCACCGACACCCCGCGATACCGTTCCGGGTGAGCGATCACCGGGACCAGCCCGCTCGCCCGGATCCGCAGCAGTTCCGCCGTCGACTCCGCCGGCAGCCCCGCTCGTGGGAATTCGACCAGCACCGCGCGTGAGTTTCCCAGCGTGAGCCCCGGTCGATTGAGTGCGCAACCCGGGCGATCGAGCATGATCTCGAACCCCGCGGCCAGCCGCATCCCCTCCGGCGCGAGCCGCTGCAGCTCCGCGCGCAGCGCGGCGTACTCCTCGACCGCGGCATCGAGCGCTCGCGAGGCATTCAGGTGCGGCGTGCACGCGACCTCGTGCACCCCTTCGGACAGGAGTCGTTCCAGCACACGCACCGAGTTGTCCATCGTGCGTGAGCCATCGTCGACGCCGGGGAGGAGGTGCGTGTGCAGGTCGATCACGCCGAATCCGCAATCTCGGCGAAGTAGCGCATGGCCCACGCACAGCGCGCTTCCAGCGAGTCCGGGTCGTCGCCCTGTGCCTCCATCGCGTACGTCGCCAGGGCGTCGGCGGCCAGCAACTCGAGCGCACTGGCGCGCGCCGTCTCGTGGTCGCGCAGCAACCGCTGCAGCACTCCCCCGGTCGCCAGCAGCAACGTCTCCGCGTGCGACCCTTCAACCGCGGTGTCGCGCGCCAGCTCGACGAGCCGTGCGGCAAGCGCCGCCGGCGGGGCCGGCTCGCGCGCGGCGAGCCACGACTCCAGCGCCTGTGACGTCACGCGCCCAGCAGCGCACGCACCGTGCGCTCGAGGGCGGCCAGCGCGTCGGGAATGCGCGACGCATCGGGGATCCCCGCCTGCGCCATGTGCGGCTTGCCGCCGCCGCGTCCTCCCGCCACCTGTGCCAGTTCCTTGATGACCGCATCGGCCCGCACGCCTCGATCGCGCGCATCGTCCGTCGCCACGACCAACAGCGTGCTCTTGCCGTCGTCGAACGTCGCGCCTAACGCCGCCACGCCGCTCCCCAATTGCTCGCGCAGGGCGTCGCCCAGCGCCTGCAGCGTCTTCACGTCCGGTGCCGTCACCATCGACGACACCAGCTTGAGCCCCTCGACCTCGCTGGCGCCGGAAACCAGCGACTTCACCTGGTCGCCGCCCCCCTTCATCGCCTCGTCCAGGCGCTTCTCCAGCGCCTTGCGTTCGTCGAGCAGTCCCTGCACGCGCTTGACGGCCGTGTCGGGCGTCGCCTTGAGCAGTTCCCCAACGCGCAGCAGCGTGCGCTCGCGCTCGCGCATCACCTCGAACGCGCGCGGCCCCGTGATCGCCTCGATGCGCCGCACCCCCGCCGCCACACCGGTCTCACTCAGGATCTTGAAGAGCGAGATCTGTCCGGTGTTGCGCACGTGCGTGCCGCCGCACAGCTCGACCGAGAGCCCAGGGATCTTCACCACGCGGACCACGTCGCCGTACTTCTCGCCAAACAGCGCCATCGCCCCTTCGGCCACCGCGTCCTTGTACGCCTTCTGCTCGGTGCGCACGTCGACCGAGGCCCAGATCCCGCGGTTCACCGTAAGCTCGATCGCCTCCAGCACCTCGGGCTTGATGGGGCCGTGGTGCGTGAAGTCGAACCGGAGACGATCCGGGGCCACCAGCGATCCCGCCTGGTGGACGTGATCGCCTAACGCCGCACGCAGCGCCGCATGCAGCAGGTGGGTCGCGGTATGATTGCGCTCCGTGTCGCGACGGCGATCGCTCGGCACGCGCGCCGTCGCCGTGCTGAACGTGATCGCCCCGCTCAGCCTCCCAATGGCGGCCACGCGTCCGTCGATCTTCTTCACGTCGTCCACGTCCACGCGCCACCCCTGCCCGACGATCTCGCCGTGGTCCGACACCTGCCCACCCGATTCGGCATAGAACGGGGTCTCGCGCAGCATCACGGCCACGCGATTGTCGTCGAGGCGACGCACCGCCGTGACCTGCGATTCGATCTCGACCGACTCGTACCCCACGAACTCCGTCTCGCCCAGCGACGGCGACGCGTTCCCCGCCGTACGCTCCCAGCGCGCCGCGTCCGCCAGCTCGTCAGCCACCACGCCCAGCTTCTTGGCCTTGCGCTCTTCCTGTGACTGCACGCGCTGTGCGCCTAACGCCGCCTCGAAGCCGGCGATATCGATGGCGTACCCACGCTCGCGCGCCATCAACTCGGTGAGGTCGATCGGGAATCCATACGTATCGTAGAGCTTGAAGGCGTCCTCTCCGCTGATCAGGCCACGCAGGTGCGTCGACCCCTGCGTGGAGCCCACCGCCGGCGCCAACTGCTCGAAGCGCGACATCCCCCCTTCAATCGTCGCCAGGAACCGCTCTTCCTCGGCACGCGTCGTCTCCAGGATGTGCGACGCACGCTGGCGCAGTTCGGGGAAGACGTCGCCCATGCTGTCGATCACCGCCTGCACCACGTGGACCAGCGTCGGCTCGCGCTGCCCCAGCAGGTAGGCATGGCGCACCGCGCGACGCAGGATGCGACGCAGGACGTAGCCGCGCCCCTCGTTGGAGGGGAAGACGCCGTCGGCCAGGAGGAACGACACCGCGCGCGCGTGATCGGCGAGGACGCGATACGACGCGCTGTGCTCGTCGAGCACGCGCGATCCGTCAGGCGCAACACCGGCGTACGGACGCTTCACCGCCGCCTCGATCGCGGCGATCATCGGCGCGAAGACGTCGGTGTGGAAGTTGTTGGTGACCCCCTGCTGCACCGCGGCGATGCGCTCCAGCCCGGCGCCCGTGTCGACCGACGGCTTGGGAAGCGGGACGAGCGTCCCGTCCGGCTGACGATCGAACTGCATGAAGACGAGGTTCCAGATCTCCAGGAAGCGCCCCGCCTCCGCCCCTTCGACAAAGGCGTCCGTCGAGAACTCCGTGCGCTTCAGATCCGTCCACTCGCCGCTCGCACCAGCCGGAAAGGCCCAGTCCTTCGTCAGGTGCGCGAGGTCGACGTATAACTCGGAGCAGGGACCACATGGCCCCGTGTCGGCCATCTGCCAGAAGTTGTCTTTGGCGCCCAGTCCGTAGATGCGCGAGTCGGCGATGCCGGCAATCTCCCGCCACAACGCACGCGCCTCGTCGTCCTCGTGAAAGACCGAGACGCGCACATGGCGCGCATCGATGCCGAGGTTCCCCTCCGATTGGGGGCCGGTGACAAACTCCCAGGCGAAGCGGATCGCATCGCGCTTGAAGTAGTCGCCGAAGGAGAAGTTGCCGAGCATCTCGAAGAACGTGTGGTGACGCGCCGTGTGACCCACCTGCTCCAGGTCGTTATGCTTGCCGCCGGCGCGGACGCACTTCTGCGAGGTGGTGGCACGACGCCCCGTCTCGGGGACTTCGAGGCCCAGGAAAACCTTCTTGAATTGGACCATCCCCGCGTTGGTGAACAGCAACGTGGGGTCGTCGCCGGGAACAAGCGACGAACTCGGCAACACGGCGTGCGCGTTGCGCTGGAAGTAGGCCAGGAATCGGGAGCGAATGTCGGATGCGCGCATGGGCCCTAATATAGCGAGCCCTGAGGCAGTTTCTGGAGCGCACAGCCCCGCGGGCCGTGTGCCCGGCGACGTGGGCGCCGATCAGATCAGGATCGGCCCGTGTCGCTAGGCGTCTCCGCTCGCCCCGCGCATCACGTCGCGAACCACACGCGAAATCACGTCCGGCGAATACCCGCGCCGGGCGAGGAAGGCGTAGAGGCGCTGCTTCTGCGTCTGTGCGTCGTACGAGCGCAGCGCCCGCATCCGCTTCTCGGCTGCCATTCGCGCCGCTCCCTCCTCGTCGAGCTCCACTTCCTCCAGCGTATCGGCAATCGCGTCGTCGGCCACATCACGCGAGACGCCGCGCCGTTGCAGCTCCTGCCCGATGCGTCGCTTGGAGACGCCCCCGCTCACGACGCGGGAGCGCGCCAGGTTGCGCGCGTACGCCTCATCGTCCAGAAAGCCCAGCCGCTGCAGCCGCTCCACCGCTGCGGCGATCGCACCGTCCTCGGCCCCGGCTCGCCGAAGCCGCGTCTGCAGATCACGCGTGCTGCGCGCCCGGACCGCCAGGAGGTCGACGGCCTTGTCAAAGACCGCCAGCCGCGAAGACTCCGCGCGCAGTCGCTCGGCGAGCGCTGGACCGATCAGGGCCCCGACCTTCAGCCCGAGGTCGGCGATGAGCTCCGTGCTCACGACCGCCGCCACGCGCCCCTCGATCGCGACCACGAACCGAGAACTCCCGGCCCTCCGCTCGTGCATCGCCGTCACTCGTCCCGGTGGCACCTCGTCCACCTCCCCGAGCTTGCGCCGCTCCCGCTTTTCCGCGCGCCCACCGAACCGCTCGCGCGCTCCTCGCCCCCCGCGCGAAACACGACCTTCGTGCGCGGCAGAACCTGAACGACCAGCGCCCGCCCTATCCGCGCGAGAATCTCCCCCCGACGTCTCCTTGAGTTCGCCCCCCCCGTCGGTAGCCTCGTCGGCATCGTCGAACTCGTGCCCCCACTCGGTCATCGCCCTCTCCAGATCGAAGCCGTCCCCCACGCTTTCATCTCGTCTTCTCGTCTTCCCGTCTACCCGTCCTCCCAAAAAAGGAGAGAGGCCGGAGAGAGGCCCGCTGAGCAACGTGGGGTACCGGGCCCCAACATCCTCAGAAGACAACCCTCCGGCCCCAACGTCCTGCCGGCGTGTGATGTGTCGTGCGATCCTACGCCCTGCTATTCCTCCGCGGTCTCGATCTCAGCCGGGACATCGCCCTTCGTGATGCCGAGCACCGCCTTCACCTTCTCTTCGATCTCCTTCATCAAGGCGACGTTGTCCTTGAGGAACATCTTGGCGTTCTCACGCCCCTGTCCGATGCGCTGGCCGTTGTAGCTGTACCAGGCACCCGACTTCTCGATGATCCCCGACTCCGCCCCGATATCAACGAGCAGCGACGTGTGGCTGATCCCTTCGGCATACATGATGTCGAACTCGGCCTGCTTGAACGGCGGCGCGACCTTGTTCTTCACCACCTTCACCCGAACCTGCGAACCCGTCACCTCTTCCTTGTCCTTCACCGGACCGATGCGCCGGATGTCGAGCCGGAGCGACGCGTAGAACTTGAGCGCCTTGCCGCCGGTGGTCGTTTCCGGATTGCCGAACATCACCCCGATCTTCCCGCGCAGCTGGTTGATGAAGACCACCGAGGTCCGCGAGCGAGCGATGGCGCCAGTGAGCTTGCGCAGCGCCTGCGACATCAGGCGCGCCTGCAAGCCGACGTGCGAATCGCCCATGTCCCCTTCGATTTCCGCCTTGGGGACGAGTGCGGCCACGGAGTCCACCACCACCACGTCCACCGCGCCAGAACGCACGAGAATCTCGCAGATCTCGAGCGCCTGCTCGCCGGTGTCCGGCTGCGAGACGAGGAGATTCTCCACGTCCACGCCCAGCTTCTTCGCATACTCGACGTCGAGCGCATGCTCGGCGTCGATGAACGCCGCCACCCCGCCCGCACGCTGCGCGTTCGCCACTACGTGCAAACAGAGCGTCGTCTTACCGCTCGACTCCGGCCCGTAGATCTCGGTGATGCGGCCGCGCGGGATCCCACCGATGCCGATCGCCGCATCGAGGTTGATCGCGCCCGTCGGGATGCACTCCACACGAACGCGATTCTCCGCGCCCATGCGCATGATGGATCCCTTGCCGCAGTTCTTCTCGATCTGCGAGATGGCCAGACTCAGTGCTTTCTTCCGATCGTCTTGCACTGCCGAAACCGCCATGATTCACCCAGTTGGTGAGTCGTTGAGGCCCTGGCCACGGCGGCAATCTACCGGGTGGCGTGAACGATTCGATCCCCCGAACAAAATACGAAACCACACGCTTGCTTTCAAGCACGAGATGAAACACCGAAGGCGTTTTCCACATGGCGTACACGGACACCACGCTCATCCATGATCACCCCGATGACGTCGAACCGGTAACTCTCCCCACGACGCCCGTGCCGATCGATCCAGACCGACGCCGATCGCACTAACTCTCGGCGCTTGCGCCAGTTAACCGCCTCGACCGGTCCCCCGCACCACCCCCCGCGGCCCGCCTTCCCCCCCCCAAACGCCACCGCCCCCCCCCGCCCGGCGATCCGCTCGCAGTCCCGACTCCCGTTCCGAAAGCGGCGCTGGAGCACACGCCACCCTCGTCCCCGAAGCCACCGCTCCGCGATTGCCTCGCCCGCGAGCCCGAACCGCTGCCGATCCGTCGTCACACCGCGAAGCTAGCCCCGACCGCTCCGGGGCCTCGTACCAATTCCGTGCGCCCTGTACCAAATCCGCGCACGGAGGCGACGACGCCAACCGCGCCGGCATCGCCGACGACGGTCTCAGCTTCGGATTGTTAGGGAACCGCCGGGCGGGGTGCACGCCACCCGCCCTGCATCGGCGTCGAACTACGCCCCGTCGGGACCGGCAATGCGATCCAGATCCTCGAGCCCCACGAGGATGTCACGCGGCTTCGATCCCTTGGAGGGGCCGAGTACGCCCGCGGCGTGCAACTGGTCAATGATGCGCGCCGCACGGCCATAGCCCACGTTGAGCCGTCGCTGCAGGAGCGACGTGGAGCCGAGTTGGTGTTGGATGCACGTTTCGGCCGCTTTGCGAAAGAGCGGGTCGCGATCCTCGTGTCCGCCGCCGCCGCCCTCCCCCTCGTCATCGTTGTCGATCGCCTCCTGCGCCTTGACCTCGGCGATGATGTCGGGGCGCGCGGCCTCTTCGTCCGGAAGCCCCTTGGCCGCCAGTGCCGCACGCTTGGCGATCTTGCGCGCGTCAAACCAATGCATCAATCGCTCGGTGTCCTCACCGGGGATGAACGCTCCCTGCAGTCGCTGCGGCTCCGACTTGCCCGGCGGAATGAAGAGCATGTCGCCATTGCCGAGCAATGACTCCGCCCCCATGCCGTCGATGATGGTGCGCGAGTCCACCTGCGACGCCACGCGAAACGCGATGCGACTGGGAAAGTTCGCCTTGATGAGCCCCGTGATGACGTTCACGCTCGGACGCTGCGTGGCGAGGATGATGTGGATCCCGATGGCACGGGCCTTCTGCGCCAGCATCGCCAACGGCGTTTCGACTTCGCCCTGCACCGTCATCATCAGGTCGGCGAGTTCGTCGATGACCACGACGACATACGGCAGGATTCCCTCCGTGTACTCGCGCCGCTCAAACGCGACCTCGGGACGCTTGGGCATCACCAGCGACGCGCCATCGAGCACGCGCTTGTTGAAGTCCTGGATGTTGCGCGCCCCGTTGGCGGCAAGGATCTCGTAGCGCCGCTGCATCTCGATCACCGCCCACTTGAGCACGTACGCGGCGTCGCGATTGTCGGTAATGACCTTGTGCAGGAGATGCGGCAGGTCGTTGTACACGGAGAGCTCGACCATCTTGGGGTCGACCATCAGGAACTGCAGCGTCTTGGGCGTGTGCCGGTACGCGAGCGACGTGATGATGGTGTTGACGCACACCGACTTCCCCGAGCCGGTGGCGCCGGCAATGAGCAGGTGCGGCATCTTGGCCAGGTCGGCCACCACCACCTTGCCCTCGAGATCCTTGCCTAACGCGATGGGCAACGCCATGCGCGCCTGTGTGAACTCCTTGGCCTCGATGAGTTCGCGAAAGGCGACCATCTGCGGCACCGGGTTCGGCACCTCGACGCCGACGGCGCCACGCCCGGGAATCGGCGCGACCACGCGAATGCTCGGCGCGCGCATGGCGAGCGCGAGGTCGTTGGCGAGGTTGGCGAACTGCCGCACCTTCACGCCGGACGCGGGCTCGACCTCGAACTGCGTGACGACCGGACCGATGGTCTGCCCGACCAGCTTCCCCTCGACCTTGAAGGTGCGCAGGGCCTCCATGAGCTTCACGCCCATCGCGTCGATTTCCTTGCGGCCGACATCGACGTTGCCCGGCGGCGCCGGCGTGAGCAACTCGGGTGACGGAATGCGATCCTCCAACGCGTCGGCCTCGGGAATGACGATCGGCGTCGTGGGCGCCGAGTCCTCCGCGACGCGCGGCGCCTCTCCCTTGATCGCTTTCGCGCTGGGCTTCCTGGCGAGGGCCGACGACGGCTCCGGCGTCGCCGCCACCAATGCCCCAGGCGCGGCGCTAGAGACGATCTCGGCGCGCTTCCCGCGCCGCCTCCCGTCTCCCGTCTCCCGTCTCCCGTCTTCCATCGCCGGCATTTCCTCGGGCGACGGCTCCATCGCCAGCGCGGCCGGCGTTTTCTCGCGCGCCGCGACTGCGGCGCCGGGGGCGCGCATCAGCGCACTGACCGGGTTCCATCGCAGCGTCCAGGCCGTGAGCGCGCTGGCCAGCACACCCACCGCGATCCACGCCCCGCCGGTGCCTAACGTGCGTCCGAGGTAGAAGGCGAGAAAGCCGCCCCAGAGTCCCGCGGGGCCGTCGGTGCGCCGCTCGGTCCCCGTCGCGAGTCCCACCACGATCGGGAGGACGACCACCATCCCGGCGAGGAAGAGCATCCAGCGACGGTCGGTCTCCCACTGAATGTGATTCAGCAGCCGCAGTCCATGCACCAGCGGGACGAAGGCCAGCAGCGCAGCGGCCGGGGCCCCAAAGACGGAGAGCAGCGACCACTTGAGGCAGCCCCCCACCGGCCCGAAGACACCGCGCGCGGCGAGGCACCCGCCGTCGGCGGGAAGTTGCTGCAGGAGGAGCGCCCCGCCCATGAAGAGCGACAGGGCAATCAGCGCGATCCCGGAGAGTTCGCGCTTGAGGTTGTGCGGCACGCTAGCGCTCCCGGTCGGGCCCCAGCTTGGTCACCTGCCGATCCTGGTACACCGGGACGACCGGATGCGCATCGAGCGAGGCACACAACACCAGGTCCTCGGCGAAGCCGGCCTCGGCGAGGGTGCGGCCATGCGAGGCATCCTCGAACAGGCGCGGCAGGTCGTTCCCGTACTTCTTCTCCAGCTGCAACGCGGCGTGCGCCCCGTCGTTCATCGTGATGTCGGCCAGGCCGCGCCGGATGGTGCGGACATAGCGTCCGGCACACACCGTGTCTTCGAGCGAGAAGTGGCGCTCGCTTCCCGCCGCCACGATGGCAATGTCGCTCTTGGCGCGAGCCGCGGCCCGCACCATCGCGCTCACCGCCGCAAAGTTCACGAAGGCCCCGACCAGCACCTCACGCGCCGGCTGCGCCGAGATGAGGGCGACGGTCCCGTTGGTCGTCGTAAAGAGAATCGTCTTCCCCTCGATCGCTTCCCGCGTGTACTCGCGCGGAGAGTTGCCGAGGTCGAAGCCGGGGATCATGAGGTTCTTGCGTTCCCCCGCCAGCTTGTACTGGCCGCGCTCGAACGACTTCGAGCGCGTGATGGCCTCCTCGGCGCTCTCGAAGGGAATGACCGTGCGCGCGCCGTTGGCGAGGGCGACCGCAATCGTCGTCGATGCCCGCAGCACGTCGATCACCACCACCACCCGCCCCTGTACGTCGGCGCTCGAGAAGCCGTGGGCGCCGAAGAAGACATCCAGCCGCAACTCAGCCCCCTTCCTTGAGGATCCCCGCGATCTCGCGTTCCAGCCACTTCGTGTCGACCTGCCCCGCCTGGAACCCCTTGTTCACCATCACGCGCGCCAGGAACGGCGCCGTCGTCGTCACCCCTTCGATGATGAAGCTCTCCAGGGCGAGCTGCATGCGACGCAACGCCTCGGGGCGGTCGCGTCCCTGCACGATGAGTTTGGCGAGCAACGAGTCGTAGTACGGCGGCACGGTGTAGCCCGCATAGACGTGCGTGTCGAGCCGCACACCAGGACCGCCGGGGGGATGGAAGACGTCGATGCGCCCCGGCGACGGCTGGAAGCCGCGCGACGGGTCCTCTGCGTTGACGCGGCATTCGATCACGTGCCCGCGCAGCGGCGGCATCTCGAGCACCGAGAGCGGCTCGCCAGCCGCAACGCGGATCTGCTCCTTCACCAGGTCAACCCCCGTCAGCTGCTCGGTGACCGGGTGCTCGACCTGGATGCGCGTGTTCATCTCCATGAAGAAGAACGAGCCGTCCTCATCGAGGAGCATCTCGATCGTCCCCGCCCCCACGTACTCGATCGCCTTGGCCCCGCGCACCGCCGCCTCGCCCATCCTGGCGCGCAACTCCGGCGTCATGGCCGGGCTGGGCGCTTCCTCGATGAGCTTCTGGTGGCGCCGCTGCACCGAGCAGTCGCGTTCGCCCAGGTGAATCACGTTGCCGTGCTTGTCGCCGAGGATCTGGAACTCGATGTGGCGCGGCTTGGCGAGGTACTTCTCGACGTAGACGTCGCCGTTGCCAAAGGCCGACAGCGCCTCGGAGCGGGCGAGCGAGAAGGAGCGCAGGAATTCGTCGGCGTCCTTCGCCACCCGCATCCCCTTGCCGCCACCGCCGGCTGCCGCCTTGATGATGACCGGGAAGCCCATCTCCTTGGCGAATTCCATCGCCACGTCGGGGTCCTCGACCGGGCCCGGCGTGCCCGGGACGATCGGGACGCCCACGTCCATCATCGCCTTGCGGGCGGCGGCCTTGTCACCCATCACGCGGATCTGTTCCGCGGTCGGGCCGATGAAGGTGATGTTCGATGCGGCGCACGTCTCGGCAAACTCGGCGTTCTCGGCCAGGAAGCCGTAGCCGGGATGGATCGCGTCGGCGCCGGTGATCTCGGCGGCCGCGATGATGCGCGGAATCTTGAGATAGGAGTCGCGCGCGGGCGCGGGGCCGATGCACACGTCGTCATCGGCAAAGCGCACGTGCAGGGATTCACGGTCGGCCTCGGAGTAGACGGCCACCGTCTGGATCCCTAACTCTCGACAGGCGCGAATGACGCGGAGCGCAATCTCTCCGCGATTCGCGACGAGGACTTTCTTGAACATGGAGATTCTCGGGGCCCGGCGTGAACTACGCGGTCTCGTCGGTCTGGAATTCGTCCCAGGAGGTGTCGCTCGATCCCGCCACGCCCTGCACTCGCAGCGCCAGCTCGTTGGGATTGGTCGCGTGGAACAGGGCATTCTCGTACGAGATCGTCCCCTTGGAGTACCACGACATGAGCGATTGATCGAAGCTCTGCATCCCGTACTGCACCGTCCCTTCCTTGATGAGGTCGGGGATGTTGAGCGTCTTGGAGACGTCGCGGATCTGCTCGCGAACCGCCGCCGTGTTGATGAGGACCTCGCACGCGGGGACGCGTCCGGGTTTGTCGGCGCGCGGCACGAGGCGGAGGGACACCACCGCCGCCAGCGCGTTCGAGAGCGCAAAGCGCACCTCGTTCTGCTGGTGCGGCGGGTAGAACGACAGGATGCGGTTGATCGTTTGCGTCGCGTCGGTCGTGTGCAGCGTCGAAAAGACCAGGTGCCCCGTGTCCGCTGCCTTGAGCGCCGTGTCCAGCGTATCGAGGTCGCGGATTTCGCCGATGAGGATCACGTCGGGGTCCTGTCGCAGCACGCGCCGCAGCGCCTGCGCGAAGGAGCCGGTGTCGGTCCCCACTTCGCGCTGGTTGATGTGGCACTTGATGTCACGATGGAGGAACTCGATGGGATCCTCGATCGTGATGATGTTCGCGTAGCGCTTTTCGTTGATCACCTGCAGCATCGACGCCAGCGCGGTCGACTTGCCCGACCCCGTGACTCCCGTGACGAGCACCAGGCCGCGCGGGAGCATGGCGATGTCGTCGACGATGAGCGGGAGGTTGAGCTCCTGGATCGACTTGGCCTGGTGCGGCACGGTGCGGATCGCGAAGGCGATCGTCCCGCGCTGCTGGTAGGCGTTCACGCGAAAGCGCCCGATCCCCGGGACACCGGTGGCAAAGTCGGCCTCGCGGAACTCGGCAAACTCCTTCACCTGCTTGGGCGTCATGATCTCCTTCGCCAGCGTGCTCAGGTCTTCCGGACGGAGGGCCGGGAGCGGAAGCGGCGAGAGATCCCCGTTGATGCGCAGCGTCGGCGGTCGTCCGACCTTCAGGTGAAGGTCGGACGCGCTTCGCTGCACCATTTGCTGCAGGATCGCCTTGAAGTTGAACGGTGCGCGCGGCGCTCCCGCAGCCGTTGCGGCTGCCGAGGCGGAGTCGGGCGCCGGAACCGGATTACCCATTCGGATCGATGCGAATCAGGACTTGCCCGTACTCCACCGGCTGCGAGTCCGAGACGTTGACTTCCTTCACCACGCCCGAGAATTCCGACTCGATCTCGTTCATGATCTTCATCGCCTCGATGATGCAGAGGATCTGTCCCTTCTCGATGCGCGCGCCGACCGACACGTACGGCTTGGACCCGGGCTCGGGCTGCGCGTAGTACGTCCCGACCATCGGCGACTTCACCTCGAGCAGGTTGGCCTTGGGCGGTTCGGCGCGCGGTGCTGGCTCGGCGTCGGCAATGGCGGGCATCGCCTCGGTGGGCGTCGGTCGCCCGACCGCGGCCGTCGGCATGAGCGTCGGCATGGCCACCGGCGTCGGGATCTGCACCGCCCCGCGCTGCTGCGGCGTCTTCGAGATGCGGATCTTCATCCCCTTGTCAGAGGAGATCTCCACGGAGTCGACGGTCGAGCCGTCGAGCATCTCGATCAGTTTCTTCACATAGCGTAGGTCGATCATATCAGCCATTGAGGTCCGCCGGCTCGAGCGCTCAGGTCAGCTCGAGAAGCTCCCGCGTGAAATGCGTGAGAAGCTCGGCTCCGTCGGCGCCCAGATGAACGTCATCTTCGATTCGTACTCCCCCCCATTCCGGCACGTACACCCCCGGCTCGATGGTAACGACCGAGCCGACCGGAAGCACCTCCTCCGCCAAACGGGACAGCCGGGGCGCTTCGTGCACCTGAAGCCCGATCCCGTGTCCCAACCCGTGGCCAAATAGCTCTCCCAGCCCACGAGCCTCCAAAACAGCACGCGCGAGCGCGTCACCCTCCCGCCCGCGCATACCGGCCCGGATCCCTTCCCGGGCCACTTCGTTCGCTTCTCGCACGGCGTCGTACGTCGCACGCTGCCGCTCGTCGGCCCGTCCGAGGACCACCGTTCTGGTCACGTCTGAACAATAGCCTCCCGCCGACGCCCCGAAATCCAACAACAGAAACTCTCCCGGCGCAATAGCCCGGTCCGATGCCCGAGCGTGCGGTAATGCGGAACGTGGCCCCGAGGCGATGATCGGCGAGAAGGGGTGCGTGTCGCTCCCCGCTCGGCGCAGCGCGCGCTCGAGGGCCCCGCACACCTCAAGTTCCGTCGCCCCCACCCGGACCCCCTCCAGCGTCTCGCGGAGTGCCTCCATCGCCATCTCGCCGGCCGTCCGGATGAGCGCCACCTCCCCGGCGTCCTTTCTCGCCCGCAGCTCCTCCACCAGCTCCGACGTGGGACGCCAGTGGTAGCGCTCCCCCTGCTCGAGCAGGCGCTGAAAGTCCCGGTGGATCAGGTGCGCCGACTCGAAGCCCAGGGCCTGCAGCCCCGGAAGGGGGGCAAGGAGCGACCAGAGCCCGGTCCAGAGGGAACTCGTCTCGATCCGCACGTCGGCGACGTCACCCGCCTCCTCGGCGGCCTGCGTCTGGTAGCGGAAGTCGGTGATGAGGAAGACGTCGCGCGCCGAGAGAAAGAGGAGCGCGTTGGAGCCCGAGAAGCCGGTGAGGTACCGGATGTTGGGGAGCGAGGTGATGAGCACCCCGTCCAGATGATGGGCGACCAGTCGGTCGACGAGGGCGGCGAGCCGGCCTTCGCGCGCGTTACTCACGGCCCTTGAGGAGCGCCACGAGCCCGCGCAGCCCCCACTCGTAGCCGTCGGCCCCAAAGCCGCAGATGACCGCCTGGGCCCCGGGCGCGAGCATCGAGTGCCGCCGCTCCGGTTCGCGCGCATAGATGTTCGTCAGGTGCACCTCGACGAACGGGACCTCGGCAGCCGCAAAGGCATCGCGCAGCGCGAGACTCGTGTGCGAGTAGGCCCCGGCGTTGATCAGCGCCCCCTGCGCCCGGCCACGCAATCCCTGGATCTCGGCGATGAGTTCTCCCTCGCCGTTATGCTGCGCGCAGAAAACGTCGACGCCCAGCTCCGCGCCAACTGCGCGAAGCCGGGCTTCGATTTCTGCCAGGGTCGTGGTCCCGTACAGCGCCGGTTCGCGCGTGCCGAGGAGGTTGAGATTCGGACCGTTGAGGACTGCGATTCTCACTTCTTCTTGAGGCCTTCGAGCCAGGCCGTGAACTGCTCGATGTCCGCGTCGCGCTCGTCACCATCCTCGGTCTGCTGAGAAGCGGGGTCTGATTCCCCGCCCGACGAGCCCTCGTAGAACTCATCAAGCGTCACGGCGCCGGACGAGCGTGCTGGAACATCGCGAAAGAGATGCTCGAGTGACAACTCTCGTTCGTGAGTTCCGCCGCCTTGTCCGGCCGTCTGGGCGTCCGATCCGCCAAACGCCGAAGCCAGCGTGCTCGCCGCGTCCTCGTCGGCCCCCGACACCGCGCCGGCTGCAAAGAGCTGCGTGAGCGATGCCGCCGACGCCGGCGCATCCGGAACGGTCAATGCTTCCTCGCGCGTCGCGACGCCGGCAAAGCTCGGCTCACGAGCGGCGGGGGCGTTTCCCAGCGGTTCGCCCCCGTGAGGGTCGGTGGCGTCGGCGTCGTCGTCTCCCCCGCCCTGCTGTGCAGCGCGCTGGCGTGGCTGGCGACGCGCAAAGTGCGCGAAGAAGCTCCGCACCGACTGCCCGGCGCGATCGGCGAGGTCACGCGGGACAATGCCCTCGACCACGGCCGAGGAGGCGCCACGTTCGAGTGCCGCCACGCGGTCGCGCAACGTCGGATCTTCCGGCTGCTGCGCGAGCAGCTGACGGTAGATCGAGAGCGCTTCATCGTGGAACCCCTGCTGCAGGTACAGCTCGGCCATCGTCTCGGTGACGAAGGCCGGCGACTCGGCGGCGGGCGCCTCCTCATCCTCGACCTCGTCGGTCACCGCCGGCGCGTCGACTGCATCCTGCGGCAGCTCGTGCGTCACCAGGCCGGCGATGGGGGCGACGTCATCGACCGATTCGCCCCGCGGGGTCACCGGGGCCATCGCGACCGGAAGGTCGCGATCGGCGTCGGCTTCCATCGGGAACGGCTCGTGTGCGCTCAGCTCGGGCGCTCCCACGCTGTAGGCGTCGGGCTCGTCGAGCGGGACGGAGATGCTGCTGGCGATGAAGTCCGGCGTCTCTTCGTCGGCCGGGGGGACAAACTCGCCGTATTCCACGATCATGTCGTCGGGCGCGGTGACGCCGGCGAACTCCTGCGCGTACTGCGCGAAGCTCTCCTCGGTCTCGATCGCGTCGATCGTGCCTAACGATGCGGGGGCCTCCAGCACTTCCGCGCTCACCGGCGCCTCGATCACGTCGACTTCGAGCGTCGGCTCTTCCACCTCGTCGGCGATCGCCTCCGGCGCGGCAAGCGACACCGGGTCAGCAACCGCGTCAGGCACGGTGGCAACAGCCGGGGCGACGTCCACCTCCGCAATGACCTCATGCGGGAACGCCGCCTCGTCGCTCGGCACCAGCTCATCCAGGCGCTCGATCTCCGATTCGGCGACCGTGGCCAGCGAGTCGCTGACGGCATCCATCGCGGGTGCGTCGTCGACGACGGCTGCGTCATCCGCATCCGCGAGATCGAACGCGTCGTCGGCGACTGGCGCTTCGACATTCCACGCGGTCACCGCGGGCGTATCGACCGGCGTCGGAGCCGAGGACCACGAGAACGACGCCGCGGCTTCGACCGGCTCTGACGCGGCCGGCTCGTCTGCCGGCTGCGCGTCGTTGGCGTCGATCGCGGCGAGGAACGGCGGCGTCGGAATCGACGACGCACGCGGCTCGTCGGTGCGCACATACGGCGGGGTCGGCGCCTTCACGTCGACCACCTCCGGCAGGTCGAGCGCGAAGGTCGGCGTGTCGGCCACGGCGGGGACGGTCACCGGCGTCGCCGAAGCGAGGTCGGGGAAGAACGAGTCGTCGAACGACGCGGTTGCGGCGGCGTCGTGCTCGTGAATGGCCTGGGCTTCGGGCTCCGCGTGCGGCGCGCCGAACCAGTCATCGACCGATGGCTCGGCCACCGCTTCGAGTTCGCCCATCGCCAGCGGCGACGCGTGGAGGTCGATCGCGTCGTCGCGATCGTGCGTGTCGTCTCCAAAGAACGGATCATCGCTGGCCGAGTGGCTGGCGACGATGGCGTCCGGTTCGGGGAAGGACAGCTCCCCGGGGATGACAAAGGCCTCGGCTTCGGTCGTCGCGACGTCGGAGACGGCGCTCACGACGTCATCGCCGGCGCGCATGTCGATGGCGCCTGGGGCGTCAGCGGGGGCGTCGATCGGCAACTCGGCAAACGTCTCGAGCGCCGAGGCGTAGACCGGGGTGGCCGCGTCGTCGGTGGCGAGGGCGTGCGGGGCGTCGAAGGTGAAGTCGGTCGGAATGTCGGCGGCCGGCTCCTCGCCGCGGCGAGGCATCTCGACGGACGACGGGTCGATCGCCGGGTGATACTCCTGAACGGGGGGGGGCGCGACGGCCACCGGAGCGGCGTCGAGTTCGACGAGCAGCCCCGCGATTTCGTCGTTTCGCGGATCGGCGTCGAGGACGCGCTCATACCAGCTGCGCGCCTGCTGCGGCTCCCCCTGCTCCCGCGCGATGTCGCCCAGGTAGCGGAGCGCAATCAGGTTCTCGGGATCGAGGTCGAGCGCCGCCTCGAAGGTCGAGCGTGCTTCTCCCAGCTCACGCGCTTCATAGAGCGCCTGCGCGAGGACAATGTGACCGCTGACGTGACCGGGCTGATTGGGGAGATGCGCCCGACAGAGCGCAATCGCCTGTGTCAGGTCCCCCAGCTTGCGGTATTCGTTCGCGAGAGGTGCGAAATAGCGTCGCGGACTCTCGTCAAACTTCTTTTTCAGCTCGTCGAGTCGGGCGGAGGTGGCCATGCCGAGCCCTCGAAGTCATCGCGCCAGATGTGGCGCTCAAGGAGAACGTTTTGGTACTCAGTGTCTGAGACGAGTCAGTCGGTCAGAAGTGACACGCTAACTTGATTTTAGGCGCAGATCACAAATAGCTTTCGCGGCTCTCGATCCCCCCCCGCCACACCCCGTGTTCCAGCAGGAGTAACCGCCCCGTGCTCCAACAGATGCGGAGCTCCGCGAAGTGGATTTGGCTGTTCATCGTCATCTGCTTTGTGGGAGTTTTCCTTTTCGCCGAAACCTCTGGTCTTCTGGGTATCGGCAATTCGCAGATCACCACCGCCACCGCCGTCGCCGAAGTCAACGGCGTGGAGGTGCCATATCTCACCTGGGCCAACCTATCCAATCAGTTGGCACAGCAGGAAGAGCAGAATACCGGGCGCGGCCTCACCCTCGACGAGCGGCGTCGCGTCGAGGACCAGGCGTTCGAGCAACTGGTCTCCAACATCCTGCTCTCGCAGGAGTACAAGCGCCGGGGGATCTCGGTCACCGACCAGGAGATCATCGAGGCGTCGCAGCAGAGCCCACCGCCTGAGCTGATGCAGAACCCCGAGTTCCAGACCGACGGCCGCTTCGACATGACGAAGTACCGGCGCTTCATCGGGAGTTCCGCGGCCCGCTCGCAGGGCGTCCTGATCCAGCTCGAGAACTACTATCGCCAGGAGATCCCGCGCGCCAAGCTGTTCGACCAGCTGGCGGGCGATGCCTACGTCTCCGACGCGAAACTCTGGAGTGTGTATCGCGACCTCAACGACTCGGCGCAGGTCAGCTTCGTGTCGTTTGACGCGTCGACGGTCAGCGACTCGTCGGTGAAGATCCCGGACAGCGAGCTGCGCGCCTTCTACGATCGCTACAAGAACCAGCTCACCCGTCCGGGGCGTGCGGTCGTGTCGATCCTGTCGATTCCGCGCGCCGTGACCGCGGCCGACTCGCTCGCCACGCGCCAGAAGCTCGAGGCGATTCGCGCCGAGATCATGGCCGGGGCCAAGTTCGAGGACGTGGCCAAGCGCGAGTCTGCGGACACCATCTCGGGACAGAATGGCGGCTCCCTTGGCACCGGCGGTCGCAACCGCTTCGTGAACGCCTTCGAGGATGCGGCCTACGCGCTCAAGGTCGGGGAAGTCTCGCAGCCCGTCCTGACGCAGTTCGGTTATCACCTCATCAAGGTGGATCAGCGCAAGGGCGACACGATCTCGATGCGCCACATCCTCCTGCATCTCCAGCAGTCGGATTCCTCGGCGCTTCGTTCGGACCGCCGCGCCGACTCGCTGTCGCGCATCGCGGCGTCGCAGGATCGCAAGGAGAAGTTCGACAGCGCCGCCAAGGTGCTCGGGCTCACCCCGGTGACCATGGAGGTCATTGAAGGCGAAGCACTGATGGGGACGAACGGCAAGAGCATCCCCAGCGTCAGCGCGTGGGCATTCGGCGGCGTCAAGGTCGGCGAGTCGAGCGATCTGTATGACTCCGACGATGCGTACTACCTGGCGCGTCTGGATTCGATCTCGGATGGCGGCATTCCGTCGTTCGAGCAGGCGAAGGAGGACATTCGCCGCCAGTTGATCTCACGCCGCAAGGCAGAGACGCTGGTTCCCAAGGCGCAGGCGCTGTCGAAGGCCGCCGCCGGCTCCACGCTCGAAGCGGCGGCTGCCGCCGCTGGGCTCACGGTCACCAAGTCCGAGGCGTTCGCCCGTCCGCAGTTTGTCGCCGGGCTGGGACGCTTCAACGCGGCGATCGGTGCGGCCTTCGCGCTCCCGATCGGCGCGGTGAGTGCGCCGCTCGTCACCGACCAGGGCGTCTATGTCATTCGCGTCGACCGCCGTGTCGAGGCGAACAAGGCGACGTGGGAAGCGCAGAAGGAGACGCAGCGCCGCGAGGCGACCAGCTCGATCCAGCAGTTGCGCGTCCGCACCTTCCTCAACGAAATGCGGAAGGGGGCCAAGGTCGAGGATCACCGCACGGAGATCAACGCGATGGCGCGTCAGCAGACGAGCTGACGCCCCGCCAGCAGCAACGATCCGTCGCAAACGACGAAGGGCGCCACGGATGTGGCGCCCTTTCTCGTTCTGGCGAACTGCGCGAGCGGGGCGAGATGTCGGTCTCGCCCCGCCTTCCCGACGTCAGGAAATGAGGCGCTTGGGTTCGGGGCGCGCCGGCTCTTCCTGATCCTGGCGAAGCGGCTCGGCGGGGCGCGGCGGGAGCGCCGCGGTGCGGGTCTCTTCCTGGATACTGCGATCGACGTCCGAGATCCCTTTCTTGAACTCCTTGATGCTCTTGCCGAACGACGCTCCGATCTCCGGCAGTCGGCGCGCCCCAAAGAGGAGCAGCACGACCACGAGGATCAGGAGGATCTCCATGAAGCCCAGGTTCCCGAAGTTCATACGATCTCCTAGAAAAGCGATCGCGCGATGAGGTAGGCGATCAATACACCGACAAGACTCAGAAGTGACACATCGAGCGCCACTGGCCCCAATGCGAACTTCAAGATAACGAGGTCAACGTGCAAGGGGCCCAGCGACGGCGTGACGCCAGTCGTCAAGAATTCCTTGACGGCGCCCACCGGAAGAAATCGCCGCGAGAACTGCGTCATGAAGCCACCGACGACGAAACCGGCGGCCAGGACGATGCCGTGAAAGAGCGGGCGTCGGGTCGAGGAGGCTCCCTTGGCCATCAGAACCTCCGGTCGAGAACGTAGGCCAGCGCGTCGTACAGCGAGGCGCGCGCCGGCGAGTCGGGGAGGTCGGCCAGCGCCTCCTCGGCCTGCGAGGCGAACTCTTCACCCCGGCGGCGCGCAAACTCGAGCCCACCGGTCTCGCGGACGATCTCGACGACGTCGGCAATGTCGCGCTCGCCCGGTTCGGGGAGCGCAAAGAGGTGCTCGATGACGTTCCGCTGCGTCCTGTCGACGCGCCGGAGCGCCTCGATGAGCGGGAGGGTGACCTTGTGCTCCTTGAGATCGAGCCCGGTCGGCTTCCCCGTGGTCCCCGAATCCTCGGTGTAGTCGAGGAGGTCGTCCTGAACCTGGAAGGCCATGCCGAGTCGCTCGCCGAAGGTCGCGACCTGACGGCGGAAGGCCGGCGCGCCGCATAGGGCGCCCACTTCACACGCGGCTTTGAAGAGCGCGGCCGTCTTGCACTTGATCAGGAACTCGTAATCGGCCTCGGAGAACTGCAGCGCATCGAGCGCTCCCAGCTGTCGCATCTCGCCGATCGTGAGTTCGTTGGCGGCATTGGAGATGACGCGCAGGACTTCCATGTCGTCGAGACGCACCAATTCCTGGATGGCCCGCGAGTAGAGGAAATCGCCGGCAATCACCGCCACCTGATGGGTGAAGAGCGAGTTGATCGTCGGCATCCCGCGCCGCAGGACCGAATGATCGACCGCGTCGTCGTGCACCAGCGTGGCGAGGTGAATAAGCTCGAGCACGGCCGCATAGGCCGCCGCGCGCGCCTCCCCTGCTCCCTCCACCTCACTGCTGAGGAGGAGCAGCGTGGGACGCACCATCTTCCCCTTCATCAGCATCAGGTGCTCGTTGACGCCGCGGAAGAACTCGCTGTCGATGGCGACGATCCGCCACATCTCGTCGTGGACACGCGAAAGCGCGTGGGCGACGGGGGCCTGGATGTCCTTGAGCGAGGCGGTGCTGGGGGAACTCGTGCGGGGTCGTGCGGTCACTGGGTTACGTGCTCCATGGCGGCCACGCGCTGCGCGACATCACGAAACTCGATGTCGACGGCAAACACACGCTGATAATAACCAAGTGCATCGGCGTGGCGTGCCATAACTTCGCTCGCGTACCCCAGGAGATACAACACCCCCACCAGCTGCTGATCGTCGGCCCCGGTGGTTTCCAGGGCCCTTCGCATGAGCGTCGTGGCAACCTGCAGCTGTCCCTTCTCGACAAAACACTGCCCGAGCGCCTCGTACGACCGCACTCGGTGCGAGTCGCCGCGAAGCGCCTTCTGGAACTCGGCGATCGCCTCGTCGACGAGCCCCATTTCCTTGTAGGCGACCCCCAGGTCGTAGTGGGAGTCGTAGTCCTCCTCATCGACATTGGCCGCGACGCCCTGCTTGAAACGGCGGAGCATTTCGTCGAAGTCGGCCTGTTCGTCGCCGGTGGGCGGGGCGTCTTCGGCGATCATGCGCGTGGTGCGCACGGGTTCGTCCTCGCGCAGCCAGCTCCCGAGGTCGATGAAGTCGTCGTCGCTCGTCTCCGGGGCGGAATCCGGCTTCCCCATCGACGAAGGGGAAAGCGCGATCTCCTTGGCGGCGCCGCTCGCAGGAGCTGACGGGACCATCGGTGGCGTCGGCGCCCCCGGGATCTCGTCGGAGGAGAACGGCGTTGCCAAGGCGGCCGCACCGAGCGGCGGCGTCCCGGAGAAGTCGTAGTCGGCGGCCGAGCGCGAACCAGAAGCTCCAGCGTCGGTCAGCGCCTCGACGATGGGCGGCGTGGCGAAGGCCTCGTCGATTTCCTCGTCGAGCGAGGGCCCCGGGAAGGGAGCGACCGACGTCTCGAGATCGTCATCCTCGCTGTCCGTCGCGGCGTCCGCCCGACGAGTTTCGGTCGCTCCTTCGTCGGTGGAGGCGATTGCGTCCGCCGCGCCGGGTGCATCCCGAGTAGGCTCGGCGTCTCCCACCAACCGCTCGCGTTCCTGCGTCACGATGTCGCGCACGTCGACGAACGACGCGCCATCGCCTTCGCGCGTCTCCTGAGACGGCTCGGCATCCGCGGGCGCCGCCACAAAGAGCGAGTCAGAGACGACCGGGACTTCCGATGACACCGTCACCGGCGCGTCGGGCTGCGGCGCGGAGACCGTGCGATCGAAGAGCGTGACGACGTAGTCGGGCGAGACGGGGATCGAGCCTTCCACCGGACGCGCGCCCGCCGTCGCGCTGTCGGCCTCCTCGGTCGACAGCAATCCGAGCGCAAAACGCGCGCGCCCGTTCCCCGGCGACAGCTCCAGCACGCGGCTGTACACCACCCGCGCCTTCTCCGGCTCTCCGCTACGGAAGAGCGAATCGGCCAGTTCGACATACGCCTCGACGAGGCGCACGCGATCGTTGGAGCGCACCGCGTACTCGACGCGCTTCTGGTGATGGCGGACCGAGGTGGGGATGACGCGCAGGACGATATCGGCGACGCCGCGCGCCGACTCGAGATCGTTCGCCTGTTCGAAACCGCGCATGGCCAGGTCGAGCTCGAGCAGCCCTTCCTCGCGATCGCCCTGATCCAGCAGCGCCTCGCCGAGCTGGCGTCGCAGCGCGAGGTTGTTGGGGTCGAGCTCCAGGCGTCGGCGGAGCTGCGCCTCGACGCCGCCAAACGACAGCGTGCTGCGCGGCGTGTGCATCCGCGAGAAGAACGCGTCGGAGGCTCCGGTCGATCCGCCGCTGAGCGACGGCTCGCCGTCCTCGCCCTCTGGCGGGGGCCACATGAGGGCGGCGGCGAGATCGTCGAAGCGCGGTCCCGAGCGATTGGGACGATCGCCGCTCGGCCCGACGATCGCGCTGACTTCGCCAGAGACCAGGTCGCCCATGTGTTCGTCGCGCCACTCGCCGTCGATGAGCACCTCGGGGGCGGCATCGGCCGGCCACTCGTCAGTCGTGCCGTGTACGACCAGCTCGTCAGTCGTGCCGTGCACGACCAGCTCGTCCTCGTGAGGCGTGTGCGCTTCGCCGCGCGCCATCGTCGGCTGCGGCGCGACGTCGTCCGCCGACGCGTCCGTCTGCGCATCAGCGCCAGACTCGACCGGCTCGTTCGCCGATCCTTCGTTGTCGTTCGACGCAGGCGACGCGTCGCGGGCCGCGGCGTCGGAGAGGAACTCCGGCTCCTCAAGCTCACCGAATGACGGCGGCTGTGAGAGGAGGCTCTCGACGGAAAATGGCTCGATGTCGAGCTCCGCGCCCGCGGTGCGTGCCTCGAGCGGCATGACCAGGTCGTCGACGTCGAGCAGTGGCAGGTCGACCACCGTCTCCTCGAACGCCGCTTCGACGTCGGCCGAGTCGGCGTTAGGCGTGCCACCTTCGTGCCCGTCGCGCGTGTCGCGTTCCTCGACGACCGCGCGCAGCGCATCGACATCGAGGGCGCTGATGCGGGCGAGGTCGATCATCGCGTCGCCCGCGGCGGCACCCGCTGCGTCGTGGCGCTCGTCCGTCGGCGTCGCACCGGCCGCGTCGTCGTCGTGCCGCATGAAGGGCGGCGTGAGTTCGTCGAGCAGGTCGATGTCCGAGAGCTCAGCAGGCGAATCCCAACCCGCCGCGCCTAACGCTGCAAGGTCGTCGGCATCGAGCGAGACGTCGTCGCCACTCGCCTTGGGCGTTTCGGCGCCGATCGACTCCAGCGAGAGCGGCGGAATGCCGTACGGCGACTCACCCGTCGTCGTGTCGTCAGCGCGCGCGCCCTCGCCCGCACGTGCGTCGACGGACCGCGACTCCCGCGACGCCTCGTCAGGCAACTCGGCAGGTGCAACGTCGTCCGCTGCAACGCCGCGCGACGCGGGCGAGTCGGCGGCGACCGCCGCGTCGAGCGACTCGCGCGATGTGTCCCACGGGGCAGAAGACTCAGCGGCCTTCGAGAGGTCCGAGACGTCCGAGGGCGCGTCCTCGTGCGCGCCGACGTACGCGCCTTCGTGCGCCGCTGCAGGCGCCTCGGCGGACGCCTCTGCAAGCGCCGCTTCGTGCGCCGCTTCGTGCCGTTCGCTCGCGACCTCAACACGGGTGTCGCTCGCGCCGTGGGGTCCCGCAGCCTCGTCGTCCGCTGCCGCGTCCCCGCTGTCGATCAGTACCGCCAGCCCTGCGACGTCGATCGTCCCGGCGTCGGACCCATCGTCGGCCGACGCCACGTGCTCGACGTCGTCGAGATCGGCTTCGACGCGCTGCGGCGCCTCCGGCTCGCGCGACGCGGGTGCCATCTCCTCGACGATGGCGGGGACGCCGAGTGGCGTGAGGAAACGATCAAGCGACAGATCGTCCGGGGCCGCAAGGGCCGCCTCGACCCAGGCGTCAGGCGTTTCCTCGCCATCGAGGGAGAACTCCAGGCGCAGCGAGCGCTTGGTCTCCTCGTCGATGATTTCGGATGGGACGATGAGAATCTCATCCGTCGCGCGCGCCGTTCCGTCGAGCGCGATCAGTTCCGAGGTGTCGCGATCCGCGCGTGCGCGCGACGGCTCGCCCGCCGCAGCGTCGGTGTCGGCGGCAGCGTCCATGGCGTCAATCGCAGCGGCAGCTGCAACGGAATCCACGCCGTCGGCGACGGAAGCGGGCGCCTCGTCGGCAATGGACGAGGACACCTCGGGCGCAGGGTCCGCCGCAGCTGGCGGAGCGTCCCAGTGGAAATCGCCGGCGCGAAGCGGCTCGTCCGAGACGACGGCCAGCCCCTCCCCTTCGAGGAGCGCGGGCGTCGGCGCCAGCGGCGCATCGAGGTCGAGCGGCGACAGCGATCCGGTGACGGGGGACGACGGGCCTTCATCGCCGTGCACCATCACGCCTAACGGCGGAAGGGCCAGCAGGTCGATGGACCCCGCCGTCTCGCTGGGGACCGACTCGGCGACACTCGTCATCCCCACCGGCGTGCGCATGACGCTCAGCAGGTCGATGGGCGCGTCGCCCGTGTCGAGCAGCGGCAGGTCGGACGGGAGCGCGAAATCATGCGGCGCGCGCTCGGCGGACGATTCCTTTTCCGGGACCGCCTCCAGCTCCAACGAGGCGAACTCGCGTCCGGAGAGCGGCGGTTCGTCGATGAGGGGCGAGAGCGCGGGATGGGCGCCGGAAAACGAGACGCGCGGTGTCTCCAACCCGGTGACCAGCGGGATCGGCTCGTTAGGCGACGTCCACGACGCCTCCACGTCACTGACGAGGATCGACTCGATCGCCGCGCCGGGGACGGCGTCGGCGGGAGTCCCGCCCGCCTCAAGTCCCGCGAGCGCGTCGATCGCCGGCCCGTCGGTCGCCCCGCTGTCGGTCGCCGTCGCCTCGAAGCCGTCGAGCGCCGCGGCCGCCGGAAGCGCGGGGCGCTGCTCGTCCTCGGGATCGAAGGTGAGGATGAGCCCTTCCAACGCCGGAACGCGCGCCGCGGCGGGAGCCGGCGTGTTCGCGCGATCCGGCGCGGGCGGACTCCCGGGGGGCGTGGCCGCGTTGCGCCTGGCGGCCGGCGATTCGTGCCCGCCGAGGTCGAGGAAGATCAGGTCGTTCGACTTCTGCGCCTGCCACTGCCCCGACTGTTTAGGCGTGATGTTGGGATCGATCGCCTTGATGCGATCGATGGTCGCGCGCGCCTCGGCGGCGCGCCCTTCGGACTCGAGCTTGCCGTAGAGCACCTCGAGCTGCTCGATCGCCTCGGACTTCCGGTTTTCCTTGTTCAGCCACTCCGCCAGCATCAGGCGGATGTCGTCCTGGTCCGGGCACAGGTCGGCGAACTCCTTGAGCGCGCGGAAGGCCTCGTCGACATGCCCCGCCTTCTGCATGCGATCGGCGTACTCGAGGAAGTTCTTCTTCGCGTCGCTCTTGAATCCCTTGGACGCCGAGATCTTCCCAAGCTTGTAGTAGACCGCCGTGCGGGCGGGCGACTGGCGCAGGATCTTGTTGCAGAGCGCGATGGCGTTGTTGAGGAAGCCCCGTTCGGCGTAGACGTCGACCGCCTTCTCGTAGTAGGCGAGCGCTTCGCTCACGTTCCCCTGCCGCTGCAGCAGGTCGCCCACGCGATTGAAGAGCTGCAGATCGGCGTCGTCGAGGTCGCGGCCGGCCTCCTCGAGGAGCTGGATGTACAGCGACAGCGCCCGATCGAACTGTTTCTTCTGTTCGAAGTCGGTCGCTTTCTTCTTCAGCTTGGCGATGTTCGGATTGGCCATCAGCGCGCGCGCATCCCCGGGCACGCGTCACCGCGCCCCCCATCGGTCCTGCCCTGACCCGCGCGCGTCACGCCGCGCATGGCACCCCACGCACCCACGTCGCCCGGCAGCGCCGGTCGCCATACCAGTACGGCAGTTCCCGCACGTCTTCGATGTCGAAGAGCGCGAGGTCGGCCGAGAAGCCGGCGGCGAGTTGGCCGGTCTCGTGTGCCAAGGCAAGCGCCGCCGCGCCATTGACGGTGGCGGCGAGCACGGCCTCGGAGACCGACAGGTGCAACTGACTCACGGCGAGGGCGAGAATGAGCGGAAAATTCGGAGTTGGGGACGTGCCGGGATTGAAGTCCGTCGCCAGGGCGACGGCCGCTCCCCCGTCGATCAGCGCGCGCGCCGGCGCGTGCCGATCCTTGCCGAGAAACAGCATCGTCCCCGGGAGCATCGTGGCGACTGTGCCGGAGGCGGCCAGTGCCCGAATGCCCGGGTCCGAAATCGCCGCCAGATGATCCGCCGAGGTCGCGCCCAACTGGGCGGCGAGTTCTGCCCCCCCGGAGGGGCGCAGTTCGTCCGCGTGCAGCTTGAGACGCAGCCCGGCGGCACGGGCGGCAGACAATACCGCCCGGGATTCCTCGACGGTGAACACCCCCGGTTCGCAGAAGACGTCGGCGAACTGAGCGAGCCCCCCCTCGACCACCCGCGGGATCATCTCCTTGACGATCAAGTCCACGTAATCGGCACGTCCTTCCGGGTTCCCCCGCCACTCAAGCGGAATTTCGTGCGCCCCAAGGAAGGTCGGGACCAGCCGGAGCGGGATCATCCCCTGCAGCCGCTGGATGGCCCGCAGGCTCTTGAGTTCGTCCTCGAGGGTCAGGCCATAGCCAGACTTCACCTCGACCGTCGTGGCGCCGTACGAGGCCAACCGGCGCAGCCGAGGGAGAGCCAGGGCGACCAGTTCGTCCTCACTCCGGGCTCTGAGGTCGCGAACCGAGGCGTGGATCCCGCCGCCGCGCCGGGCGATATCCATATAGTCGAGCCCCGCGGCGCGCAGTTCCTGCTCCTCGAAGCGGGCTTTTCCGAAGATGGCGTGCGTGTGCGAGTCGACGAGTCCCGGGAGGAGAACCCCATGGCCGCAGTCGACGATCTCGGCCTCGGCGAACTGGCGCCGCAGGGTCGCTTCGTTGCCCACCGCGGCGATGCGCTCCCCATCGGTGGCGACCGCCGCGCCGGTCAATACGCCCGCGTCGCGGAGTTCTTCCCCGCGACGGGCGCGCGCCGGTCCGGCGCAGGTGACGACTTGGGCGGCGTTGACGAACAGGCGGGATGGCATCGGTCGCTCCGGCGATGGACGGGTAGGCCTAACGTGAGGCAACTCGACACCGGCGGGTAGAGGGAGACGCCCGCTCGTCGGCGTCAAAGTGACGCACCATCCGTCAGGCGAAAACGTCCTTGACGCGCGAGAGCCGCAGCGGCGCCTGCGCCTCGCCGCGGCAGGCATAGTAGCACTTGTTGCAGTCGATTTCGCGGTACTGCTCGAACTCCGACCAGTGGAAGTCGGTCGGGAAGTCGGGACAACGCTTCACCTGTCCTGTCGGGTCGACGTGGATGGTGCGAATGCCCGACTGGCAGGGCTCGCGTAGCTCGCCGCGCAGGTAGCGCGGGATCTGCTCGAGATAGTAGTCGGAGTTGGTGATGATGCCGCGCCGCCTGCGTTTGTACGCCAGCAACTGCTGGATCACGTCGTCGGCCTCCTGGGCAAAGCCATTCTGCAGGAGGAAGTCGGGGTTGCCGTTCTTGAAGTCGGTATAGACCGAGAAGTTCACCCCTGCCCCGAGCTCGGCGGCGCGGTGCACGAGCGGGAGGAGCTGGTCGAGGTTGTCGTTCTTGATGACGGTATTGAAGCGAATCCCCTGCATCCCCGACGCGCGCATCGCGGCGACGGTGGCGAAGATCTTCTCGGTGAGTCCGGGGATGCCGCGCGCCGTATCGTGACGACCGTCGAGGTAATCGAGCGAGATGTTGAACTGGTCGACGCCGGCGTGCCAGAGCGAACGCGCGCGCTCCACCGAGAGCATGCCGCCGTGCGTGATGAGCATGATGTAGTTCAGCTTGATCGCGTCGCGCACCGTGGAGACCAGGTCCTCGAGGTCTCGTCGCAGCAGCGGCTCGCCACCGGTGAAGGTGACGAGCATCGGGTTGAAGAAGCGCGCCGCGTCGGCAAAGCTCTTGAGCTCCGTCTCCCGCGCCTCGGCCGGCGTCTTCCAGTAGTCGCAAAAGCCGCAGCGCGCGTTGCAGCGCATCGTGACCTCGAAGTGCACGAGGACCGGGCGCCGGCGCGCCACGAGCCACGCGTACTTGGCGAGGAACATCGGGATGTGATACGGCTTGTACTTACTGCTTAACATCAGACGGGAGACGGGAGACGGGAGACGGGAGGTGGTATGACGCTCTCGTCTCAAGGCGGCGCACTACTACGGCGAACGCCCGCCCACCACGCGGTGATCCCGCCAGCGCGGCGCACATGGCGCAACCCGATTGAGCGGTCACTCGGCGGGAAGCATCGGGATGTTGATGCCTTCGCGGCGGGCGGTGGCGATGGCGATGTCGTAGCCGGCGTCGGCGTGACGGGCGACGCCCATCCCCGGATCGTTGGTGAGGACGCGTTCCAGGCGGCGGCGCATCTCGGGCGTGCCGTCAGCCACAATGACCTGCCCCGCGTGCAGCGAGTTGCCGATGCCAACGCCGCCGCCGTGATGGAACGACACCCACGACGCCCCGCTCGCCACGTTGACCATGGCGTTGAGGATCGCCCAGTCGGCGATCGCATCGCTCCCGTCCTTCATCGCCTCGGTCTCGCGGAACGGCGAGGCGACGCTCCCGGTGTCGAGGTGGTCGCGCCCGATGGCGATCGGCGCCGACAGCTCGCCCGACGCGACGAGATCGTTGAGGGCGACGCCGAAGCGCGCGCGCTGCCCCTGCCCTAACCAGCAGATGCGAGCGGGCAATCCCTGGAAGTGGATCTTCTCGCGAGCCAGGGTGATCCAGCGCCGCAGGTGCTCGTCGTGCGGGAAGAGCTCGAGCGCCAGGTCGTCGGTGCGATGGATGTCGGCCGGGTCGCCGGAGAGCGCCACCCAGCGGAACGGCCCCTTCCCCTCGCAGAACAGCGGACGCACGTACGCCGGGACAAAGCCGGGGAAGGCGAAGGCGTTGGAGAGACCGGCATCAAAGGCGACGGTGCGGATGTTGTTCCCGTAGTCGAAGGTCACCGCGCCACGCTGTTGCAGGTCGAGCATGGCCTGCACGTGCACCACCGCCGACGCCGTCGAGCGTCGCACGTATTCGCGGGGGTCCGCCAGGCGCAATGCGGCCGCCTCATCGAGCGACATCCCGGCGGGGACGTAGCCGTTGAGCATGTCGTGCGCACTCGTCTGGTCGGTCACGACGTCTGGGACGATGCCGCGCCGCACCAGTTCGGGAAGGACGTCGGCCGCGTTCCCGACCAGTCCCACCGAGAGCGCGCGTCCCGCCCCCCGGGCCTCGTCGATCCAGCGCAGCGCCTCGTCGAGCGAACGCGTCTTGCGGTCGCAGTAGCCGGTGGCCAGTCGCTTGTCGATGCGCGACTCGTCCACCTCGACGCCAAGGATGGCGGCCCCGCACATGGTCGCCGCGAGCGGTTGCGCCCCGCCCATCCCGCCAAGCCCTGCGGTGAGCACGAAGCGGCCATTCAGCGTCCCGCCAAAGTGCTGTCGCGCCACGGCACCGAACGTCTCGTACGTCCCCTGCACAATGCCCTGCGAGCCGATGTAGATCCACGAGCCGGCGGTCATCTGGCCGTACATCATCAGCCCCTTTCGCTCCAACTCGCGAAAGACCTCCCAGGTGGCCCAGCGCCCCACCAGGTTGCTGTTGGCAATCAGGACGCGCGGCGCCTCGGGTTGCGTGCGAAAGACGGCGACCGGCTTCCCGCTCTGCACGATCAGCGTTTCGTCGTGCTCGAGCGCGCGCAGCGCCGCCACGATGGCGTCGAACGCGTCCCAGCTGCGCGCCGCGCGCCCCGTCCCACCGTACACCACCAGGTCATCGGGACGCTCGGCTACCTCGGGGTCGAGGTTGTTCATCAGCATGCGCAGGGCGGCCTCCTGCTGCCATCCCTTGCAGGAGAGCTGCGTCCCGCGCGGGGCGCGTACGGGGCGAGGACCGGCGACTGGAGCGGCGATGGTGGTCATGATTCGTCGCGAAGGAGTGGAGCGAACGCTGGTCTAGTGATGAGCAGCCGGCACGCAGGCGTCGAGCGCCCCGCTGGCAATGAGCTGGCCGGCGGCCAGGATGTCGGTCGAGAGCACGCGGTCGCGACCGAGCGGCGCGACCACGGTGCGCAGCGCCGCGTGCGCCTGCTCCACCGCCGCGCTCGACCGCAACGGGCGACGATAGTCGATCCCCTGCATGGCACAGAGCAACCCGACGGCGAGGACGTGCCGCACGTTCTGCACGATGCGGCGCAGCCTGACTGCCGCCCCCATCGCCCTCGGAACGACATCTTCCTGGCCACCGTCGGTTGGAAACGGGTCGACGCCGGCC
>CAZLLP010000017.1:0-71837 GCA_964560345.1 uncultured Gemmatimonadaceae bacterium
TCTTCTCGTTGATGCGGAAATAGGTCGACAGCTCCATCGGGCAGCGCACGCCCTTGGGGATGTAGACGAACGAGCCGTCGGAGAAGACCGCCGAGTTGAGCGCGGCGAAGTAGTTGTCGCTGTACGGAACGACGGAGCCGAGATACTTCTCGATGAGGTCGGGGTGCTCGCGCACCGCCTCGCCAAAGGAGCAGAAGATGATCCCGTGCTTCTTGAGCTCTTCCTTGTACGTCGTCCCCACCGAGACCGAATCGAAGACGGCATCGACCGCCACGCCGGCGAGCAGCTTCTGCTCGTTGAGCGGGATGCCGAGCTTGTCGTACGTCTCCTTGATCTTGGGGTCGAGCTCGTCCAGCGAGCCTAACGGCTTGGCCGTGCGCGGCGCCGAGTAGTAGGAGATCGCCTGGTAGTCGATCTTCGGGTAGGTGACGTTAGGCCAGGTGGGCTCCGTCATCTGCTGCCAGCGGCGGAACGCCTTGAGGCGCCACTCGAGCAGGAAGGCGGGCTCGTTCTTCTTGGCCGAGATGATGCGCACCACGTCCTCACTGAGTCCCGGCGGGATCGTGTCGGTCGCGATGTCGGTGCTGAAGCCGTACTGGTATTCCTTGGAAACCAGTTGGTCGATGGCACTACTCATGGCGTCTCCTGCAGCGCAGGCTGAAGTTCAGGCTGAAGTGCAGCCCCCCCGGCGCGCGGGGATTCGATCTGGACAAAGGAAGCCGATTCGCTGGCGGTCGCGCCTGCCGTGGCAGTGGCGACCGCGCTCGACGACTCGGACGGGTGGATGCAGTACTCGCAGCAGTTGGCCCCCGCCGCGATATGGGTCTGTCGCGTGACGTGAGTCCCGAGGACTTCCTCCAGGAACCGCTTCTCGGCGACACAGATCTCCGGGAAGCGCTCGATCACGGCGCGAATGGCGCAGTTGTGCTCGCGCAGCATGTCCCCGTCGGACGCCTCGGCCATGTAGCCGAGCGAGGTGAGGAGCTGGGCCAGGCGCTGCGCTCGTTGATTCAATGGAAGGAGGGCCAGTTCTGGTTTCGCCTTTTCGGCGATATCGGCCCAGCGCTTCACGAAGAGGTCGACGACGCCGTCGCTCCCCATCTGCTGCCGTACGAGCTCGAGCACCTCGTTGAGGGCCGAGTCATAGGCGCGGGGGAAGAGGCGTTCGCCCGATTCGGTGAGGGAGTAGGCGAAGACCGGTCCCCCGACCCCGCGGATCTCGCGCTGGTAGCGCACGAGTCCCTCGGCTTCCAGCTCCTTGAGGTGGCGGCGGAGGGCGTTTGGCGTGACCCCGAACTGGAGCCCAAGCTCCTTGGTGGTAAGGGGTTGCGCCTTCTTGAGGGCGACGAGTACGTCGCCCCGAAGGCCGCGATAGCCGGGGATGGGGAGGGTGGCGCTTGTCATGGGGGGCGGAAGATCGCCGAATTCGGGAAATAAGTCAACGAAAGTGTTGGCGAATTCAAGGTCGCTGAGCAGCGGAGGGGAGCCGGCTGGCTGGGCGGGCGCGAATAGACACAAACGGCAGGTCCGCGTCGAGCGCGGAACTGCGTTGCTCGGCGACTCCCGTCGTGGAACGAACCTGCGTTGTCGGAGAGCCGCCTAACGGACGAGAAATAGGTATCGCGATATGCGAGTCACGTTTCGCCCGGGCAGCCACCGCCCGATTCGATCTGGCAGGTCGTCAAGCGACACGAACCACAAATCCTTGTGGCTCCGCAGCGAGTCGAGAGGAGCAAGCCGCGGAAATCCGAACACACGGGCGTGAACGCGAGCGACGTCACGTTCGACTAGTTCCTGATCCCGAGCGCTGCTTGAGAGGCTATTCGGAATCTCGGCGTACACCATCGCCTTGCTCCATGGCGCACCGACGAGATTGGCTACCGGATAAAGGAGGTGTCGATCCAGAAACACGACTCGGTCGCCCGGAACGACACGGGTTTCGATTGCGCGCGCGAGATACAATTTGCGATCGTCGCTCTGAGACACGGCCAACGTGCGGCCGTTTACGAGGTAGGCGCTGGTAGAGAGAAGTGTCACCAGAGCGAAAACGCGCATCGTCGTGCTCGCGCGCTGTAGCGACCACGCAATCGCCGGCGCGAGTCCAAGAAGTCCTACGATGGCGTAGCGTTCCACAAGGGCGGGCTGCACGACGTAGGAAAACGCGACAATCGCCAGCGGCGTAAGCACCAAGAAGTCGATGGGGGAGAAAGAATGTAGTCGCCGATTCGGGGTGAGACCGTCTGCAGGTCGCTGCTCTCGTGCCGGCATCAGGCGCGCGCCGACCCAGAAGATGACCACTACGAACGCTCCTTGTGCGTACAAGTCCGAGAGAAATGAAGCAACGCCTTCCATCGAGGGAGGCTTGATCCAAGTTGCAACGGACAACGCGGCCCGCTGGCCGACGTAGAGCGGAGCGCAGCCGATCAGAGCCGCCGGACCTGCAAGTGACGCGAGGAGAGTGTCACGCCTGGCGTCTCGGCTTCGCGTTCCCTCGTCCACGATCGAGTGCAGGATGAAACCGCTCAGCGCTAGTCCCCAGGTAATGACACCGAAATAGTGAATGAGGCAGACGCCCATCGCTGAAGCAGATACGGCGACGTAGCGAACCGACCGAGAAAGTCCGGGCGAGTGAACTAACGCGAGAGTGTAGAACGCAGCGAACATCATCCACGGTCCATAGAAGCGCGCTTCGAATGCGTGCTCAATCGCGAGTGGCTGTGACCACACTGCGAACGTGGCGAGGAGAGAAGGTCCAAACTCGAAACGCGAACGCAGCACGACAAATGTCGCAGTGAGCGCCGCTAGGACGCATGCAAAACTGAAGATCCGGAGCGGAAGCATGTGAAGTCCGCTTGGATCCATCGCGTTCGTCACGGTGCCGACACCGCGAACCATGAGCGTAAGCAGTGGCGGGTTGAAGTCTGCTCCTCGCGCGAGCGAGCCGAGACTGTGCGCCAAGGAGTCCTGGCCAGCCACCAGTATCGTGTGATACTCATCAAGCCAGGCCGGTCGCACGAACAAGTTCCAGCCGTGCCCCAATGCTATCGCTGCGAGCGTGAACGCAATCTGAAGTGCGAGGGCACACGATACTTCGAGCCACTCATGTCGACGTGTGTCCGTCTGGCCGATCTTCATTTCGCTAGTTCAGGAGCGACCTGTATTCTCGGAGCCGCAATGGGCGAACTGGCTGGAATCGCTCGGGCGTCGCCGGGTGCTATCGCCGTTGCTTGCCACACTTCGTTTGTGAAATACAGAGGGCGCCGTTTCGTCTCGTTGAAGACGCGCCCCAGATACTCTCCAATGATCCCCAGCACCACGAGCTGCACTCCACCTAGGAACAGCACCAGTGTCACTAGCGTCGGAAAGCCAGGAACTGGATCGCCAAAGAGGAGGGTCTTGATCACGACGTACGAGCCGTACAGGAAGGACAGAAAGGCGACGACGAGTCCCATGTACGTCGACACCTTGAGCGGTGCCAGCGTGTGCGACGTGAGCCCCTCAAGCGAGAAGTTCCAGAGCTTCCACAGGCTGAACGAACTGGTGCCCGCTGCACGCGGCGCCACGTCGAACGCGATCGCCTTGGTGGGGAACCCGACCCAGGCAAACACCCCCTTCATGAAGCGGTGGTGCTCGCGCAGGGTGATCACGGCATTCACGGCCTTGCGGCTCAACAATCGGAAGTCGCCGGCGTTCTCCGGGATCTCCACGCGCCCGAACTTGGCCATGGTGCGATAGAACGCGCGCGCCGTGTTCCGGCGCAGCCACCCCTCGCCATCACGCCCCCTTCGTATCCCGTACACGACGTCATACCCCTCGCACCATCCGGCAATCATCTGGGGGATGAGCTGCGGCGGATGTTGCAGGTCGGCGTCGAGTATCACGACGGCGTCACCCTGTGCGTGGTCGAGCCCCGCCGTCATCGCGATCTCCTTGCCAAAATTGCGGCTGAGATCAACAATCGTCGTGTTGGGATGGCGCGTCTTCAGCTCTCGCAGCACGGGAATCGTGTCGTCGGTGCTTCCGTCGTTCACGATCACGAGCTCGAACGGTTGTTCGGCCCCGGCCAGCACCGCATCGACGGCGGCGAACAAGGCGGGAAGGTTCTGCGCTTCGTTGTACGCCGGGCAGACAACCGACAGCAACGCCGGACGCGACCCGGCGCGAGCGAGCGGCACGATTGGTGCCCGAGAGTTTGTCGGCACGGTCATGTCAGGCACCTCGGTCGCTGCCGCCTGTGTTCTCCTGATTCGTCAACATCCCCCACTGTACCGATTCTTGATCGAATGAGGAAGCTCGCCGCCGGCTTCGCCCAGCAGTTCCCGCTCATCGCCAGCCTGGTCACCACGCGACTCACTATGACGCTGACGGTAACGGCGCTGCTCTGGAGTGTGGTGGCGTATGGCATGCTCGCGCAGAACATCGCGTCGTCCGAGGGGCTCTTCACCCCGCAGGGGCCGATGATTGGTGGAGACTTCGTGGTGTTCCGGACGGCGGGCGGTGTCGTGGGAACACCGGAGATGACGACCATCTACAAGATGGAGAACCTCTCCGCGAAGCTGCGAGGGATGTATCCGGGACATGGGGAGATGAAGCTGGGGTGGCAGTACCCGCCCACGATGTATCTCCTCGTCAGACCGCTGGCGCTGGTCCCGCACCTGACGTCGTTCCTTCTCTGGGTGAGTGTGTGTGGCGGGTTGCTCGTCGCGACGCTCTTCGCCCTCTGGCCCAATCGCGGGGCAATCCTCTTCGCGGTGGCTTCGCCGGCGGTGTTCTGGTCGGTCGCGACCGGGCAGACGGGACTTCTCACCGGCGCACTGGTGGCGCTGAGCGCCGGATTCGCGCGCGAGCGTCCCATCGTCGCCGGGGTGGCGGCGGGGGTGCTGACGGTGAAGCCGCAACTGGGGCTGCTGATACCGATCGCCTTTGCGGCTGCCGGTTGCTGGCGGGCGTTCATCGCCGCTGCCGTGACCGCGCTGGCCCTCGTGGGTGTGAGCGTCGCGGCCTTTGGTGTCGAGCCGTGGACTGCGTTTGTCGGTGCGCTCACGGCGCACGGGGAACGGCTCGATACGCTCGCGTCGTTCCCGTTCTACAAGTTGGTCACGCCGTTTGGCGCTGCCCGTATGTTGGGGCTCCCCGTCGCTGCCGGAATGCCGGTGCAAGCCATCGCATCGATCGCGCTGGCACTGTACGTGGTGGTCGTGTGGCGTCGCGTGATGGACGCCGACGTTCGGCTCGCTGCGCTTGCCACGTCGGTGTTGCTGGCGACGCCGTACGCCTTCTACTACGAAATGGCGCTGCTGGTCCCACCGATGTATGTGGTCGCTCGGCGCGGCATCGAACACGGGTGGCTCCCCGGCGAACGCCTGTCGCTCATCGTCATCTGGATTGCGTCGCTCTGGCCACCGGGTGAGCCGGCGATTCCGGGGTTTCCCGTGTCGTTTGCCGTTGCGTTAGGCGCCTTTCTGATCGCGGCACGCCGGGCGTGGCCGGCCCTGCATACGAGTCGCGCTGCTCACGCTTTGGCGTAGATCGCGATGATCGACCGGCCAAATGACCGGCCGACGAGCGGATCGAGCACGCGTGACAACGGGATGATCACCCGGTCCCAGAAGAGGATCTGCCGGCGAGTGGGCATGGACTGCTTGAGCAGCAGCGCGTTGGCGAACGACAGCGCCGCGCCCAACGCGTCGGCATAGAACGACGCCACGTGCGTCAACTCGGCGGGGAAGACGGCACGCAGTGATTGGCGCGTGTAGCGTCGTTCGTGGCCGATGGCGCGGTCGAAGGGGCTGAACAGCCGCTGAAAGGCGGGAGAAAGCACCACCAGCCTTCCGCCAGGAGCAAGCCGCTGCGTGGCCGCGCGGAGTTCCGCCGCATCCTCCCGAATGTGCTCCAGGACGTCGATGTAGACGATAGTGTCGAAGCTGGCGTCCGGTGGAATTGCCCGCAGATCGCCCATGACAACCTCGGGACGCCGACCGTCCAGCACCGTCACATCGTGCAGGCGACTCGCCAGCGCGGCATCGGGCTCGACGCAGACCCACCGTGTGCAGTTGGGCCCCCACAGCGTGCGCGTCGTTTCGCCGATCCCCGCTCCCACCTCGAGCACGCGCCCTCGCAGGTGAGGCTCCAGGAGCGATGCGAAGTAGCGCTTCCAGTTGGACGCGAGCGCAAAGACCTCGAGTTCCGACCCGACGTACTCAAAGTTCACGAGCACCGCTCCATGCGAGGTAGACACGGTCGATATACCACGAATAGTCGCGTGCCGGGAGGAACGAACCGCCCGCTCGCCCCAGGTGAATGATGAAGGCGAAGAAGAGCGCCAACAGCAAGGACTGGGTGACGAGCACGGCGAGTATGCCAGCCGCCGACGTGGCCCAACCAGGGATTGCCAGCAAGGTGAACCAGCGAATCGCGACGACTGCCAGCAACCCTGCCACCAGCACGCTCGTCAATGCGAGGCTGACGATGAGCGCTCGCACACCGATGCGATCGGCAAAGACCGACATGGCGCCGAGCCCATGGCTCACGAGCGCCACGAAGTTCATGCGAGAACGGCCGAAGAGTCGCGAGGCTCGCGCCGTCGGCAGCAGGTCCATCGGGAGGCGCGACTGCACCACCGCCGCAGCGTAGTGGCTCCACAACTCCGAGACGACCGTCAGGCGGCGTACGAACGACATCGGCAGGACGCTGAAGTTCCCGATGCGAACCGGGATCCCCGTGAGAAGTCGATGCGCCCCGCGGTACAGGAAATAGAACGCGCGAAAGAGCGCCCCCTCCGAGCGTCGCATGCGGTTGGCAAAGATGGCGCGCTCGCCGTGTTTCTCCTCGAAGGCGGCAATCAGTCGCGCTACGTCGGCCGGGGCATCCTCGCCATCAGCATCCATCACGACCACCCCGCGATTGCCTTGCAGCTCGCGGTCGGCTGCCACGTGGCAGAGGCCGATGCAGAGCGCGCGCTGATGCCCGACGTTGCGCAGCAGTGACAGCACCTGGACGCGACGGATAGAACGGAACGGAGCAGCGACGAGATCGGGGGGCGCTGACGCGCGCGAGCCATCATCGACGATCAGCACGTCCAGTTGCACGCCAAGCGGTGCCACCGCGTCGTCAACGAGCGGAAGCAGCGCGCGGACCGAGTCCCAGTCGTCCAGGCACGGCGCGATCAGGACAAACGACCGACGGTCTTCTGCGGGCGCGATGGACATGGCGTCAGGGCGAACAAGGAGGATCTGGTTGCGCAAGGCGACCACGCTCAATCACCGGCGCGGCGGTAGAATCGATTGGCGCTGAGAAGAGACGGCGGCGGATATCGTCAAGAAAATGCTTCAGTGGGGATCGCGCGCCAGCATGCGATGTAGGTTCGAGAGCCGAGCACACCTGCGGTTGAGGGGAACGGAGGGAGAACAGGATGTGCAAAGCCCGGGCCGTCTTGCGTGGCTCTGGCGGCGGCGCGTACTTCATACCCCCCCCGCCAATGGTGACTTGCGGTCGCGAAATGCCGGTAAGTTGCGATCATTGCCGACGATCAACTCGACGCTGTCGTTCTTTCTATGAGAGATATGCCATGGCGTGCCGTCGCAGGCGCTGCGGCATTGAATCTGCGTTGGCGCCTGGTATGGACTCCCACCGAGAGGCCGGATCGGCCTAGCTAGAACACAGTTGACCCTTCACTTCGACCGCTGCGAAATCCGTGCACTCTCGCGTGCGGACGTAGATGACCGCTGACCTGAAGTCGCGCTTCCCGCTCCTCTACGATCTGTGCACCGTCCAGCGGCGCACGTCGTTGCTGGCGCTCGCCCTCCTGTACGTCGTGACGTCGTACGGCGGCTACCTGGTCATGCTGGTGACCTCGGACGGGATGCGTACCACCGACGGGGTGATGGTCGGCGGCGACTATCTCGTCTTTCGTGCGGGGGCGATGGCCCGCGATGCGGCGTCGCGCGTCTCGTACTACGAGATCGGTCCGTTCATGCAGGTGCTGCGGGGGATGTATCCCGACATGGGACCCGGGTCGTTTGCCTGGCCGTATCCGCCGCAGATGTTCATGCTGGTCAAGCCGTTGGCAGCGCTCCCGTTCATTCCGGGGTTCCTGCTGTGGGAAGGGGCGTTCGTGGTCGTGTTTGTGCTGACGCTACGCTCGCTCTGGCCCGACCGATACGCCACTCTGTTTGCGATGGCGTCCCCAGCCGTCTTCTCGGCCATCATCACGGGGCAGACCGGTCTTCTCACCGGGAGTATGCTCGCCCTGAGTGCGTACAACGCCGAGCGCCGCCCCTGGCTGGCAGGGGCAGCGGCGGCGCTCCTCACCATCAAGCCACAGTTCGGGATCCTGCTCCCCATCGCGCTGGTGGCCGGGCGGCAGTGGCGCGCAGTCGCCGCGGCGGCCGTGCTGTGCACCGCGGTAGCGACGGTGAGCGTGCTGGCCTTCGGATTCGACGTCTGGCGGGCGTTCGCGCGCGAGCTGGTCTCGCACGGGCAGTTGCTCGCCACCGAGGGGGCGTTTCCAGTGGGGAAGCTCAATACCCCGTTTGGAGGGGCTGCGGTGGTGGGGATTCCGCACGCGACCGCCATGACGTTGCAGCTGGTGGCCACCGCCATGCTTGTCGTATTTGTGTACGTGTGCTGGCGACGCGTCGCGGCCATCGAGTTGCGCGTGGCCGCACTGGCGGCGGCGACCGCGCTGGCCACGCCATACGGCTTCTACTACGAGATGACCATCCTGGTCCCGGCCATGCTTCTGGTGGGTAAGCACGCCAGCGAGCGAGGCTGGCTCCCGGGTGAGCAGATCTCGATGATGGTGCTCTGGTTCGCCTCGTTCTTCCCCCCGGGCTCGAGCGCGGCCCCTGCTATCCCCCTGTCGTTCCTCGTGTCGCTGGGTGCGTTCTGCATCGTGTTGCGCCGGGTGCTGCCTCAGCTTCTCGCCAGCCGCAACGTGCGTCCAGTCGCGCACCGGGCGCCCCCGCTCCCGACGAGCGCGTGACCAACTCGCCCGTGCGCGACCGATCGGTCGTCTCGTGGCCGGCACTGCTCGGCGTTGGCGTCTTTCTCGCGGCGGCGTTCTCGACGACGGTGCTGGTTGATGGCGATTCGTACTGGCACGTTGCCGTCGGCCGTTGGATCGTCGAGCACCGCGCCGTCCCCACGGTTGATGTCTTTTCGTATTCGGTGCCGGGGACGCCATGGACGGCGTACGAGTGGGGGGGCGACCTGCTGCTCTACGCCGCGCATGCCGCGGCCGGATGGCGCGGCGTGCAACTGCTTGCCGCCGTCGCCTACGCCGCGTCGGCCGCGTACATCCTGCGCTTCCTGCTCGACCGCATGGAGGCGGTGCACGCCATCGGACTGGCGACGATCAGCGTCGCGCTGATGTACATCCACTTCCTCGCCCGTCCGCACGTATTAGCGTGGCCCATCACTGTGGTGTGGGTGGGGACGCTGGTGCACGCCGTCGAAGCGCGACGCCCTCCGCCGTGGATCTTGCTCGCGCTGCTCGTGGTCTGGATCAACCTGCACGGGAGCTTTGTGCTGGGTGGGGGGATTGCGGGACTGCTGGCCATCGAGGCGTGGCTCACCACGGCTGATGATGTCGTGTTGCGGCAATCGCTCACACGGCGCTGGGGGGTGTTCCTCGTTGCATCTGCCGGAGCGCTCCTGCTCAATCCGCGCGGTGCGTCGCTCATCGGCCACGTGCTGGGCATCACGAGGCTCGATGACACGCTTTCGGTCCTGGACGAGTGGAAGGCGACCAGTCTCCGGGAGCCGAGCGTCTTTCTGGTGTGGTGTGCGCTGGTGCTCGGCTTGGTGCTGACGAGGCGGGTGCGACTCAGCCTTCCGCGACTCGTGGTGCTGCTGGTGCTGGTCTATCTCGCGTTCAAGCATCAGCGCCACCAGACGCAGGTCGGGCTCGTCACGCCGTTCCTGTTGGCGACGCCACTGGCGATCGGCTTGGCGCGCGCGAGGAATCAGGCTAGCAACCTCGCGCCAAGCTCAGTCGACGGCGTCGTCGCCGCACTTGCTCGCCCAATGCGCGGTGTGGGAGTGCTCCTCGTGGGGTTCGTCGTTGCCGCTGTGATGTTCCTGGGATGGAGGCGCATCCCCGATCGTCCGGCGGCGCGCATTACCCCCGATCGCGCCCTCGATGCCGTACGTGAGGCGAAGATCGACGCTCCGGTGCTCAACGACTATTCCTTCGGCGGCTTTCTCATCTTTCGCCGAGTGCCGGTGTTGATCGATGGGCGTGGCGACATGTATCCCAGCGAGTTCGTTCGTGAGGTGCACGAGGCGACGGATCGCGGGTCGAAGGCGTCGATCGAGCGCTTGCTGGCGCAGTATCGCATTGGATGGACGCTCCTGCCTCCCCGCGGCGCGGCTGTGCCGGTGCTCGACAGCCTGGCGGGATGGCGGCGGCTGTTCGCCGATTCCGTGGCTGTCGTGCACATCCGGGTGGCGAAGTAGGCCCGCCAACTGATCGCCGACGGCACGCCGTGCCGCAGTGGCGTGAAGGAATTAGCGCTGTCAGCGGTTTGCCGGTGCAAATCGCTGCAGCGCGATCGCCGTGTCGTCCGAGTAGGACGTGCGCCACGACGGATCACGCATCAGCGAATCCGCGAGCGGCAGCGACCGCGGTGCGAGCACAACCTCGATCTGGTGGGCATCCAGCTCCCGCCGCCACCCGTCGCGCGCCAGCAGCATCGTGCCGAACGACGTGACGGTCGCCGGGGCAAACGCGAGCGGGTCGAAGAAGGTGCGTCGCGCCGGCCAGGCAAAGGGGACGTAGCCGCTCCACGACCATGACGTCAGCACGCGTCCCTGCACGCCCTGCGCGCGAAGCGCGGCCACGCCGCGTACCGGAAAGCGTTGCGCGCTCACGTCGCCCTGGATGATGCGGACGGGTCCAACACGTCCGTGCATCGCGCCGATCGCGAGCAGCAGGGCGAACGCTCCGCTGGCCCAACGTCCTGCGGCGCGGGAGGCGTCATATCGCCCGATGTCGGCGGCGAGCGACGAGTGGCGCCACCACCGACTGACCGACGGCGCCAGGTGCGCGGCGAGCAAGGGAATGGCGGTCACCCCAAACAACGAAATGTTGCGACCGGCCCGCAGCGCGAAGAGGGTGCAGACCGCCATCACCAGGAGGGATGGCAGGGGAGGGCGTCGACGGCTGCGCCACAGCAGAATCGCGCCGCTGATGACCACCGCGAAGAAGAGCAGGTCGCCGGGGTCGCGCCACGTGGGCGGCTGGTACTCGTCGATCACGCCGCTCACCGTGGGATCGGTGAGCGTACGCAGAATGGCTCGATGCAACTCGGCGCCGTACGGGTTCGCGAAGGTCGCCAGCGCCGCCAGGACGGATGAGGCGATGAGCGTCATGCTGCGTGCGCGAAGGTCTCCGGTTCGCGTCAGCATAGACTCGGCGACCGTTCCGGCCGTGTAGCACCCGAGGATCACCAAGCCAAAGGCCCAGCCTCCGTGGACGTTTGCCCAGATGAGAAAGAGAACCGGGATCGCGGCAATCGCTCGCCGCCCGGCGCCGTCCATCAGGATGAGCAACGCGGCGGCTGCCGCGATGGAGAAGGCGTGGGGACGGGCCAGCCAGTGTGTGGCGGCGAGCACCATTCCGACGGCTGAGGCGACGGCGACGAGTGCCGCGTCGCTGCCGCGACGCTTCATATAGATGGCGAGCGCCGAGTGCGTCGCTCCGGCGAGGGTGGCTGTGAAGGCGGCGACTAACGCCAGTCCGCCGATGCGTTCAAGAAACGCGAAGATCGTCGCTCCGCCCCAGGCCGGGGCCACGAAAGCGGTAGGCAAGGCAGCATCACCGAACAGCGAAACGCGCGGAATGGCCTGGCTGTCGATGATCCATCGCCCCATCGCGATATGCGCAAAGAGGTCGCCGTCACTCTGCGTGATGCGTTCGGCACCTCCAACGGCGAGCAGCAGCGCCACGGCGATGGCGACGATGTCGGCGATGGACGGGAGCGTGTGGCCGTGATTGGTCGAACGTTCGGACACGGTGGCAGTTGGGCGACGGAGAGTCACAAGCGGGACGCAGCAGGGGTTGTCGCACGACCGGGGCCACCCCATGGCCGGGGTAATCGTGGCGTTCGGTGAACGATTGAGGAGCCGAGTCCACAGTGGGAGGGCTACTGACCCTCGTCTGACTTCTGGAAATCCTGCAGAAACCGGCGGGCAAAGCTCTGAGCGGGCAGGAGTGTGGGAAGTTCACGACAACTGAATCTCCGATTGTGGAATCGGAACCCGCACCGGGATCAGGGAAGACCCGAGGCCCCTGGCCGTCTGTATTCCGGGCGGCGACGGGTAGTCGCCCTGACGTGCTGACGCTCAAAAGACGCAAAGCGGCGACTCTAGCCCGTTCTGGCCATGTTCTGTCGCTCATCAATTGGACCCGCCGTCATATGACTGTCGGTCTATGGCGAGATTCCGGGCTCCGGCGAAGTCATCTGTTCCCCCGATGCGGATCCTTTTCCTCATGGCGACCGATGACTGTGTGACGAATCGCACCGATTCTGGCACAGGGCGTGCGTTGGCAAGCTGGTGTGGGAGGGGGTGGGCAAGTGGACTAACGCCGCGAGACCGGCTCCCTCCGAAGGTCCTGAGGAGCCCCGATGGCTCCCCGTAAGTCGATCGCCGCGTAGACGCGACGAGGTCGTTCTCAAACGGAGCCGCGTGAGGCTCGGGAGGTGTGTCGTGAAAAAATTCGCCGGTGTCGCCAGTCGATTCATGCGGGACGAAGAGGGGGCGACCCTTCTCGAGTACGGGATGCTCGTGCTCCTGATCACGGTGTTGTCCATTGTCTTCATCTCGTCGATCGGCAAGAAGGTCAGCAACGGCTTCTCGACCGTCGACTCGGTCCTGCCGTAAGCCCACTCGTACGTCCTCGAGTACTCCCGCCACACTCATCGGGTTCGCGGCTCCCGCCGCACGCCGTACCACCCGTCCCTCGGCACACGCCAAGCCCTCGCCGGGATGACGGATACCCGAAAGCATCCGACCGTTAGTCCCCGTTCGTAGTTCCTCAGTCGCCGCCCGTGGGGGACGGGCGTCGGCCTCCTCAGCTCCCCCGATCTCATCACGAGGTTCCATCATGTCCAAGCTTGCCTCGCTCACCCGTCGCTTCGTTCGCGAAGAAGAGGGCGCCACGCTCCTCGAGTACGGAATGCTCGTCCTGCTCATCACCGTCCTGTCGATCGTCTTCGTGACGAGCCTCGGCAAGAAGGTCAGCAACGGCTTCTCGAAGGTCGACTCCGCGCTGCCGTAAGCCAATGCTCACGCGCTTCGAAGGTCCGTGGATGGGCGGGGTGGTGGGGGCGGTGTTTGCGTCGCTTCTCGTAGCCGCGTGTATCTCGGACCTTCGGACGCGCCGCATCCCGAATGCCCTGGTGCTGGTGATCGCGCTGTTGGGCATCGGGATCGGCGTTGCAGTCGAAGGTCCTGTGCAGGGAGGAGGGCGTGCCCTGCTGGGTCTCGGAGCCGGGTTAGCGCTCTGGCTCCCGTTCTGGCTCCTGAAGATGATGGGTGCCGGTGACGTGAAGCTTTTTGCCGCGGGGGCTGCGTGGCTGGGCCCCGCCGGCGCACTCGAGGGGGCGCTGTTGGCCGGCTTGTGTGGCGGCTTCCTCTCGATCCTCTACCTGCTATTTCAACATGGCTTTTCGTACACGCTGATGCGACTGGCCCACGGCCTGCAACAACCGTCTGCGTTACGAGAGGTCGCGCCGGCCAAGTGGGACCGGCGCATGCCCTACGGACTTGCCATGGCCGCCGGGCTGCTGATTGCGGCGTGGCGGCCAGGCATTCTGCTCTAGGAGATCCACACATGGCACTGCGACGCTTTGCTCGTGACGAGTCCGGAGTTGCCATCCTGGAGTTCGCGATCTTCGCGACCCTCCTGCTCCTGCTGATCTTCGGTTCGATCGATTTCGGGCGGGCGATGTTCACGGCGAACCAGCTCACCGGTGCTGCGCGCGAAGGGGCACGATGGGGTGCTGCCCTTCCCACGCCCCCCAACACGACCAGCGTTCGCGTGTACACCAAGACGGTGATGGATTCGGGCCAGTGGCTCGGCTCCACCTTGCCGGCCAACTCGAACATCGTCGTAACCTGCCTGCCCAACTGTCCGGGTGCGCAGCAGATCCGGGTGCGACTCAGCTTTCCGTTCACCTGGCTCACTCCGCTTCCGCAGCTCATGGGGCGCGCCATGAAGGACACGTTGCACGCGACGGCGACCTTCCGGTACGAAGGCTCGTGATCCTTCCGGTGTTTTGCCCAATTCTTCTTCCGCTGCACTGAGTCCCTTCGATGGCTACGAACCGTTACACCCTCGTGCTTGTCGCCGCACTCGCCACCGCTGGCGCTGCGACGTTCGGTGTCTATCGCCTGATCGAGAACACCAAGTCGCAGAGCCAGGTGGTGCTGCGACCGGTGGTCGTCGCCAATCAGGACGTCATGGAAGGGATGTCGCTCGAGCGGGTCGCGCTCGCCGTGGCCCAGTGGCCGGCGGCGGCGGTCCCGCCAGGCGCATTTGCCTCCCTCGATTCGGTGGTTGGCCGCGTGTCGCGTGTCGCCATCTTCAAGGGTGAGGCGATCGTTCCCGGCCGCCTTGCACCTGCCGGAACGGGTCCCGGCATCCAGGTCAAGATCACCCCTGGCAAGCGCGCCATGGCGGTGCGGATCGACGATGTGGCCGGCGTGAGTGGTCTCATTCAGCCAGATTCGCGCGTGGACGTCATCGTCACGCTTCGGGACGAGGCCGCGGGCAACCAGGTGTCGAAGTTGTTCATGTCGAACATGCGCGTCCTGTCGGTTGGGACCGTGGTGGCCTCAGGGCCAGACAATCGCCCCATCAACGCGACAACGGTGACGCTCGAGGTCTTCCCCGACGAAGCCGAGCAGCTCTCTGTCGCGATGCGCGAAGGGCCTATCCAGTTGATGCTGCGCGGGTACGGCGACCCCGACTCGATCAAGACCCGGGGGGCGCGGTCGGGCGACGTGCTCGGTCAGCTGAGAGGGACGCCCACGACCAAGGTCGTCGAACAGTCGGGTGAGGTGCGACGCGTGCCTCGACGTACCTCGTCGGCCGCGCCCTCGTCGACGACATCGGCGCCTGCACCAACCGCTGCTCCCGTGTCGGCTGCGCCGGTTGCGCCCAAGAAGCCGGACTCGCTCACGATCCAGATCTATCGCGGAGACAAGGCGAGCCAGCAGAAGTTCGAGAAATCCGACTCGACCAAGAAGAAGCCCGACGTTCCGTGAACGCTCCGTCGATCACCACACTCGTCTCTAGCACCAGGATACATCGCGTGAGGAAAGCCCTTCGTATGTCGGGTCTCGCTGCGGGCATGACCCTTCGACTTGCCGCAGTCGTCGCCGTCCTCTTGGTGGCTGGCGGCCGCTCGGCCAGCGCGCAAACGGCGCCCGAGAACATTCTCAGGATCGCGCTCGTTGCCGGGCGCTCGTATCCGCTCACCACCCCCGACCCGATCACCAAGATCGCCGTCGCCAATCCCGACATCGCCGACGTTGTGGTGGTGGCCGAGCGTGACCTGGTCATCAACGGCAAGGCAAACGGCGAGACCGACATCGTGCTGTGGGCGGGAGACCGTCCCCGCCTGCATTACCGTGTCTCGGTGCGTGCGGCGTCGGATCGTCGCATGGTGCTGCTGGCCGTGCGCCTGGCCGAAGTGCGCCGCGACCTGCTGCGCAACCTTGGAGTCTCCGGACTCTATCGCGAGTCCAACGGGAACAACCGCGTTGGCGCCGGGCAGTTCAAGAGCGACAACGTGTTCGACAACACGGGCAAGATCGCGATTCCCGCCGAATCTCGCTTTCTCACGATCCTTTCCGATTTCGGCACCCAACAGTTCCTCGGCTTCCTCGAGGCCGAAGAGCAGGGTGGGCGCGCGCGATTGCTCGCTGAGCCAAACCTGCTGACGGCCGATCGTGACTCCGCGTCGTTCCTCGCCGGCGGCGAGTTTCCTGTTCCAATCGTGCAGGGTGGTGCCGGCGGCGGCGTTGGCGGGCAGGTGCCCGTCACGATTCAATTCCGCGAGTTCGGCATCCGCCTCAGCTTCAGGCCCGAGATTCTCAGCGACAGCATCATCAAGCTGCACGTGAATCCCGAGGTGTCGAGCCTCGACTACTCCAACGCAGTGCTGCTGGGCGGATTTCGCATCCCGGCGCTCCGCACGCGGCGCGTCTCGAGCACCGTCGACATCCGCCGCGACCAGTCGGTGATCCTGTCGGGGTTGTTCAACGAAGAGCGTGAGAAGGTGCGCAATGGCATTCCGCTATTGATGAACATTCCCATCATCGGCGCCCTGTTCGGGAGCACGCGCTGGCAGAACTCCGAGAGCGAGTTGCTGGTGGTCGTGACGCCGCGCATCATCGATCCTTCGCACGTCGACGGCCAACTCGTCCTGCCGATCAAGCCCGATACGACACTGCCGGCGAGAGAAGCGATCCAGAAGCGCCTCCCGGCGCCTCCTGCCACGAAGAAGCCGTAAGGCGAGAGGAGCGCAGCACTGTGGATCGCACCGCGTTGTTCGTGGGACAGGCCGCCAATCCGGTCGACGTCGCCAACGAAGTGTTAGGTCGCTTCGGCTTCCGCCCGGCGGAGAGCGTTCCGACGCTCGCCGCCGCGGCGGCCCGTTTGCGTAGCGAGCACTTCGACCTCGTCGTCCTGTCGCTGGAAGGGGTCGGACCGGTGGAGATGACGCTCATCGAGCGCGAAATCCGCCAGACGGCCTCGTTCATCATCGGCACGGCGCCGGGGGCCAACCCCGAGATGATCCTGAGTGCGCTGCGCGCCGGTGTGCACGAGTTCACGCCGGCGCCGCTGGATGCCAAGGAGTTCGCCGTCTGCGTGGACCGACTCGCCCGGCGCATGAAAGCGCCGGTCCGCGAGGCAGGGATGGCAATTGCCATCTACAGCGCGAAGGGCGGGCTCGGAACCACGACGGTCGCGGTGAACCTCGCCGCGGCCATTGCGCGTGGACACCCGACGCGCCGCGTGGCGCTCGCCGACTATGTCGTGGTAGGGGGCGACGTGCGCGTCGTGCTCGACCTCAAGCCGGCCTACGACGTCGGCGACCTGGTGATGAAAGTCGACCGCATCGACGGCGACTTGCTCTTCTCGCTCCTCACACAGGGGCCGGGAGGGATCTGGACACTGCCTTCGTCGGACAACCCCGAGGTGCTGGAGCTGATCGATGCCAACGCGGCGGCGACGATCATGTCGCAGCTGCGCACGCACTTCGGTTACCTGGTGGTCGACACGGAGCACTACCTCAGCGAGCGCACGCTGGCCGCGCTCGATGCCGCCGATCGTATCGTGCTGGTCACGCAGCTATCCGTGCCGGCGTTGCGCAGCGCGCAGCGCACGTTGCAGCTGTTCGACCGGCTGGGGTATCCTCAGCAGAAGGTGATGGTGATCGTGAACCGGGCCGACGCGGAATCGCCGCTCTCGGTGCGGGACGCCGAGTCGGTGCTGGGACGCGAGATCGTCTGGCGCCTGCCGAACGATTTTCGCGCCTGCGCCGAGGCGACCACCAAGGGCGTGCCGCTCATCGACTACGAGCCCAATTCGGCGCTCTCGCGCAGTTACATCAATCTCGCGGCCAAGCTGACCGGGAGTTCCATCGACGACGGGAAGACGGCGGGGAACGGATCGGAGCCTGATTCGCGCCTGGGCCGTCTCTTCAGGCTGGGGAGGAAATAGCGATGGCGAGTCTTCGCGATCGGTTGTTGGGACGCTCGGCACCTAAGCCTGGCGAGCGGGAGACAAACGGAACGGGAGACGGAGCGCCCGAAGCCCCGGCGGCGTCGGCCGCGGTCACCACGACCCGCGCGCCGAAGCACACGCCAGTCGCCTCGCCGGCAGAACGGCTGTCGCGCACGTTCACGCCCCGCCGCCTGGAAATCGAGGTGTTGAGCCCCGTCGACCAGCTCAAGGTCGACTTGCATCGTCGCCTGGTCGAACGCCTCGACCTCGAGGTGCTGGAGCGCATCGACGACGAAGCCGCGCTGGCGTCGCAGATTCGCAATGCGGTCGCCGAATTCCTGCGCAGCGAGGCCACGCCGCTCAGCCAGGCCGAGCGCGAGGAAGTCATCGAGCAGATCGTGTACGAGGTGACCGGGCTCGGCCCCCTCGAGCCGTTCTTCCGCGATCCGACGATCTCCGACATCCTGGTCAACGGCCCCAAGGACATCTACATCGAACGCAAGGGGCGCCTGTCGCGCGTCCCGATCTCGTTCCGCAATGACGCGCACCTCATGGCGATCATCGATCGCATCGTGAGCCGCGTCGGGCGTCGCGTGGACGAGTCGTCGCCGATGGTCGACGCCCGTCTCCCCGACGGCTCGCGTGTCAACGCGATCATTCCGCCGCTCGCGCTCGACGGCCCGGTGCTCTCGATCCGTCGCTTTGGCGCCGAGCTGTCGATGGACCAGCTCGTCCAGTCGGGATCGATCACGCAGGAGATGGTGGACCTTCTGGCCGGTTGCGTGCAGGCGCGCCTCAACGTGCTCATCTCGGGCGGTACCGGCTCGGGGAAGACGACGCTGCTCAACGCGCTGTCATCGTACATCCCGGCGGCTGAGCGCGTGGTGACCATCGAGGACGCCGCCGAGTTGCGGCTGCAGCAGGAGCACGTGGTGCGACTGGAGACGCGCCCGCCTAACGCCGAAGGCAAGGGCGAGGTGCTGGCGCGCGACCTGGTGCGCAACGCCCTCCGCATGCGCCCCGACCGCATCATCGTGGGCGAGGTGCGCGGCGCCGAGGCGCTGGACATGCTGCAAGCGATGAACACCGGTCACGAAGGGTCGCTCACGACCATCCACGCCAACTCGCCGCGCGATGCGTTGTCGCGCGTGGAGACGATGATCCAGTTTGCCGGGACGTCGCTCCCCACGCGAGCCATCCGCGAGCAGATCGCGTCGGCGCTGGAGGTAGTGGTGCAGGTGTCGCGTCTGGCCGACGGGACGCGCCGCGTCACGTCGATCACCGAGATCACGTCGATGGAAGGTGAGGTGGTGTCGATGCAGGAGATCTTCCGCTTCCGCCGCCGCGGCATCGCCGACGATGGATCGGTGGTCGGCAACTTCGAGGCGGTGGGGGTGCGTCCGACGTTCACCGAACGCTTGCAGGTGGCGGGGGTCGAGCTGCCGGCGAGCATGTTCTCCATGGTGTAGCGGGAGACTGACGGTGCAGACACTCATCCTTTTCGCGGTCTTTTTCGGGACGGTCTTCGTCCTCCTGGGCGTCTTCGTCTTCGTGAACCGTCGCCGACTGGAAACGGTGGCGGCGCTGCGCGATCGCATGCGGGGGGGGACGTCGGCGCAGGCCGACATCAACATCCTACGCGACATTCGCAAGAGCGCGGTCCCGTTTCTGGACCGTTTCCTGACTGGTCAGACGATCACTCCGCTCATCGAGCGCAACATCCAGCGGGCGGGGGTGCGCTGGAGCGTGGGTGAGTTCCTGATCGCGTCGGCGTTGATTGGGGCAATTGGTCTCCTCACGGGGCAACGGTGGGGAGTGCTGGCGGCGGTGCTGTTTGGTGCGATCGGCATTCTTGTTCCCACCGTGCTGCTCAACTACCTGGTGGGGAAGCGGCTCAAGCGGTTAGAAACGCAGCTTCCCGATGCGCTGGACATGATCGTCAACGCCATGCGCGCCGGCTTCTCGTTCCAGGCGGCGATGAAGTTCGTGGGTGAAGAGATGACCGCCCCCATTGGCGAGGAGTTCATGCGCTTCTACGACGAGCAGCGGCTGGGCGTCGACGTGCGCAGCGCGTTGTTGGACCTGCAGGAGCGTGTGGGGACACTGGACATCAAGATGTTCGTGACCTCGCTGCTGATCCAACGCGAGACCGGGGGCAACCTGAGCGAGATTCTGACAGGGCTCTCCACGCTCATCCGCGACCGCGGGGCATTGCACGACCACATCGACACGCTCACCGCCGAACCCAAGTTCACTGGCGCGGTGTTGTCGTCCATGCCGGTGCTGGCCTTCATTGCCATCTTCTTCCTCAATCGGCCGATGCTGGAACCGGTGTTCAACTCCGACCTCGGGCGCAACATCCTGCTGTACGCGGCAGGGTCGGTGATCTTTGGCTATTACGTGCTGCGTCGCATCGCCGACGTGGACGTGTAGCGTTACCAGGGGAGATCGATCGTGTCGACGTTGATGATCGGCCTGGTGGTGGTGCTGGTGCTCGCGGTTGCTGCCGCCACGTGGGCGGTGCAGTCCAACCGGCGTCGCGTGGCGGTGATCGGCCGCGCGTCGGAGGGTGGTTCTGCGCTCGACGATGTGCGGAGCCGCATCGTCCTCACCGAGCAGAAGGGCGACCGCGCGGAGCGGATGCGCGAGACCTTCGAGCGCCTGGTTCCCGATGGATTGCTCGAGGAATCGAACGCGGGGCGGTTGGTCCGTGCCGGCTTCGACTCGGCGGCGGCGCCGGCGGTGTACGCGTTCCTGCGCATCGTGAGCGCGCTGGTGCTACCCGGCATCGCGCTGCTCTTTGCGCCGCGCGACAGCATGCAGGTCTTTGCCCTGTCGGTGACGGTGGGGGTGGCGATGGGGCTCATGCTGCCGCCGTTCGTATTGGTGCGCATGGAAGCGGCGCGCCAGCTGCGCATCCGCCGCTCGCTCCCCGACGTGCTCGACCTGCTGTTGGTGTGCGTGGAAGCCGGCGTGTCGCTCGATGCGGCGTTACTGCGCGTGGGTAAGGAGATGCAGGGCGTGCATCCGGAGCTGGCCGAAGAGCTGCTGGTGGTGAACCGGAAGACCAACGCCGGGATGCGCCGCGAGGACGCGCTGCACGGCCTGTTTGATCGGAGCGGCGTGGAGGAGTTGCGCACGCTGGCGTCGAGCATGATTCAGAGCGAGCGTTGGGGGTCGTCGATCGGTCGCGTGTTGCGTGTCTATTCGGAGAGCCTGCGCCGCAAGCGTCGTCACACGGCGGAAAAGAAGGCGGCGACTGCGGCGCCCAAGATGGTGGTCCCGATGGCGCTGTTCATCCTGCCTGCCCTGTTTGCGGTGGTGGGCGGACCGCTGGTGGTGGGGCTGGCGCCGCTGTGGGCTGCATTGGGAATCAATTAGGCGGTGGTGATGCGAGGTCGAACCAACGCGACTCAGCTCCGGGAGGGTAGGACGATGCTGCGATTGAAGAACCGTCGGGGGGCCACGATGATCCTCGTGGGGGTGTCGCTGGTTGCGCTGGTGACGGTCATGGCCTTCGCGCTTGACTTCGGGCGGATGTACCTCTTTCGCGCGCAGGTGCACGTGTCGTCCGACGCCGCTGCACTGGCCGGTGCGCATGGTCTGGCAAAGGGGTTAGGTGCCGCGTCAGCTTTATCTGCGGTGGCACTCGGTGACTCCAACAAGGTCGAGGGCGCAACACCAACGATCACCACCGCGAACGTGATCCCGGGGCGGTGGACGTTTCCGAACGGCCCCTTCACGCCGGCCGCCGGTGGGAACTGGATCGACACCACCAACAACGCGGTGCAGGCGACCTCGCAGTACACCGCTAGCTATACGATCGGTCGATTTCTCGGGTTGAATACGCGTTCCAGGACCGCGACCAGCATTGCGGTGGTGGGATCGGTGGGCGTGACGGACTGCGTGAAGCCTTGGGGAATGCCCTATGCGGCGCTCCTGAACTCCCTTTCCGCCGTCACGGGATTGTCGTACAGCCTTTCGCACAACCTGTCGGTGGGCGAAGTGGCGCTGATCAGCGGGTTCACAGCGTCCAACCAAATCTCGCTGGCGTTCGCTGGCAATTCTCCAGCAACCGGATCCGGGACCTTTGGAGCAGTGACATTGCCCGATTCCACCGGCACTTCATCGAACGGCGGTGCATTCGATGATCTGATCGCGGCGTACTGCAGCAATCCACTCATGAAGAACGTCAGCGTGGGGCCGGGGACTGTTCTTGCTGCGGATGCGGGTCTTTCCGCGGGACAGCTTCGCAAGGGGGTGGCGGGACTCTGCAACGGTGGTGGTGTCCCGACGCCTGGTGGCGGCAACAACTCATTCAGTTGCCCTCTCGCTCCTGCGACGGTTATGCCAACCATCAAGATGGCCATTTGGGACTATCAGTCGAACAACACGACGACATTCAACTCAGGCACCACCTGTGGTGGTGCTGGCAACTGTTACTATCGAGTGAAGTATATCGGGGCATTCACCGTGACAGGTTACATCAAAGGCGACTCAGTCACCGGCTACTTCAACGATCTTTCGAGTTCCGGAAGATTCTCGCCTTCGGCGGGACTCGTGAAGAGGATCGCCCTGGTCAAGTAATCGCGCCGCCGCCCGTCGGCGGGGATGCAGCTGACGGGAGGCTGCGACACCCGTTTTTCAGCAGTGCAGGAGTCTCTCGTGCGGATGTTGCGGTGGATGGGAACTCTGGCGGGACTGCTCGCCATGGGGCTCGCGCGCGATGCGCGGGCACAGTACTCGTATGTCCCCTCGCCCCCGCCATGCGTGGCGCCGGCCCCGGTGCGTCCCAAGGCCGCTCCGCGAGCGGCCGACATGCCCACGTTAGGTGTGCTGGCGTTGCACCTGCAGCGCGCGACGGCCGATGAGCGCTTCCTGGCCGATGCCTTCCCCGACGCGCTCACGCGACGCCTGTCGGGGCTGTCGCGCTTGTGGCTGTTCACGCCGTACGCCGTTCGCCGGCTCCCCCCCAACTCCACGCCGAACGCCGTGCGCGTGGCCCGGGAGTTGGGGACGCGCTTCCTGCTCACCGGCATCCTCGACACCGATCGTGGTGCGCCGAGTGTCGAAGTGGTGCTCTACGACACCCTGGCGACGGAGCCGGCGTGGCGCCAGCGTTTTCGCATGGAGGCGGGGCTGCTCGCCAAGGCGGAGTCGACCGCGGTGATGGAGATCGCGACGCGACTCCTCCCCAACCTCACGCCGGCGGAACGCGCGATGCTTACCCGTCGCGAGACGAAGAGCGTCGTGGCGTTCGAACGATTCCTGCGCGGTGAGGACGCGGCCCGCGAACGCGGGAGCGGCTACGCCACACGGGCCGCCGCCTTCTTCGGCGAGGCCGTGGCCGCCGATTCGTTGTTTGGTGTCGCCCACACCGCACGTGCGCTGGCGCTGCTCGCCATGCTGGAGGAAGGGGCGCGCGAGGCGATGGCCAAACCCGACTCCGTCGCGCGACTCGCCCTTCACCACGCCGAACTGGCGACGGCAGTCGACAACAAGTCGGCGCGTGCGTGGAGCGCGCGCGGCGCGGCGCTCGCGTTCGACAAGGCGCACTGGAAGGAGGCGCGTGACGCCGCGGCGTACGCGGCCTCGCTCGACAAACGTGACCCGGAGGTGGCGTGGCAGCGCGGGCGCGTTCTGCTGCGCATCGGCCAGCGGCGCGAGGCCGAGGAGTCGTTCCGCGCGGCGCTGGTGCAATCCCCCGCCTTTGCGCCAGCGTTAGGCGATCTGGGTGACCTGATGCTCAACGATCGCAGCCTGGACGCCGCGTGCGGCTGGTTCAACGCCGCCATCGCCGCCGATCCGTACCGCCCGATCCCCTACGCGCTCCGGGCCATTGCGCGACGTGGCGATGCGGACGTGCGCCTGGGGTGGAGCGATGCCGAGATCGCGGGGCGACTGGGGGCGCGAAGCTACGGCGAGGCCGCATCGGCGCTGGTCGACATTCGCGGCAATGACTCCACGCGTGCCCGCACACGCGCGCTCAAGCTCTTCCGCGAACTCGATCGACGGACGCGTCTCGGGGTGACCGATGCCAGGCTCGCCGCGCTCGCGCTGGTGGCACTCGGAGACAACATGCGCGCGGTCTCGTTGCTCGAGCGCGCGTACCCACGCGACGGCGCCCTGCGCGTCGTCCTCGCGGATCCGGGCTTTGCCCCGCTCCACTCCGATGAACGATTCCGCCGCATCGTTGCCGAGCTGTCGGCACCGCCGCCAGCGCCGCGCGCGAGTGGCAAGCGAGGGACGTCATGATTTCGATGCGCGAGTTTGCCGCCAAGGCGGCTTCCGTGCTCGGCCAGCGCTATACCGATGTGACCGAGCTGGGGCAGGGAACGCATGGTTTCGTCTACAGGGCGCGTGCAGGCGACAAGTCGGTCGCCATCAAGGTGGCCTTTCCCTTCTCGGCACCCGAGGACATTCCCGGTGCGGTCGCGTTCTTCCGGCGCGAGGGGGAGCTGGCCGCGGCGATGCACCATCCCAACATCCTGCGCACGTCGCCGATCGAGACGCTCGACGGGATCGAGTACGTCGAGATGGACTATGTAGGACCGCTTCGCCTCGATCACGTGGTGCTGCAGCAGCACCCTCCCACGTTCGAGCGCGTGGTCGCGATCATGCGTGAGGTAGGTGCGGCGCTCGACCACGCGCACGCGCAGGGCGTTGTGCACGGTGCGCTGCGCCCCACCAACGTCTTCCTCGATGGCAACGGGCACGTGCACCTCAAGGGGTTCGTGCTGCGGGAGCACGAGGCGGCCCCGCACCCGGCGCTCGAACCGGGAGTGGTGGGCGATGCCGCGTACATGGCGCCCGAGCAGTGGCGCCTGCCCCAGGTGGACCGCCGCGTGGATGTCTACGCGGCGGGGGTCATTGCGTACGAACTCTGCACCGGACAGCGGCGCGTGTCGTACGACGCGCCGGGGTTGCCGGAGATTCTCCCGATCGAGTTGCCGCAGAATCGCGCGTTGCGGGAGGGGATCCCGTTGCACGTGAATGCGGCCATCCGCCGTGCGATCGCGAAGGAAGCCCCCGTGCGTTTTGCTTCGGTTGGGGAGTTCGTCGATGCGCTCGCCAATCCCGACGTGGCGCTGGGGCACGGCTTGCCAACGCACCTCCCGCAGGTGAAAAAGCAGCGGACCTCACCCATACTGCTGCTGCTGCTGATTGCTGCCGCGGCGGTCGCCGCCGCGCTGGTTCCGGAAACGTCTCGTGACCAGGTGGTGAAGTGGGGATACTCGATCCTCGCGATCAAGTCGCCAGACATCGATCCGCTCGACGTGAGTCCTTCATCTTCGGGGGAAAGCAGCCGCGGATCGAGTGCGAGTGGCGGCAGGAGCCAGCCCTCGGGGCGAAACGCCAATTCGCCCTCGCGCGACACCACGCCTCCGGCAGCTGCAAGTGGTCGGCGGCAGGAGAGCGAGCGCCCCGAACCCGGAGCAAGCGAGCAACGTGACGGGAGTTCCCCTCGCCGCGCCGAGACACCACGCGGCGCCGCCGAGTCGTCTCGCGATTCGCCCGACGCCACGGCGCGGGGTGCGGCGCCGACGTCGACGGCTGGCGGTGCGAGCGCAGCCCAGCCCGAAGTTGACGAAGGATTCATCAAGGTGACGGCAGACCAGGGACGTGCGATCGTGCTGATCGATGGAATCCCGCGCGGATTTGCCCCGGTTACCGTCCGCACCAAGCCGGGAACGCATCGCGTGGGGCTGCGCGGAACGCTCACGTACGATCCGCGCGATATGCGCATCGACGTGAAGCGCGCCGACACGGCCTTTGCCGAGTTCTACGCCACCAACGCCCCGCTCCCTGACACGACGCTCCAGGCGTCCCTGCTCGCTGCGCTCCTTTCGCCGGTGTCGGCGAAGGGCGCGGTCGACCTGCGCTGAGCTTGGCGGAACGTCTTTCGCCGGCACCGGCACGCGCGACCGACCTCGAGGCCCAGCACGGCGCCCTGGCCATCGCGACGACCTTTCTGGGGTCGCTCCTCCTCTTCTCGCTCGAGCCGTACGTCGGCAAGCTCCTGCTGCCGTCCTTTGGCGGGACCCCGCTCCTCTGGAACACCTGCATGGTGTTTTTCCAGGTGGCGCTCCTACTGGGGTATCTCTATGCGCTCGTCGTGTCGCGATACGTCCCGGTGCGCGCGCAGGTGGCGGTGCAGGTGCTGCTGCTGGCGACGCTCTTCATCGCCTATCCAGACGCACGTCGCCTGACAGCGGTCGAGACCGGGGCGCCGCTCATGCAACTGACGGCGACGCTGACCCGGCACGTCCTCCTCCCGTTTGTCGCACTCTCGGCGCTCACCACGCTGGTGCAGTCGTGGTTTGCCCAGTCCACGCACACGCAGGCGGCCAAGCCCTATCGCCTGTACGCGGCCAGCAACGCCGGGAGCATGCTGGGGCTCTTTGCCTATCCGCTGCTGCTGGAGCCGCGCCTCTCGCTCACGGCGCAACGCTCGGCCTTCCTCGTGGTGCTGGCGTTGGTGATGCTCGCCGTGGCGGGGATGGGGGCGACGTGGCGCCGGCAGGTGCAATCCCTACGCTCCGACACCGGTGCTGCCGACGGCGACGCGCCCGGAAACGCATCTGGCGGCTCGGACTTCTCGCCGGCGGGCTGGGGACGGGTGATCCTCCTCACCGCCATCCCGGCCTCACTGTTGCTCGGCGTCACCAACTACATCCTCACCGACGTCGCGTCGCTTCCGCTCTTCTGGGTCGTTCCGCTCGCGCTCTACCTCGCGACGTTCATCGTCGCCTTTGGCCGACGGCGCCCGCACCCGCCGGCGTGGATGGGGCGCGTCTTCACGCTGTGCTGCATCTTCATCATCGTGGCGCTGGCGGCCGAGGCCAACACGCCGGCCAATCTCCTCATCCCGCTCCATCTCCTCGTCTTCACGCTGGGGAGCCTGCTGTGCCACCTGCGCGTGGCGTCGATCGCGCCGGCACCGCGCTATCTCCCGCAGTTCTACCTGGCGGTGTCGATCGGGGGGGCGTTAGGCGGCCTGGTCACGCTCCTCGTCCCCCCGCTGCTCACATCGCGCATGGTCGAGTACCCGATCGCGCTCGTCCTGGCGACGCTCGTCCTGGTACCCACGGAGCCCCTGTCGTCGCGTTGGCGCGACCGCGTCATCGATGTGATCGTCCCGGCCACGCTGGTGGCGCTGGCGTTGTGGGCGGTGCAGCAGCGATTCCCCGGCGGCATCGATCGTTGGGTTGTCCTCGTCTTTGCCCCGGCCGCGCTCTTTGTCCTTGGCGCCAACACGCGGGGCCTCGCCTTCACACTCCGACTGGGGGCACTGTTCGCGGCGTCGCTGCTGGTACCGTCGTCGTTCGGGAAGATCCTGTTTGCCGAGCGTAGCTTCTACGGGCGCGTGCGCGTGATGCACGATCAGGAGCGCAACGCCAACGTCATCGTGCATGGCTCCACGGTGCACGGGGTGCAGCGTCGCCAGGAGATGCAGGGATGCGCGCCGACGTCGTACTACCATCCCACCGGACCGGCGGGCCACTACCTCGCGGGACTAGCACCACAGGATCCGCCGCGTCGCGTGGCACTGATCGGGTTGGGCGCGGGGGCCCTCGCCTGTTATGCCCGAGCAGGCGAGGCATGGGACTTTTTCGAGCTCGACCCGACGGTGGCGCGCCTGGCGAGCGACACTGCGTTCTTCACGTATCTCGCGCACTCGCCGTCCAAGGCGCAGCGCATCGTGGTGGGTGACGCGCGTCTCGCCCTGGCCCGCGAACCGGCCGCGCGCTACGACATCGTGATCGTCGATGCCTTCAGCTCCGACGCGATCCCGATTCACCTGCTCACGCGCGAGGCAATCGAGGGGTACGTGCGCACGCTCACGCCGAACGGCGTGATGCTCTTCCACGTCTCCAATCGTTTCTTCCGGCTTCCGCCAGTCCTCGCGGCCGCTGCCGACTTCGTGCAGTGGGAGGCCTTCGTGAACGATGATCCGTACGTGACGCCGGCCGAGTTTGCGGCGGGGAAGTACGAGTCGGAGTGGGTGATCCTGGCGCGCGCGGGGGCGGGAGGTGCGCTGGGACCCAAGTGGCGCCGCATCACCGGTGGGAGCACGCGCGGGTGGACCGACGACTACTCCAATCCGCTTGGCGCCATGGGCGTCTTTGCGCGAATCGCACCCGCGGTATCGCCCGCGTCTGCCCCTTCGCCCTCGACCGCTCGCTAACGCAACACCGCGCGAAGAGATCCCCGCGCGGTGCCGTGAACTCGTTAGGTGGTGACGCGGGTGGCGCCGCCCGCTATCCCGACCGCCGCGCCCACGTCAACACCTCGCGCAGCGACGCCCGCTTGCCGTACATCAGGATCCCCGTGCGGTAGATGCGCGCGGCAAACGAGATGGCCAGGTAGCTCGACGCCAGCAGCGCCAGGATCGACAACGCGATGTCCCACGGCGCCACCTCCACGGCCGTCATGCGCAGCGGCATCATGATCGGCGCGGTGAAGGGGAACCAGGCCAGCACCTGCGCCAGCGTTCCGTCCGGCGCGCTCAGCACCGGCTGCAGGAACATGATGCCACCGACCAACAGCAAGACCACCGGGAGTTGCGCCTGCTGCGCCTCCTGCTCGGTGCTCGTCATCGCTCCCACCGCGGCAAAGAGCGCGGCATAGAGGACGTATCCCAGCAGGAAGTAGAGGACGAGCGCGAAGAGCATCCCCGCCGAGATCGGGGGGATGCCGATGAGCGGCATCACGTTCACCCCAACGAGCGCCAGCAGCTTGGCGCGGTACTTGGCCATCAGGAGCGACGCAGTGAGCCAGATGATCATCTGCGTGAGACCGACCGCGCCCACACCGAGCACCTTCCCCGCCAGCAACTGCGCCGGACGCACGCTGGCCACGATCACCTCGGCCACGCGCGTCTGCTTTTCCTCGATCACGCTGCGCAGCACGTTCTGGCCGTACAGCAGGATGGTGAAGTAGAGCAGCATCGCGACGGTGATCGCGAAGAGGAGCGAGAGTTTCCCCGACCCGGCCGCCTCGCCGGTCGACGACAAGCGATCCGACTTGAGGGTGAACTTGGTCTTGCTGATGCGCGTTGCCGTGCCGGACTCCACCCCAGCGGCCTCGATCTGCGCCGCCAGCAACTGACGCTGGACCACGGTGCGCAACTGCTCCATGTCGGCGATCGCCGTGGCGTTGACGCCGATGTAGCGCGCGCTGCCAGTCGCGAGGATGTTCGCCGGCAGCACCAGGTATCCCTTCAGCGTCTTGTTGATGACATCGCCGCGCGCCTTGGCTTCGGCGTCGGGGAGCGTCTCGGAGGTGGCGCGCTCGACCTGCGTGGCCGATTCGCTTCCGCCGATTCCGCCCCCCAGCTCAACCGCGACGATCTGCCCCATGCTGGTGCCAGTGGCGTCGATGATCCGGATGCGTGCCGCGTCGGCCGACGCCTTGGTGCGCTGCCCCATGTACGACGGGAGGAACATCAGCGACCCGAAGAGCAACGGCCCGAACAGCGTCGCGATCACGAACCATCGCGTGCGCACGCGTTCGAGATATTCGCGCTTGAGCACTGCCCACAGGACTCGCATCAGGACTGTCCTTTGACTGTGACGAGGAGGGTGCGTACTGCCGGCGCGAAAACTACCACTCGAACCGGCGGCGGGATTCAGCGACGTCTACTATCTGCATAGTTGACAAAATGCACGGGCGAGCGTACATACTATCGCCATAGTAGACAGGAGCCGCTGCATGTCGCTCGAATCGTTCGGAACCCGGGAGCTCGACATCCTCGGGGTGCTTTGGAAGCGGGGGCCGTCGACCGTGACCGAGGTCCGGGACGCGCTCCCCGATCCGCTGGCGTACACCACCGTCCTGACGATCCTCCGAAATCTCGAGGCCAAGGAGGCGGTCGGGCACCAGGAGGAGGGGAAGGCGCATCGCTACTTCGCGCGGCTCGCGCACGCCGATGCGCAGCAGAGTGCGGTGGGGCGCGTGGTGGATCGGCTGTTCGACGGGAAGTTCGAATCGCTGCTCACGCACCTGGTGGATGCGCGAACGCTGTCGCAGGAGGAACTGCGACGCCTGCACACGCTGCTGGGCGAACGACTGGGATCGGGCAACGGGGACGAGGAGGAGGAGGAGGGCGCATGATACTCGCGATCATGGCGTACGCCGCGCTGGTCGCGACGGCGGTGGCGCTGGCCGCTCGAGTGGCCGAGTGGGGGATGGAGCGCTGGGGGTGGGCGGTGCGGTGGGTCTGGTTAGGCGCGGCGTCGCTGGCCGTCGTGGTGCCGGCGTTGCGCGTCTTTCGCGAACGCGGCGACTCTGGCGTGGGGGGCGACGGTGCCATCTCCCAGGAGATCATCCGACTGCCGGCGATCCTGGTCCCGTCGATCCCCGAGTCGGCGCTGTTCGGGTTGGGGACGATGGACGTGTTCCTGCTGGGAGGGTGGGCACTGGCGAGCGTGGCGCTCGTCGTCCGCTGGGCGGATCGACGCCGTCGGCTGCAACTCTCCCGCGACGGCTGGGAACGCCGCCGCCTCGATGGGACACCGGTGCTCGTCGCGCCGAATGTCGGCCCCGCGGTGGTGGGAGCCGTTGGGGGTGAGGTGGTGGTCCCGTCGTGGATCCTCGATCTCGATGATGAGGCGCGGGCGCTCGTGCTGGGGCACGAACTCGAGCACCTGCGCGCGGGCGACGCGCTGCTGCAAGGCGTGGGACGCTTCCTGGCGATCCTGCTGCCGTGGAACCCCGCGCTCTGGTTCATCGAGCGCCGCCTGCGTGGCGCCATCGAGGTCGATTGCGACCGGCGCGTCCTGCGCCGCACGCGCGCCGATCGTCGTGCGTACGGGGCGCTCCTGCTGCACGTCGCCGGACAGGGCGCCTCCGCTCAGGCGGTGGCACCGGCGCTGTCCGAGTCATACTCCCTTCTTGCCCGGAGAATCAACGCCATGACGCACCCGCCACGCATGTCGCCGCTCGTCCTGATGGTGTGCCTAACGGTGGCCGGCACGGTGGTCGTCGCCGCCTGCAACACCGAAGCGCCGCACGTAGCAGGTTCCTCCGTTGCGACCGAGACGTCGCCCGCGTCGCCGGCGGTGGTCGCGCCCCCGCTCGAGTCGCAGACGGCGAATTCGCGGGAGCCCGATCAGCCGTACTTCGAGTTCCAGGTGGAAATCCCGGTACGCGCCGAGGGGGCCACGGCGCCGCGCTATCCCGACATCCTGCGAAAGGCCGGCGTGGAGGGCGACGTGCTCGTACAGTTCGTGGTCGATACGATGGGCAAGGTGGAGCCCGCCACGTTCAAGACGCTCAAGGCAACGCACGAGCTGTTCGCGAACGCGGTGCGGGAGGCGCTCCCGGGGATGACCTTCACGCCGGCCAGACTCAAGGGGGCGAAGGTGCGGCAACTGGTGCAGCAGCCGTTCAGCTTCGCGATGGCGCGCTAGTCGCGGGCGATCGTTGCACATCCACGTGTGATGCGCGTCACCAGTAAAAGCGATTCCTAACGCGAGAGAACAGAAACGGGCCCGGGGTTCCCCGAGTGTACAGCCGCTGGGCCCTGGCCGAACTTCATCAACGAGTGCGGGAACGGACGCGTCGTGGTTGCGGTTACCACAGCGTGTCTCTCAGGGAGAGACGCTGTCGCGCCCTCCGCTCCGTTTTCGCATTCGCCAGCACGAGCGCTGTCGCCAGGGTGGTGACGCCTCGCCCGCACGTTGAAGTCCGCCGTTCACGCCGTTCTCGCGAGTCATCACATGTCGCCCTTCACCGAACGCCAAGTCGCCCTGTTCGAGACGCTGCGCCCGATGTCGCGCCGCACCGTCCTGATGCATTCGCCATCGCTGGCTCCGACCATCGCCCCGCTCGGGAGCGAGCGGTTGATTGCCGTCTGCTACACGGGCGAAGGGACGATCTGCGTGACGGGGAGGTCGAGCGGGCGCGAGTACGCCTTTGCGGCTGGCGAGATTCGCGAAGTCCCACTCGCCGACGCGCGCCACCTGGTGACCGAAGAGAACTTCGCCTTCACCGGGGGACGATAATCGCCTTGGTCACCTCGCGGCGTTCCACCGCCGTGAGTGCCTCCTGGGCTTCCTCGAGCGTGTAGCGCCGCTCGACCATCTCGCGCCACGGAATGCGATCGCCGTGCTTGGCGGCGATCGCCACGGCCCGGTAGAAGTGCGAGTAGTCGCTCCCCCAGCAGCCGCGAATCTCGATGTGCTTGCGGTTGATGTGAAAGTGCGGATGAATGCGAATGTCGCCGTTGTCGGTGTAGTGCCCGCAGATCACGATGCGCCCGCCGTCGCGCACGAGGTCGAACGCCTGCAGTACCGCGTCGGGGGCCCCGCTCGCTTCGATCACGGTGTCCACCCCGTGCCCGTCGGTGGCCTCGAGTACCGCATCGCGCCGCGCCTGCGGATCGACATCCAGTCCCAGCGTATCGGTCGCCCCCATGCGCTCGGCGAAGGCGAGGCGTGACGCCGGGTCACCGATCGCGAAGATGCGCTGCGCCCCCGAGAGCGCCGAGAGCGCAATGATCGACTGCCCCACCGGTCCCACCCCCAGCACCGCCACGTTCTGCCCCAGCCGCAACTCGGCGCGATCGACCGCGTGCAGCGCCGTCACCAGCCCGCACCCGCCCCCCATGAAGGTGGCTTCGTCGAGCGCGGCCGGCAGGCGCACCATGTGCACGCCGGGCTTCATCCACAGGTACTCGGCCCACCCGCCCAGCAGCCCGTCATTCGCGCTGTAGGTGATACCGTACACCTTGCGGTGCGGACACCGCGTGGACTGCTTGGCCACCAGGCACTGGTAGCACTTGCCGCAGGTGCCATGCACGTCAAGAAAGGTGACGCGATCGCCCAGCGCAAACGGTCGCCCCTCGATGTCGGTGATCGTTCCATTCATCTCGTCGATGACGCCGACCGACACGTGCCCGGGGATGATGGGGTACGGGACCCCCGAGAGCCGCCCGTGATGCAGATGCACGTCGGTGCCGCAGACTTCGGAGTAGGTGACGCGCAGGAGCGCGGCGCCCGGCTCTAGGATGGGGCGGGGGAAGTCCGTCAGGCGCAATGGGGCGCCGGGGGCGGGCATCACGACAGCTTTGGGCATGCGGTACGGGCGGAGGGTGTGGGGGAGACGGGAAGACGGGAAGACGGGAAGACGGGAAGACGAGAAGATGAGTGGGGGCTATTCGACTTCGAGGGCGAGGACTCTTGGGCCGAGGTGGCGGAGCACAGCTGGCAATCCTCCCTCCGTCGTCATCAGTTCTCGCCAGAGGTCGCGGGTGGCGTAGAGGGGGAAGCCTAACGTGCCCTGGACGGCGGCGGCGGCGAGGGGGAGGGCGCGGCGGGTGGCTTCGGTGATCATGCCGCGAAGGAATTGGCCGCCGATGGTGTACGACTCGATGGGGATGACGAGGGCGGCGCCGACGGGGGCGTTGGTGAACTGCATCAGCCCCAGTCGCATCGCCGAGAGGTCGTCGCGTTCGGCGCGCGGGAGCTTGAAGGCGCGCGCCGGTGGGGCCACGCGTGGGGTGCCGTCGTGCGCGACGACCACAGGCGACGCGCCGAGCAAGACGGCGGTGGCGATCAGTTCGTCGAGGTGGTCGTCGGCGAGTTGCGCCCGGGCGGGGTCGCGCTCGAGTCCCGTCGCGACGATCAGGCAGCCGAAGGCGGGGACAGTCACGTGCCTAACGCCCCTCGAGAAAGGCGATGCCGCGTGAGAGGATGGCGCTCGCGATGTCGACCTTGTAGCCGTTGTGCTCGAGCGGTCGCGCATCGTACAGCGCGCGTGCGCCGAGCGTCTCGATGTCGTCGTCGCTCAGGCCGCCGGAACTCACGTCCTCCTCGATCGAGTCGGTCACGCGCCATGGGTGCGGCGCAACCCCGCCCAGCACGAGTCGCACCTCACCGTCGCGCCGCTTGATGGCCGCCAGCGAGACGAGGGCGAAGTCGAAGGCGCCGCGTTGCATCACCTTCTCGTAGCGCTGCCGCCCGCCACGCGACACGCCCGGAATCGTGACAGCGGTGACGATCTCGCCAGGTGCAAGGATGGTCTCGCGTGCGCCGGGGCGCGCGGCGTCGCGATAGAACTCGGGAGTAGGCACGTCGCGCGCGCCCGCCGCGCCGGCCACGTGGACCACCGCCTCCAGCGCCGTGAGTGCCACCGCGGGATCCGACGGATGCACGGCGTAGCAGGGGCCGCCCCCCAGGATGGAGTGATAGTGATTCTCTCCCACCTCGGCACGGCAGGTGTCGCCGCCGTTCTTGTGGCACGAGAAGCCGTGGCGGAAGTACCAGCAGCGCGGTCGCTGGCAGAGGTTCCCGCCCAGCGTCCCCATCGTGCGCAGCGCCGCCGAGCCGACGGCGGCACAGCTCTCGGTGAGGAGGGGGAAGGCCTCGCCCAACTCGGCGTGCCGCGCGAGGTGCGCCAGGCGCGCCGAGGCACCGATGCGCACGCCGCCATCGTCCAGCCAGGTGACGTCGGCTGACGCGGGGAGGCGTCGCAGGTCGACCAGCAGCTCGGGGGCGGCGAGCGACTCGCGCACCTGTGGCAGGAGGTCGGTGCCACCGCCCAGCGGGAGGGCGCCGGGGCGCTGCAGCTGCGCGACGGCATCGTCGAGCGTGGTGGGGCGGCTGTATTGGAAGGGCGACATGCGCGTGATGGAGTTTCAGGAGGTGACGAGGGGCGCTAAGTTCCCGGCGACATGTCTCGTTTGGAGCTTCCCGGCCCTCGGGCCGTGCGTGGTGCGCCGTCGTTCACGTTAGGCGCCTGCCTCGTGTTGGTCATGGCCTGCGGCAGCGGGGGCCAGCGTGCGGCATCGGCGGGCGATTCGGCCGCCGACAGCGCGAGCGTCGCCGCGTCGCCTGATTCCATCGCGCCGGCGGGCGACAGCGCCCCGGTGACGACAGCGACGCCGCAATCCACCAAGACGGCGCCCGACCGTCCCGCTACGCCCCAGTCCGCGCTCGCCGACACGATTTCACAACGTCTCGTCTTTGCACCGGTCGTGCAAGACTGGTTCACCGCGGCGGCGCGCACCAAGCGGATGGTAGTCGATCTGGGGCGCGTTGACATCGATCTCAAGAAGGATCCGGCACGCCTCGAGGCCTTTCGCGCCGCCGCGGCGGCGCACTCCCCCTTTCCCATCGGCACGCGCTTGCGCCTGCGCGGGGCGTGGGGGAGCGACGACGCGACCATCAAGGGCTTCGAGGCGTACAACGGGCGCATCGTGGGGACCCTCACCACGTCGCCGCTGGTCGATTCGCTCGCCAAGTCCACGGACCCGCTCGTCGCCTCGGCGCAGCGCGTGGGGGGCGAGGCGCCCTCGGCAGCGTCGGCGTGCGATCGCACCGTCGATTCGCTCTTTGTGGCGGGACTGTCGCGGCTGGCGCGCGAGACCGAGGACTCATTGCGCGCGTCGGAGGATCAGCCCGTGTACGCGCGCCTCAAGGCGACGCTCAAGGCGCGGCGCAGCGTGGCCGCGGGCTGCTTCGGGGCGGCACGCGGAGTGGTGATCGTCACGCTGTACGCCGGCGACTACGAGTGGGTGCGCGAGCGCGTCCTGCTGGTGGGCGACGGCGCTCCCAAGAAGGCGACCGTGCGCGACCTGCGCTTTCGTGCGCACGAGGTGCTGCAGGCGCTCGATGCCGATGGCGATGGGGTCGATGACCTGGCCACGCGCGCCTGGACGCCGCGCGGTGGCGGGACCGCCATTCTCTCGTTTGTCCCGGCCACCGCGCGGTTCGAGCGACTCGCCCAGGGGTTCGCCTGGGAGCGTTAGGTGGAGCGTCCTGCCTAACGCAGCGACCGGAAGCGGATCATGGTGTACCCTTCCTCTTCGTCGGCCGCCCGGCGGTCGTAGTCGATCCAGATGTCGGTCGGGAAGCCGTAGCGCGAGTCGTAGCTGGCGTTGATGTCGTCGGCGCGCGAGTCGATGGCTTCCTGCACCAGCGAGAAGAGCCCGTCGATCGTGGGATAGAGATAGGCCATCGACGCCGGGATCCCGACGCCGGTTCCGTCGATCTCGCGCGACACGACGCGATCGCCCTGCACGGTGACGCGCACCAGGACGCCCCCCATCGTGCAGTAGCAGTTGCGGCGCACGACGTACTCGTAGTCGGAGATGAACTGTGACGACCAGGTGCGCCGGGCCCACGAGAGATCGCGTTGTTCATCGCCCCACTGTCCGTCGGGGCCGGTGATGACGGTGCAGGCGGACGTGGCCGCGAGAAGGGCGACGAGGGCGATAGTGCGCGAGAACGAAGGAATGGGCATGGGTCGCCTCCACGTGCGGCAACTTTTGTTGGGGGGAGTTAGTCAGCTCTTGCATCGTGGAGGCAATGAATGAATCGTGCCGCGGTGCAGAAGCCGGTCTTCCCCAGTGAGCGGCGCGAGCCGCGCCTCGTGCGTGTCTCGCGTGCGGGACGCGCGAGTGCCCTGTTGATGAGACAGGTGCACCTTGTACGACGCGCGTCGCGCCAATTTCTGGCAGCGCCGATCGCGGGGTTCGTCCTCGTCATGGCCGCCTGTTCCCCCGGGCTGACGCCGCTCCCGGGACCGGCCGATCCGGCGCCGGACCCGATGGAACTTCCCATCCCCGCCAATCCCGCCACGGCGGGGGCGGCAACGGGCGATCTCGCCGTGCTCCTGCGCGCCAAGCGCCTGATGGTCCCGGTGGACGGGATCGCCCCCGAGCGAATCCCCGACACCTTCACCGCCCGTCGCGGGCAGCGCATCCACTCGGCGCTCGACATCATGGCGCCGCGAGGGACGCCGGTGCTGAGCGCCGATGCGGGGAGGGTCTTCAAGGTCCGCTCCAACAACCTGGGCGGGCTCACCGTCTATGCCCTCGATGCGCAGGAGCGCTTTGTCTACTACTACGCGCACCTCGATCGGTACGCCGAGGGGTTGGCCGAGGGGCAGGCGCTGCAACCGGGGGACGTGATCGGCTACGTTGGTACGTCCGGAAATGCGCCGCCCAACGCGCCGCATCTCCACTTCCAGTTGTTGTTGTATCGCGGGAACGGTCGCTGGTGGGATGGCGATCCGCTCAACCCGCGACCATTCCTCGCCAGAGCGGGCCGGGTCCGCACACCATCATGAAGGGAAAGGAACGCGCGGAACTGCGCGCTGAGGCGCATCACCTCGACCCGATGGTGCACATCGGGCACCAGGGGCTCACCGACACCGCGTTCGGCGCGCTCGATGACGCCCTGCGCACGCACGAGTTGGTGAAGGTCGCGGTGGCGCGCACGCTCGAGCAGTCGCCCAGGGAACTGGCCAACCAGATGGCGGAGGCGTTAGGCGCCGACGTGATCCAGGCGATCGGACGCAAGGTGACGCTCTACCGGCACAATCCCGAGTTGTGGGAGAAGCCGCGGAAGCTGCCGCCGTGGAAGGAGTAGCGCACAGCCCGCCGTTCGAAACGCCGTTCAGAACGCCGTCTTGAACCAGTGCGCCAGCCGCACGACGCGGTCCGAGTGCCGCGGCAGATAGGCATCGATCTCGGCGGCCTGCTCGATCCACTTGGTCTGCCCGATGATCGAGATGAGGTCCAGGTACGGAATGACGGCCGGCCAGTGCGAGAGGATGATCGCGTCCTCGCCGTCGCTCACCATGCTGCGATCGTTCTGGTTGTGCGAGCCGAGTATCGTGTAGAAGACGACGCGTTGGCGCGCGGCCGGTGAGAGCGAATCGAACCAGCGCTGCATCACGGGGCCGCCCACGTCGATGATCGCGTCGGGGTACTCCTGGAACGAGGCCACCGCCGTCGAGCGCCGCTCGACCTGCGACATGCGCCGCTGCACGAACTCGCGCGTCATCGGCACCCACTCATACAGCCCCAGTGCGGTCCAGGCCTCGCGCGAGGCGAAGAAGTTGGCCTTGAGGTGCAGCTTGGGGCCGCCGCGTGCCTCGAAGTCGGGGGTGGTGTCGCGCATGGCGGGGAGCGAGTCGAGCGCCGTGGCCAGCGAATCGAGCCCGGGATAGACACTCAATGGATAGTTGAACAGGTCACGCAGCCACGCGTGCTGCTGCAACGTGCGCCTGACGGAGCGCACCTTGCCCGGGATGTCGGTCACGCTGAATTCGGACGCGTAGATCCCGACCTTGAGCAAGCCGCCGTGCGCGGCGATCTCGGGGGCAAGCACCTGCGACGCGCTGGCGAGTTGCCAGAGCATCTCGCGACTGCGCACCATCGACCCGAACGATCGTGCCGGCGCGTTGCTCAACGCGGGGGCAATCACCAGCACGCGCACGCCTCGGAGCGAACAACCGAGCAGCGCTGATCCCCAGAACGTCCCGTTCCACAGCGAGTCGGGGACCTTGATGACCGAGCCCGCGGGCATGAGGGTGTAGAGCACCGCCTTGGCCACGTTGATCGCCTTGTCGTCGAAGCCGGTGCCGTTGTTCAGCATCACCGCGCGCAGCGGGCGCGGATTGCCCGCGGTGCCGCGGGCCACCTGTGCGTCGTAGTCGAGGGCTCGCGGGCGCGCCACCAGCGCCGGTGGGATGCGCTCCGGGGCGATCCCCTGCTTGAGCATGATGGCGCGCGCGGCGCTCTTGAGCGCGACGGTCACGGGGCCGCGCACCAGGAGCGATCGATCCTCCCAGGCCGTACTCGCGTAGTGCTCGCCCACCCCGGAACCGGTCACCAGCGCCTCACCGCGATACAGATCGTCCTCGCTGATGTCGTAGAAGACGAACTTGCGATGGTCGCGCATCCAGTTGTCGGGATAGGGGAACCACTGCGCGACTTTCCAGCTCCAGAAGGTCGGGTCCGAGGCGTTGGTGATGTTGATGTGGACCTTCACGAGGTTGCGCAGCCAGCGTTCGCCGTACTGCCGGCGCTGGGCGGTGAGCAGCGCCGAATGCTCGATGGCGGCGCGCAACGAATCCTGCGCCGCGCCTAACGAATCCTCCCAGGCGGCGAAGCGCGCGGGGAGGCGCACGCGATGGTGCAGGGGGTCCTCGAGCAGGTCGAACCACAGGTTGGTGCGGTTCACCGAGTAGAACCACTCGTCGAGGATGATCATGTACACGGGAAAGCGCCCGGTGCTGTCATAGGCGCGCACCCGGGCGATCATCGCCGCCAGGTACGACCGCAGCACGTGCCGGTACGTCATCTCGTCGGGATGCCCCTGCTCGTCGATCCCCCGCACGTCGTGCACCCAGAGCACGTGATAGTCGCGCGCGGCGCGAATGGTGCGGCTGAGCTGGTACTGGAACTGCTCGTTGATCACGTACGACACCGAGTTCCCCTCGGTGAACGGCTCGCGCGTGGCGAGCGCCACCAGGTCGTCGATCTCGTCCTGCGTGTCGTGCTGCTCCGGCAAGAGCGCCAGCTGCAACGGGAGCCAGACGAAGCGCGAGGCCCCCCACTCGCGGTGCGCCACCGCGCGCGTCGTCTCGACGATCTCCAGCAGCTCCGAGAAGACCGCCAACGCGCCATCGGCCGACGCGCGCGACAATCCCGACGTCACGACGAGCCACTGCACGAAGCTCCCGCGCGCCAGCACCGCGAACTCGCGGGTCGTGTCGTGCGACTTTTCCTGCCCGAGCAGACGATCGTAGGGAAGGAGTACCTCCAGCAGGAGGATCTCCCGCGCCCGCTCGGCCACACGACGGCCGGCCGACGTCGTGCCGGAATCGCTCACGCTGGAGTCGATGGCCCGCGAGAAGGCGCGCTCCATCGCGGTGTGCCAGCGGCGCGTCTCGCGCTCCATCGGGATGCCGTCGCCGTTCTCGCCCGTGCCGGCAATCGTGCGTTTGATCTGCGCGAGTCGCGCCAGCACCTTGGCGTCGGCGCGCGACACCGCGCGGTGGTCGAGCCAGGGAACGCACAACTGCTGCAGGTTGAGCGCCGCGTCGCGCGCCACGCGCAGCTCGCGACGAACGGCGACGGTGTCCCCGCGCAACGGCGCCCTGGGTGGGCGGTTGTTGCTCAGCGACACATGGTCGGTGAGCGGGCGCGTGGAGCCGAGCGGGATGCGGCGGAAGACGGGCTTCTCGATGCCGATCATGACAGCGCGCCCGCTCCCTGGCTCGATATCGAGTCGCATCGCGCTGCCATCGTGAAAGATCCCGCCACGACGCAACGGATGGATGATCGAATACACCGGGTGCAGCTGGCGGTCCCCGAAGTCGAGGTCGACGCCGATGCCAGCGCGCAGCAACGGGGAGAAGAACGAGGCGCGCACGCCGTTGCGCAGCTTGGTATCGCGCGAGCCCGCGTAGGCCTCGACCTGCAGCCCTCCCACCCCGAGCACACGATTGAGGAGCTCGTGGTAGACACCGGCGCGCGCCTCGGTGATGGCGGCCTCGTCGCCCACCTGCGTGCGCACCCCGGTCGCCGCGCCAAGGCTCCAGTTCCAAGCCGTCGGCTGGCCGAGCGAAACGGTCGTGCCGCCATCCGAGGGAAGGCGACGCTGTGCAGGGAGCTCCGCTCCAGCGCACAGCATTCCTGCCACCACTGCAACCAAAACGAGACGCACCACCCCTCCCGCTCTCTCTCGCCGGGAGGCAACACGGCGACCTCCGGCTTCCTTCCCCACGGAGCGATGAAGTGCTCAACCCGTCAATCGGTCGGTTTGGCGGATGACGTCGGCAGTTGCCGGACGCCGCGCCGGCTTTCGTGGTTTTGGGAGATCACCCCGGTGAACCGCGCCGTGCCATCGGGTGCTCCCGTGTGCTACAGGGTGTGACAGGGGGCTAGCGCGGGGTGCGCGTGGGGCAGCGCTGCTCGAGCGCCACGAGGCTCGGCGCGATGCTGGTGAGCCGCCACACCTGGTCGAGCCCCCGCGTCCCGGTTCCCAATGCATCGCGACACTCGGCGATACGCTCGGTCCCCACCACACCCGCCAGGTCGAACAGCGTCCCGGACGCACGGCGAATGGCGTGATGCGTGCCAAAGATTCGCTGCAGCCAGCCGCCGGCACTTACCCCTTCGGTCACGTCGACCGTCTCCAGCCCCTCCCGCACCAACGGCCTACCCTCATACAGCCCGGCGCGTTGCGAGCTGCTGATGTTGCGCGACAGCGCGAGCACCCGGTCGTGCGCCGAGGTGTAGAGCAGGACCCGGCGCGCGAGCGGCTGCACGGCCGGCACCGTGTACTCGGCGAATCGCCGCGACTCGATGTCGGGAGCGATGAAGGCGATGGCTCGCAACCGCGTCGCGCCCAACTGCACACGCAGCGAGTCGTCCTCGGCCAATGTCTCCCCCACCACCTGGCCGCCTAACGAATGCGGCGCCAGGACCAGGCGAGCGGCGCTCGCTGCGCCCACCACCGTTCGCAGCGCGCGCGCAAACGCGGGACGACTGGCGGCCGCTGCGGCGGAGTCGTCGCGATACGCGCGCGAAAACAGCTCACCCAGCCGCGGAGCGGCGAGTCCCGAGCCGTTGGACGGCCAACTGAAGGCGACCCATGGGGCGCTCGAGCCTGTGCGCGCGCGCGCGATAGCGGCGTAGTCCCACGCCTCGTGCAGCGACGTGCCGAAGCCGTGGACGTACAAGACCGCGAAGTCGCGCGGGGGGGGCGCTCCACGCGTCCGGGCACGCAGCGACGCCGAGAACTCACCGGCGGTGAGGCGCGCCGAATCCACGAGCGTGACGGATACGCGGTCGGTGTAGGGATCGCGCAGCTCGGGGCGCGTGAAGACCGCGATGCCATACTCGAGCGAGTCGGCCAGCTCGCGCGAGTCGCGTCCGTCGACGCGCGCACGCGCCGAGACGTACCACAGCGTATCGACGACCGTGATCACGGCGGCCGTCGCTCCCCTGGGGGGACGTGCGCACGCGGTCGCCGCCAGCGTTGCGGCGGCGAGTGCGCCGAGCGAGCGGCGCGCGCGAGCCCAGTGGGAGCGCATGCGACGCCGTCAGGCGTCGCGGAGCGCGGCGAGCACGCGCCACGGCGTGAGGGGGAGCTCGCGCAGCTCCACGCCTAACGCATCGGCCACGGCGTTGGCGATCGCCGGGGCGGTGGGGATGATCGGCGGCTCGGCCAGCCCTCGCGCTCCCACGTGGTTCGCCACCGTGTCGCTCCCCTCCACGCAGAACGCATCGATGATGGGGAGGTCGGCGATGGTCGGGATCTTGTAATCGTGCAGCGACGGGTTGAGCGGGCGCCCGCTGTTGGGATCCAGGTGCCGCTCCTCGAAGAGCGCGAAGCCGAGCCCCTGCAGGATGCCGCCGTGCAACTGGCTCTCGGCGAGCAGCGGATTGATGATGCGCCCCGCGTCGTGCGCGGCGACGATGCGGATGACGCGCACCACGCCGGTGTCGGGCTCCACTTCCACTTCGGCAAACTGGGCGCCGAACGACATCAGCCCCACGCCGGCGGGATTGGGGCCGCGGCTTCCCTGGCCCATGATCATCACGTTGCCGAGCTTCTTCGTGATCTCGCCGAACGCCATGCGGCGTGCGCCGTCGCGCGTGACGACGGAGGAGTCGCGCGCCACGAGGTCGTCGACGTGACACTCGAGGAGTTCGCTCGCCGCCTCGAGGAGCTTGTGCCGCGCTTCATCGGCGGCGACGCGCACGGCGGGGCCGACCGACGCGGTGGTCATCGATCCCCACGAGTTGCCCGCGTAGGGCGTGCGCTCGGTGTCGCCGAGGATCACGCGCACGTCGGCGAGGCGGGCGCCTAACGCTTCGGCGGCAATCTGGGCGAGGATGGTGCGCGAGCCGGTGCCGAGGTCCTGGGTGCCCGAGAGGACGTCGATGGAGGCGTCGGAGTTGAGGCGGACGGTGGCGTAGGCGGGGGGGCCGCCGCCGGCTCCCCAGACGCAGGCGGCCATGCCGACGCCGCGGCGGGTGCGGGGGGGCCCCCCCAACATCACACTACCGCCGTCCGCCGCCCGCTTCGATACCATTTCATTTCCACCCGTACCCTTTCCTTCCGCCCCCCCTCCCGCGCTGCGCCGCGCCCCCCACCCGAAGCGCCGCGCCCCTTCCTCGTAGCACTTCCGCAGCCCGTTGGCCGAGTACTCGCGCCCGGCCGACTCGTCGCGCTCGGCGAGGTTCGCCAGCCGCAACGCCAGCGGATCCATCCCCAGCTCGTGCGCCAGCACGTCCATCGTGCGCTCGAGCGCGAACGCCCCTTCCACGTGCCCCGGGGCGCGAAAGGCCATCATCGGCTGCGTGTTCACGTACGCGAACGTCTCGTGCGTGCGCACGTTGGGGCACGAGTACATCTCGCGGAAGATCGCCGCCGGGCTCCCCTCCCACCCCATCGTGCCTAACGCGATCTCGGTCACGACGTCGATGGCCACCAGGCGCCCGTCGCGCGTGGCGCCTAACGTCACCACCTGCCGGCTGGGGGCCCGGTGCCCGCCGTCGCTCTGCTCCTCGTCGCGTTCCAGCACGCAGCGCACCGGGCGCGCGGTGCGCCGGGCAAAGAGCGCCGCGACCAGCGTGTAGGCCCCGGCGTTGTTCTTGGCCCCGAAGCCGCCCCCCATGTGCTCCTTGATCACCCGCACGTGCGACTTGGGGAGCCCCAGCGCCACCGCGACCTCGTCGCGCACGCGGTACACCCCCTGCGTCGACTCCCACAGCGTGAGGCGATCGCCCTCCCACTCGGCCACCGCCGCGTGCGGCTCCATCGGCGAATGCAACTGGCTCGGTGTGCGATACTCGCGCGTCACCACCACGTCGGCCTGCGTGAGGGCTAGCGGGACGTCGCCGCGCTCGACCACGCTCGGCGACCCGCGCAGCACGTTCGACGTCCCGCGCACCAGTGGGGCGTCGGGAGCGGTGGCGGCTTCGAACGTGATGGCGAACGGCGTGGCGTCGTAGGTCACGCGCACCGCGCGCGCCGCCGCCAACGCGGCCTCGCGCGATTCGGCGCAGACCGCCGCCACCGGCTGGTTGGGGTAGATGACGGTGGTGCCGAGCAACGGCAGCCCGCCGGCGCGCATCGGGCGCGGGAGGTCGCGCATCGTCAGCACGTCGACGACTCCCGGCAGCTGCAATGCATCGGCCGTGTCGATCGCGGTGACGGTGCCGCGGGCGATCGGCGCCCGCACGAAGGCCGCGTAGAGCATCCCCGGGCGCTGGATGTCGGTCGTGAACCGGGCGCGCCCGGTGACCTTCTCGCGTGCGTCGACCCGCGGGATGCGTGCGCCGACGATCGAGAGCTGCGCGTCGTCGCCCCACGGCGCCGGTTCGCTGGCCGGCATCTCCACGACCTTCGTTTCCCGCCGTCCCTCGACCTCCACCACCGTCGTCACGAAGCGGCGCTTCGGTCCCGGCTCGTTAGGCTCGCTCATGCCGCTCCCTCCGTCGTCGCCGGTGCGCTCGTCGCCGGTGCGCTCGGCGCCGGTGCGCTCGGCGCCGTGCGCATCGCCTCGGCCGCCGCCGCGATCGCCCGCACGATCCCCGGATAGGTCCCGCATCGACACAGGTTCCCGCTCATCGCCTCGCGTATCGCCCCGTCGTCGGGCGACGGGTCGCGCGCCAGCAGGGCCGCCGCCGCCATCAACTGTCCCGACGTGCAGAAGCCGCACTGCACCGCGTCCTGGGCAATGAAAGCTTCCTGCAGCGGATGCAGCGACTCGCCGTTGGCCAACCCTTCAACCGTCGTCACCGATTCGCCGTCGCACGCGTGGGTCAGCGTGAGGCAGGCGTAGACCGGTTCCCCGTTGAGGAGAACGGTGCACGCCCCGCATTCGCCGCGGTCGCACCCCTGCTTGGCCCCGGTCAAGAAGAGGCGCTCGCGCAGCGTCTCCAGGAGCGACTCGTGTGGCGCGACCGTTAGGTCCCGCGTCCTACCGTTGATCGTCAAGCGCATAGCGTCTATCTGGCGGTCGTCCACGGCGCTGTCCAGCGCCTATTGCCCATCGGGCTGACTGCATATCTTGTCAGTCCGCCCAACAGCCTGGCTCAACCTACTCCGATCATGCCGTACGTCATCACCGAAGCCTGCATTGGCACCAAGGACAAGGCCTGCGTCGACGTCTGCCCCGTGGACTGCATCTACGAGGGAGAACAGCAGCTCTTCATCCATCCCGACGAGTGCATCGACTGCGGCGCCTGCGAGCCGGAGTGTCCGGTGACGGCGATCTTCCCGGAGGAAGACGTCCCCGCCAACCTGCGCCAGTACGTGCAGATCAACCGGGACGTGTTCAAGAGCGCCAACCCGCCGGGACGGCCGACGCGCTGACCGCGTCGCGCGGGGCGGGTGCGGCACATGCTCCCCGCCCATGCCGCACCGCATCTCCGACGGGCTGAGATGCTGCGCGCCATCACGCTGGACTACTGGGACACGATCTACGTGGGCGCCTCCGCGCCGGTGCGCCTCGCGCGTCGGCGGGAGGCGCTCGCGCGCATGGTCGCACAGCTTGGCCATGCGATCGAGCGCGAGGAGTTCGAGCGCCTCTATCACGCCTCCGCTGTCGAGGCCGAGCGCTGGTGGCGGGAAGAGCACCGCGGGTACAAGACCGCCGACCGCATCCAGTGGCTCCTGGCCCAACTCTCGATCGAACGCCCGGCCGACTGCGAACACATCGCCGCCGCCGTCGCCGAGGTGGACCAGTCGCTGATGGACCACCCTCCGCCGCTCCTCCCCGGGGCTCGCGAGGCGCTCGAGATGCTGGCGGAGCGCTACACGCTCGCCATCGTCTCGGACACCGGCTTCGCCAGCGGCGAGGCCCAGGACCGCCTGCTGCGTCAGGACGGGGTGCGCGACCTGTTTGCGGCGACCATCTACTCGATGGACATCGGCCACGCCAAGCCGCACCCCGAAATGTTCCGCGCCGCCCTCACCGCGTTAGGCGTGGCCCCGGAAGAGGCGCTGCACGTGGGCGACATCGAACGCACCGACATCGCGGGCGCTCTGGGGGTCGGGATGCGCGCCGTACGACTGGATGCGGTGCGCCAGAGCGGCCCGTCGAGGGCGGAGCAGGTGGTGGGGTCGCTGGCGGAGCTCTCGGAGTATCTCCTTCGGAAGACGGGAAGACGAGAAGACGAGAAGACGAGATAACCACCCGAGAGTCTTCCCGTCTTCTCCCTCACGAAAGCGTCAGCTTCGCCAAAAACTCGGTCAACACGTGATTGACCGCCGCCGGCCGCTCCACGTTCGACACATGGCCTGCGCCGGTGATGACCTCCAGCGTGCTCCCTCGGATCCCGGCGTGCAGGAGCGCGGCCTCGCTCGGCGGGGTCAGGACGTCGTCCTCGCCGACCACGATGAGCGTGGGGACGTCGATCGTCGCGAGGGTGGAGGTCGAGTCGGGGCGGTCGCGGAGGGACTCCAGCGCGCCAACCACGCCTTCGACGGGGGCACTCTCCAGCATGCGATGGACGTCGTCGACCACTTCCGGGCACTTCCCCCGGGTGCGCTTGCCGACCATCCCGGTGATCATCGCGTCGGCGACCGCTTCACTCCCGCGGGAGCGGGCGAGGGCGATCATCTGGTCGCGTTTTTCTCGCGCCTCGGCTGAATCACTTCCGGCGCGCGTGTCCATCAGGACGAGGGCGCGGATACGGGGGCGGTGGCGGCGCCAGAAGGCGAGCGCCACGTAGCCCCCCATCGACAGTCCGCAGACGACGGCGCGCTCGATTCGCAGGGAGTCGAGCAGCGCGGCCAGGTCGTCGGCGTACTGGTCGATCGAGTACGGTGCAACGACGCTGCTCTCGCCAAAGCCGCGCAGGTCGGGGGCGATGCAACGCGCCCGGTCCAGGAGGGCACCGACCTGCGGGGCCCAGAGGGCGCGATGGTGGGGAAAGCCGTGCAGGAAGACCACCGCGTCGCCGCTCCCCACGTCGTCGTAGCCGATCTCGATGCCGCCACAATACGCGATCATGCGCTGAGTCCTGCCGCGAGGGGCCGGAGGGCCGGAGGAGGGGGCGTGGTCCAGGCGAGCGCGGCTAACATGTCCCGCGCGGGCGACGCGGTCGAGGGGCGTGTCCCCTCCTGCGTGCGGGATTGCCCTCTGCTGGGCGGTCGTCCCGCCGGCGAACGGGGGCACGAGCCCTGCCACGGGTGCTACATTACGACCAGACGCTCCTCCGCCCCCCGCCCCGATGGGGCGGCCGCCGATCCTGCAAGAGACCAGTGACCGCTTCACGGAAATCCGAGCCCACGCGCCCACTTTTTCTCGACTCTCCCGAGGCCGCCGACCACTTCCTGTCGTCCATCGAGGCGACGCGGGTGGTGGCGATCGACACGGAGGGGGCGAGCTTCCATCGGTACGTCGACCGGATCTACTTGTTGCAGCTGTCGACCGACGCGCACCACGCGATCCTCGACCCGCTCAAGGTGGAATCGCCGTCGCGCCTGGGCGCGCTGCTCGAATCGCGTGACGTCGAAGTCGTCTTCCACGACGCCGACTACGACCTGCGGCTCCTGCACCAGGACTACGGCTGGCGCGTCACCAACATCTTCGACACGCGCGTCGCCGCGCAGCTCCTCGGCATCAAGGCGTTTGGGCTGGCGGCGCTCCTCGATTCGTACTTCGGCGTCAAGCTCGACAAGAAGCACCAGCGCGCCGACTGGTCGATGCGTCCGCTGACGGCCGACATGCTCGACTACGCGGCGCAGGACACGATGCACCTCCTGGCGCTGCGCGCGCTCCTGCGCGAATCGCTGGAGCAGAAGGGGCGCTGGAGCTGGGCGCGCGAGGAGTTCACGCGCCTCGAGGGGACGCAATGGGGGAGCGAGGAAGACGGCACGTCGTTCCTTCGCCTCAAGGGGGCGCGCGACCTCACGCGGCGCGAACTCGCGCTCCTGCGCGAACTCGTCGCCTGGCGCGACGGCGTGGCCAAGGGGCTCGATCGCAGCACCTTCCGCGTGGTGACCAACGACGTGTTGCTGGAGATCTCGCGTCGTTCGCCGCGCACCATGGACGACCTGCGCAGCATCAAGGGGATCGGCCGCGGCATCCTGGAGAATCGCGGCCACGAGATGCTCGAGGCGGCGGCCGCGGGGCGCGCCGTGCCGGACGCCGAGCTGCCGCGCTTTCCCAAGGCGCCGCGCTGGGAGCGCGATCCGCATTTCGACGAGCGCGTGGCGCGCCTCAAGCGCGTGCGCGACGAGGCGGCGGCCGACCTCGACCTGGATCCCGGCGTGCTGTGCGCGCGCGATCGTCTGGAGGCGGTGGCCCGCGCCAAGCCGCGGCACATGGAGGAGTTGCGCGAGATTCCCGAGCTGCGCAGCTGGCAGATCGAACTGCTCGGCCCCGCCTTCGTGAAGGCGCTGCGCGACGTGCCGAACGGCGCGCCAGCCGAGGTGAGCGCCGCCAAGGGGAAGGGGAGCGACGACACGTCGGCCGACGACGAGGGCTCGCCGTACCGGGATGGCTGAGATGGCGGGACGGCGACGAGTCGCGGCGTTCCCCGCGTTCGTCCGTCGGTGCGCGCGGCTGCTGCTCGTGGCGGGGGCGCTGGCGAGCGTGGCGACTCCGGCGCACGCGCAAGGCGACGTTCCCCAGCGCGGGGTGGTGTACGCCCCGATAGGCAGCGACCCGGCCAGCGACACGATCGCGCCGCCGCTTCCGCGCGAGTTCCGCGCGGTGTGGGTGGCCACGGTGACCAACATCGACTGGCCGTCGCGCCCGGGGCTCCCGGTCGACTCGCAGAAGACCGAGCTGCTGGCGCTCCTCGACCTCGCGGCCGCCGTCCGCCTCAATGCGGTGATCTTCCAGGTGCGTCCGGGGGGCGATGCGCTCTATCAGTCGCGCCTGGAGCCGTGGTCGTTCTTCCTCACCGGCCAGCAGGGGCGCGCGCCGCAGCCGATGTGGGACCCGCTCGCGTTTGCGGTGGCCGAGGCGCACAAGCGCGGGATGGAGCTGCACGCCTGGTTCAACCCGTATCGCGCCGGCCATCCGCGCGACACCACGCGGACCAAGTCGCCGTTGCACCTGTCGCGCACCAACCCGGCGGTGGTGCACAAGTACGGACCGTTCGACTGGATGGACCCGGGCGAGGAGGTCGTGCGGCGCAAGACGATCGATGTGGTGGTCGACGTGGTCCGTCGCTACGACATCGACGGCGTCCACATCGACGACTACTTCTACCCGTATCCCGAGCGCACGCGCCGCGGGCGCGAGATCCCGTTTCCCGATGAACGGTCGTGGCGCGCCTACAAGGCGAGGGAAGGGACGCTGTCGCGCGAGGACTGGCGCCGCCAGAACGTCGACCAGTTGGTGCGGGAGCTGCACGAGGCGATCAAGCGCGCGAAGCCGTGGGTCAAGTTCGGCATTTCACCGTTTGGGATCTGGCGCCCGGGTTACCCGTCGTCGGTGAGCGGCTTCGACGCCTACGATCGCCTGTACGCCGACTCGCGCAAGTGGCTCAACGAAGGGTGGGTCGACTACTGGACGCCGCAGCTCTACTGGAAGCTGGGGGCGCCGCTGCAGTCGTATCGTGAGCTGTTGGCCTGGTGGCGCGGCGAAAACCGGCAGGGGCGCAACATCTGGCCCGGGAACTACACCTCGCGCGCATCCGCCAGGCGCAACTCGCCGTGGCCGGTGACCGAACTGCTCGACCAGATCCGGGAGACGCGCGCCCAGCTCTCCCCCAACAGCGGCAACGTCCACTTCAGCATGGACGCGTTCAAGGTCGATCGCGACTCGATGAACGCACGCCTGGCGAGCGGGTTGTACGCCGAGCCGGCGCTGGTCCCGCCGTCGCCATGGCTGGCCAATGGCATCCCGGAGGCGCCGGTGGTGGTGCGCGTCCCGCAGCCACGCATGGTGGAGTTGGACATCACGCGCCGCGATGCGCCCTTCGTCGAGCCCCCCGCGCCCGGGGCGCGTCGTCCCGCCGCCACCCCACCGCCACGCGCCGCCGCCGATCGCACCGTCGCCTCACCCGCCTACTCGACGGTGCTGAGCGTGCGCGAGCCGCACTGGTGGGTGATCCGCGCCCGTTATGCGGACGGATGGTACGCGCGTGTTGTCCCCGCCAGCGAACGCACCGTGCGCCTCGCGCTCGACCTCACCGATGCCCCGCCGTCGGTCATCGTCGTGAGCGCGATCGATCATGCGGGGCAGGAATCCTCATCCGCGGTTTTGCGCTGAGCGCAAAACCGCGGAGAAGACGGGAAGACGAGAAGACGAGTTCTGTGTGCACGGCGCTGATTGGACGTGCGCAATAGAGCGTAGAAAGCAGAGGGCGACGCGGCATGAGCGCGTCGCCCTCTCGTCTTCCCGTCTTCTCGTCTATCAGAACCCCAGGTACGCGCGCACCCGCGGCTCGATTCGCTCCGGCGTCCAGGGCGGAGACCAAACCAGATTCACCGCGACGTTCCCCACGCCCTCGATCATCTTCAACTGCCGCTCGGCGTCGCCCATGATCTCGGGGCCAGACGGACAGCCGGGGGAGGTAAGGCTCATGTCGATCGACACGTCCTTGCCGTCGACCGCGATGTCGTAGACCAGCCCCAGGTCGAGGATGTTGAGGTTGAGCTCCGGGTCTTTCACGCGGCGCAGCGCGAGCTTGACCTGGTCGGTGCTCACCGCCGGATCGGCCGAGGTACCAGGCGCCTCGCTCGCGGGAACGACCGCGTCGCCCCCGGCACCGTTCGCGGGGGCGTTGGCTGCGGCTGCTGCGTCGGGTGGGGCCACGTTCACGTCGCCTGACTCGTACATCGGATATCCTCGAAAGCGCCCCTCAAGATCGGCGATCGGGCATATCCCGATCAAGCCATTCGGGAAGAAAGCCTGAAAAAGAGGAAGCCGCCCCAAGTAGGGCGGCTTGTATCGAGCGCTTCGGTTCGGTGTCGCCGCTACTTCCCGGCGGCGCTTCCGGTCGCCCGTTTGGCCACGGGACGGCTGCGGCTGTTGGTCGCCTTGGCCGTCGTCGCCTTGGCGCGCGAGCGCGACGTCGAAGCGGTGGGGCGGACCTTGGACTTGGTGCGCGACGCAGTCGCTTTCGAGGACTTGGCGCTGCTCCTGGACTTGGCCGAGTTCTTGGAGGCGCGGGCCTTGGAGGTCTTGCTGGAGCGCGACTTGGAGACGGCGCGCCCCGACTTGCTGCTCGACGCCTTCGCGCGGCTGCTGCGCGAGCTGCGACGCGAGCGACGGATCGACTTGTTCCAGCCGTCGGCGCGATCGGCGCGGAACGACGCTGGCATGTTGAGGATCTGGTCGGTGTCCTCGACCGAGAGGGCAGCGGCGTCGGCCAGGTCGGCGCGAACGTCGGCGATCACCTTGGCGGGGCGCCGCGCACGCGCGGCGTGGACGCGGTTGGTGAGCAGGACGACGAACATCTGCCGGTCGGGGTCGATCCAGATCGAGGTCCCGGTGTAGCCGGTGTGCCCGTAGGCGGCATGCGTGAGATACTCGCCCGATCCACCCTGTCCTTCGGCCGTGTCCCACCCCAGCGCGCGCGTTCCGGCGGTGCGGTGAGTGAAGAGCGAGACGGTGCTATCGGAGAAGATACGGACGTCGTCGTAGACGCCGCCGTTGAGCATCATCTGGGCAAAGACGGCGAGGTCGGCCGCCGTGGAGAAGAGGCCGGCGTGACCGGCGACGCCGCCCAGCGCGAAGGCGTTCTCGTCGTGCACCTCACCCTTGAGCGGATAGCCGCGGGGCGGGGTGACCTCGGTGGGGGCGATACGATACCGCACCGAGTCGGGCGGGTTGTAGAACGTGTCGTTCATCCCCAGCGGCTTGAAGACGCGCTCGGAGAGGAAGGTGTCGAGGCGAAGCCCGGCGACCGATTCGACGACCCAGCCCAGCACGTCGGCGCCGAGGTCGCTGTAGACGAAGCAGGCGCCCGGCTGGCAGGCCAGTGGCGTATTGATGACGATCTGCTTGGCGTCGTTCGCTGACGACGTCATGCGCCAGAGTTCGCGACCGGCGGGGAGGCCGGAGCGGTGCGTGAGGAGATGGCGAACCGTCACCAGCTCCTTGTTCCCGCCGACGAACTCGGGGAGGTAGGTCGAGACCGGGGCGTCGAGGTCGAGGCGCCCTTCGTCGAAGAGGATCATCGCCGCCGTGGTCGTCCCGATGACCTTGCTGAGCGAGGCGAGATCGTAGATGGTCTTGTCGGCGTCGACGTCCGGGGAGGAGGCAGTCCATCCCAGGTGGCCGAAGCCCTTCTGCATGACCGCGGCGCCGCGGCGCCCGATCACGACCGATGCGCCGGGATATCCCCCAGCGGTGATACCGCGCCGGACCACGCGATCGATGGTCGCCAAACGCTCGGCGGACATCCCTACGGAACGCGGCGACCGCAACGGAAGCTTCTCCGCTGTGGCGACAAGCGTGACGAGGGCTAGTGCCAGATGGGCGACCAAGAAACTGCTCCTGCGCGAAAGGCTATCGATCAAACGATCGACTGAGGCCTGAAGTATCGGACCGCAAAGGTTACACCACAGCGCCGATGCGATCCATACCGAGGATACAAAACAACCTAGGTTGTTGCAAGGCCGAGAGATCCGCTACTCTACCTCACGTACGTTCTCTTTACACCCCGGTTTCGGTCTTCGGAACAGGCTGGACGACAACGCGCAAACTGCGTCCTTTGCTGCGGACGGTAATGCCCAATTGGGTGGGATCGTAAACCCAATGGGGAGCGCGAGGTGACGAAGTAGACAGAACGCCATGGCCACCGATACCACCCTCATCCAGCGAGCAATCGACGGAGATGAGCGGGCGATGCGACAACTCTGGTCGCAACATGCCCCGCACATCGACGCGGTCGTGCGCCGCCTGGTGGGGAACGCGGATGATGCGGTGGACATTGCCCAGGAAGTCTGGATCCAGATCTTCCGGGCGCTGCCGACCTACCGCGGCGATTCGCAGTTTGGGACGTGGGCACACCGGATCGCGGTAAACCGGACGCTCAACGCACTCCGGCGCACGCGCCGGCTCGCGAAGATCGAAACGGACATCGACGAGGACACCGCCTCGGTGGAGCACGGGAGCGAGCGTGCGCTGCTGGCCTCGACCATCGAGGACGCCGCCGCCCGGCTGTCGCCAGGTGCACGCACGGTCTTCCTCATGCACGATGTCGAGGGATATACGCACGAGGAAATCGCCGCCGAGTTGGGGATCACCCCGGGCGGCAGCAAGTCGCAACTCTTCAAGGCGCGCGCCAAGCTTCGCAAGTTGCTCGCGCACGTCATCGATGGCTTCAGGTCTGACACGGATCGGGAACATGCTGCACCTGCCTATTGAACGACTGGCCGAATTGGTCGATGGGGGCGCCACGCCCCCGGAACGCGAGCACCTGCTGGCGTGCGTGAGTTGCACGCGCGAGCTGGAGGCGTATCGCCGGTTGGTGGTGATGGCCGGCGACGAGCGTCGCCGCATCGCCCCGCCGCTCACCGATTGGGACTCGTTAGGATCCCGGCTGCGCTCCGAGCGCCTGATCGCCTCGGGCGAAGCGCCGAGGCGTTCGCGCTCGCACCAGGTCATCGAGCTGTTCCGCCGCGCCGCGGCCGTCGTCGCGCTGGTGGGCGGCGGCGCCGTGCTCGGGCGCATGAGCACCGGGCTCGAAGTCGTCGATGCGGTCGCCTTCCGCCCCAACTCGGCGGTGCAGGCGGAGTCGGCGTCGACCCCTGGCGCCGCGCCGGCCACCCTGGCCAGCAATACCGGCGAGGGCTTCGCGACGTCGCAGGACGCGCTGGCCGCACTCGACCTCGCGCAGCGTCAGTACGAACAGGCGGCCACCTGGCTCGCGTCGCACGACACCAGTTCGTCTGAATTGGCGCCGGAACAGTATCGCACGCGCCTCGCCGCGCTCGATCGCACCGCCGAGACGATGCAGCAGGCCATGCGCGACGCGCCGTCGGATCCCTACATCAACCAGTACTACATGGCGACGCTCAGCGCCCGCGAACAGACGCTGCGCCGCCTGGGGACGACGCTCCCGGTGGGCAACAAGCTGGGGAGCTTCTGATGTCGAGGCACGCACGAATCCTGATCGCCGGCGTGCGCCGGATGGTACCGGTGGCGTTGTTGCTGCTGGCGGCCGCTCCCGCCGTGTCGCACGGGCAGCAGCGCCGGGTGGTGGTGCGGCAGGAATCACCGTTCGAGCAGGAAGTCGACCGGCTCGTCCAGGAGCTCCTGCAAAAGAAGCGGACGTCGCTCGCGCTGCTCGGCAACCTGCAGGAGTTGCAGCTGGCGCTTCGGACGGACGCCGTTCCCGAGCAAGCACGCGGACAGGCCGAAGCGAGCGCGCGCCAGCTGCGCGCGCGCCTGACGGCGCTCGAGAGCGATGGCGCGCGCATTCAGCGCCGCCTCAACGACATCTGTGCCGCCGACCGCAAGCCGGAGGGATGGGTGGGGATCTACTACTCCGCCTCGGCTAGCGCGCTGCGCGAGGACGACGGGCGCGTGGTGATGCGCTTTGTCGACTACCCGGGGATCGAATCGGTGGAGCCCGGGTCGCCGGCCGACAAGGCGGGGGTTCGCGCGGGCGATCGCATCATGTCGATGGCGGGGCGCGACCTGCGCAACGCCGAGATCGATTTCACCCCGCTCTTGCGGCCGGGGACGCGCATCCCGTTCAAGGTGCGACGCGGGATGGAGAGCAAGCTGCTCACCGTCACCGTGGAGCCTCGTCCCGACGGCTTCTCGACGCCGTGTCCGTGGATCGACGAGCGGATCGCGGCGGCGATGTCGCCCATGCAGATGACGGTGACGGTGACGACGGAGGATGGCGTGGTCGCGCCTAACGCAGGGGGGCAGCGCATCGTCCTGCACCGCGCAGGCCCGACGCCGGCGTCGCCACCCACGGCGCCTTCGCCGGTTGTCGCCGCCGCGCCGCCCAGCCCGCCGCTTCCGCCGCTTCCCCCGATGGGGAACGGGATGAGTGCCTCGACGATCGTCTTTGGCGGGGCCCAGTTTGTGGCGGTGGGACCCGAGCTGGCCGAAGCGTTAGGCGTGGAGCGTGGCATGCTGGTGGTCAGCGCCGGGCGCGGATCGCCGGCCGACCAGTCGGGACTGCGCGCGGGCGACGTGCTCCTCTCGGCCGACGGACAGACGGTGTCGTCGCCGCTCGTCTTCCTGCAGGCGGTGGAAGAGTCGTCGCGCCGCGAGGTGCGGCTGCAAATCCTGCGTCGTCGCAAGCCGCTCACCCTCACGCTCAAGTGGTAGCGTACACCGCCCGCACCTGACGGGGCGCGCGATCACAGGTCCGAATAGGCAGACAGCCGGCGCACACGCGCCGGCTGTTGTCGTTTCAACCCGCTCCGCGAGAGGGTTGCCGCGCGCCTAACGCGTCCCGGCGTGCGCCCCGCCGATGGGGCCGGCCGGGAGGAGATAGAGGAGCTGTGCGGTGGCGCGATCGGCGGGGGAGAGCGTCTTGACGCGCACACGCGGCGTCATGATCGACGTCGTGTCGGTGGTGTGATCGAGGCCGATGAGGTGCCCCACCTCATGCAGCGCGATGGCGCGCGTGGCGGCGGTGTCGAGCACTTCTCCCGTGCGATGGTGCACGGCGAGGACGATGTTGGCCTCGAGAATCGACCAGCGATCGTCGTGCGACCAGAGCGTCTTGCCCGAGATGGGTTCCGAGAAACGATCGATCCAGGTCACGCGCACATCGGCGGTGGCCGAGTCGAGGACGAAGGAGAAGTTGAGCGGCAGTCCCGTCTCGCCCCATTCGATGAAGGCGTCGCGCACGATCGGCACCGCGGCCGGCGTCCAGTCGCGCACGCGGGCGATGGGCTGGATCCAGATGCGCAGCGGCTGCCCGCCACGGTCGGGCCAACGCGCCAGCGCCGAGTCGTGGGCGGCCAGCACTTCGCCGATGTACGTCCCCGCCCCCGAGACCTCGAGGCGGCTCCTCACGTCGGCCAGCATGCGTTCGCGATCGGCGTTGGACGCCGTGGCGGCGCTGCGACGTTCGCGTGGCGCGTTCCGGTTCTCCGGCGACGCCTCGGCTGGCGCGGTCGAGGCGTTGGCCCCGGCCGAGCGCACGAGGTGGCGTGTGCCGCCGCTCCCGTGCATGGCATACGCCTCCACGCCGACAAAGGCGGCGAGGACGCTGAGGACGAAGGCGAAGACGAGATCCAGACGCTTCATGAAGTTCGGCGCAGGCTACGCGCCGCCGAGGAACTGTTCCACCTGAGCGAAGAACGCTTCCGGGGCTTCCCAGAACGGCATGTGCCCCGCACTGGGAATGATCGAAAGACGGGCGTTCGGCAAGAGGGCAACGAGCTCCCGGGCCACCGATGGTGGCAGGAGATCGTCCGCCCCGTGAAGGACGAGCGCCTGTACTTGCACGGCACGTACCAAGCGGGACCAGTCGTAGCCCTCGCGCCGGAGGCGGGCGGCAATCGCGGCCCCGGTGCGGCTCTCACTGCGCGGTGGCACAAAGAGTTGCGCCATTTCGGGATCGGAGAACCAGGCCGGATAGATGGCGCGCGAGTAGGCGGATTGTGCCGCTGGATCGCCGGTGAGGAGTGTCACGGGGTCGATGTGTTGCAACACTGCCCGCGGCGTCGGCGCGAGACGGGTCAGCGCCGCCTCGTGCAACGTCGGGAGCCAGTGCTCGCTCGTCGGTCCCACGGCGTCGACGAGGACGAGGCGACGCACCCCGTCCTGGTCCTGCTCCGTCCCGAGGAGCGCGATCCCGCCCCCCCAGGAGTGTCCGAGCACGTCCCAGCGGCGATAGCCCATCGCCTTCCGTAGCGCCCCCAGGTCGCCGGCGTCGTGCTCGATGCGGGCCGCCTGCACCCCGGGTGGCGCGCTGCCCTCGCCGCGTCCGCGCTGGTCATAGAAGATCAACTGACGCCGTTGGGCGAGCGGCGAGAGGGCGGGCCAGAGGAGCTTGTGCGAGAAGAGCAGGCCGCCGTTGATGCAGACGAGCGGGGTGGCGCCGTGGACTTCGGGGGTGGTGAAGACGGCGAAGTCGAGCCCTCGAGCTGCAACGCGCGTGTGATGCAGCCGCGGTGCGTGCGGGAGCGAGCGGCGGAAGGCGATGAAGCGCTCGCGCGCGGAGCGTGGTTCGGACATGGGTGGCGCGTGTGGGCGGCTGTGCACTCGGCGGTCTCTAGCGTTCGATTGCAGCCGGGGATATGTTCGCGCCGCGTTGCGCCCCAGGACGACCCCCCTCTCCCACCACGCCGGCGCCGGGCGACCGATCCCGCGCTGGCTCGTCCCCCGCCGAATATACCACATGCCTCCCTCCGCACCGCTGTTGGACGTGCGCAACCTGGAGGTGGTGTACAGCGACGTGATCCTCGTGCTGCGCGGGATTTCGTTGCGCGTCGATGCGGGGACGGTCGTGGCGCTGTTGGGGGCCAACGGGGCAGGCAAGACGACGCTCCTGCGGGCCATCACCGGGCTGCTGGACGTGCATCGTGGCGATGTCACCAAGGGGACCGTCGCCATCGATGGAAGCGAGACGCACCGCCTCTCGCCGCCAGACATCGTGCGCCGCGGGGTTTCGCAGGTCATGGAAGGGCGCCGCATCTTTCCCGAGCTGTCGGTGGAGGACAACCTCCTGGCCGGCGCCTTCACCGTAGCGGATGCGGCGGTGCGTCGCACGCGACGCGATGCCATGTACGATCGCTTTCCCGTGTTGGCCGACCGACGGCGCTCCCTGGCGGGCTACCTCTCCGGGGGCGAGCAGCAGATGCTCGCGATCGCGCGCGCGCTGATGCCGTCCCCTCGCCTCCTCCTGCTCGACGAACCGTCCCTGGGGTTGGCGCCGCTGATGGTGGCACAGGTGGGGGAGATCATCCGTCAGGTGCATGCCGACGGAACGGCAGTCCTGCTGGTGGAACAGAATGCGGCGATGGCGCTCGGCGTGTCGTCGTTCGCCTACGTGCTGGAGCACGGGAAGATCGTGAAGGAGGGGACGAGCGAGGCGCTGCGTCGCGACCAGGACATCCGTGAGTTCTACCTGGGGATGGGCGAGGCGACGCGCACGTCGTTCCGCGACGTCAAGACGTACCGTCGCAAGAAGCGGTGGAGTGCATGAGCGATGCCGTGGGTGGTGTAGCGCCCCTGCTCGCGTTCGAGCGCGTGACGCTCGCCTTTGGCGGGGTCACGGCACTCTCCGACGTGACGTTTGATGTGGGGCGCGGTGAGCTGTTCGCCGTGATCGGGCCTAACGGGGCGGGCAAGACGTCGATCTTCAACTGCCTGAGCGGCGTCTATCGCCCGCAGTCGGGGAGCATCCGGTTCGAGGGGGAGCGCATCGACCGCCAGTCGCCGGTGGCGATCGCGCGGCGAGGCGTGGCGCGCACCTTCCAGAACCTGGCGCTCTTCCACGACCTCACGGTACTCGACAACGTGATGCTCGGTCGCCATCACCGCATGACCACGGGGTACGTGGCGGCGGCGCTCTGGTTAGGCAAGGCGAAGCGGGAGGAACTCGCGCACCGCGCGTCGTGCGAGCAGATCCTCGAGCTGCTGGAGCTTGAGACGTATCGCTTTGCGCACGTGGCGACGCTCCCGTACGGCGTGCGCAAACGCCTGGAACTGGCGCGCGCGCTGGCGATGGAACCCAAGCTCCTCCTGCTCGACGAGCCGGTCGCGGGGATGAACCAGGAAGAGAGCGAGGACATGGCGCGCTTCATCCTCGAGATCCGCCGCTCACTGGGGCTCGCCGTGCTGCTGGTGGAGCACGACATGCACCTGGTGATGGACCTGGCCGATCGTGTCCTCGCGCTCGACTTCGGGCGCGTCCTGCGCATCGGGACGCCTGACGAGGTGCGCGGCGATGCGGCGGTGGTGGAGGCCTACCTGGGGGTGGCGGGATGACGGCGACGATCGCACCCACAGCAGCCACCTCGTCGCGGTCTGGCGGCGCGGCGCCGAGCGGGCCGGCCACACTCCTGCGCCAGGCCGAGCGCCTGGGCGATCGCGCGGCCATGCGGCACAAGGACCTTGGCATCTGGCGCGAGTTCAGCTGGCGTGCGTACGCGCAGTGGGTCGCGGTGCAGACGCGCGCCTTCGCGGCGCTTGGCGTGCAGCCGGGAGACCGGGTGGCGATCCTCGCCGACAATCGCCCCGAGTGGGTGGTGGGTGACCTGGCGATCCAGTCGCTGGGGGCGATCTCGGTGGGGCTGTACGCCACGTCGCCGGCGGCCGAGATCGAGTATGTGCTGGAGCACTCCGGCGCGGTGGTGTGTGTGGTCGAGGACGAGGAGCAGTGCGACAAGATCCTCGCGACGTGGGAGCGGCTCCCGGCGCTGCGGCACCTGATCGTGCTGGAGCCGCGCGGGGTGTACGCGCTGGACCACGACGCGCGGCTCATGACGCGTGAGCAGTTTGAGGCGTTAGGCAGCGGCGCGACCGTCGCGGAGCTTGCCGATCGCGTGCGGGCGATTGTGCCGTCGAGCGTGGCGATCCTCGTCTACACCTCGGGAACGACCGGGCCGCCGAAAGGGGCGATGATCACGCACGCCAACCTGGAGGCGGCGACGACGGCGATCCTCCTCGCGCTGCAGTGGGAGGAGGGAGAGGAGATCCTCTCGTATCTCCCGCTGTGTCACATCCTCGAGCGATTGCTCTCGACGGTGCTGGCGCTGCGCAGCGGCGTGACGGTGAACTTTGGTGGCGGCGGCGAATCGCTCGTGCAGGATCTCCGCGAGGTACAGCCGCATCGCTTCATCGGGGTGCCGCGCGTGTGGGAGAAGATGCTGGCCTCGATCGAGATCCGCATGCAGGACGCGTCGTGGTTCAAGCGCACGACGTATCGGGTGTGGCTTGCCGTGGGGCGCGCCATCGCCCGCAAGCGGCTCGACCACGTCGCGCTCACGCCGTTCGACCGGCTGCGGTATGCGGCCGGGTGGCTCTGCCTCTTTCGTCCGCTGCGCGAGCGCCTGGGGATGGCGCGGGTGAAGACGGCGGGGAGCGGGGCTGCCCCCATCGCGCCGGCGGTGCTCGAGTTCTTCTGGGCCATCGGCGTCCCGCTCTGCGAAGGGTACGGCATGACCGAAAACACCGCGATCTGCACCTTCACGCGCCCGGACCAGGCACGCATCGGGAAGGTAGGGCAGAGCTATCCAGGGTGTGAGATCCGCATCGCCGACGATGGGGAGATCCTGACGCGGAGCGCGGGGACGTTCGCGGGCTATTACCGGAATGAGGAAGCGACACGCGCGACGATTGATGCTGAGGGCTGGCTGCACACCGGCGACGTGGGGACGATCGACGCCGACGGCTTCCTGCAGATCACCGATCGCAAGAAGGACATCCTGATCACCGCCGGCGGGAAGAATGTCTCGCCGTCGTGGATCGAGAACGCGCTCAAGGTCTCGCCGTACGTGCGCGAGGCGATCGTCATCGGCGACCGTCGCAAGTACGTGGTGGCGCTGATCGGGATCGAGTACGACACCGTGGGCAACTGGGCCACGCAGCAGCGCGTCGCCTTCACTACCTACGCCGACCTCTCGTCACGCCCGGAAGTGGTGCAGCTCATCGACGAATGGGTGCAGCGGGTGAACACGACACTCGCGCCCGTGGAGCAGGTCAAGCGCTTCACGCTGATGCCGAAGGAGCTGGACCACGAAGACGGCGAGTTGACGGCGACGCAGAAGGTCAAGCGGAAGGCGATCGCGGCGCAGTTTGCCGATGTGATCGAGGGGATGTACCGATGAGCGACCTGCCGCAGTACCTGCTGGCCGGGATTTCGCTCGGCGCGGTGTACGCGCTGGTGAGCATCGGCTTCGTCACGATCTACAAGGCGACCGGGGTCATCAACTTTGCACAGGGCGGGTTCGTGGTGCTTGGGGCGTACGTGGCGCACGAGCTGCGCGTGGTGCGTGGGTTTCCGTTCTGGCTGTCGGTCGTTGGGGCGATGTTGGCGATGGCGCTGCTCGGGGCGCTGCTCGAACGGATCGTCCTGCGAAAGCTCGTGGGGAAGCCGACCTTCGCGGTGACGATGGTGTCGCTCGGGCTGCTGATCATCCTGGAGCAGGTGGGGAGTGCGACGTGGGGGTATGACCCGGTCCTCGTGGGCGACCCTTGGGGGATCACGACGGTGACGATCGGGCCGGTGATGGCCAAGGTTGCCGACCTCTGGACCATCGCCGCCGCTGCCGTGGTGCTCGGCGCGCTGTGGAGCTTCTTCACGTATTCGGTGCGCGGCGTGGCGATGCGCGCGACCGCGAACGATCCCGAGGCGGCACTCGCACAGGGAATCGGCGCGGGCGCGGTGTACGGCGTGGCCTGGGCCATCGCGGCGGCGATTGCGGCGCTGGCCGGTGTGCTGCTCGCGACCGGATCGCGCGGCGTCGACATCACGCTCGGGGCGATCGCGTTGCGTGCCTTCCCGGCGATGATTCTCGGCGGGCTCGACTCGCCGAGTGGGGCGGTAGCTGGGGGACTGATCATCGGCGTGACGGAGGTGCTGGCCGCCGGATATCTCACGCCTAACGCGCCATGGCTCGGGGCCAACGTGCACGTGGTGGCCCCGTACCTGGTGATGCTGATCGTCCTCGTCGTGCGGCCGTACGGGATCGCGGGGACGGCGGAGGTGCGCCGCGTATGATGCCTGGCGGGAGCGATCGATGAGCGGCCGCTACGGCCCACACCAGAACCTGACGCGCGCGTATTCCGACGACGTGCGCCTGTTCCGCTCGCGCCTGGCGAAGGTGTCGATGGCGTTGCTGGTGCTGGTGATGGTGGCGGCTCCGTTTGCCTTGAACGACTTCTGGATCTCGGTGCTGATCTACGCGGCCATCGCGACGGTGGGGGCGCTCGGGCTCAACCTGTTGTCGGGCTACACGGGACAGGCGTCGCTGGGGCATGCCTTCTTTCTTGGTGTCGGCGCATACAGCGCGTCGTGGCTCACCCGAACGCTGGGGCTGCCGTTCCCGCTGTGGCTCGTTGGGGCGGGCATTGTCGGAGGCTTCATCGGCGGGATCGCGGGGCCGTTCGCCTTGCGGCTGCGGGGCAATTACCTGGTGATGGTGTCGCTCGCCCTGGTGGTGCTGGGGCAACATGTGTTCGAGAACTGGACGTCGGTCACCGGCGGGCTCACGGGACTTCCCGTGCGGGCGAGCGTCTCGTTCCTCGGGCTCGACTTTGCGCGACTGCCAGTCCCATTTCGCGACGCGCCATTGTCGCGCAACCATGGGTGGTTCTACCTGACATGGGCAGTGGCGGCGCTGCTTGCGCTGTTCGCCACCAACATCGTGCGCACGCGCCCGGGACGGGCCATGCAGGCGATCCGCGATCGCGACGTGGCCGCCGAGGTGATCAGCGTGAGCCTGGTGCAGTACAAGGTGGGGGCGTTTGTCGTCTCGAGCGGTTACGCCGCGGTGGCCGGGGCGCTCTACGCCGCCTACGCGCGCTACGTGAGCCCGCTCGACTTCGGGCTCGCGCTGTCGATCCAGTACATCGCCATGATCGTGGTCGGGGGGATGGGGACGATCCACGGCTCCATCCTGGGGGCGTTGTTCCTGACGGCGGTCCCGCGCCTGGTGGAAGGGGTGGCCCCTTCGCTGTCGTTCCTGGCGTCGGCCGGCAATGGCAAGGGGATCACCGTCTTCACCGTCAACCAGATGGTGTTCGGCGCGCTCATCATCGCCTTCCTGCTGTTCGAGCCGCGCGGGTTGGCGGGGATCTGGCTCCGCGTGAAGCTCTACTTCAAGACCTGGCCCTTCTCGTACTGATCCTTCCGAGGCGGCAGAGTCCGCCCGATCGTCACCCGTTTTGATTGGAGGAATCCGATGCGCGTCTCGTCACGGTGGTCGTCGTCATGTGTACGCGGTGCGGCCATGCTCGTGCTGGCCTCGTTAGGGACGGCGTGCGGTGGAGGGGGCGAATCCGGCGGGGCGGGCGCGGGCGGGGTGGAAGCCACGGCGGCGACGAATCCGGGGATCAAGGGCGACACGATCACGTTAGGCGTGCTGGTCCCGCTCAGCGACGCGGTTGCGCTCATCGGCAAGCCGATCCTGGTCGGCGCCGAGATCGCGGTGGCGCAGCTCAACTCGGAAGGCGGGATCGGCGGAAAGTACAAGGTGAAGCTGGTGGCCGAGGACGTGACCTACGCCAATCCGTCGACCTCGGTGCAGAAGTACAACAAGCTCAAGGACCAGGTGGCGGGGTTCGCCTTCATCCTGGGGACCGACCACGTGAACGTGACGCTCCCGCTCCTGGCCGAGGACACGTTGCTGGCGGTGCCGAGTACGATGGATGCGGAGTTGGTGCGAGAGCCGCAGTTGGTGAGCGCGCTGGCGCCATACCAGGTCGGGGTGATCAACGGTGTCGACTACTGGGTGACACAGGGGGGCGGGAAGGGAAAGACGCTCTGCACCCTGGCGATGTCGACCGGGTACGGCGAGGCGGGAGAAGAGGGGGCGGCCTTCGCGGCGCAGGCGCTGGGGATGACGGTCAAGGCGTCGGCGAAGTTCAAGCCGGGCGACCAGGACTACGTCGCGCCGATCACCCAGCTCAAGAACGCCGGGTGCGAGGGGGTTGTGCTGGTGTCGCTCCCGAACGAGACGGGGAAGATCCTGGGGACCGCGGCACAGCTGCAATTCGCGCCGCGCTGGATCGCGACCGGGCCGTCATGGCACAAGGTGCTGGGGCAGTCGCCGATCGCCGCCTACGGCCAGGAGCACGTCCTGATCGTGGCCGATGGCCCGGCGTGGGGAGATACCACAGTGGCCGGAATGGCAAAGCTGACGAAGGCGATGGCCGCGTTCGCGCCGCAGCAGCAGCCGGACAACTACGTCGCCGCCGGCTTCATCTTCGCCAACTCGATTCTCGCGGTGCTGCAGGAGGCGGCGACACGGGGTGACCTGAGCCGGTCCGGAGTGGCGCATGCGCTGACGACGCTGGGGACGGTATCGCACGGCGGGCTCACGGGTGACTACAGGTACGGGCCTATCGAGACGCGCGAACCGCCGCGGATCATCTCGATCCACAAGCCCGATCCCGCATCACCGAACGGATTCGGGATGGTGTCGCGGGACCACGCGGCGGCAGCGGCGGCGGCGTTCAAGATCGAGAAGAAGCGTTAGGCGAAACGCGCGACACTTCAGACGCGGGCCGGCCCATGCACCGACGACACTTCCTGGCCACCTCCCTCGCCCTGCCGGCGCTTGCGCACCGGCTTACGCACCCGCTGGTGCGCGAGGGGGGCGTGCACGCGGCCGCCGGCCTCACGCTCGGCTACGCCGCGATCACCTGGGGCGGGCGCGATGACGCGGCGATCGACGAGATCTCATCGCTCGGCTTCCGCGGGATCCAGCTGCGCACGGCGGCGTTCGAACGTTGGGGGAAGAGCCCGGCGGTGCTCACCGAGCTGCTCGCCAGCCGCAAACTGGCGTTCGTCGCCTTCTCGAGCGGCCTGCTGCGCCTGGACCCGGCGACGTTCGACGACGACATGGCGTTGCACCTGAAGCACGCGCGTTTCGTGCGGGCGTGCGCCGGCACCTATCTGCAGGTGGTGGACGAGCGTCCGCGCGGGCGAGCGCCGGCGCCTGAGGACTTCGCGGCGATGGCGAAAAGGCTCAACGAACTGGGGAAGCGCACCGCCGACCTCGGGATCACGCTGGCGTACCACAACCACTTCGGCAACCTGGGGCAGGCGCCTGACGAGGTGGAGGCCGTGCTGTCCCGCGTCGATCCGAAGCATGTGCGGCTCCTGCTCGACATCGCGCACTGGCAGGCGGGCGGAGGCGATCCCGTCCAGGCGGTGCGTCGCTATGCCGACCGGCTCGCCTTCCTCCACCTCAAGGACCTGCAGCGCCTGCCTCCCGATGCGAACGGACGCAGCTTTCGCTTTGTGGAGTTGGGGAAGGGCGAGGTCGACGTGCGGGGAGTGTTGGCGGAACTGTCGCGCACAGGGTACGCTGGGTGGGGGATCGTCGAGCTCGATGCGGTCACCGATCCCTCGCTCACGCCGTTGCAGTGCGCGCAGCAATCGAAGGACTACCTGGCCTCGATCGGCTACACCACCTGAGCCTCGGGACGCGACACCTTGGACCGACGCGATCTGCTGCAGTGGATGGTTGCAACTGGCGGGTTGGCGGCGCTCAGCCGCTTCTCGTCCCGCGACCTCACCGAGATGGGGACGGCGGCGCATGCGCGCCTCGCCACCTCGCCGCGCGTGCCGGGTACGCTGACGCCAGATGAGCGGCGCATCGTGACGGCGGCGGCCGAGTGCATCATCCCGCGAACAGAGACGCCGGGGGCCACTGACGCACGCGTCGCTGACTTCGTCGACGTGATGATGAGCGACTGGTATCCCGAAGCGGACGCGACGCGCTTTCGCGCCGGGCTCGCGACGCTGGACGCGGCGAGTCGCGCGAGCTTTGCCGTTCCGTACGCTGACGCAACGACGGCGCAACAGGTGCAACTCGCGTTACGGTTCGACGACGAGGTCACGGCGCTGCGCGGCACGAGCGGCGCCTCGGCCAACCAGCACTGGTTCGCGATGCTCAAGTACCTGACGGTGTGGGGCTTCTGCACGTCGGAGGTGGGGATGCGCGACGTGCTGAAGAGCTTCCCGCGTCCGATGCGATACGACGGCGCGGCGCCGGTGGGGGAACGGCCATGACCGCCAGCGCGCAGTCCCGCGACTTCGACGCGATTGTCATCGGTTCTGGGCTCACCGGTGGCTACGCGGCCATGGAGCTCACGCAACTTGGCCTGCGCACGCTGGTGCTCGAGGCGGGGCGCCCGGTCGACCCGCGTCGCGATTATCACGAACACACGCCGCCGTTCGAGATGAAGTTTCGCGGTCTGGGCGATCGCCGACATGTCGAGTCGCGCCAGCAGGTGCAACGCCGCTCGGTCACGTTCGACGAACTGTCGCACCGGTTCTGGACCGACGACATCGACAATCCCTACACCACGTCGAACGATCGCCCCTTCGACTGGCTGCGCGCGCGACAGGTGGGGGGGAAGTCGATCATCTGGGGGCGGCAGGTCTACCGCTGGAGCGACCTCGATTTCGAGGCGAACCTGCGCGACGGGATCGCCGTCGACTGGCCCATTCGTTATGCCGACGTCGAGCCGTGGTATGATCGCGTGGAGCGATTCATCGGTGTCTCGGGGTTGGCCGAAGGACTCGCGCACCTCCCCGACATGCAGTTCCTCCCGCCGATGCCCTTCACCGTGGCCGAGCAGCACGTGCGGTCGAAGATCGCCGAGCGGTTCAAGGGGGAGCGGATGATGACGATCGGGCGCGTCGCGGTGCTCACCGAGAACCGTCCGGGGCGACGCGCCTGTCACTACTGCGGCCCCTGCCATCGCGGGTGTGCCACGCGCTCGTACTTCTCATCGCTCAACGCCACGCTGCCGGCGGCCGAAGCGACCGGGCGCCTAACGCTGCGCCCGTGGAGCGTGGTGCGCTCGCTCACCTACGATCCCCGTCGCCAGCGCATCTCGGCGGTGCAGGTGATCGATGCCCAGTCGGGTGAGGCGATCGACTTCACGGCGCGCGTGGTGTTCCTGTGCGCGTCGGCGATCGAAAGTGCGCGCATCCTGCTGAATTCGACGTCCCCCGATTTTCCCACCGGGCTCGCCAATCGCAGCGACCAGGTGGGGCGCAACATCATGGACCACATCAAGTGGGGCGGGGCGTCGGGGGAGTTCGACGACTGGCGCGACAAGCGGGTGGTGGGGAGCCGCCCCAACGGGATCTACGTGCCACGATTCCGGAACGTGACGTCGAAGCACGCGGCGTTCGTGCGCGGCTACGGCTTCCAGGGGGGCGCCGGGCGCAGCGGGTGGGAAGGGGCGCACCAGCGCGCCGGGATCGGCGCCGACTTCAAGGCGAGCCTAACGACGCTGGGGCCGTGGGGGATGAACTTTGGCGGCTTTGGCGAGATGCTCCCCGACGGGCGCAATCGCGCGACGTTGCACCCGACGCTCAAGGATCGCTGGGGGATCCCGTCGCTGCACATCGAGGCGCAGTGGGGAGCCAACGAGCTGGCGATTCACCGCGACATGGGGGTGACGGCGTCGGAGCTGCTGGAGGCGGCAGGGGCGAAGAACATCCGCGTCCGTTCGGACGGGCCGAGCACGGTGGGGAACGCCAACCATGAGATGGGGACGGCGCGCATGGGGCGCGACCCGAAGACGTCGGTGCTGAACGCGATCAACCAGGCGTGGGACGTCCCCAACCTCTTTGTCACCGACGGTGCGTGCATGACGTCGAGCGCGTGCCAGAATCCGTCGCTGACGTACCTGGCGCTGACGTCGCGCGCGGCGCACTTCGCGGTGGAGGAGATGAAGCGGCGGAAGCTGTAGCGTTGGCGAGCGGCGCCATCGATGCGTTTGACATCGGCCGAGCGCTAGCTCAGCCCCGCCAGCCGCGCGTTGGTTGGGTGACCGCACCGCGTGACGCTGTGTACCGCGCAGATGAGAGCTGCCGACAACCAGCCCCGTCTGGCCGGGTACGCCTAACGTGTCACACGGCGGCACCGGGCGATCGCCACACACGGCTCACTCCCGCGGCGCCGCCAACGCCATGAACCGGGAGTCGGCGCGCAGCGCTTGCATCGGGAACCGGCGGTGAAGATCCAGAAACCCGATGTCCTCGTTAATGCTGGCGAGTCGCTCGAGCCGCCGCAGTGCGCCGGCACGGTCGCCGAGCAGTTCGCTGATCTGGGCGGATTCGATGAGCGCCTCGGTCGGATTTCGGCCGTCATTGACGGAATGATCGAGCTGCTCGCGAGAGGTCAACGCAGTCGCGCGATCGTTCCACCGAGCGGCGAGCAGCCCTTGCACTGCGGCGAGATTTCGGACGAGGGATGGGTCGGTCGGCACGCGCTTCCCGATGGTACGGAGCACCGCGCGTGTGTCGTCCCACCGTTCGAGTTCATGGAGCGTCTTGGCTTCTTGGATCAAAAGGTCGAGTCGCCTCTCCCCCGATCGGGCCGGTACGCTATCTGCCCACGCCTTCGCTTCGCTCGAATGACACCACTCCAGGAGGCGCGTGAAAGCGACGCGCGACTCGGCATCGTAGCCGTGCGTGCGCAGCTCGAGGGCTCCGTGGAACAGGAGTGAAGGAATGTCCCGCGTGGACTGCCAGAAGGGGACGCCAACGAGCAACTGCAGCGCCTCACCAGGGCGGCCGAGTGCCGTGAGCGACCTGGCGCGGTACAGAGTCACGAGGAGGCGGCTCCACGGCGGATCCTCGGTCGGCGAGATCAGGCGATCACGCAGTTTTATGGTCGCCAGTTCCTTCTCGTACTCGCCCAGCAGGTGATAAGTGTTGAGGAGATTCTTCCAATAGTGCGGCCAGGCTCGCACCCAGCCATGTTCGGGGTCCATGCGTTCGAAGTACTGAAGCCCCTCACGAAGGCGATTCTTCCTAACGGCTGCCATTCCCGCATTGAATCCCCATGCGGAGCCGGGGCTCAGCCTGGCGGCGGCAAAGAGTGCTTCGTTCTCACGGCCCTCATCATGCTGATCGCCCGCCTCGAAATAGTCGAGCGCAAGCCTATCGAGGGGCTGGAGCCGTTCGCGCCGTCGCGCGAGTTGCTCCAGAGCGACACTACGGGCCTTTCGGTCGCCTCCCATGTTCGCCGCCCAGATCGACCAGACGAGCGGCGTCGCGAACGTCGAATCGAGGCGCACCGACGCTTGAAAGTGCTCCAGCGCGACGCCGTACTGCTCCACCTGAAACGCGTCCATCCCGCGCATGAACTCACGGTACGCGTCGAACAAAGGTGGACGGTCGCCTCGGCTGCTGAGCGATGGCACACGAACGTCGAATGCCCAGGCAAGCGCGCCGGCGAGCCGATCTCGCAGTCCGCTCGCACCACTCACGGGATCTGCGCTCGGCGCCGCCACCTGCTCAGGTGCAATGCGCAGCCGTCCGGTCTCCGCGTCGCTCACCGACGCGCTGTAGTACAGCGACTGCCCGTCGCGATAGATCGCCCCCGTGACGACGGTGCCGGCTCCTGCCTCGCGGGCAAGACGCGCGACCTGCAGGGAGCGCTCGCCGGAATCGCGAACTGGTCCGACGCGTCGCGCCACCGCAAGGCGTGAGTCGGGATCGATGACGTCGCCGATGCCACTTCCCTGAAGCCCGCGCGTCACCCAGTCGGCGAGCATCGGGCCGAGTGGGTCGAGCGAGCGATCGCCCGTTCGATTCTCGAAGTCGGCCACCACGACCCTTCGCGGTTCTAGATGTGGCTCTTTTCCCGCGATGCCCTCCTGAGCCGCCTTCGAGCGAAACGCGAGCAGCGTGAACACGAGCAGCAGCGTTCCGGCCGATACAACGACGGACAGGACACGGCGTCGCCGCACGTCGACATCACGCCCGACGCGTGGTGCGACACCGCCCTCCGATGCCGAGGCGGGCGGGGACCGTGGCGAGGTGACGACAGGCGCGACCGAGTCCGGCTCGCCCGGGGTTGCGGTTGACTCGATCGCGATGTCACGTGATGCAGCCGACGAGGACGTGCCGTTCCGGAGCCGCGCGAGCCGGGCCTGGAACTGGTCGGAGGGCTCGACGCCGAGTTCCGCTCGCACGATGGCGGAATACGCGTGGCCGAGTCGAAGGGCGCCTTCCCGGTCTCCCGCAGCCTCGAGGCTGTCGAGCAGGAGTGTCGCAGCACGAGCGCTGAGTGGATCGAGTTCGGCGCTCCGACGGCTCCAGCGCTGAGCAGCCACGAGATCCCTCGACTTGAACCGCGATTCGGCCTCGCCCAGGATCAGCTCGAGCGTGCAGCGGTGCAGTCGCGCGCCCTCATCATCGACCCAGCGCTCGAACTCGGGTGCATCTCGAAGATGGAAGCCGTCAAGGAATCGTCCGCGATACAGGCGGTCGGCGGATTCCACATCTCCGTCGGCGAGCGCCCGATCCAGGTCGGCGTGGTCGCTCGATAGCTGTAGTGGGGAGAGTGTCAGCGTGGCCGTCCCCACGATGACGTCCGGTCCCAACTCGCGTCGAATCCGATGGAGCAGCTGGGACAACACGTTCCGGGCCTGATCGGCACCGCTCTCGGGCCACAGGAATGCGGACACCTTCTCGCGCGAGATGCCAGCCGGCGAGGCCGCGAGCAAGGTGAGCAGCGCCAGCGCCTTGCGCTGCCCGGAGAAATCACCGCCAGGACCTCGCTCACCCCGATCGAGCGAAATTCCTCCCAGGGTTCTGAGACGATACGGAGGGAGCTCGACTGATCGCATGCAGCGATGTAAGGCGAATGTCAGTGCGGCCTAAGGGCGGGCGACTACGATAGCCGCGATTCCCGGGTGGAGCAATCCGCGGTTGGTCTCCGGTGCGATTCCAACCATCACGAGGGCGCCACCACTTCCAGTCATTCCTTCGTTGGAGGAGCCGAGCATGCGGTCCGCGAAGACACCCGCCAGAGTCGTTCTACTGCTTATCACCGTCGTGAGCGCGTGCGCCGACCCGGCGCTCTCGATTGCACCACCCGACGTCCTTGAAGGACGGGTGGTCGGTCCGAGCGACCCCAAGGCAACTTGGACGATCCCGCTCGATGATGCGTCGCTCTCCCTCAGGAGTGATGGGCTATTCAGCGACGGCACCCAGTCCGTCTATGCCAACGGTGTCTGCACGGTCGCTGCCAAGATCTACGCTACCGCGCAGTTCTCGAATACCGGGGACGCCACGTTTCAATCGACTTACCCCAAGGGGGGCAAGTGCGGGCGGACGATCACCCTCGTCTACCCGGATGGCGACACGCAGACGCTCGCGATGGCGGCGAACCTCAACCAGCTGCAGAACACGAACGGCTCGACGATCATCGCGCCCGGGCAGTCTGCATTCCGCCGCTTGATCATCTCGTTCACGGTGACTGGCCTTGGCAATCCAGTCGCCTCGCGATGCGGGCGCCTCATCTTCGGCAACAACGGGGCCGTTGGCGCGGGGACGGACATGCTACTGGTCACACGCGTCGACGCATCGACCTGGCACGTGCAGTCGCAGGGGGGCACCAGCAATCGAGCACTCTGCGAGACCTTGGGCGTGATCTACCCCATGACGGTGGACTTCACGATCGTCGCGAGTGCGCCCCAACCCACGGAATAGTCAATCGCGCCCGGGCGTATCGCCGGGACGCCAACTCACAAATGCTGGAGGAACCACCATGCGCCGTTTGACTCTCGCCGCGGTGGGTGCGGTCGCACTCGCAGCGTGCACGGATCCGACCACGTCGATCGAGTGGAGTTCGCAGGGCACGCTCGCGTCGTCGCCAACGCTGGAGCGCACCCGCATCGAGGAAATCATTGTTTTTCCCGTCCCACGGGGCTGTACTGGCGAGCCGGTTGCGTGGACGCTGCGACAGGAGATTCTGTTGACGACCACGATCGACGAGTCCGGTGGCTTCCACGGCTCCTTTCACTTCCACGACCTTGGCTCGTCTGGAGTCGGGCTCGTGACCGGAGCGCAGTACCGTCTCTCGCAGGCGCAGAACGAGAGTTACAACGTCGGCGGCGACGCGCTTCCGACGACGGACACTGCGATCTTCCTTCGTCGGTTCATCAGTCAGGGCTCGCTGCCGAATTTCCGTGTGACCAATGTGTTTCACTACACGATCGACGCGCAGGGCACATTGACGGCGTATCGCAACACGTTTGACAGAACGTGTGACTGACCCCGACGCGACCACCTCGCCGAGCATGGGTCACGGAAGAGGATCGACTCGGCGAGGTGGACGTTGGTGGGACGGTGTGTGCTGGTGGTTGCGCGAGAAGCCTTCGCACTCCTACCGCCACACCTCTGCCAGATCGCACCGCCACCCCGGCAGCACCTCCTCTCCTTCGAGCGTGTCGTGCTCGCCGACGATCGCGACCGACCCGTCGGCGCGATACACGTGTGCCTCGCGCCGCTCGGGATCGATGACCCACACCAGCGGAGTCCCCGCTTCGAGCAAGTCGCCGACCTTGGCGAGCTGCTCGCCGGCCCTCTCGCCCGATGATCGGATCACCACCGCGAGGTCGGGGGCTAGCTGTGCGTAGCCCCGCCCGTGAATGCCACCGAGGCGATCCTTGCGGATGAATGCGACGTCGGGGGCGCGCACGGTGTCGGGGTTCGTGAACAGGTGGAAGCCGGTGTTCTGGCCGCACAGTTCCCCGAGGTCCTGCTCGTACACGTGCTGTCCCAGTCGATACAGGAGTCGCGCGGCAAGTCGGCCGTGATATGTGCTCGGCGGCTCGCGTACGAGCAGACGTCCGCGAACGAGTTCCGTCGACTTGCCCGGAAGATCCAGCACCAGGATCTCCTCGGCGGTCATGAGCGGCTGGGCGTGGAGTGGCATGGGCATAGTATTCAATCCCCCGGCGGATG
>CAZLLP010000018.1:0-70840 GCA_964560345.1 uncultured Gemmatimonadaceae bacterium
GCGGGGGAGCGTTCATGGCGGGTCCTGCGACAGGGGGGGACACACGGGAGGCCAAGCGGTCGGACCATTTGCTGCTGGCGGGGGCCGGGAGCGCGGCGAGCATCTTCTCCATCCGGTCGATCTCGGTCGTCTGGTCGGCGTAGACGTCGGAGGCGAAGCGGAAGACGACTTCATCCTGCCCCGCCCCCTGCGAGCCGAACAGCGTGTTCACCATCGTGATCGCCCCTTCGTGGTGCTGAATCATGAAGGTCAGGAAGAGGCGGTCGAAGGCGACGCCGCGTGCCGCATCGAGCTGGGCGAGTTGCGCGTCGGAGAGCATCCCGGGCATGAGCATGTCGTGCTCCATCCTGTCCATCTTCATCTTCATGGGCCCGGGCGCGCCGTCGGGAACCGGCTCACGACGGTCGCGGAGCCAGGTCTGCATCAGTGCGATCTCGTCGGTCTGGGCCACCGCGATGCGCTCGCACAGCCGCTGCAATTCGGCGCTCGCCCCGTGCGACTTGGCCCACCCGGCCATCAGGACCGCCTGGGCGTGGTGATGGATCATCCCGCTCATGAAGTGCACGTCGGCCGGCGTGTGCACCATGCTCGGGATGCCGTGGGTGGTGACCGTCCCGGGGACCGCGCCGCTTCGGGTGGCGGCGGCGCAGCCAGCGACGACAACACCCAAGGCCGCCGCGACACAGGCTGACGAGAATCGTCTGATAGGTAACGATATCGAGAGGGGGCGGGCAGGAAGTCGCACGATTGTAGGACCTACGGGGGGAACCGGTAAGACGCTGTGGTGCCGTTCCTCACAAACACTTATTGCCGCAGCGAGCCCGAGAAGTCAGGTTCTAGTCGCAATTCCCACCAAACTCCGTTTTCCCGCCGACACTAATAGACGGAGCCGCCGGCGCACCCCCTCGTTCGTCCCGCCCTCCCGCGCCACCGCACGCCCCCTTCGGTCCCACTTCCGAAGGCACGATCCGACGCTCACGATGTTCCGTGGACGATTGCTGAACTCTCCTCCGACGCTCGCGCGTCGCTTCACCATCACGGTGGGCGCCGCGGCATTGTTGTGCTCGGAGGTGCCGGCGCAGGGGGCGGCGCAGGGGGCGGCGCAGGGGCAGCGGAAGGTCAGCGGAACGCCGGGAACGATGTCCAGCGGCCCCTCGTACGTCCGCCGCGTCATCGATAGCGACGACGGGCTCCCCGACACCCAGATCAACGCGATCGCGCAGACCGCCGACGGTTATCTCTGGCTGGGGACGCGCCGGGGGGTGGTGCGCTTCGACGGGCGGGCGTTCAAGCTCTACTCCCCCGAAGACACCCCCGCGCTCCCCACCGGGACGATCAACAGCCTGTGGGTCGATCCCAGGGGACGTCTCTGGATCGGCACGACCCGCGGCCTCGTCGTGCGCGAGGAGGGGAAGTTCCGGCGCATCGCCGCCGAACAGATCCCCGAAGGCAACGTCTGGGAGGTGCTCGTTGACCGGCGCGGGCGGGTCTGGGTCGCCGGCGGCTTTGGACTGCTGCGCGGCAACGGCGAGCAGTTCGCCCCCGTCCCTGGCGTCGACGCCTTCGTCTACGCCCTCCACGAGGACCGCTCCGGACGGGTCTGGATGGCGGGACGGAACTACCTCGCCTCGATCGCCGATGACGAGTCCACACCGATCGTCTCCCCGCTCTCCGACGGCGAGCGGTTCTTCGACATCATCGGCGACGGCGCCGACGGGGCGTGGGTGGGGACGCGCGAAGGGGCGTGGCACCTCGACGTCACCAATCCCAAGGCCATTCGCGTCATTGAGCGCGTGGCCCCGGGCAAGCCGAACCTGGGGAACGAGGTCTGGTCGCTGAGCCGATCCCCCGGCGGTGACATCTGGATGGGGACAGAGCGACTCGGCGTGTTGCGCTGGGATGGGACGCGGGTGACGTCGTACGATCCCGTGCCGGAGTACTCGTCCGACCCCGTCTGGTGGCTGTACACCGACGCCCGCGGACGCATCTGGGCCGGAACCGCCGCCGGGTTGCTGCGCTTCCAGCAATCGGCGTTCACCACGCTGAGTGAGGGGCTTCTCCCGCGCAGCACGTGGTCGGTGCGTGCCGGTGCGCACGGGACCATCTGGGCCGCCACCTCGGACGGTCGCGTGTTCAGTCTGGACGGCGAGCGCTGGACGGAGCGACTCCCCCGCGCCGGTCGCAACCTCGCCTCGGCCACCTGGCCCAGCTCGAGCGGCGGTGTGCTCGTGGCGCACGACCTGAAGCACGTGTACCGAGTCGACCGAAACGGGACACGCGACATCACCGCCTCGCTCGGCGTCGCTGGGCTCCCCATCCTCTCGATCTTCGAGGACCGGGACGGCTCGTACTGGGTTGCAACCGACAGCGGCATCTTTCATTCGGTGGACGGAGTGGCGCGTCCCGCCGATCCACGGTGGGGACTCTCGCGAACCACCCCCCCGCGGTACATCGACCGCGACGCGCGCGGCCGGTTGATCTTCGGCGGCCCCTATCTCACGGTGATCGACGACAGCGTCGTCAAACGCTACGACAAGACGCGCGGCCTCACCCATCACGACGTGCTCGCCGTGCTCCCAGACGGCGAGAACATCTGGCTCGCCACCGCCGACTCGGGACTCTACGTGCTGCGCGGCGACACCGTCGTGCACGTGGGGCATGCCGATCCGCGTCTACGGCGCGAGATCCTCGGCATCGCCAAGGACAGCCTGGGACACCTCTGGCTCACGTCGAGCTTCGGGCTCTATCGCGTCGAAGTGGCCGACCTCGTTCGCGCGGCGAACGGCGAGCGCGTCACCGTCAAGGTGCGCAGCTTTGACCGCGCCGACGGGCTCCCCACCACGGAGTTCAACGCCGACTACCAGAGCCAGCTCCATACCGACGCAGCCGGGCGCATCTGGTTCCCGACGTACGCCGGCGTGGTGCGCGTCGATCCGCGCGCGGTCCCCGCCGACTCGCTCCCTCCCCAGGTGCACCTCGAGCGCGTGGTGGTCGACGGTACCGAGTTCCCGGCCCAGGGCGAGCTTCGACTCGAGACGCATCCGGCGCGGATCGACATCACCTTTGCCGCCACCGACGCAGTGGTCCCGTCGCGAGTGCGCGCCGAGTTCCGCATGATCGGCGTCGATACCACGTGGCGCGACGCCGGTGGTCGGCGCACGCTGTCGTTTGGGCCGCTGCGCGGCGGAAGCTACCGGTTCGAGGCACGTGTGGCGGGCGAAGACGGCGACTGGAACCCCGCCGTGGCACACCTCACGGTCGACGTGCCGCTCTCACCGTGGGAGTACACCTGGTTCTACCCCGTCGTCCTCTCGCTCGCCGTTTTCGGGACCGCGCTCCTCCTGCGCATGCGGCTGCAATCGGTTGAGCGACGGGAACGCGAACTCTCCGCCCTGGTCGACGAGCGCACGAGAGAACTCGAGTCCGAGCGCGCCTCGCTCGAGTTGCGCGTGCAGGCCCGCACCGCCGACCTCGCGCGCGAGTTCGAGGAACGCAAGCTGCTTGAACAGCGCCTCGTCACCGCCCAAAAGCTCGAGAGCATCGGCCGGCTGGCCGGCGGCGTGGCCCACGAGATCAACAACTCCATCACGGGCGTCCTGGGCTTCACGGAGCTGGCGCAGCACGGCGCCAAGGGAAACGCCGACCTCGAGGCCGATCTCGATGAGGTGTGGAAGGCGGGGCGGCGCGTGGCCGACATCACGCGGCAACTCCTCGCGTTTGCGCGGCGCCAGCACACGCAGCCCATCGCCGTGCAGCTCGACGACCTGGTGGGCGCGCTCGCCCGCTCGCTGCAGCAATCGGTGGGCGATCGCGTCCAGGTGGCGATCGACAATCCGGGCAACCTCCCGCCGGTGAGCGCCGATCCGTCGCAGGTGGAGCAGCTCGTCTTCAACCTCGTCGTCAACGCGCGCGACGCGATGCCGAACGGCGGCACTGCCACGTTGCGGCTGCGCCAGGTCACGCTCCCGTCCACGCGCACCGTCGGCGACATGTCGCTCGCCGCGGGCGACTACGTGACGCTCGAAGTGGGCGACACCGGCGTGGGGATGGATGCCGATGTTCGCGCGCGCCTCTTCGAACCGTTCTTCACTACCAAGGAAGTGAATCGCGGCACCGGGCTGGGGCTCGCGGTCTGCCACGGGATCGTCGCGCGACATCAGGGAGCCATCGAAGTCGATAGCGCGCCGGGCGCCGGGACTCGCATCACGGTCTGGCTCCCTACCTGGCGCGGGGAAGCCCCGCACAACGATTCCCTCACCCGCCCCACCGGCACCGAGACCATCCTGCTCGTCGAGGACGAGGCGGCCGTACGGCAGGTGGCGACGCGTATCCTCTCCCTGCTCGGCTATCGCGTTCTCGAGGCCGCCGACGGCGCAGCGGCGCTCGCCCTCGCCGAGAGCCAACTCCCCACCATCGACGTCGTCGTCACCGACGTCATGATGCCCCACCTCTCGGGCCCCGAACTCGCGCGCAGGCTGCGCGCGCGCAATCCGCGGCTGCCGGTCGTCTTCATGTCCGGGTATGCGGGACTCGACAACGCCGCCCTTACCGAGTTGGCGACGCTTGGTCCCATGGTCGCCAAGCCGTTCGAGCAGGACACGCTGGCCACGGCGGTGCGCCGCGAACTTGATCGCCGCAAGACGCCGAGCGTCACCGCGGCGGTCGGTGCCGAAGCATCGGTGCCGGGGCGCTATCGCCCCTAGGCGATCGCAGCAGCACGACCGCGCAGCCGCAACGGCGGCGGTGGCGGAACGACCGCCCTCTACTTCGACGCCCCCGCGCGCTCGGTCGCCACGCGCTTGGCCAGGCGCTCGCGCGCGGTGGCCGCATACCGCTTGCACGCCGAGGGATCGCGCAACGCCTCGCGCTCGCCGGCGTCTCGCCGCGCGAGTCGGGCCCACAACGCCGTCGCATCGGGGTGCGGTGTCACCAGCACGTCGCACGACACCGACTCCAACGCCGCAAAGCCGGCGGCGAAGTCGTCGAGGGCGCGCGGATACGTCGTGGTCCGCGTGAAGTAGAAGTCGTCGGCCGAAATCGCGCTCTGGCTGTCGCCATACACCATCGACCAGCACGCCGTCCCTTCACACGACGTCCACGTCCAGCTCGTGCCGCCGGGCGTGTGGCCGCCGGTGTGCATGGCGCGCAGCAGCAGCGGCCCCACACGCAGCGTGTCGCCGGCGGGGATCGTTCGCACGCGCGCCACCTTCGCGATGGGCTGGATGATGCCGTACTGCGGATCGTCGCGCCCTACCTCTCCACTGATGAGCACCGGTGCACTCCGCGCGCTGGCCACCACCTCGGCTCCCGACATCCGCTGCAACGCGGCAATCCCGCCGGCATGGTCGAAGTGCACGTGCGAATTGACGATCACCCGCACATCCTCGACCCGAAAACCCAGCGTGCGGATGTTGGCGGCGATCTGATCAGCCGATTCGGGGAGCGCCCCGTCGAGCAGCACGTGCCCCGACGGTGACGTCACCAGCAGCGCGCTCAGTCCGTTGGTCCCCACGTAGTAGGTGTTGCCGTAGACCTTGAACGGCGCGTGCGGGACGTTCCACTCCGCGCAGTCGGCGCAGTTAGGCGTCGGCGTGGCGCCTTGGGCGCCGAGCGAAGCGCCAGCCAAGGACGACGCGAACGTCGCGGCCAGCAGGATGGCGGGGAGTCGCACGAACGGCATGACGAAGCGAGTGAAGGGCGACGGGCCACGCGAATGTCGCGGCGAAGAAAAACTATCGCATAGCAAGGGGAACGCGACGTGCCAACCATCGGAGGCGTCGCGGGGTCCAATCGGGCGATTCCTCTCATCATTCGGGCTCATGTCGCGACGCGCTTCCGCTCGCTTTGTCGTCCTCCTCCTGGTTGCTGGTGCAGCGGTAGCGCAGGGACAGTCGCCCTCCGATCTCATACGAGGTCGCGTGACCGACGATTCGGCCAAGGTCGTCGTCGGCGCCAGCGTCTTCGTGACGCGCGGCCCCGACCGCGCGCTCAAGCAGACCAGCACTGACTCTTCCGGGCGCTACGCGATCACGTTCGAGGATGGGACGGGCGACTACCTCGTCGCCGTCACCGCGCCGGGTTACAAAACGGCGCGTCGCCGCGTGCAACGGCAGGGGAGCGAACGCGAACTGGTCGCCGACTTCGTCCTGGGGCGCGACATGTCGCTCCTGGCCGCGGTGAAGGTCACCGCCTCGCAACCGGTGCGGGCGACCAACCGCGTCTCGCCCTACAACCCCGAGACCGGCGCCTCCGAGAAGTGGAGCGACGGCGTGCAGGGACAACTCCCGCCCAGCGTGGTCGGCAACGTGACCGCCATCGCGGGGACCATCCCCGGCGTCACCCTCGGCCCCAACGGCCCATCGATCCTCGGGTCGGGGGGCGAATCCAACCTGACGACGCTCAACGGCCTTTCGCTGGGAGGCGCGTCGCTCCCGCGCGCGGCGCGCACCGACACGCGCGTGACGGGCGCCACCTTCGACCCCACGCGCGGCGGCTTTTCCGGCGCCAACATCGACGTGCGCCTGGGCGCCGGCGATCGCATGTACCAGCAACGGAACGCCTTCTTCACCTTCGACGCCCGTCCGCTGCAATTCACCGATGCCATCGGTCGCGCCACCGGGGCGCCGGTCGGCTCGTTTCGCGGCAGCGCCGGCGCCGACGGAGAACTCATCCGCCAGACACTCACCTACAACGTCGCCGTCGACTACTCGCGCACCGAGAGCGATCCGGCCACCCTGCTGGGCGCCAACGCCGCCACGTTGTCGCTGGCGGGGGTGAGCGCCGACTCGGTCGCCCGCCTGCTCAGCACCGCTTCAACCCTCGGCATCCCGGTCATCGGACGCGGCGTTCCGTCGGCCCGTACCGCCGCCGCGCTCACCTGGCTGGCGCGGTTGGACGACATTCGCGACTCGTTGCGCACGCGCACGCTCACGACCTACGCCGGGTTCACCACCGACGGCGCGCAGGGGTTCACGACGCTCGCGACCCCCGCCGCGGCCAGCGAGCGCCGCGGGCGCACCCTGGGCGTTCAGCTGCAAGCCGGCGACTACTTCGGCCCGGGCAAGCGACGCCTCAACCAGGCGCGACTCGGCTGGAACGCGGTGCGCACCGAAACCGATCCGTATCTCGCCCTGCCCGGCGCGTCGGTGCTGGTGCGCTCGGCCACCGCCAGCGCGCGCGACGTGGCGTCGCTGTCGTTAGGTGGCGGGGCCGGCCTCGGCGGCACCGAGTCGCGCTGGACGGTGGAAGGCGCCAACGAGACCATGTGGAACGCCCGCGGACGCCGTCACACCTTCAAGGGGCAACTCTGGGGGCGCGTGGACGGCGTGCAGCAATCCGGAGGCGCCGACCTGTTGGGACGTTACACCTACAACTCCATCGCCGACCTCGCCGCCGGGCTCCCCGCCAGCTACAACCGCACCCTCTCGCAGCCCGTGCGTGAAGGGACCGCCTGGAACGCGGCCACCGCGGTCGCGCACCAGTGGTCCCCGTCGCGCTGGTTCGGCATGCTGTATGGTGCACGCCTGGAAACCAACGGCATTGCCGGCGCCCCCGCACGCAACCCCGCGCTCGAGCAGGCGCTTGGCGTGCGTACCGGGCTCGCCCCCACGCGGGTGCACGTGAGTCCGCGCGTCGGCTTCACGTACACGTACAACCGCGACAAGGACAACGGGAACGGGAGCAGCAACAACAGCGTGGGGCAGTTCTATCGCACCACGTCTGGCGTGCTGCGCGGCGGTATCGGCGAATTCCGCGACCTCCTGCGCCCCGACCTGGTGGCCGACGCCTCGGCGCGCACCGGATTGCCCGGAGGGACCGAGGTCCTCTCCTGCGTGGGCGCCAGCGTCCCCACCCCCGACTGGGATGCGTTTCTCACCTCGCCTAACGCACTCCCCGGCACCTGTGCCGACGGGAGCGGCCCGCTGGCCGAGCGGGCGCCGAGCGTGCTGTTGATCGATCGGGACTACGATGTGCCGCGCAGTTGGCGCGCCTCGCTCGACTGGAACAGCAACATCGGCCCGTGGAGCGTGCGCATCGGCGCGCTGGGCTCGTACGACCTCGCCCAGCCCGGGACGGTCGACGCCAACTTCGCCGGCACGCCGCGGTTTGCCTTGTCCGACGAAAGCGGGCGCCCCGTCTTTGTCTCCGCCGCGGCGATCGACCCGGCCAGCGGCGCCGTCTCGGCCGCCGAGTCGCGGCGCAGCAGCGACTACGGACGCGTGAGCGTGCGCACCAGCGCGCTGCGCGGCTACGGCGGGCAGCTCACCTTCCAGCTCGCCCCCGACCTCTTCAAGCTGCGACGCGTTCCCGGGCAGCCGTTTGCATCGCTTGGCTACACGCTGCAGTCCACGCGACGCCAGTTCCGCGGCTTTGACGGTGGCGGCTTTGGCGATCCGCGCACGCGCGAGTGGGGGCCCAGCAACAGCGATGCGCGCCACGCCGTGGTGCTGCAGGGGGGCTTCCACACCAAGTGGACCGGGACGTTCACGCTGTTCGGGCGTGCACAATCCGGGCTTCCGTTCACGCCACTCGTGCAGGGCGACGTGAACGGCGATGGACGCGGCGGCGATCGCGCCTTCATTCCGTCGGTCACTGGCACGGGCGATGCAAACACCGCCGCGCAGCTTCGCGCCCTGCTCGACCACGGCTCCGCCGCCGCTCGCGAGTGCGTGCAGACGTTCGCCGGACGAGTCGCCAGCCGCAACGGGTGCCGCGGCCCGTGGACCGCCACGCTCAACGCGCAGTGGCGCCCGGCGCTTCCGTCGGCCTGGGGGCGTCGCGTGCAGGCGTCGCTCTATCTGCAGAATGCGCTGGGCGGCATCGACCAGCTCCTGCACGGCGCCAACGGGCTCAAGGGATGGGGCGCGCCCGGCACCCCCGACCCGGTGCTCCTCATCCCGCGCGGCTTCGACGCCAGCACGCGCCGCTTTCGCTACGACGTCAACCCGCGCTTTGCCGACACGCGCGTGGCCAGCACCCTCATTCGCGCCCCGTTTCGCCTCACGCTCGACATCTCCATGCGCCTGTCGACCGACTACAACTTGCAGGAGCTCCGACGCGCGCTGGAACCGCTGCGCATCAACCGTCAGTGGTCGCGTCGCTCGGCCGACTCGCTGGCGGCGTTCTACCTCAACAACACCTCCGACATTCATCGGGCCTTGCTGGCCGAGAGCGATTCGCTCTTCCTGAGCCGGCAGCAGATCGCCGCGCTGCGGCGCGCCGACTCATCGTACGTGCAGCGTGTGCGGGCGATCTTCGTCCCGCTGGGGCAGTACCTGTCGCAGTTCGGGAACGGCGAGGCCTCCAAGGCCGCGCTCGACAGTGTCGCCGCCTCGCGAAAGGCCTACTGGAAGATTTTCTGGCAGCAGCCCGAGGTGGCCGATTCGATCATCACGCCCACCCAGCGCGCGCTGATGCCGATGCTGGAGCAGATGCTGATGATCACCGCCAAGGAGCGCGAGAACTCGCAGTGGTTCTTCGGGCACCCCATCAAGTTCCGGGACGATAAGGTGGCGACGTCGTAGCCCTGAACTTTCGCAAAGGGGCTACTGGAACCAGGGCCGCCCTCGCATCGTATGAGGGCCGGGCCCGCCGCGAACGTCGGGCTCCAGACCGCCGACCTCTCGCGCTTTCGAACGCATGTCCGTCCGCCCCGCCGCTCGCACCGCCCTCTTTGCCCTCCTCGCCTCGGTCTCCGTCGGCGGATGCGCCATGGCCACCCGTTCGGCACACACCGACGGACTGGTGCACCTGACGGGTGACGAGGGGGCCCGTGCGCGCGCCCGCGCCGACAGCGCCCGGCACCCCTACACCGAAGGGGACATCCACTTCATGTCGGGGATGATCAGCCATCACGCGCAGGCCATCGTGATGGCGCGCTGGGCCGAGAGCCATGGCGCCAGTCAGTCAGTGCAGGTCCTGGCCGGGCGCATCATCAACGCGCAGCAGGATGAAATCGCGCTGATGCAGAACTGGCTCAAGGACCGCAACCTTCCGGTTCCCGAGGCCAAGCCCATGCCGATGAAGATGAAGATGGACGGCATGGAGCACGAGATGCTCATGCCCGGCATGCTCTCCGACGCGCAGATGCAGGAGCTCGACGCGGCGCGCGGCAGCGACTTCGACCGGCTCTTTCTCACCTACATGATCCAGCACCATCGCGGCGCGGTGACGATGGTGAAGGAGCTGTTTGCGCGCGACGGATCGGCGCAGGACGAAACCGTCTTCAAGTTCGCGTCCGACGTCAACGTCGACCAGACGACCGAGATCGCCCGCATGCAGCGTATGCTCTTTGCCCTCAAGCTCGAGGGCAAGTAACGCGCCCCACGTGGCGCCGCTTCACGTTGTCGTGTGTACGTTAGGCAAGTGTGTCACCTGCTTGGTTCCCTTCGTCCCCTCCGAGGAATGAACATGCCCCTTGTGCTCCAGGCTCGTCGCGCGATGGCGCAGCCGGCTCGCGCGTTGCGCGCGTCGCTCGTTGCGGCTGTCGGCGTCCTTTCGCTGGCCGCCTGTTCCCGCCAGTCCGCCGCCCCCGCCCCGTCCCCTCGTGTCGATCCGCGCGTCGGCCTTCGCGCCGGGCTGTTCGACGCCGCCGAGGCGGTCTCGAACCTCAACGTCCTCTCGCGCACCCCGCCCCCCAAGGAGTTCCTCGGACAGACCAACTCCGACCTCGCCTTCAGCGGCAAGTACGCCATCCAGGGCAACTACAACGGCTGGCAGGTGTGGGATATCTCCAACCCGGCAAAGCCGGTGCTCGTGCGCGGCTTCGTCTGCCCCGCCTCGCAGAGCGACGTGTCGGTCTACAAGAACCTCCTCTTCGTCTCCGGCGAGGGGATGACCGGGCGCCTCGATTGCGGCACGCAGGGGGTGCGCGAAGCGGTGAGCAAGGATCGCCTGCGCGGCATCCGCATCTTCGACATCACCGACATCGCCAACCCGAAGAACGTCGGCAACGTGCAGACGTGCCGCGGTTCGCACACGCACACCGTCGTCGAGGATCCGCGCGACAAGGAGAACGTCTACATCTACGTCTCCGGATCGGCCGGTGTGCGCCCCGATGCCGAGCTCCCCGGCTGCGTGCGCGAAACGCCAGACAAGAATCCCAACTCGGCGCTCTTTCGCATCGAAGTGATCAAGGTGCCGCTCGCGCACCCCGAGCAGGCCGCGATCGTCAGCAGCCCGCGCATCTTCGAGGACCTCACCGCCCCCAAGCAGCACGGCGCCGCCCCCGAAGACAAGAAGATGGCCGACGAGGCGATCGCCAAGGGGGCGTTCGTCGCCTCGGTTGGCGGCGAGTCGTTCATCCTTCCGCCGCAGTTCACCAAGCCGATGCTCGACTCCATCGTGAAGGCGCGCGGCGGCAGCGGCGCCCCCACGGGGGCCGACAGCACCGCGCTGCGTAACGCGATCCCCAAGATGATCGCGCAGATGATGGGGGAGAGCGATGCCGCGCCCGGACGTCCGCGTCCGGGACCGACGCAGTGCCACGACATCACGGTATATCCGGCCATCGGACTCGCCGGCGGCGCCTGCGAAGGCTACGGCCTCCTGCTCGACATTCGCGATCCGGCCAACCCCAGGCGCATTGCCGCGGCGGCCGACTCCAACTTTGCCTACTGGCACTCCGCCACGTTCAACAACGACGGGACCAAGATCCTCTTCTCCGACGAGTGGGGCGGCGGCGGTGGTCCCAAGTGCCGCGCCAGCGACCCGAAGGAGTGGGGAGCCGACGCCATCTTCACCATCAACAACGGGAAGATGGAGTTCCAGAGCTACTACAAGCTCCCGGCGGCCCAAACGCGGGAGGAGAACTGCGTGGCGCACAACGGCTCGCTCATCCCGATTCCCGGGCGCGACGTGATGGTGCAGGCGTGGTACCAGGGCGGCATTTCGGTGTTTGACTTCACCGATGCGAAGAACCCGAAGGAGATCGCCTTCTACGATCGTGGCCCCGCCGATTCGCTGCGCATGTCGATGGGCGGGTCGTGGTCGGTGTACTGGTACAACGGCGCCATCGTGAGCTCCGAGATCGCGCGCGGTCTCGACGTCATGGAACTGACGCCGAGCGCCTACATCTCACAGAACGAGATCGACGCCGCCAAGACAGTGCACTGGGATTACCTCAACGCCCAGGGGCAGCCCAAGATCGTCTGGCCGCCCAGCTTCGCGCTGGCGCGCGCGTACGTGGACCAGCTCGAGCGCAACAAGTGCCTCTCCGCCAGCCGCATCGCTGGCGTGCGCCAGGCGCTGTCGACCGCCGAGAAGGCGTCGGGCGGCGCGCGGAACACTGCGCTCACCACGCTGTCGTCGCAGCTCGCCGGCGAAGCGGGGAGCTCCTGCGATGCCGGGCGCGTGCAGAAGCTGTCGCAGGCGGTGAAGGACCTGTCGGTGACCAGCTAGTTAGGCACCCGTGTGGAAACACGACGGCCCGGGCGGCAACCGCTGCCCGGGCCGTCGTGCGTTTCGCGCCTGCTCGGCATCACCGTCAGGTGCACCTCGTCAGGTACTCGGCTTGGGCGGGCGGTTGTACCCGGCGGGGTCGTACGGGGCCAGCTTCTCCAGCCAGAGCGCTTCCAGCGCCGCGACGTCGTCGCGCTGGTCCACGTCGGCCGTTTCGGGGGCGGGGAGCGTGTCAAGCACTTCGAACTCGAACCGGTCTGCCCCCACCGCATTCCAGTCGCCCTGCAACAGCTTGTTGGGGTGCCCCCCGAACTTGAGCTGCGTGCGATGGCGGTTGATGAGCGCCGGGATATCGACGCCGGCAAAGAGGAAGCACTTCCCGTTGGCCAGGTTGCGTGCGACGGCGACGCCGGCCGTGCGTGGCGTCTCCTTGTACTGGCGCGTCGCCGCCTTCTTGTCGATCGACATGAGGTCGCGGATGGGAGCAGGTGCGAGCAGGTGCGAGCACGCGCTGCGCCGTGATGGCAAACAGCGTCGGAGCGGTATCTTGTTGAGGCGCGCACCGCCTCGCCATGCCCACTCACCCAAGCGCACCATGAACCATCACCCCATCCACGCCCCCAACCTCCCCACGCCGGTTGGCCCTTACTCTCCCGGCATGGGCTTCGAGCGCCTCGTCTTCGTCTCGGGTCAGGGGGCGGTCGACCCCGCGACCGGGCAGCTCGCCGGCCCCGATGCCACCAGTCAGACCGAGCAGTGCCTGCGCAACCTGCAGGCGATACTCCAGGCGGGAGGCTCCGACCTGCAGTACGTCCTGCGGTGTGGCGTCTTCCTCACCGACATGAACGAGTTCCGGCAGATGAACGCCGTCTACGAGCGCATGTTCGGCGAGCATCGTCCGGCGCGCACGACGGTCGAAGTGTCGAAGCTGCCGCGCGAGGGGCTGAAGGTGGAGATCGACTGTATCGCGTATCGGCCGTGAGCTGCTGGGTGCCTGGCCTAACGCGAAACGATGAAGGGCCGGTCACCGCGTGATGCGGGCCGGCCCTTCGTGTGACGTGCAGTGGTTGCGCGCGCTACGTGATGGCGCGATCGTCGTCGCTGCGCGCTAGCGAAGTGCGGCGACGCGTTGGGGAGTGGTTCGAATGGCCGCCTGCAGTTCGTTGCCTAGCGTCCCCCAGCGATTGGATCCCCAGCACCAGGCGGCATCGTTCGTGTCGATGGAGCACGTATGACTCGTGCCGACGCTGATCTGTCGAAATGACTGCGGACCGACCACAGTTGTGGGACTCGCAGAGCCTGTTTCGGTACCGTTCCCCAACTGCCCCGAGGCGTTCGCACCCCAGCAGTATGCCACGCCCGAAGAACTGATGGCGCAGGTGTGCGTGTTGCCCGCGGAGATCGCGACGATCGAAGTCAGTCCAGGAACCTGCGTCGGCACCAGGACGTCGCCCGCGGCGCCCAGTCCCAGCTTCCCATTGTCGCCATCGCCCCAGCAATACACGCTGCCATCGACGGCGACACCGCACGTATGCAGTGTCCCCGCCGAAATTTCGCGGAAGCGCAGACCGCCGGTGACAAGAACGGGGACCTGGCTCAGTCCATTATTCACCCCCGTTCCCAACTGCCCCTCGTTGTTCAAGCCCCAGCAATACGCCTCGCCTGTCAGCGTGATCGCACAGGTGTGCGACCCTCCAGCCGAAACCCGCGACCACGCGATGTTCTGATAGAGTTCGGCCAATGGAATCGGCGTGGTGCTGTTGATGGGACGAACGTCTCCCAGTTGACCACTCGCATCGCTACCCCAGCAATAGATCCGATCGGTCGTCGAGATCGCGCAGGCATGACCGCTCGGCACCGAGTCTGATAGCAGCTTCGGATTTCCACCAACCGAGACGGACTTGAAGCGAACATTGCTGACAGTGGCTCGCACTACGAAGTCACTGATCACCGTCCCGGACTGTCCATCGCCCAGCTGTCCGTAGGTATCCGCGCCCCAGCAGTAGATGTGTTCGTCGACGCCAATTCCACACGCGGAACTGCCGCCAGCCGAGACTGAAACCAGTTGAACAGTCGGCGCAAATCGTCGAGGCGAGATTGTACACGCCTCGCTCCCCCCTCCCCCAAAACACGAAGAGTCCGCCGCGATCCCCAGACGTGACTGATCCTCCCGCCCCCAGCAATACCCCCGCCCCAGGTTCGCCGCCCCGCACACAAACTCATCCCCCACATCGAGCGTCGTCAGGACACGCGGCAGCGCCTCGATGCTCGTGCTCGACGACACCCACCCCGTCGTTGCCGTCACCTGCGCCGTCCCGCGTCCCACCAACTGCACGCGCCCATTCGCATCGACGGTCGCCACCGATGGGTTGGAGCTCGCCCAGACGATCCGGCGCCCCGCGAGCGGCTTGTCGTCCTGCCCGACCACGCTCGCCGAGAGCTGGATGGTATCGGAGACCAGCCCGCGATTCAGCGGTGCGGTCAACGTGACCGACTTGACCAGTGGCCGCACCGTCAGCGACGCCGTCCCGGTGACGCCATTCCCAACCGCGGAAATGGTGGTAGTGCCAAGCGACAGCGCGCGTACCACGCCAGCCGAGTCGACACTCGCCACCGCCGCCGCCGATGAAGTCCAGCGAATGCGTGTCCCGGTGACGACCGCCCCGCTGCGGTCGCGCGTGACTGCGCGAAGTCGAAGGGTATCGCCGGGGACGATGGGGTCGTCGACCAGCAGCGCGGTGGTCGCCGGCGTCACGCTCACCGAGGCGGTCCTGGGGACGACCTCGATGCGCGCGCTCGCTTCCTTGCTGGCGCTGATGCTCGCGGTGATCGTCGCCGATCCGAACGACACGGCGGTCACCAGGCCGAGACTGTCGACGCGCGCGACGGCAGGATTCGACACGCTCCAGCGAACCGGCACCCCTGTTACGTAGCGCCCGGCGGCCGACGAGTAGATGCGAGCGGCCACCCGCGACGTATCGCTCGCCTTCGCCGTATCGCTGGCGAAGATGGTGTCGATCGACGGCGTGACGGAGATCGACATGCCGATCACCGGCGGCCCCACGACCCCCTCTTCATCCTCGCACCCCGCAACCACCGCGCACCCGAGCGCCACGCACAGCAGACGACGTTGCCACATGCTCACACCCTCCACCACGTTGATCGGACTCCACCATATCGGCGGACCCAACGGTGTGCAAGATTCAGACTTGGCCGGACGGGGCGTCAGAAGGAGGGCGATCGCGTAGGGCATGTCAATTCGCGAGCCACCCCGACGCGCGCCAGACGGGCCTAGATCGCTCGGCATACACCAGGGCACTCTGTGACAACACAGCTGAAGCGGTGGTGCGACACCCTCGCCACCACGTGGGGCATTGACGCGACACTCGAATCGCTCGCCGGCGAGTACGACCTCAACCTGCGCGTCGATGCCGCAGACGGGCGCCGCTACATCCTCAAGGTCATGCGCCCCGGCTGTGACGAGGCCTTCGTCGACCTCCTCTGCTCGGCGCACGCCCACATCCAGGCGCGCGACGCATCGGTTCCCGTCCCCGCGGTCGTCCCCACACGCGATGGACGTCTGCACGCCACCGCGCGCGATGACGACGGCCACGAACGACGCGTCTGGCTGCTTACGATGCTCGACGGCGTGGTGTACGCCCGCACCGGTTCGCACCCGCTGTCACTGCTGCGCGAGTTTGGAGCAGCGGTCGCGCGCTTGCACGGCGCCCTGACCGACTTTGCGCACCCCGGGCTCCAGCGCGCCTTCAAGTGGGATCTCACGCGCGCCGACTGGGTCATGCACCACATCGACGAGATCCCCGATCACGCTCGTCAGGAGCTGGTGGCCACCGCATGGCTGCGCTTCGACGGCATCAAGCGCGCGCTGCTCGCGCAACCGGTCGCGGTCCTGCATAACGACTTGAACGACTGGAACGTCCTGGTGAGCCGCGACGCCCGAGGGGCGACGCGCCTCGCCGGTATCATCGACTTCGGCGATATCGTCGCTGGCCCGGTCGTCGCCGATATCGCCATCGCCGGCGCGTACCTCGTGCTCAGTCATCCGCACCCCGAGCGCGCGCTCGCCGCCTTTGTCGCCGGCTATCACGCGGTATCACCCCTCACCGGGGCGCAGCTCGACCTGCTCTGGCCGCTCCTCCTCATGCGCCTCGCGGTCAGCGTCACCAACTCGGCGCAGATGAAGCGCGAGCGCCCCGACGATCCGTACGTCGTCATCTCCGAGGCGCCGGCGTGGCGTTTCCTCGAGCGGGCCCAATCGATCGAGGAGGGTCAGGTGCAGGCGCGATTGCGTGCGGCCTGCGGCATGGCCGCCAGCGATGGCGCCGCCCGCGTGACACACTGGCTCGACGCGCAGCGCGGGAGCTTTGCGCCGGTCATGGGGATCGACCTCGCCACGATTCCCGCTGGGTCGATCTCGATCGCCACGAGCCTCGCACCGCGCGACCCGACGGCGATGTCCGAGACCGAGGCGCGCACGTTAGGCGCCGCGGCCGGTGTCGGGCCGGCCTGGGTGGGGAGCTACGGCGAACCGCGAGCGGTCTACACCGCCCCCGCCTTCCGTAAGGGACCGCACGCCATCTCCGACCGGCGCAGCGTGCACATCGGCGTCGACATCTTTCTCCCCGCGGGGAGTCCGGTCTACGCCCCGCTCGATGCCGTGGTCGAGACCGTGGAGTACCGCGAGGCAACGCTCGACTACGGCGGCATGGTGATCCTGCGGCACGCGACGCCAGACGGCGCCCAGTTCTGGACGCTCTACGGTCACCTGTCGCGCGCGAGTGCCGACGCACTGCGCGCCGGGCAGCCCATCGCCCGCGGTGAGCGCTTCGCCGAGTTAGGGGTTCCGGAGGAGAATGGCGGGTGGGACCCGCACCTCCATTTCCAGCTGGCGATGACCACCCGCGGGATGGCCGGCGATTGGCCCGGCGTGGCCGATCCCGACGACCTGGCGATGTGGTTCGCCATCTGTCCCAACCCTGCGGCACTGCTCAACCTCCCGGACCATCGCGTCGCCTATCGTCCGCTGAACGAGGAACACATCCGCCACGAACGGCGCGCGCACTTCGCCACCAACCTCAAGCTCAGCTACCGCGAGCCGCTCCTCTTCGTGCGCGGGTGGAAGCACTACCTGTTCGACGAATGGGGGCGCGTGCACCTGGATGCCTACAACAACGTGCCGCACGTGGGCCATGCGCATCCACGACTGGTCGCCATCGCCGCCGACCAGTTGGCGCGCTTGAACTCCAACACGCGCTACCTGCATCCCGCGCAGGTGGAGTTCGCCGAGACGTTGCTGGCGCACATGCCGCCGCACCTGACGCACGTCTTCTTCGTGAATTCGGGGAGCGAAGGGAACGAACTGGCGTTGCGGCTGTCGAGGACACACACCGGGGGGAAGGACATGGTCACCCCCGACCACGGCTACCACGGCAACACCACCGGCGCTTACGACCTGTCGGCGTACAAGTTCAACAAGCCCAATGGCGGCGGGCGCCCGGAGTGGGTGCAACTCGTCCCGGTCGCCGACACCTATCGCGGCCAACATCGCGGCGCCGACGCCGCCGATCGGTATGCCGCGCATGTCGACGAGGCCATCGCACGCATTCACGCGCGCGGTGGACGACTGGCCGGCTTCATCGCCGAGACGTTCCCCAGCGTGGGCGGGCAGATCATTCCGCCGGTTGGCTACCTGCAGGGAGTGTACGACCGCATCCGTGCCGCCGGCGGCGTCTGCATTGCCGATGAGGTCCAGACCGGGCTGGGACGACTCGGCGACTACTTCTGGGGCTTCGAGCAACAGCAGGTCGCTCCCGACATCGTCGTGTTAGGCAAGCCGCTGGGGAACGGCCACCCGATGGGGGCGGTGGTCACTTCCGCCGAGATCGCGCGTTCGTTCGATAACGGGATCGAGTTCTTCTCGACGTTTGGCGGGAGCACGCTCTCCTGTCGCGTGGGGACCGAGGTGCTGCGCATCGTGCGGGACGAGGGGCTGCGGGAGAATGCCCGCATGGTCGGGAATCACCTCCTGGCCTCCCTCCGCGAGCTGCAATCTCGCCATGCGTGCATCGGCGACGTGCGCGGCATCGGGCTGTTTGTCGGGGTCGACCTGGTCACCGACCGCGCCTCGCGCGCCCCGGCGACCGCTCTGGCGAGCTACGTCGTCAATCGCCTGCGCGAGGAGCGCATCCTCATCGGAACCGAGGGGCCGGCCGACAACGTGCTCAAGATCCGCCCCCCGCTCACCGTCGGGCGAGACGACGTGGACGTGCTCTGCCACACGCTGGACGCCGTCCTGGGCGAGGGGGTCTAAGGCGCGACAACCGGCGAAACTCGCGCGCGAATCCTTTCGTCAGGTGAACTGTCCCATCGGCGACCCCTCCCCCACCAGACCGGTCCAGCCGCATGCACGCTCTCCTGAAGGACCTGCGCCTTGCCGGGCGCCTCATCACCAAGAGCCCGCTCTTCACGACGGTTGTCGTCCTCACGATGGCGGTCGCCATCGGGCTCAACACCACCGTCTTCGCCGCGGTCGAGGCGCTGCTGCTACGCCCGCTCCCTGGCGCGACGGCCCCCGATCGCATCGCGCAGCTCTACCGGACCGCCCCCGGATTGCCGTGGGGCTCCAACTCCATCCCGCACTACCAGGACGTCCGCGAGCGCACCACCGACGTCTTTTCCGGCGTCGCGGCGTGGACCTTCGCCTCGTTCAGCCTCTCCGCGGGCGACCAACCGCAGCGCCTGATGGGACAGGTCGTCTCGGCCAACTACTTCTCCACGCTTGGCGTTCGGCCGGCGCTGGGACGCTTTTTCCTCCCCGACGAGGACGTGGGGCGAGGGGCGCATCCGGTGGTGGTCCTTGGCGACGGCGGGTGGCGCCGACTGTTCGGTGCCGATCCCAGCATCATCGGGCGCACGATCACGCTCAACGGACGCACGATGGAAGTGGTCGGCATCGCCCCTCCCGAGTTTCGTGGCGTCATCCCGTTCGTCGACCCGGTCGCGTATGTGCCGCTCATGCAGATCGCCGAGATTCAGCCGCAGCGCGCCGGCTCGTTCGAGAATCGCGGCAACAACTTCATGGACATCGTGGCCCGCCTGAAGGACGGCGTGAGCATCGAGCAGGCGAGCGCGCGCGTCGCGGCGGTGAATGCGGAGCTGACCACCACCTACCCCGACAACTACGCCAAGAGCGGGACGGCGGTGATCCTCAACTCCGACGCCGGGATCCACCCATCGCTGCGCGGCGCGCAGGTCGGGCTGGCGGCGGTCATCCTCGGCGTCGTCGCGATCCTGCTGCTCCTCGCCTGCGTCAACGTCTCCAACCTCTTCCTCGCCCGCGCTCGTGATCGCGCGCGCGAGATGGCGGTGCGACTGGCGATCGGCGCGAGTCGTGGCCAGCTCCTGCGCCAGCTCATGGTGGAGAGCATCGTCTTTGCCCTGCTCTCCGGGACCGTCGGCATGTTCGTCGCCGTGATGGGGATCAGGATCGGGAATGCGATCTCCCTGCCGATCGACGTCGGGTTCCGTCCGAACCTGCAGCTCAACGGCACGGTGCTCGGGTTCACGATGGTCGTCACCGTGGTCGCGGGAATCCTCTTTGGCTTGGCGCCTGCGCTGCAGGCCACGAGTCCGTCGCTCGTCCCGGCACTCAAGGGTGAAGCCCCTGCCGGCGAGTCCCGCTCGCGCGTCAAGCGCGGCTTGATCGTGGCCCAGATGGCGCTCTCGATCATCCTGCTCACCGGCGCCGGACTGTTTGTCTCCAACCTGCGCACCGCCACGCAGCTCGACGTGGGATTCAAGATCGACGGGGCGGTGACGGCCAGCGTGGACCCTGCCCTGCAAGGCTACCCGCGCGCCCGCACCGACGCCTTCTACAACACGCTCTTCGAACGCCTCCGGCAGGTCCCGGGCGTCACCGCCGTAGGGATGGCCAGCGACCTTCCGCTCGGCCTCGGCAGCTCGGACTCGCGCGTCGAGATCCCGGGCTATACCCCCGCCGAGGGTGAGGGGATGAACGTGCACTGGGCGCGCATCTCGCCGGACTACCTCGACGCGATGGGGATCGCGCTGACGTCCGGACGAAAGTTCACGACCCGTGACGACAGCGCCGCCGCACCGGTGATCATCGTCAACCAGCGCTTTGTCGAGCGGTTCTGGCCCGGACAGGACGCGGTGGGGCGCACGTTCAAGACGCACGGTCGCCTGTTCACTATCGTCGGCGTGGTCCCCACCGGCAAGTACTTGTCGTTAGGCGAGGAGGCGCGCCCCTTCATGTACTTCTCGCGCGCACAGTCGTGGGGTTCGGAGATGCAGGTCGTGGTGCGCAGCTCGATGGATCCGGCGAGCGCCATCGCCGCGCTGCGTTCGGAGATCCGCGCCCTCGACGCGCAGATGCCCGTGGTCAACCTGCAGCCACTCGCCACCCACCTCGGGACCGCGCTGTTGCCGGCGCGCATCGCCGGGGCCGCGCTCGGCTTGTTCGGCATCATCGGATTGCTGCTGGCGGCCATCGGCATGTACGGCGTGATGGCGCACACCGTCGGGCAGCAGACGCGCGAGATCGGCATTCGCATGGCGCTGGGCTCCACCGGCAACGCGGTCATCCGGCGCGTGATGGGACAGGGGCTCCGTCAGGTGCTGCTGGGCTGCGCGATCGGGGTCGTCTGCGCGGGGGGCGCCTATGCGGCCATTCGCAGCGTGCTGTATGGCAGCGGGTCGATGACCCTCGCCTCCTTCTTCGTCGCGCCGCTCGTGCTCATCAGCGTGGCCACACTCGCCCTGTTCATCCCCGCACGCCGCGCCTCGCGCATTGACGCGCAGATCGCGCTGCGCTCGGAGTGACACCCGTTCGCGAGTGACCGCCTGAACAAAGGGGGCGCTTCCCGTGAGAGGCGCCCCCTTGTTTGCTGCTACATCAGCAAAAGCGTCAGGCGCTCACGCGTGCGCCGCGTAGCTCGTCTGCCCCTTGGTGTACGGCTCGCACGGATCGAAGCGCCCCGGCGTCTCCTGGTAGCGCAGCACCTTGGTCATCCCCACTTCCGACGTGAAGAAGCCGAGCAGCGTCAGCTCCTTGATCATGCGGAAGTAGTGATTGGGCTGCTCGCTCTTCTTCGTGTCCTGGTACGCCTTGGCGTCCTTGTCGAGCTGCGTGAGCAGCGACAGCCGCTCCTCGGGCGACGCCTGCATGAAGCCGTGACCGTGCGCCTTGGTGCACGCCTCGTTCAGCGTCGTCATCCCGGCCTTGAAGATGTCCTGGTCTTCCTTGGTGTAGCAGTCCTGCACCATCACGCCAATGAATCGCCCGGTCTTGGCGTCCTTCGCCCCGGGAGTGCTGGTCGCCGGGAGGATCGTTTCGGCGATCTCGTCGAGGTAGGCGACTTCTTCGGCGGTGAACATCGTGAGCGGCGGCTCGGGCATCGGCGCGGGGGCCGCAGCGGCAACGGCCGTGTCACCCTTGGCCGCCGGCTCCTTGCTGCACGCAGCCAGCAGCGACGTGCCACCAATGAAGGCGGCCCCGCCCAGCATCGCGCTCACGCGGCGAATCGCTTCGCGTCGGTCAATCACGAACTGCGGCGTCATCTCGTCAGGCATGGTCTCGTATGCGGAAGTGTCCGTGAACGTGGCGTTAGGCTTGGCGCGTTACAGCTCGCGCTTCTTGAGCGCTTCGACGGCGAAATCGGCCGCGCGCGCCGTGAGCGCCATGTACGTGAGCGACGGGTTCACGCACGCCGCCGAGGTCATGCACGCCCCGTCGGTCACGAACACGTTGGGCGCATCCCACACCTGGTTGTACTTGTTGAGCACCGAGTTCTTGGCATCGGTCCCCATGCGCGCCGTCCCCATCTCGTGGATCCCCATGCCGGGGAAGTAGCCGCCGTCGTAGGTGCGCACGTTCTTCACGCCGCTCGCCTCGAGCATCTCGGCCATGTCCTTCGTCATGTCCTTGCGCATCTTGAGCTCGTTCTCGCCGATGGCGCAATCGATCTTGAGCACCGGCAGCCCCCACTTGTCCTTCTTCTCGGGGTCGAGCGTGATCTTGTTGTCGTGGTTGGGCAGCATCTCGCCGAACGCCGTGGCCCCGATGGTCCACTGCCCGGGCTGCGCCATCGCGTCCTTGAACTGCGCTCCCACGCCCAGCTCCGCCACCGCGCGATCCCACCCCTCGCGGCTCGCACTTCCCTGGTAGCCAAAGCCACGCAGGTAGCCGCGCTTGTCCTTGCCGATGTTCTGGAAGCGCGGGATGTAGAAGCCGGTGGGGCGGCGCCCGTAGTAGTACTTGTCGTCGAGTCCCTCGAGGTCACCCGACGCGCCCAACCGGAAGTGGTGGTCCATCAGGTTGTTCCCTAACTCGCCAGAGCTGGAGCCGAGTCCGCCCGGCCAGATGTCGGTGGCCGAACGCATCAGCAGCCAGCTCGAGTTGAGCGACGAGGCGCACAGGAACACGATCTTGGCCGAGTAGTCGACCGTCTGGTTGTTGGTCGCGTCGAGCACGCGAACGCCCTTGGCACGCTTGGCGTCCTTGTCGTAGATGACTTCCGTGACGATCGACCACGGCTTGAGCGTGAGCTTCCCGGTCGCCATTGCCGCCGGCAGCGTGGACGACTGCGTGCTGAAGTAGCCGCCGTACGGGCAGCCTAACCAGCAAGCGTTGCGGAGCTGGCACTGGTTGCGCCCCGGGAGCGGCTGCGTGAGGTTGGCCACGCGCCCGGGGATGATGCGCCGCGTCCCGCCAAACTGGCTCTTGAGCTTCGCCGCCACCTGCTCCTCACCGCAGTTGAGCGGGAAGGCCGGCTGGAACTGACCGTCGGGGAGCACCTCGAGCCCTTCATTGGAGCCGGCGATCCCGGCGAACTTCTCGACGTAGTCGTACCACGGCGAGATGTCGGCGTACCGAATGGGCCAGTCGGTCGCGATCCCGTCCTTCACGTTGGCCGTGAAGTCGATGTCGCTGAAGCGATAGCTCTGCCGCCCCCACATGAGCGACCGTCCGCCCACGTGATAGCCGCGATACCAGTCGAAGCGCTTGACCTCGGTGTACGGCGATTCCTCGTCCTTTTCCCAGTAATCGAGGTTGGTCTCGTTGAGCGGGTAGTCGCGCTTGAGCACGGGGTAGTGCGAGATCATCTCCTGCGTGCGCCTGCCGCGATGGGGATATTCCCACGTCCCCCGGCGGGCGTTCACGTAGTCCTTGATGTGCTCGATGTTGCGCCCACGCTCGAGCAGGAGGACGCGGAGCCCCTTTTCGGTCAGCTCCTTGGCGGCCCAGCCGCCCGCGATGCCGGAGCCTACGACGATCGCATCGTACTGCGTCTCTTGCACTCCATCCTCCTTAGTACTGGAAACGGTGCCACCCCGAGGACTACCACACGCGCGCGAGGTCCGATTCCCGCACGCCAAAGGCGACAAGTCGGCCGATAATATGTGGCCCGAACCGCCAGTTGGCGACGAAGAAAATTCCCGCTACGACGCCAGATTGTTCAACCTCCCAGCCCCGCACACGGCTCAACCTCCCGTCTCCCGTCTCCCGTCTCCCGTCTGCCCCCTACAGCTCCCGCCGGTTCAACAGGTCCACCGCATACTCCGACGCCCGCGCCGTCAACGCCATGTACGTCAGGCTCGGATTCTGGCACGCCGTCGACGCCATGCACGAACCGTCGGTGACGAACACATTCGGCGCGTCCCACACCTGGTTGTGCCTGTTCAGCACCGAGTTCTTCGGGCTCGTCCCCATGCGCGCCGTCCCCATCTCGTGGATTCCCATCCCGGGGTAGTACTCGTCGTCGAACGTCGCCACGTCCTTCACTCCGCACGCCTCGAGCATCTCGGCCATGTCGGCCGCCATGTCCTTCCGCATCAGGCGCTCGTTCTCCCCGATCGCGCAGTCCATGCGCAGCACCGGCAGCCCCCACTTGTCCGTCTTCTCGGGATCGAGCGAGACGCGGTTGGCGTGGTTGGGGAGCATCTCGCCAAAGGCCGTCCCACCAATCGTCCACTGCCCCGGTTCGGCGATCCGGTCCTTGAACGTCCCGCCCACCCCCAGCTCGGCGACCGCACGCGACCACCCGTCGCGCCCCGCCCCGCCCTCATAGCCAAAGCCGCGCAGGTACGGACGCTTGTCCCCGGCCAGGTTGCGATATCGAGGGATGTACGACGGATTGGGGCGCCGGCCAAAGACGTACTTGTCCTCGAGCCCGTCGATGCGCCCCGACGCCCCCACGCGAAAGTGATGGTCCATCAGGTTGTGCCCCAGTTCCCCCGAGCTGCTGCCAAGCCCTCCCGGCCAGACGTCGGTCGCCGAGCGGAGGAGGAGCCAGGTGGAGTTGAGCGTCGATGCACAGAGAAAGACGACGCGCGCCGTGTAGTCGGTGACCGTCATCGTCACTGCGTCCATAACGCGCACACCGGTCGCCCGTTTGCGATCCTTGTCGTACAGGACCTCGCTGGCAATCGCGAACGGCTTGAGCGTCAGCTTCCCGGTGGCCATCGCCGCCGGCAGCGTCGCCGACTGCGTGCTGAAGTACCCGCCGTACGGACAGCCCAGCCAGCAGGCATCGCGATACTGGCAGGGTGAGCGACCGTGCAGCGGCTGCGTGAGGTTGGCGGTGCGGCTGGAGATCAGGCGCCGCTTGCCGTCGTACAGCCCGGTGAGCCGCTTGGCTACCAACTGCTCGGCGCAGTTGAGCGCCATGGCGGGCTGAAAGTCGCCGTCGGGGAGCTGCGGGAGCCCTTCGATGGACCCTGCGATCCCCGCGAACTTTTCGGCGTGACTGTACCACGGCGCGATCTCGGCGTAGCGAATCGGCCAGTCGGTCCCCACCCCTTCGCGCGCGTTGGCCTCGAAGTCGATGTCGCTCAGGCGAAAGCTGCAACGCCCCCACATGAGCGACCGCCCGCCCACCTGATAGCCGCGGTACCAGTCGAAGCGGCGCGTTTCGGTGTACGGCGATTCCTCGTCAGACGCCCACCAATCGAGGTTCTTCTCGTTGAGCGGAAAGTCGCGCTTGAGCACCGGATACCGACGAACCATCTCCTGAGTGCGTCCGCCACGATGAGGATATTCCCATGGTGCCTTTCGCGCATTGCGGTAGTCCTTGATGTGCTCGACGTTCTTGCCGCGCTCGAGTAGCAGCACGCGAAGGCCGCGTTCGGTGAGCTCCTTGGCCGCCCACCCGCCGGAAATGCCAGATCCCACCACAATGGCGTCGAACGAAGTTGTCTGCACTCGGCACTCCCGGTCCGAAGGTCGCGAAGGTGGTACTACATCGCGCGCCGTCGCACGGGCGGCAAGGTCGTGGGCGGCAAACTCTCGCGAAACCGCGCCCGCCGGCATGACGCCGGCCTCCGATCGATGAGCGCGCGCGCTACCCCTGGCGAAGAGCACGGTCTCATTCCGTGGTCAACCTCGCCCGCCGCAACGGTCACCTATCGATTGGCGCTCGCGGCGACGCTCACCGCCGCGGGATTCGAGGCCATCCTGCTCGCCGTCCCAACGATGCTGTTCGTCGATCACGTCATCATCGGCGTGCTTGTCGTCATCTCGTTCGCGGCGACGATGCTCGCGCGGCAGGGCAGGACCTACCTCGCCGGCGGGACGGTGATCGGGGGGATGTGGCTCTGTGCGATGGCGGCTACCGGCGTGCACGGCGTGATCGGTTCAGCGCTTCCGTTGCTGGTGATATCCATCGCGCTCGCCGCACTCTGGGGCGGGAAGTGGTTTGCCGTCGGACTCGTCACGATCACCTCGCTCTTGCTCCTGGTCACCGCGGGAACCTTCGGGGAGGTGCTTCCGCCACACGTACCCACTGATCCGACGGTCGATACGATCATCATCGTCGGAGAGTTTGTCTTTCTCGCGGTGCTGGTGAGCTTCCTGTCGAAGTCGCTCGCCGACCTGCGCGATCAGTTCCGGGTGCGCGAACAGCGACTCGCGGTGGCCACCGAGGCGCTCGCATCCTCACGCAACGCGCTCGAGGAGTCCGCGACTCGCTACGCCGAGTTGGTCAAAGCGCTGCCGGACCTGGTGCTCGTCATCGACGAGCAGGGGAACTTCCACGAGGTCAACGACTCCTCACGCGAGATCTTCGGCTATCCGGCGTCGGCCTTCTCCGGGCAACGCCTCGGCGAGATGGGGGTGCTGCAACCCGAAGACGTGCCAGGCATGTACGCGCTGCTCGCGCGCGCCTTCCAGGGCGAGTCATTCGATCCATTCGAGATTCCAGCGCGTCATGCCGATGGGTCGCGGCGCTGGATGGAGGTCTCGGCGCGCCTGCTGATTCGCCCCAGCGGCGAGCGACGCATGCTGGTGATCCTGCGCGACGTCAGCGACCGCGTGCGCGAACAGCAGGAACTCACGCGACGCGAGATGCTGTGGCGCCGGGCCGGACGCATTGCACAGTTAGGGGCGTGGGAAGTGGACCTCGAAACCGGCGTGCTCACGTGGGACCAGGAAGTGAAGCGCCTGCACGATGTCCCGCATGACTTCGTCCCCGACGTCGCCACCGCCATCGACTTCTACGCCCCCGAGGCGCGCCCTGTCATCCAGCGCGCCTTCGAGACGCTCGTCGCGACCGGCACCGGCTTCTCGCTCGAACTTCCGTTGATCACCGCCACGGCACGGCGTGTCTTCGTGCGCGCGCAGGGCGAGGCCGAGTATCGCGACGGCAGGGTCGTGAAGGTCTTCGGCATCTTTCAGGACATCACCCTCCTGCACGAGGCCACCGAACGGCTGCGCGAGACAGCCAAGCTGGAAGGACTCGGACGCCTGGCCGGCGGGGTCGCGCACGACTTCAACAACCTCCTCACCGCCATCCTGGGGTACGCCGAGGAGATGCAAGCCGAGCTTCCTCCCGGCAGCGCGGCCATGGAAGATGCGACCGAGATCCGGCGCGCCGGCGAGCGCGCGCGCGAGCTCACGATGCAGCTGCTGGCCTTTGCGCGGCGTCAGGTCGTCGTTCCGCGGGTCTTCGACGTGCCGTCACAGCTGCAAGTGGTGCACCGCTTCCTCGAGCGCGTGGTGGGCGAGGACGTGGCGCTACGCGTCGTGGCCGAGGAGCAGACCGGGGCGGTGCGCATGGATCCGGCGCAGTTCGAACAACTCCTGCTCAACCTCGCCGTCAACGCGCGCGATGCCATGCCGGGGGGTGGCGCCCTCACCATTCGCACACAACACGTCACCCTCGCCAACGATGTGGCGCACGACCGCGGCCTCGAGACCACCGAGTGCGTGCAGGTCGAGGTCGAGGACACCGGGACCGGGATGTCGCCCGACGTGGCACAACGCGTGTTCGAACCGTTCTTCACCACCAAGGAACTCGGCCACGGCACCGGCCTTGGGCTCGCGACCGTGTACGGCGTCGTGCGACAGTCCGGCGGCCACATCGCGGTGCGCAGCAGCCCCGGAGACGGCACCACCTTCACGGTGCTCCTGCCGCGCGTGAACGAAGTCGTCGTTCCCGCGGCCAGCGTCCCTCCGCAGCAAGCGGTCGGCGGGCACGAGACCATCCTGCTGGTCGAGGACGACGATGGCGTGCGCACCTTTGCCGAACGCGTCCTTCGTCACGCTGGCTACGACGTGCGCGTCGCACGGTCCGGCGCCGAAGCAGAGACGATGGCCAAATCGATGGAAACGCCGCCGCACCTCCTGTTCAGCGACGTCGTGATGCCGGGGATGAGCGGACCGCAACTCGCCGAGCGCCTCGAGCGGCGCTGGCCCACGCTGCACACGCTCTTCGCCTCCGGTTACACCGAAGACCGCCTCGATGCCTCACGACTCGGCGGCGCGACTGCATTCCTCGCCAAGCCATATGGCCGCCAGCAGGTGCTGGACGCCATACGAAACGTCCTGGACGAATCCTCATCGCGCTAGCAAACGAGTTCGGGGACGCCCGCAGGCCCGTCCCCGCACTCGTCTTCCCGTCTTCTCGTCTTCTCGTCTTCCCGCCGAAGGCGCTAGCTGGCGAAGAGCCGCAAGTCCGTCCCGACCGCGTCCGAAATCTCCATGCACGCCTGCAAGTCCGGGTGCCTGACGACCACGTAGCCATCCGACACCAGCGTCAGGATCCAGTTGCGCCGCTCCGCTCCCACCGGGAGCAGGTCGATGTGCGTGATGTGTTCGCCGTAGCGCTGCAACAGGTGCTGCAACCCTTCGATGCGGGTGATGCGCCCCTGCCCCTCGGCCCGCTTGAAGATGTTGCAGGCGTTGTACTTCCTCACCGTCGACTGCGAGAACGTTCCCTTCAGTTCCGCCTCGGCGTACCCCATGTAGAGGTCGATGTCGCCGACGTAGTTCATGAGATCGACCGTATGCGCCCCCGCCGGACGGGCCGCGATCTCGCCAAAGATTGCCTCGCCCTTGGGCGTCCAGAAGAACTCCATGTGCGTGAAGCCGGTCTGGAATCCCATCGCCTTGAGCACGTCGTGGCCTAACGACACGCCCGAGGCCACCGGCGTCGGCGACATGTCGCGCAGCGCCAGCGTCTGCGGCGAAATCCACTCGGTGCTGCGCGCGATCAGCGGGTTGGGGCGGTAGTAGCAGACGTTCTCGTACTGCACCTCGCCGTTGATGCAGATGGTGTCGTACGTGTACTCCTCGCCCTCGATGAACTCCTCGACGTTGACCTCGTCGTACGTGGTCACCTTGGCCAGCTCCGCCTCGAGTTCCTGCATCGAGCCGGCGCGGAAGGTGTCCATCGACCCGGCGCCGGCAATCGGCTTCACGATGATGGGGAAGCCGATTTGCTCGGCCGCCGCCTTCACCTCGGCAATGCTGCGCGCCGAGGCGTGGCGCGCGGTGCGCAACCCCGCCTTGGTGATGACCTGCTTCATCAGGTCCTTGTTGCGGAAGATCGTCGCCTGGTCCACGCGCTGCCCCGGCGTGCCTAACGCCTCACGCAGCTTGGCCGCCAGCAGCACCCCCGGCTCCCACATGCACACCACACGATCGATCGTGTGCGATCCTACCGACTGCATCACCTGCCGCACGATCGCCTCTTCGTCGGTGAAGTTGGCGACCTGCAGGTATCCCGAGAGGTGCTCCTTGGTGAGCGACGGCAGCGCGTCATACGGGACGTCGCTCAACCCGTACACCTTGGCCCCGTGCACCGACAGCGCCCGGCAGAAGTACGGCATCTCGCCCGGGTAGCCCGGGGCCAGCATGATGACATTCATAAGCGCGGAAGACGGGAAGACGGGAAGACGGGAAGACGAGTGAGGGCAATCCGTCTTCAACTGAGAGGACTAACTACTGACTTCGTGCGGGACGCGCAATCGGCGCGCGGGGCCGGGCGCTAACCGAGTTCCACCGTGATGGTGCTCACCAGCGTGAGCACGGCGCGCTCGACCACGGCGGTCTCGGGGTGACGGACGATGACCCACCCGTCGCCCTCGTAGCTGGTCGATGGCGTGCTCCCGATCGCCGGCGTCTTGGCGGCGACGATGAGCGAACCCAGTGCACGGTTCACCTCGTCCACCCCGCGCACCGCCACCACCCGCCCCGCCCCCTGCCCGCGGAGGAAGGCGGCCCCGGCGGCGTACTTGCGCTCGGGGACGTGGAACTCGCCGAAGATCATCGCCCGCATCCACTCCTGCACCAGGTCGAAGTCGTGCGCGTACGACATGAGCTGCGTGATCTGTGCGCCTGGCGGGCGCGCCGCCACCTCGCTGATCGCGATCGAGCCGTCCTTCCGGCGGAACCACTCCATGTGCGAGATCCCCGTGTGCATCCCCAGCACATCGAGGGCGCGACGCGCCGCCGCGCGAATGTCGTCGTACTGCGCCCCGTCCACCTCGCGCGGCAACACCAGCGACCACTGGATCCACGGATTCTCGAGGACGGTGAGCGGCGTCGGGTAGTAGTGGGTGAGCGAGTGCCATACGTGCACGCCGTTCACCGTCACCGTCTCGAACGAGTGCTCTTCGCCCTGCACGAACTCCTCGAGCAGCACCGGATGCTCGGCGGTCGGGGGCGTACGCGTGAGCGCCCCAACCAGCGACTGCAGGTTGTCCACGCGAAACGTCGCGATCGCCCCCGCTCCGGCCGGCGGCTTGACCACCAGCGGGAAGCCGCTCGACTCGGCAAAGGCGACGGCGTCATCGATGCTGGCCGCCAACCGGTGCCGGGCGCAGGGGAGCCCCGCGGCACGCAGCAGCGTCTTCATGCGCGCCTTGTCGCGGAAGTTGTTCGCGGTCTCGACGCTCATCCCCTCGATCCCCAACCGCCCGCGCACCTCGGCGAGTTGCACCTGGATCTGCTCGAACGCCCCGAACAGACGATGGATCGGCCCGCCCATGCGCGACAACCCCTCGGCCGCCCACGCGAGCTGGTCGACGTTTGAGATGTCGTCCACGCGCCAGTGCCCCACGCGCCCGCGCAGGTGCAACAGGCGATCCTCGGTGTCCTGCGTGATCACCGCCAGCTGCACATCCGGCAGCCCGGCCGCCGCCTCGACCATGCGGAAGGCGTTCTCGCTCAGGATGGGGGCGGCGAAGATGACGAAAGGCATGCGCTTGAGACGGGAGTCGGGAGACGGGAGACGGGAGTGCTGGGAAGCTGATGTCTTCGAGTGCGGTCGGCTAGGCGAGGTCGGCTGCAGGGGTCAACGTTGACGGCATGACTCCGGTGCCCGCCGCAGTGCGTCCCCCAGCCGCAAAACGGGGCGGCGCACCATGTGCGCCGCCCCACTCCCGTCTCCCGTCTCCCGTCCCCCGTCTCTTATTCCGCTCTCAACGCCCTCGACGGATCCACATGCGCCGCGCGCCAGGTGGGCGCCAGGCTGGCCGCCAGGGCGATCAGGATCAGCAGCATCGCCACCGCGCTCAGGACCAGCGGGTCGCCGGGCTGCACCTCGAACAGCAGCGCCCCCAGCACGCGGGTCGTGGCCAGCGCCCCGCCGACGCCCAGGGCCAGACCTAACGACGTCAGCGCCAGCGCCTGCCGGACCACCAATCCCGCGACCTGCGAGGCGCGGGCGCCGAGTGCCATGCGGATCCCGATCTCGCCAATGCGGTGGCTCACCACGTACGAGACCACCGCGTACAGGCCGATCGCGCTCAGCAGCAGGGCGATTGTTGCCGCCACGGCGAGGAGTGCGAGCGTGAAAGTGCGGCGCGCCATCGATCGCGCCACCACCTCGTCCAGGCCGCGCGGGTTGGTCACGGGGACCTGCGGATCCAGGCGCGCGACTTCGCGCTGCACCAGCGGGTAGAGCTGCGCAGGGGTCATGGTCGGGGCACGAACCACCAGGTTCACCCCGCGCGCCAGCCATTGCAGGTCGGCCCCCGGCGGCGCCACGAGCGGAAAGAAGACCGCCTGCATCTGCGGCGCATCGAGCCCGGCGTCGTACAGGCCGTCAACCACGCCGCTCACGTGGAACCAGCCGTCGGCCACCGAGCAGCAGCGAATCGTTCGCCCGATCGGGTCTTCACCGGGCCACAGCACCTCCGCCAGCGCCCGCGTCACCACGGCCCCTCCCGACGCCTGGTGCACGTCGTTCCAGGTGCCGGCGCTCCCACGCACCGGGATCCGCATCGCCTCGAAATACCCGGGCGCCACCTGCAACGTCGTCACGCACTGCTCCGCGCGCCCCCTGACTCCCGGTTGGTTGGTGACGACCCCGGTGCACCCCGAGCGCCCCGTCAGCGGAAGCTGCTCCACCATCGACACGTGCGTCACGCCGGGAATCGCCCGCACCGCCGCACTCACCTGCTCGTAGAAATCGGCCACCCGCGTGGTCGTGTCGTAGCGCGCCGCCGGGAGCGCGAGATCCATCGTCGCTACACCGTCGGGCGCAAAACCCGGCGAGATGCTCCGCAGCTTCTGGAATGAGCGCACCATCAGTCCTGCGCCGGCCATCAGTACCACGGCCAACGCCACCTGCGCCACCACCAGTGCACCGCGCACCGCCACCTGGCGTCGCGACAGCGTGAGTCCGCGTGAGGCGTCGCGCAGCGCCGAGTGATCGCCGCGCGCTGCCCCCGCCGTCACCAACCCGAGCACGAGTCCGATGAGCAGCGAGATGCCGAGCAAGAGGAAGGCGGTGGTCCACCCCGCGTGCAGCTCTGCCAGCCGCGGGAGCCCCTCGGGGGCAAACCAGGTCAGCGCCCCCAGCGCCGCGCGCACCAGGGCCATCGCGATCGCCGCCGCGAGCAACGCCACCACGATGGCATCGGTGAGGTGCAGCGCCAGCAACTCACCGCGTCGCGCGCCTAACGCCGATCGCACGAGCACCTCGCGCGTGCGACCGTCGGCGCGCACGAGGAAGAGATTCGCGACGTTGGCCAACGCGACCACCAGGACGATCCCGACTCCCGCCAGCAGAATCCAGAGCGCGCGCGTGATGGTCGCCCCCACCACCTCGTCACGCAGCGGGACGACCGCGGTGCGAAATCCCGAGTCGCGAATCCAGTGGTTGGGATAGGCTGCGGGAAAGACTTCCTCCATGCGCAGCACCAGCGGCGCCAGGTCGGCTTCCGCCGTCGCCGCGGTGAACCCCGGGCGAAGCCGGGCCACGGCCATGCGCACATGGTTGTTCTGCGGCGCCGCCGCCGGATCGGCATAGTCGGGAATCCAGAGATCGACGCGTTGATCGGGGAGCTGCGCCCCGGGCGGCGCCACCCCAACGACCTGGTGCGGGAATCCCTCCAGGTCGATCGTCTTCCCCACGATGCTGCGGTCGCCTCCAAAGCGACGCATCCACAGGTCGTGCCCGAGCATGACAACCGCCGCGTCGCGTACGCGATTGTCCTCTGCCGACAGCGCGCGGCCAATCGCCGGAGCGATCCCCAGCACATTGAAGATCCCCGCCGTCACCGTCGCCGTCGGCACCCGCTCGGCAAAGGTCGACGTTCCGTCACCGGTGAGTGTCGCCTCGCTCGCGCGGTAGAGCCCCATCTCTTCGATGGAGCGCGCGTTGGCCTTGTAGTAGAACAGTTGGTGCCGAGCGATCCCCCAGGTGTCGTTGAGCTTGGGCATCGGCGACGACAGCGCCACCAGCCGGTCGGCGTTGGGGAACGGGAGCGGCGTGAGGACGATCGTGTCGAGCAGCGTGAAGATCGCGACCGTCGCCGCCAGCCCGAGCGAGAGCGTGACGACCGCGGGGACGGTGAAGGCCGGCTGCCTGACGAGGATGCGCAGGCTGTGCCGCAGCCGCGCGCCCAGCGACGCAATCCACTCGGCGCGCGAGCGGCGCTGCTCGATGCGTCGGTCGATCGTGCGCAACGTCGAGCGCACGTGGCGCACGTCGCCGAACTCGCGCAGCGCCTGTGCGCGCGCCGCCGACTCGGAGAGCCCATCGCTGCGGAGCGCCTCGATGCGCTCCGCCAGGTGAAACGACAGTTCGTCGTCGATGTCGCCGTCGATGTCGGGGCCCAGGAAGCGCAGGTATCGCCGCCAGGCGGCGGGGCGTGCGTCGCGATGCATGGAGGGGGAGGCCGGAGGGTCGTTAGGCCGGCAACGGCGTGGCGTTCATCACCTTGGTCACCGCCGTCACGTAGCGGTCCCACGACGCCGCCTCGGCGCGCAGCGCCTTGCGACCGGCGGCCGTGAGTTGGTAGAACTTGGCGCGCTTCCCCTTGTCGGAGTTCCCCCACGTGGCGTCCACCCAGCCGCGTTCTTCCATGCGGTGGAGCGAGGTGTAGAGCGCGCCATCGAGGATGCGGAAGTCGCCGTCCGATCCGTCACGAATGAAACGCGCCACCGCGTAGCCGTGCATCGGCCCCCACGAGAGCGCGCGCAAAACGAGGACGTCGAGCGTCCCTTGCAGCAGGTCGAGTTCGGGTTGCGCCATGCGGCACGATACCCTCAGCATTTGATTCAATCAAGTGTTGAGGGAATAGATGCGCCGCGCACGCACGAGGTGAGCCCTGTGCTGACAGCTGTCGATGGGTCGAACCGCCCATCGCGAACGGGCTAGCGCGGCGGGGTGAGCGGGAAGAGCCCCTCGACCGAGAGGTAGCGCTCGCCCGTGTCGTAGCAGAAGGTGAGGACGCGTCGCCCGGCCGGTGCCGTCGCCAGCACCTGCGCCACCGCCGCGAGCGAGGCGCCTGACGAGGGACCCACCAGGATCCCCTCCTCACGGGCGGCGCGCAGCGCCCACGCAAAGGCGTCTTCTTCCGAGACCTGCACCACGCCATCGAGCGTCGTGCGATCGAGCACGCCCGGGACGAATCCCGCGCCGATCCCCTGGATGCGGTGCGGACTCGGGCTCCCCCCCGACAACACCGGCGACTTCACCGGCTCGACGGCCAGCGTCTTGAGCCCCGGCATCGCGTTCTCCTTGAGCACCTGGCTCACGCCGGAGATGTGGCCGCCGGTCCCCACGCCGGTGATGAGGTAGTCCAACCCCTCGGGAAAGTCGGCCACGATCTCGCGCGCCGTGGTGCGGCGGTGCACGTCGAGATTGGCCGGGTTGTCGAACTGCTGCGGCATCCACGCGTTCGGCAGTTCGGCGACGAGCGCCTTGGCGCGTTCGATGGCCCCCTTCATCCCCTTCTCGCGCGGCGTCAGGTCGAAGGTGGCGCCGTACGCCGCCATGATCCGCCGCCGCTCCACCGACATCGACTCGGGCATCACGAGGATCAGCCGGTACCCCTTCACCGCCGCCACCATCGCCAGGCCGATCCCGGTATTCCCCGAGGTCGGCTCCACGATCGTCGTCTCGCGATTGATCACACCGCGCTGCTCGGCGTCCTCGATCATCGCCAGTCCGATGCGATCCTTGATCGATCCGCCGGGATTGGCGCGCTCGAGCTTCATGTAGACCTCGTGCGCGTCGCCAAACAGGCGCCGCAACCGCACGTGGGGAGTGTTGCCGATCGTGTCGAGGATGTGGTCGAAGATCATGAGGCAGAATGTCTCAGGCCAGCGACGCCATGCATTGCGGCTGGCGGATGCCAGTCGCGCATCGTCGCGTCGCGCCGCGTCAGATGTGGAACTCGAGCGCCGGCGACTCGGCGGTGTGCGTGTCCATCGCTTGATGTACCACCACGGAACGCATCGGGACCGATCGCGTGAGCCACACGTTGCCGCCGATCACGCTCCCCGCCCCCACCACCGTCCGGCCACCTAGGACGGTCGCGCCGGCATAGAGGACCACGTCGTCCTCGATGGTCGGATGACGCTTGGCGCTCGCCAGCCCCTTGTCCACCGACAGCGCGCCTAACGTGACCCCCTGATACATCCGCACCCGCACCCCGATCGTCGCCGTTTCGCCAATCACGATCCCGGTCCCGTGGTCAACGGCGAACGGCACCCCGATCGTCGCCCCGGGGTGGATGTCGATCCCGGTCTTCATGTGCGCGTGCTCGCTGATGAGGCGCGGGAGGAGCGGAATCCCCAACGACCGGATGCGATGCGCCAGCCGGTAACAGGCGATCGCGTAGAAGCCGGGATACGCCAGGATCACCTCATCGACCGACGTCGCCGCCGGATCGGAGTCGACGAGGTACTGCGCGTCGGCCAGCAACTCGGCACGCAACTGCGGCAAGGATTCCACAAACGCGCGTCCCGAGGCCGTCCCATCGGCGTCAATCGACGCCTCGCGCGTATGCGTGATCCCCGGCCCCGCCTGATGGGTGAGGAAGTCGGCGAAGAGCGCCGGACTCTCCTCGACAATCAGCGCGAGTTCGCGATCCAGCGCCTCGCGCTTGCCGTCCAGCCGGGGGGCAAAGTGCGGAAAGAGGAAGGCGAGAATCCCGTCCGCGAACGACCCCGCACGCGCGTTGGCGCGCGGCGGGAGATTGTAGGACGCTCGCTCCCGGCAGAGGTCGTCGAGCCACGCAGGCGTCATGGCCAGGGCAGCGCTGGAGGAGTAGTCGGTGGCAGTCATGATGACCGGGTCCGTGGAGAGCTGGTGCCGCACTGGGGCACGCCTGATGAATACTGCGTCCTGCGCCAAAGGTCCGCGACATGACGCAGGGGGCCGGACGCGACGTCGCGCCGGGCCCCCGTCGCCCGCCCCATCAGCTCCAGCCAGTGGCCTCCTCGCAGCGCCGCCGCTCGACGCGCCCCGGCGCAACGCGACGTGGGGGTCGTTAGGCCTCCATCGGTTCGAAGCCGAGCCGCTCGCGGAAGGCGGCCAACCCCTCGCGCCGCGCCGCGCTCGCCCCTTCCCACACCTCCCAGAACGTCGTCTGCACGTCGAAGGGGACGTTGGTCTCCAGTTGCTCGAACAGGTCGAGCAGCGCATTGGCCACGTCCAGCGCCTCGGGCGACTGATCGCTCGCCAGTTGCCCAACCGCCCGCTGCAGCGCCACGACGATCACGCCGCGCAGCGACGCATCGCCCAACGCCAGCCGCTCGATTTCATCGGCGGTGAGGCTCTGCGGCAACAGCGCCCGGCGCAACGCATGGCGAATGGCCCGGCGCGGACGCTCGGGAAAGTCGGCCAACGGGATGCGCCAGATGCGCGCATCGTCGCCATCGGTCGACGTGACGTCACACACGATGTTGTTGGCGCGTCGTTCAGCGACCGCGACGCGAAAACGCCGCACCGTCCCGGTATCCCGCGACGTCACCGACACCCGATCCCCCTCGATTTCCGCCAGCACGGCGTTGGCCGACAGGTGGCCGTTGGGGGTGATTCCCAGTGCCGTCAGTGCAGCGGCCGCCGCCGCGGTACGCGCCGCCGCGTCGGGCCCCGACGACAATCGCACGTACACGTCCTCGCCCGTCCCGGTCTGCGGGTCGTTGCTCTCCGCCAGCCGCAACACATTGCGGATCAACTCGGTCAGGCGCGCCGATTCACCCGACAGGGCAATCGCTCGCACCGCATAGCGCAGCACCTGCTGCGGTTCCAGTCCGCCGATGTCGTCAAAGAACCAGGCGCACGAGGTGAACATCCGCATCGCGTCGCGCTCCATTTCCAGCAACTCGGCCACGCGTCGCTTCTCCTCCGGCGTGGCCGTCGAGTCGAGCTGCGCCGCCGAGAATGAGCGGCGGGCGTCGGCGTCCTGGCTCACGGCGTGACCGTAGGCATCGCGCGCCTTCCACACGTCCCCCAGCAAGGGCGTGCCATCGCGCTCGAAGATCGTGTGCAGCTCATGCGCTAGCGCGTTGAGTCCCACCCGCAGCGGGGTACGCCACGCTTGGCTCGGATAGCGCTGGCCATCAGCCCGGCAGCCGCAATTCGATCGCCACCGCTCCACGCCATGCGCACAACTCCAGGCCGTGGGCGCCACCAGCTCGACATCGATCGTCGCCGGATGACGGGCCAGGAACGACGCATAGTTCTCCACGCGCACGCCGTGGTGCGCCGTCACGTCAAACACCCGCGCCAGCGCCATCTCGGCAAACTTGTGATGGTGCCCGTACGTCTCGCCGTCGGTCGCCATCGAGACGAGCATCGGCGCCGCACCTTTGGTCCCCTTGGTCCCCGTGACTCCCTCGGCCACGTCCGCCGGCACCTTCATGATCTCGTAGGCCCAGTGGTCCGCATCGCGCACCAACCCGCCAAAGGCGATGCCATGCGACAGGTCGCCATGATAGGTGCAGAGCGCGATGGTCCGCCCGCTCGACGTGGTGTATCGCCCCGGAAGCCCGTTAGGCGGGCGCGTCGCCACCTGGTACGGCGCCAGGATGGTGAACCTGATCCCCTCCTGTGCCAGCACGTCGAGCGTTTCGTCGTCCACCGCCGTCTCGGGGAGCCAGAACCCCTCCGGGTCACGTCCATATCGCCGCTTGAAGTCGGCGATGCCCCAGCGCACCTCGGTCACCTTGTCGCGACGCGATGCCAGCGGAAGGATCACATGGTGATACGGATGCGCGATGGCGTTGCCGTGCCCGCCCAGGCGCAGGCAGCTCGCGCGGTCGGCCTCGACCATCGCGCGATACGCATCGGGCGAGTGCTGCTCCATCCAGGTGCACAGCGTCGGCCCAACGTTGAAGGAGAGCCGCTCGAGCGTGTTGACGATGCGGGCGATGCGCCCGTGCGCGCCGGCGACTCGCGCCGCCACCACCGCGCGATAGCACTCACGATCGATGCGCGCATTCCAGTCGTGGTACGGCGCCGCCGATACCTCGGCCTCGATCTCGTCGAAGTACGGGTGCTCGCGTGGCGGTTGATAGAAGTGGGCGTGTATGACGACAGAGCGCATCGTGAAATCGGGAGAGCGGCGCCGAAAGGGACGCCAGGAGGAAGAATGCTATTCCGTCGCGGCGACGCCAGCCGCGCGGAGGAGCCCCCCCGCCGCGGCACGCACGTCGTCGCCGAGTGCATCGGCGACTGCCGCCAGCACATCGGGAAAGAGATCGTCGCGGCGGTGCAACTCGTCGGCGAGGGCGTGTCCGACCGACGCATCGCCACCGGCCAGCACGTCACGCACCGCGCCTAACAGGAGCCGCGTGTCGCGCGCGTGTCCCTCGAAGCGCGCGAGCGCGTAGTCTTCCACGGCGCCGGTGGTGACGATGAACGGCCAGTCGCTCGACTGCAGCAGCAGAAGCGAGCGCGCGGCCTGCGCGAAGATGGGGCGCGCACCCGTGTGCACCACCGCCGACGGCGCGAGATCCCAGAAGCGCTCCTCCAGCTCCCAGATCACCGGCCACATCTCCTGCACGCGGTCGTTGAGCCACATCGAGTAGTCGCCGTTTCGCCCCCAGCTCCCGCGCCCCAGCTTGGTCCACACACGGGTCGCGTGACTATCAAGGTGCTCGCCCGCAGTGACGGCGCGCAGCCGCTGGTGCTCGGGAAGCGCCGCATAGAAGTCGGCGAGAAAGTCCGCCCCTTCAAACCACCAGTGGCCAAACAGCTCGGTGTCGAATGGCGCTGTGATGAGCGAGGCGCTCCCCGCACGCTCCGTGGCGATCGACGCCAGCAACTCGGCAAAGTCGTGCGCGTGCTCGCGCGCGGCCAGGCGCGCCGCCAGCGGATCGTACGGCGCCTTGTCGCCCAGGCCGGCGTCGCTGTCGGTCACGCGCCAGAAGCGAAGCCCACCGGGCCAGCGAATCTTGTGGAACTCGAGGTAGCGCCCGTCGCCCGGATAGCCGTCGCCACGACTCCAGACCCGCATGGATGAGCGCGGGTCGCGCACCAGCGCCGCCACCTCCACCCGCGAGCGCGCCCCCGACACGCGGTAGGCGCGATACGGCGACTGCGGGGCCTGGCTTGTTGCTGCGCGTTTGGGGGCCGCGACGTGCGTGGCCTCGCCGGCCACGCGCTCGCCATACACGCCTAACGGCTCGCCGGCGCGGGCGGTGTGGGCATCGACCACGAAGTATCGAAAGCCCGCGTCGGCCAGGTGCTCCTCGATCCCGCGCCGCACCACGGCGCCCGGGGCATCGGGGAGCGGCGACCAGCGCCCGCGCGGTCGGTATCCGCACTCCGGGATCCAGCACCCCTCCGGGTCTCGGCCAAACAGTCGGCGGTGCTCCCGCTTAGCCAGGTGCAACTGCAGGCGGATCGACTCGTCCCGCCCCAACAGCGGGAGGAAGGCGTGCGTGGCGGCCGACGACACCAGCTCCAGGCGCTCCGCCGCTTGCAGCCGTCGGAACTCCCCCAGCAGGTCACCGCCCAGCTCCTCCCAGAGGGCGCGCATCCGCCCCAGCCGCGCCGCCCAGAACCGCGTCAGCGGAATCAGCGGCTCGTCAGGCGTCCCCGCCATCTCGGCCGCCGCCGCGTCGCACGCCGCCAGGCGCTGCGCGACGAACGCCTCGAACTCGACCGCAAAGTCGGGGTGCGCGAGCTGGTTGGCGAGCACCGGGGTGACGCCGAGGGTGATGGGGGCCGCGACGTTGCCCGCCTCGAGCGCGCGCAGCTTCTCCACCAGTGGGAGGTACGTCTCCAGCGCCGCCTCGCACAGCCAGTCGCTCCCGTGCGGCCAGCGCCCGTGGTGCAGGACGTACGGGAGATGCGAGTGCAGCAGGAGGACGACGTCGACCTGGCGATCGGGCAACGCCTAACGCCTCCAGCGCGGCCAGTGCACGGCGCGGCGATACAGCTCGCGATACTTCACTTCCGACTTCTCCCAGCCGAAGTCGCGCCCCATCGCCTCCTTCACCATCGCCGTCCACACCTGTGGGTGCCGGTAGTGGTCGATGGCCCGCGCGCAGGCCGCGATGAAATCGGCCTGCGTGTAGTCATCGAACAGGAAGCCGGTGACGTTGTCCTCGATGGTGTCGGCCAGCCCGCCGACCTTGCGCGCCACCGGGAGCGTCCCGTAGCGCTGGGCGCGCATCTGCGTGAGGCCGCACGGTTCGTACTGCGACGGCATCACGATCATGTCGGCCCCCGCCAGCAACCGGTGCTCCTGCTCCACCGTGAAGTCGGTCTGCACCCCGATGCGACCGGGGACGAGCGCCCCCAGCTCCTCGAGAATGTCGACGTAACGCTTCTCGCCTTGCCCCAGGAAGATGAATTGCGCGTCGAGCGACAGGAATCGTGGGCTCCCCAGGATGAGGTCGAGCCCCTTCTGCGCCACCATGCGCGCGCTCATCCCGATCACCGGCGTCCCCGGCCGCTCGGGAAGGCCAAAGATGCGCTGCAGGGCGAGCTTGTTCTGCTTCTTGGGCGAGAGCTTGGCGCGCGAGTAGTTGTAGGCGATGTGCTTGTCGGTCGCCGGGTTCCAGTCCGCGTTGTCGATCCCGTTGACGATCCCCAGGAACTTCTCGCGCATCGCCACAAAGGCGTCGTGCAGTCCGAAGCCGCCGGCCGCCGTGCGCAGCTCGTGCGCATGTGTGGGACTCACCGTCGTCACCGCGTCGGCGCAGGCCATCCCCCCCTTCAGCATGTTCATCTTGCCGTACCACTCGAACATGTGATGGTTGAAGAACTCCCACGGGAGCCCCACCTCGCCCATCGACTGCGGCGGGAAGTGCCCCTGGAAGCCCGCGTTATGCACGGTGATGACCGTCCAGGTGTTGCGGAAGAACTCGTTGCCGACTTCGTACGCGCGCAGGTAGGCCGGGGCGAGCGCGGTGTGCCAGTCGTGGCAATGCATCATCACCGGGGCCTGCGTCACCTTGGGGAGCGCGTTGAGCGACGCGAGCGCAAAGAATGCCCAGCGACGATCGTTGTCGCCGTAGTCCCCCCGCGCGTCGCCGTAGATCCCCTCGCGGCCGCCGAAGTAAAACTCGTTCTCGAGGAAGTACACGCGCGGCGTCCCGGCCCCCGCGCGATCGCGCAGCGACTGGGATTCGAACAGCCGCGCGTACTCCGTCCGCGGCCCCACCTGCACGAAGTACGGGTCGCTGGCGGGGACAAAGTCGCTCACCACCTCGCGCACCTGGCGGTACAGCGGCATGATGAGCGCCACCTGCAGCCCGGCACGCGCCTGCGCCTTGGCCAGGTTGGCCACGGCCTCCCCTAACCCGCCGGTGCGGGCAAAGGGGGCCAGCTCCGCCACCACGTGCACGATGGAGACCGGCTGCCCCCCTGGCGTCTGCAGCGGATACGGACGCGCTGCGACCGCCTCGGCGGGAGCGGGCGCCGACTCGGCCGCCGCTCCCCCTTGTTCACTCCCCCCTGCGCCTCCCGGTTCGCTCGCCTTGCGAGTCCGACGCTTCGTCGTGGTCGCCGTACTCCGCTTGCGCGCTGCCATGCCCTACCTCATCCGATCGGGGGATCGTCACCCTGCGTCTCCCCGCGCATCGCGGGGGTGTAGTAGTCGTTCGAGTAGTTCTGCAGCATCCGGCGCGAGGTGAACTGCTGCCCCGCCACCCGGATCGCGTGCTTCATCTTCTGCAGCCACCCGTGCGGGACGCCGCGCTCGTCGCGCGTGTAGTACAGCGGGATGACCTGTTCCTCCAACAACGTATAGAAGCGGTCCGCATCCCACTCGTCAGGCGTTGCCCGCGAGGCGGCTGGCGGAATTGCCCATCCGTTGAGTCCATCGTAGCCCTCGTGCCACCACCCGTCGAGGGTGGAGAGCTGCGGCACGCCGTTGAGCGCCGCCTTCATCCCGCTCGTGCCGCTCGCCTCGAGCGGAACACGCGGCAGGTTGAGCCACAGGTCGACCCCCTGCACCAGGCGATGCGCCAGGTGGAGATCGTAGTCCTCGATGAACGCCACGCGCCCTTCGAGCTTGGGATCGCGCGTGAAGCCGTACACGGTGCGCAGCACTTCCTTCCCCGGCGTGTCGGCCGGGTGCGCCTTGCCGGCAAAGATGATCTGGACCGGCCGCGTGTTGTCCACCAGCAGCGTGCGCAGCCGGTCGATGTTGGAGAAGATCAGGTCGGCCCGCTTGTACGTCGCAAACCGGCGCGCAAAGCCGATCGTGAGCACGTTGGGATTGAGCAGCGTCCCCGCGCCGACCACATGCGCCGCTTCCTTCCAGTGCCGCGCCCAACGACGACGCGCCTGTTCGCGCACGAAGTTCATCAGGTCGGTCTTGAGGTCGAGGTGCGTCGCCCACAGTCGCACGTCGTCGATCGCCAGCGCCGATTCCCAGAGGGCGGGATCCTCGACGCGGTTCCCCCAGTCGTGGCCGAAGTGATGGTCGAACAGCTCCATCATCTCCTTCGACATCCACGTCGCCTTGTGCACGCCGTTGGTCACGTGGCCAATCGGCACCTTGCTCACCTCACGATCGGGCCAGAGCGGCGCCCAGATCTGTCGCGAGACTTCGCCGTGTCGGCGTGCAACGCCGTTCACGTGGCGCGAGAGGCGCAGCGCGCACACCGTCATGTGAAAGCGACCCGCTTCCTCCGTCGGGTGCTGCCCGATCGAGAGAAAGCGCTCGATCCCCATCGACTGCCAGACCGGCCCCGCGCACTGCTCCACCTGCTCGTGCGAGAAGGTGTCGTGCCCTGCCGGCACCGGCGTGTGCGTCGTGAAGACGCTCGAGGCGCGCACCTTCACCGCCGCCTCTTCGTACGTGAGCCCTTCGGCCATGTACTCGCGCACACGCTCCACCAACATGAACGCCGCGTGCCCTTCGTTGGCGTGCCACGCCGTTGGCGCGATCCCCAACGCCCGCAGGACGCGAACGCCGCCGACGCCCAGGATCCACTCCTGCCGCAGGCGCACATCGGGACCGCCCGTGTAGAGCTTCGAGGTCAGCTCGCGATCGGCCGGGTCGTTCTGCTCCAGGTTGGTGTCCAGGAGATACACCGGCACGCGCCCCACCTGCATGCGCCAGGCGGCGATGTAGATGTCACGCCCGAAGGTGTTCACCTTGGCCAGCCACTTCTCCTGCCCGGGGAGCTGAACCTGCTCGAGCGGCGTATTGGCCACGTCGAACTGCTCGTCGGAATCCTCCTGCCACCCGTCGAGCCGGAGCTTCTGGTCGAAGTAGCCGCGCGTGTAATACAGCCCGATCCCCACCAGCGGGACGCCGAGGTCCGACGACGACTTGCAGTGGTCGCCGGCCAGCACGCCCAGGCCGCCGGAGTAGATCGGCACCGAGTTGTGCAGCCCGAACTCGGCGCAGAAATAGGCGATCGTCCCCGACCTGAAGTCGGGGTGGTTGTTGGAGAACCAGGTGTTGTCGAACGACTGGTCGCGGCCATAATCCGCCATGACGCGGTCGTACAGGTCGAGGAACTGCGGGTCGCGGGCGACCTGGCTCAGGCGCTCCGGAAGGATCCGCCGCAGCATCGCGATCGGATTGTGCCGCGTGAGGTGCCACAACGGCTCGTCGATCATGGAGAAGAGCTGCCGCGCGTTCCGGCTCCAGCTCCACGAGAGGTTCGTTGCGACGGCGCCGAGCCCTTCAATGCGCTCGGGCAGATACGGGATTTTGGCTCGATCTACAGGCATGGGAGGCAACTTAACAAGACCCAACCGTGGGACGTAACCGTTTACACCGCCACGGGCGACCGGGATTTACAGGAGTTGGCGCGAAGGGCGCGACCACTCGACGCCGGGGAGCGCGCAGGCGCAACGCGATCACTCAGGTTTTGACGCCCAGATGTATGCGTCGCTCGACCTCGGCGAACTTCGCGCTCGAATCCGGATCGGAGCTCAGGAGCGAGGTGACGATGCCGACCGCAAATGATAGCGGAATTGTTATGAGCGCCGGATTCTTCAACGGGAAGAGCGCGACCTGGTGCTTCAGGATGTCGATCTGGATGGTCGGGGACAGATAGATCAGGAGGAGCGTCGAGATCGTCCCCACCAGCATGCTCGTCACCACCCCGAGCGTCGTGCACCGGCGCCAGAAGATCGACAGCAGCAGCGCCGGGAAGTTGGCGCTCGCGGCAATCGCGAAGGCCAGCGACACCATGAAGGCGACGTTCTGTCCCTTAAAGATGATCCCGAGCAGGACGGCGATGATCCCCAGCGCCACGGTGGCAATGCGCGCCACGCGAAGCTGCTCGATGGGCGTGGCATCACCTTTCCGCGCCACACTCACCCAAAGGTCATGCGACAGTGCGGCAGCACCAGAGAGCGTCAAACCGGCCACCACCGCCAAGATCGTGGCAAACGCCACCGCCGCGATGAATCCGAGGAACGGCGTGCCGCCCAACGTTTCGGCCAGCAACGGGGCCGCCATGTTCCCCCCCTTGTCGACCGCGGTGATCGCCTCAGGCGTCACCAGCACCATCGCCCCGAACCCCAGAATAAAGGTCATCAGGTAGAAGAAGCCGATCAGCCCCGTGGCGTAGAAGACCGACTTCCGCGCCGCCTGCGCATCGGGGACCGTATAGAAGCGCATCAGGATGTGGGGGAGCCCAGCCGTCCCGAACATGAGCGCCATCCCCAGCGAAACCGCGTCCAGCGGGTTGGCCACCAGTTTCCCAGGCGCCAGCACCCCGTCGCCATACTTGGCCGCCGCCTCACGAAAGAGGGTGACCGGGCTGAAGTTGAAGTGCGACAACACCATGAATGCCAGGATCGTCGCCCCGCCCAGCAGCAGGACAGCCTTCACGATCTGCACCCACGTCGTCGCAATCATCCCACCAAATAGCACATACGCAATCATCGCCATCCCCACCACGATGATCGCCGTTTCGTAGCTCAGCCCGAACATCAGCTTGATCAACCCGCCGGCACCGACCATCTGGGCAATCAGGTAGAAGATCACCGTCGCCAGCGTCCCGATCGCCGCCGCGATTCGAACCGGCGTCTGCCGAAGCCGCGCCGCGACCACGTCCGCAAAGGTGTACTTCCCCAGGTTCCTGAGCGGCTCGGCGATCAGGAAGAGCACCACCGGCCACCCCACCAGCCACCCCGTTGAATAGATCAGCCCATCAAATCCGGTGGTCGATACCAATCCTGCTATGCCCAGGAACGACGCCGCGCTCATGTAGTCGCCGGCGAGGGCAAACCCGTTCTGGCCAGCGGAGATCGAACGCCCGGCGGCGTAGAAGTCTTCCGTGGTCCTCGTCTTCTTGGCCGCCCAGTAGGTGATGCCCAGCGTGATGGCGATGAAGATGAAGAAGAAGGCCATCGCCACCGTGTTCGGCTCACCGATGCGCGTCGCGCGCGCCGCCGTGTCAGCTGGTGCCGCAGCCGCCGCCTGCACCAACGCGAAAAGCGCCGCGCTCATCGCGTGATCTCCGACAGCTCGCGGTCATAGTAGGTGTTGGCCCACCGGACATAGACCCAGGTGAGCAGCCACGAGACGACGATGACCATGGCGCCGAGCATGATTCCCAGGCTCAGCCCGGGAACGACCAGCCTGCCCATGAGTGGCTTGTTGAAGGCGATGAGCAGGATGAAGCCGAAGTAGATCACGATCATCGCGACGGTCAGGACGATCGCGAACCGTGTGCGCCGAGCAGCCAACGCCCGAAGGCGGGCATCGTTGTGCATGGGAAGACGGGAGGACGGGAGGACGGGAAGACGAGATGGGTTGGGGGCGGGAACGTGGGGTGAGCGCGCGGATGCTGCAAGGAGTGCACGGCTTCTCACCCATTCGCCGTCTCCCTGCCCTCACTCGTCTTCTCGTGTTCTCGTCTTCCCGTCTTCCGACCTCAAAGCGCCTGGTCGTTCTCCCCGCTGTCGATTGGCCCTCGCACCGCCTCCGCCAAGGCGTCAATCGCCGCTCCATCCAGCTTCGAACCGCGCTCCTTCTCCAGGATCGACAGCGCCTTGTCGATCGGCATCCCCGCCCGGTACGGGCGATCGGCCGTCAGCGCCTCGTAGATGTCGGCCACCACCATCGCCCGCGACGGCGCGTCGAGTTCGTCGCCGCGCAGCTTCCATGGATAGCCGCTCCCGTCGAGCTTCTCGTGATGGGTCGAGGCCTGGCGCGCAAACGACGAAAAGGCGCTCACCCGACCAAGGATCTCCCACGTGTACATCGGGTGCGACTGCACGGCGGCGCGTTCGTCGTCGGCGAGCGGACCGTTCTTGTCGAGGATGCGGTTGCTCACCCCGACCTTCCCGATGTCATGCAACAACCCCGCGCGTCGCGTGCGCTGCATCGTCCCGGCATCGAAGCCGAGCTTTTCGCCGATCGCGCACGCGTACATCGCCACGTTGGACGAGTGCGCGTACGTGAACGGCGACTTGGCGTCGATGATCTCGGCGAACGCCATCGCCACTTCATCCAACCCGGCGTCGTCCACCTCGCGCGCATGCGCGCTGGGCTCGAGGAGCGTGGCGTGCGCCATCTGATCGGGGGCAGTCACCGAGTCCCACCACTTCCGGTCCTTCCGCCACGAGGTCACGACATCGACCAGCGCGGGATCGAACCAGCGCCCGCGCCGCTCCACCAGGACCTTGAGCGCCTCATCCGAACCACCCTGGGCAAGGAAGACCTCAGCCGTCTGCGCGACGTTCAAGATGCGTGAGAAGAGCGGGATCTCGTCGCCGCGTTTCCCCTCGGGGTAGCCGTTTCCGTTCCAGTGCTCGTCGAGCGAGTGGATGGCGGTGACGGTTTCGGTGGGAAAGCCCAGCCGGCGGGCGATGTCGGCGCCGCGTTCGCAGCGGGCGGCGATGATGTCGCGACTCATGTGCTCCTGGCGCGCGATCCCCAGGAAGTAGCGCATGCGCGAGAAGATCGACGAATTGAGCCCCGTGTTGCGCCACGTCTCGAGTGCGAGGCGCATCTTGTGGTCCCAGTCCACCACCTTCATCTGCGGCTTGACCGTGCGGTCGTCCGAACCAAAGAGCGCCGACATGCGCGACGCATTGGACGAACAGCCGGCGTCCTTGAGCAGGAGGGCGTAGTACAGCGCCCCCAGCCGCTCCTCGTCGAGCCCCATCTCCTGGCCAAGCCGCATCCCGATGATGCAGGCACGCACCGAGTGCCCCAGTGGCTGCCCCTCCGTCAGGTCGAGCGCCCGGGAGAGCGAGGCGACCACCTCGGAGAGCGGGATGCGAGTGAGCGCCGACGGCGCGGGAGCCTCCCCTGGTGCCGGGAAGGGGGGTGGAGCGGGGCTTCGGATGTCGGCGGTCATGCGCGAGGGAGGGGGACGGCGTACGTATAGGACGGCCGCCCCACGTCGGGGGAAACACGACAATTGTCCACGTCCCCCGTGCCTTCGAGGGCGCTGTCGTTGCTGCCCGTAACATCCGTTCCTACCTTGTCGCCGCGTGCCAGACGTCGCTGCACTCCCTGTTGGCCTCCCGCAGTAAGCCTGTGGAGCAACGCATGAGCGGATCGGTCCTGGCTCCGGTACGAACGACGTTCCGGGCGGTGGCGGAGACGGTGGTGCGGGAGTCGGCGTCGCTGGGGCCCGAGGGATGGCGAGAACTCGAAGTCGCCGTAGAGGGAGCGCTGGCCACGCGCCCCGAGGAGATGCAGCGGCAACTGGTCACCTTCCTCCGGGTGATCGAGTACCTCCCGCTGCTCAAGCGCTTCACGCGCTTTTCGCGACTCTCCATCGAAGGGCGCACGCAGATCCTGCAGGAGTTCGAGACCTCGGGGCGACTCCTCTTCCGGCGTGGCATGTGGGGGCTCCGTACCCTCGTCTTCCTCGGCTACTACACACGCGACGACGTGCAGGGGGCCCTCGGCTATCGCGCCCACGCCGACGGCTGGAGCGCACGCCGCACGACCGCCGAGATGCGCGCCGCGGCGTCTGAGCCGTTCGAGGAGGGGTGAGATGACGCCAGCAAGCGGCGCCACGCGCGAGTACGACATCGTCATCATCGGCTCGGGAGCCGGCGGCGGGACGGTCGCGCAGGAACTCGCGCCAATGGTCGCGCAGGGGGTGCGCATCCTGGTCCTCGAGCAGGGGGCGCGCCTCGAAGACCACGAGTTCACTGGGCGCGAACTGGAGATGTCGAGCGCGCTGTACGAGGACGCCGGCGGCTTTCTCACCGCCGACGGGACGATGACGCTCGCGTTCGGGCGCGCCTATGGCGGCTCCACCGTGGTCTACACGGGGACCTCGCTCATCGCCCCCGACCGGGTGATCCGCAGTTGGTGCGTCCCGGGGCTCGACTTTGGCGACGTCGAGCGCCGCTCGCAGAAGTTCATGGCCCAGAACGACGTGCACTACCTGCCGCGCGTCCTGCTCAACGACAACAACAAGCTGTTCGTGACCGGATGCGCGCGGGTGGGGGCCAAGGCCGAGCAGTTCCCGCTCAACCTGCGCGGCTGCAAGGGATCCTCGTTATGCAATCTCGGCTGCCCCAACGCCGCCAAGATGGGGACCCACCGCGTGCAGCTGCCGGCGGCCGAGCGCTCGGGCGTGGAGGTGGTGACGCGCGCCGAGGCGCTGCGCATCGAGGAACGCGCCGTGGTGGTGCGCGTGCACGACAAGCGCGCGGGCGACAAGGGAGTGCCGTCATCGTGGGCGCCGGGTGAGTACCGCATTACCGCACGCACCATTGTCGCGTGCGGTGGGAGCATCGGGACGAGCGCGCTGCTGCTGCGCTCCCCCGCCCTCAAGGCCCTTCGCGGCGTTGGCGAGCGCTTCACCTGTCATCCCGCGCACATCCTGGTGGCCGAGCACGAGCGCGACATCACCAACGATGTGGGGCACCCCAAGAGCTATTACCTGGATCGCAGCGAGCACGAAGGGTACATCCTCGAGACGTGCATGTACTTCCCCTTCGTCACGGCGAAGAACCTCACCGGCTTTGGCGAGGACCACAGCACCTTCATGCGCGCCTTCCCGCGGCTGCAGATGATCCTGGTGCTGGCGAGCGACAAGGCGGTGCCAGGCAACCGGATCACCGTCGACGCGGCGGGCAAGGCGGTCGTGCACTACACCTTCACCCCCGACGTCATTCGGTCGTTGGTGTCGGCCACGCGAATGAGCGCGCGCATCTTTTTCGCCGCCGGCGCGCGCCGGGTGCATGCGCCATCGGCATCGCCCACGCTCATCGAGCGCGAGCAGGCCTATCGACTCGATGACCTCATTGTCGAGCGCCACTTTCTCCCGGGGCGCATCTCGGTCTCGGCGGCCCACCTCATGGGCGGGTGCGCGATGGGGAGCGAGGGAAGCAGCGTGACCGACTCACGCGGTCGCGTGCACGGCACGCCATGGCTGCGCGTTGCCGACTCGTCGCTCTTCCCCGACTCGGTGGAAGTGAACCCCTATCTCACCGTGATGTCGCTCGCCGACCGCGTGGCCGAAGGAATCCGGGCGGACTGGACCGCCTAACGCAGAAGGGAAGGAGAGTCGGAAGGGCGAAGACGGGAGAAGCCGACCACCGCGCCCCCGCCGCCGTCACTCGTCTTCTCGTCTTCTCGTCTTCGGGGCTTCCCGGCTTAGGCGCTAGTGTCCGGAAGGTTTGTCTCCCCGCGCCAGCTGCAAATGATGCATCGTATGATGATCGCCCAGCGTCATCACCCCGATGAAGCCGAGGGCGCGCAACTCGGCCACGCGCTTCGGGTCCTTGGTCGTCACGCGCCAGCGCACCCCGGCGGCGATGTTGTCGGCGGAGCCTTCGAGCCCTTCCTGCATGAGCATGTGCCCGTGGGCCCCCACCATGCGCTGGATGGCGTCGCGCGTGCGACCGGCCCCCGTCACCGTCAGCAGCAACCCGCCCGGGATCTCTTCGCTGCGCACCACCGAGTTGAGCGTGACGTCGTGCATGTCGATCAGGTGCTGGCGCAACGCCTCGATGTTCACCTTCGACCAATCCGTCGCCGGGTCGGCCTTGAGGATCTTCACCACCTCGGCGATGGCGCCAAAGGCATCCTGCCCGGGGAGCGTGGCGACGCGCGCGCGCGGCACGCTGTCGGGGGCGGCGGCCGCCGCCATGTGCGCCGCGTGATCGGTGTGCTGCGCCCGCGCCGTGAACGGGAGCGTCAGCGCGCAGAGCATGGCGAAGACGGGAGAACGCCAGGTGATCCGCATGGTCGAGTGAGGCGTGAAGGGAGAATCCGCGTCGTGCCGACTACGGCCGCGCGCGATGCACCGGGGCGCCGAAGTCCCCCGTGGCAATCGCCGTCAGCGCGTGTGTCGGGCCGATGTACGTATAGACCCACGCATCGGCGTGTTCGATCCCTTCCCCCGTCACCGTCGCCTTGCGCCGGCGAAAGCCTCCCCCCTCGTAGTCGTCGAGCGAGGTGAGCATGTGATCGACCTTGTCGATCGGGAGTTCATACAGCTCGCCGTGGACCGTCCCGTCACTCCCCAGCACGAGCCCGGGATACCAGTCCACCTGATACAGCGCCCCCGCGACCGTGGCCGCCCCCAGGTACAACGCGTCGGCGAGAAGCGGGTGCGCCCTGCCGTCGGCGTCCCTCCGCAGCGAACCGTAGACGAACATCCGGACGGCCGACATGTCGCACAACTCCCGCCAAGGGTGAAGCGGCAAGTTGTGCGCGGCGCCGCCGACCCGCTACGGGGGAACGCTGGCGCCCGATCAGGTGACCACCGCTCCGCTGCCGGCGACCGCGAAACCTCCCTTCCCGCGCCGCGTACTTCGAGACATCCCCACCTCGGAGCCTCCGCGATGCGCCGCCGACTCGCCCTCCTGCTCTCCTTGGCCGCCGTCACCTCGGTGGTCGGCGCCTGCGGTCACGACTCCACCATCGCCCGGGCGATGCGCAATCGGTCGGTGAAGGGGCGCTACGTCTACGCCGGCTCGGGGCGCACCGTCACGATCCCGTGGCGCTTCAATGCCGCCCTCAACCTCGATGGCCGCGGCAAGTACGCGATGGACGTCGACGTGTCGGTGCGCGGCGAGGGCGATCGCAACACCTCGTACGGGACCTACTCGGTCGACAACAATCGGCTGATTCTCGCCTCCGATCGCGCCAACGGCGAAACGCACGAGCTCGTGGTGCGCGGCGACTCGCTGGTCGCCGAGACCGACATCGGCGGGTCGGTGATCCTGCGGATGGCGGGCATCCCCAAGCCGGTCTTCGTGCGGGAGCGTTAGGCGGCGCCGTTACGGCTTGCACCCCTCGGTGCGGCGCGTGTCGGCGAGCGAGATGATCTTCCACGCCCCGTCGTCACCGCGCACCAGCAGGAAGTGGTCGATGCCGCAGTGCGAGAACTTGTCGCCGATGTAGAGGTTGTAGTCCACCCACACCGACGCCAGCGCGCCATCGATCTCCACGCGCTCGCCCCAGATGCGCTCGTCGAGCTTGGCCGGGCGCGGCGTCCCCACCGCCTTGAGGAAGCCGTCGGGGCTCTCCTCCACGCTGATGCGCATCGCGCCGTCGCGCCCCTTCCCCACCGTCACCATGCGCAACTGCGGGTGAAAGGTGCTGTGCACCATCGCCGAGTCGGCCGCACGCATCCCGTCAAACATGCGCTTGACGACGGCCATGATCTCGGGCTTGGCATCGGGCGACTGCGCGCGCGCGATGGCCGGCGCGGCGAGGACAGACACAGACAGCACGGCAGCAGCGACGAAGCGACGCATGGCGGGAATCGTTAGGGGTGGAAGACAACCTACTTCGCCATCTGGTACGTCCCCATCAACTCAACGCTGGCGATCACGTGCCCGTCCATCGCCGCCAGCAGTTCCTTCTTCGTGGGGTTCTCGAGCTCGCCGATCACGGTGTCGAGCGCGTAGAGCTTGTGGAAGTAGCGGTGCTTCCCGATCGAGGGGCACGGCCCGCCGTAGCCAAAGTCGTTCATGTCGTTCATCCCGATCCGGGTCCCGGCCGGGAGCTGGGCGTCCTTGATCCCTTCGGCCAGTCCGGTGCACTCCGGGGGGATGTCCCACAGCACCCAGTGGACCCAGACGCGTTTGGGGGTCGCCGGATCGGGGGCGTCGGGGTCATCGACGATCAGGGCCAGGCTGCGGGTGCCGGCGGGGACGCCGGTCCAGGCGAGCGGTGGCGAGCAATCGGCCCCCTGGCAGGTATGCTGGGCCGGGATCGCGCCGCCGTGCGAAAAGGTCGAGGACGTGAGGGTGAGCGACATCAGGTCTTGAGGAGGGACGCGCGCACCGGGGGCCGCGCGTCGGTTGAAGAGTCGTGCCGAAGGAGGAATGGCGCGGAAATCATCCTCCGTCAACGGGGCATTCTCCCTCATCGTGGCGCGCGGCGCGGATAGCGTCCGGTCGCCGCACTGGTCCCGGCGGGCGGCACGGACGCGTTGTGCAACCGGCCCGGCGCGACACGCCGACAATGCGGCGCCGTCAGGCGCAACCAACGCCGCTTAACATCTTGACCGGTGGATCGTCTGATGGTGAGCAGGCGCGCTGCGCCCTACGACCCCTCACCCGGAGATGTCCCCATGCGTGCTTCCATGCTGGCTTCGCTGCTGACCACCGCGGCCCTCGTCACCGTGACGTCGGTCACCGCCGCCCAGGCGACCGACTCGACCAAGGGCAGGTGCAAGGAAGGATCCACCTGCGACAAGGTCGAGGATCGTCGCGACCGGCGCGAGGACGTGCGCGACCGGAAGGAAAACGTCCGTGATCGCCGCGAGAACGCCCGTGACCGCGCGGAGGACGTGCGCGATCGCCGCGAAGATGTGCGCGATGCCCAGCACGTGGGCGGACGCGCCGACCGTGTGGAGGATCGCCGCGATGCGCGCGAAGACGTGCGCGACCGCCGAGAGGATGTCCGCGACCGGAAGGAGAACGTGCGCGATCGCAAGGAAAACGTGCGCGACAAGAAGGAGAATGCGCGCGAGCGTCGCCGCGAAAAGAAGCAGCTCCCCTAACGTCCAACTCCTGAATGCAGCCACGCCCCGGATCGCGCCAAACGATCCGGGGCGTGGCCTTTGGGCGGTGCCGTGTGCTCCGTCGGGGGGAGCGCCTCGCGATCAGCGCGAGCGGAGCTCGCGGTCAGCGCGAGCGGAACTCGCGATCAGTGCGAGCGGAGCGGGATGGCGGCCGCCTCCCGATCGATCTGGTCGGCGGTCATCGGGCGCAGCCGAACCGATGGCGAGACCGCCATGATCCCGAGTCGCGCGACGCTCGTCATGAGCGGAATACCAAGCCCGGTCCCTGCCATCACGAGATTGGCCGCGAGCAGTCGTCCGGTCCAGCGATTCACCAGACTTCGGTCGCGCGTGAGCACAACCGCCGCAATCGCGGCACCGTTCACGAGGATGAAAGCCAGCGCCGAGTACCGGAAGGCACTCGATCCCACGCGCGCGAGCCAGTCGAGCAGCGCGTTCTCCATGAGGTCGCTCCTGCCATCGGGGACACCGGGGCGCACGCTGGGGTTGGGGGGCGCGCGTCGACGTCCGTCGAACCACACCGCTACGGTACCACTTACCAGCCGATCTGGCGAGAGGGAGCCTTGGACGCAGCCTTGATGCGTCGCTTCGCCTCGCGCCCCGATTCCCCGGGAAGGCGCACCATGATCTCGACCGAGGCCAGGTAGGCGTCGCCCGTTATGAAGATCACCGGCGCCCCAGGCTCGAGGAGGATCGTCGGGTCCGGATGGTACTCGACCGAGCCCGCAAACGAGTCGACCGCCAGCTCCACCCGCACGCCGGGGGGGACGAAGATCTCCACGGAGCCCATCAGCACGTAGAGCTCGATCTCCGACTGCCCCTCGGGGAGGCGGGCCTCTCGCAGGTCGGCGGTCACGCTCCCCATGACGCAGGCAATGCGCAGGTGCCGCGGGAGCTCCCAGTCTCCCTTTCGTTCGTGCGAACTCGCGAACGCCGTCAGCCCGGCGTGCGGGCGCACCTGCGACGCCGGAACGATCTGGTGGCGGGAGAAGGGTGCGGGGAGCGGAGGAGTCATGCCGCGGTGAACCCGAGCGCGGTGATCACGGCGTCGAGCGCGGCGGCATCCGGGACCGTCCCCTGGGCCAGGCGGGCGTTGCCTCCCCCTCGCCCCCCCACCGCGCCGAGTGCCGCCTTGAGCGAACGCCCGGCATCAAAGCCGCTGTCGTCCGACGCCGCCACCAGAATCGCCGGCGGGCTGGCGACCGCGATCGCCACCACTCCGCCCGGAAGCGCGGCGAAGGCCAGCGCCAGCGACCGCGCATCGTCCACCTTCCCCGAGGGGCGCCGCTCGAGCAAACGACGCACGCCGTCGGCCCCGGGCGTGATGGCCGCGTGCACGTCGCGCGCGCGCGTCGCATTCACCTCGCCCTCGAGCCGTCGCCGCTCGTTCTCCAGCGTGCGCGCCTGATCGCCGAGTGCCGGAACGACCGTCGCCAGCTCATCGATGCTGCACGAGAGCCCGTTGGCCAGCTTGGCCAGGATCTCGTAGTCCGCGCGCGCCCGCCGAATCGCCCGCATCCCGCACAGGAACTCGACGCGCGTCGCCTTTCGCACCTTCTCCACCCGACGTAGCACGATCGGGCCGATCTCCCCGGTGGCGCGCACGTGCGTCCCGCCGCACGCGCTGCGGTCCATCCCCTCGATCGCCACGATGCGCAGCGTCCCCGCGCGATCCGACGGCTTGCGCAGTCCGGTGGCCGTGGCCGCATCCTCGAACGAGACCGTCACCGCGCGATTCTCCGTCACCCCGGCATTGGCCAGCCGCTCGAGTTCAACCAGCATCGCCGGCGAGATCGACTCGACGCCAAAATCGATCGTGGAGCTGTCGGCGCCGAAGTGCACGCTCACCGTCTCCCAGCCAAACCGATCGGCGCCAACCGCCGAGAGCAGGTGCTGCCCCGTGTGCTGCTGCATGTGATCCCAGCGGCGCCCCCAGTCCACCTGTCCGGCAATCAGCACGTCGCCCCCCTGCGCGGGGAGCGGCGCCGCCAGCACGTGCGCCACGCGATCGTCTTCGTCGACGACGTCGATCACCGCCACGCCAGCCAGTGTCCCCAGGTCGTGCAGCTGACCGCCGGAGGTGGGGTAGAAGGCTGACCGATCGAGGTAGACCCGATCGCCGCCCGCATTGCGCGCGACGACGCGCGCCTCGAAGTGCTCGCGGTAGGCGTCGGTGTAGTAGAGGCGCTCGGTCATGCGGCGACGGTGCCTAACGGTGATCGGGAGCGGCCGGGCGTGCGCCCCCCGGCGTTTCCCCGGCGCGGCATCGCACGCAGATCATGCGGGCGCCAAAGGCGATGAGCAGCTTGTGGGTGATGGAACCGTGCAGGTGCTTGGAGCACAGGATGCGACGACACTGCTCGCACACCCCGCCCGTGTTCACGGCGAAGGGGACGTTGCACTCGTCGCACTCGGTCCTGAAGATGGATTTCTGGAAGATCGGCACGGCAGGTAATCTAGAAGTGGTTTCACACCCTGTCGGGGGCGTCTTCCCACGCCACGACGTCACCCACGCGGATGGTCCCGCCTTCCAGCACCTCGCCAAAGGCGCCGCCCCCCCAATCGGGAAACATCGTGGCGCGCAGTCCCTGGAGCGCCTCATCCATGCGCTCGCACGGCTTGGTCTCGCCGCGAATCGCGATGCGGCAGTCGCCAATGCGCAGCACCCGCCCTCGGCTCCCCTCCAGAGCGCACCCGCTCACCATGAGGTTGGCGCGCCTGGCCGATGGGTCGATCGCCCCGCCGAGCGTGGCCATGTGCCGCTCCCACACCTCGCGGGCGATGATGGTGACCTGCCGCTTGCCGCCACGGTTGGCGTTGCCGACGATCCCGCGGGCATCGAGTTGCACCTCACGGGCAGGATCCATGGGGCCGCGCGTGGCGCGCTTGACCCAGATGCGTTCGAGAAGAGCCACTGCTTGAGACGGGAGACGGGAGACGGGAGACGGGAGACGGGAGACGGGAGTTGCGAACGTCGTTAGGCTGCGCCGGGGGACGAGCGGAACATGAAGTACACGGCGCCGAGGATGCAGAGGGCGGCCCAGAGGTAGTCGAGCTTGAGCGGGGCCTTCATGTACAGCACCGCAAACGGCACAAAGACGGCGAGGGTGATCCCTTCCTGCAGGATCTTGAGCTGCGGGAGCGACAGCACGGTGTAGCCGATGCGATTGGCGGGGACCTGCAGGAGATACTCGAAGAGAGCGATCCCCCAACTGGCGAGCGCCGCCACGTACCAGGCGCGCGTCGAGAGATTCTTGAGGTGGGCGTACCAGGCAAACGTCATGAAGACGTTGGAGCACGCCAGGAGCGCTACCGAGCGGACGAGGGGAGTCATCGCGGATCCGGGAGGTCAGTCGACGCCAGGGTCCGCGAGTGCAGCGTCGCGGAAGCCATCGCAAAAATAGTCGGCGGCGCGCCGGCGCCCTGCGCCGGCCAGGAGCCGTCCCCTCTTTCTGAGATGGCCTCTACAACTCGGGGACGAACCAGGCCTTGGCGCCGGCGAAGTCGAGAATGAGGACACCCCCTTCACCCACGACGAAGTGCGCGGTCGTCTCGTGGGCCGTGGCGGGGCTGTCGGTATGCAGTTGGTCGCCGTCCACGCGATAGAGCAGCGCGAGGACTTGCCGGCGGTCGCCGGTATCGAAGGCATACAGGAGTCGCCCCCCCGGCTGGAAGTCCATGCTGACGCCGGGGGCGAAATCGAGGGCGGGATCGGCGCGTAACAGGCGCCAACGCCCGAGGAGCGGGGAATCGCCGTGCGGGCTCATGACCGGCCGAAGGTGCGGTGCAGGGGGAGCCAACGGCGCCGCCGGCGTACTCCCGAAGGAGCACGCCGGCGCGGGCGATCAGCATCAGCGGGCGCGACGTGCAGCGGCGCGTCGAGCCCGGGGGTCACGCGACGCTTACTTCTTCTGCGCGTCCTTGAGCCACTTCACCGCCGCCTTGAACGCCTTCTCCTTGCCGCCGTGCCCGGCGTCGCCGAAGAACGCGCGATGCTTGGGACGCCACGCCCCTTCCTTCGTGCGGTGGTAGCCGACACGAACGAAGTAGCCATGCGTGCGCGTCGATTCCTGGTGGATGCGGCTGAGGCCGGGAACCGCCGTGGCGCCGCTCTTCCGCTTGGTCGCCACCTTCTTGGCGGCCTTCGCCGGCGTCTTCTTCACCGCGGCCTTCTTGGGTGCCTTCTTCGCTGCCATGTGAATCTCGGGCTGGGTTGTCAGCGCCTGACGAGCGCCTGACAACAACGTGAAAGAAACGGGCGCCGGATGCGTCGTGGTGGGGGGCCGGCCGGCAGGCGCGCCAAGTATACCACCATCGGCCCAAATTCGCCTCCCCTGCCTGACGCGCCGCGTAAGGCAGGACTACCGTTAGGCCCCCGCGGTCACAAACTCGCGTATTCCGGAGTGCCTGACGCGGGCATCTGACGCCCCCCTGACGCTCGTCGCGTCAGGCGCCGCCTGACACACCCGCCTCACACGAAGCGCCTGACGGGTGTTGCCTGACGAGAGGACACCGCCGCAATGCCTGACGCGAGCCCCTACCGACCGGCACCCGGGCATGCCTGACGCGGCTCCCCCGCACCGACCCTAACGCCAGCTCCAGAGGAACGCCCAGGCGTAGACCCCCACGGCCGCCAGCCCCAAGGCGAGCCCCGCGCGCGCCGCCCGCCCCCACGACGCCCCGGTCTCCGACGCCCACCATTTCGCCCCCAGCGGCACCCCAACGAGCCACAGGGAGAAGCACACGCCCCAAACACCGCCCAGCAGGGGCGTGAGGCACCAGTCGAGGACGAGGGAGGCGACCGCGGCGGCACCCGCCACCGGCGCCAGGGCTGGCGCGGTGCGCCGGCGCTGCGGCGAGTGGTCGTGGAACCACCGCTACGCCGGGGGCAGCGAATCGGATGGGGGGACGTAGCCCGTGATCGGACCGATCGTCTTGCGCATCAGCCACTCCGAGTGTCCGCGCACCACGAAATCCCGCAACTCCCCGACGACCTCGAAGCCATAGCGCTCGTACAGGGCACGGGCCCGCACGTTGAACGACGAGACGCACAGGAAGACGTTAGGCGACTCCCGATGGATGCGCCGCTCGGCAAACGCCAGCAGCGCGCGCCCCACCCCGTGCGAGCGCACGTCCTCGCGCACCGCGATGCTGCGGATGTAGCCCACAAAGGCCCCCTGCATGACGAGCAGGACGAAGCCCGCCACCCGATCGTCCGGCTCGAGCGCCACCCACGCCTCCTGCGTCGGCAGCTGCACCACCGTAAGGCATCGTGCGTAGTCGCGCCCGAGCGTGATCCACGGCTCGGTGGTGCTCATGATCTGCGCGCACGCCTGCGCATCTCCCTCGCCGCGCAGCGGCACGAATCGCAACGACTCGGCCGTGCGCGACGCAGGACTGCCCGGGGGGTCCGTCAGGTGCATGAGGCGCTAGAAGCGCTCGCGGAACTTCTGGAAGCTGCTCCGGATGTCGTCCGCCAGCCCGCGCGCCGCGTCGCCCAGGTCGTCCATCACGCGCCCATCGCCATCCTTGTCGAAGGAGGCCACCTTCTGCTTCAACTCCGCCATCTTCGCGTCGAGCTGCGCATCCAGCTTGGCCAGTTCGTCCTTCGCGTCGGCCTTGGCCAGGTGCATCTTCACGCGCAGTTCGTCGCGCTCCTGCTCCAGCTCCTGCATGAGCGCCTGCGCGCGCTGTCGTAACTCGGACATCGGTCCCTCCGGATCGTTGGAGTAGTTGCCTGCATGTCGTCCTGCCAATGCGATGCCTCGCGACGCCTGCCTAACGTCCGTCGGTGCGCGCCGCGGGCGAAACCCGCACCGCCGTGCCGTAACACAGCACTTCGGTCACGCCGTTCATGATCTCGGTGGCATCATAGCGCACGCCGATCACCGAGTTGGCCCCCAGCTCCTCGGCGTGCGCGATCATCTGGGCAAAGGCATCGGCGCGCGCCCGTTCGCAGAGATCGGTCATCAGCGTGATGTTGCCGCCCACCAGCGTCTGGAATCCCGCCCCGATCGTCCCGAAAATCGACCGGGAGCGCACCACGATGCCGCGGACCACGCCGAGTGTCTCGTCGATGCGATAGCCGTCGAGCACGAACGCCATCGTTACCATCGAAGCCTTCATGGATCCTCGAGTCAGAAAGGGAAAGCCTCGCCGCACCCCAGTGGCGCGACGAGGCGCAGCCGATCGTTGCCGGTGCGTCACCGCACCCCGGTCGCGTGTTCACGCGACGAAGTCGCCTATTCACACGGGTGCCTGACGAGGCCCCCGCGCGTACGCTAGAACCGAAGTCCGACCAGCGCCGAGATGAGGGAGCGCTCCCGCTGCTGCACCGTCACCGCCCCTTCATCGCCACGCCACCGGTGCATGCGCGCCTCGGCAAACGGACGCATGCGCGAGCCCGCGTAGTCCACGCCAACGCCGCCGTGCAACCCGAGCGCGACCCCCGGCATCCCCGTCTGGCCGTAGGCACCGCCTCCCGCCAAGAGATACGGTGCAAAGTCGCGCACCTCGCGCCGGTAGAACACGCCGCCCGCCGCCGCCATCGTGCGCATCGAACGCCCGCCAAAGACGATGTCACCCACCGACATCGCCTGCGATGACGTCTGCGAGTACAACAGGTCGACGCGGATACCAACCCCGCTCGTGCGCGGCCCGAGCTCCATCGACGCTTGCACCTGCCCGCCGATGTCTGAGCCATTGGAGCCGGCGCGCGGCAGCGTCACCCCGCCGGCCACGCGAAAGTCCTGCGCCGCCAGCGGCGCGGCGATGAAGAACGCCGCCGCGATTGCGGCGGAGCGGACGGTCGACCCAGCGATGCGGATCATCAGCAACCTCTCGTCAGGCAGGCAACGGACGGGCAACGGACGGGCAGCGGCAACGCCCGTGCTTCAACATGGCCTCGGCTCCCCGCGGCGGCAATCGGACCGGGACCAGGCGCCGTCAGCCAACCGTGTGCATCGCCGCGACGATTTCCTTGATGAGTTTGGCGCAGACAGGTGCGGTCACCTCACCCAGGTCGCGGCGCGGGTTGTACTCCACCAGGTCGGCGCCCACGATCGGCTGGTCGATTCCCTGCACGATCCCCAACACGTCGCGCACGCTCAGCCCCCCGGGCTCGCGGTGCGACACCCCCGGTGCAAAGGCGGGATCGAGCACGTCGAGATCGAGCGAGAGATAGACCGGATGGCGCAGCGTGTAGCGCTCCCCCGCCACCCATCGGCGCATGTCGACCACGTCGACGCCAAAGCGGTCGGCCTGCTCGCGCTGATGCCCGCTCATCGCCCGAATCCCGACCTGTACCAACTGGTCGGCCAGCCCTTCCTCCATGATGCGGGCAAAGGGGCAGGCATGCGAGAAGGGATCTCCCTCGAAGCGATCGTACAGGTCGTTGTGCGCGTCCAGGTGCAGGATCGTGAGCGACGGATGATGGCGACGCACCGCCCGCAGCACGGGGTAGGTGATGGAGTGATCGCCTCCCAGAACGAGCGGTCGTCGCCCCGCCTCGAGGAGGCGCGCGACCCCGGTCTCGATCACCCCGCGCGGGTCGTCGCCTAACGCCACATCCCCCGCGTCGTCCCAGGCCACCCCTGGCTCCGCCAGGAAGAGCCCCTCGCTCCACGCGTTCGACGCCGTCGATTGCAGCTCCCGGCGAATCGCCGCCGGCGCCTCGGCCGGTCCCTGCAGGAACGACGAACTCGCGTCGTAGCAGGCGCCGAGCAGGGTGGGAAGTCCGCGAGGGGTCATTCGTAGAGCGCTGCCGGGTCGGCCGCCGCCAGTTCGGTGAAGTAGCCGGCGATGCGCTCGGCGGCGTCGCGCACGAAGCGCTCGCCGTGCGCGGCGGTGGAGCCGGCCGGATTGCCCACCCCCGTGTCGTCGGTGACGCTCGGCCAGTCGCGCTGCGCCCACGCCCATCCCTCGCGGAGCGCGGCGATGCGGAACCGGCGCGCGGCCCCAGATCCCGCGCTCTCCAGCGGGCGCACGTGATCGGGGGTGAGGTGCATCATCACGCTCGTCTCCAGCGCGCCGGCGTGGTCGCCCGCCTCGTCGAAGTAGCGTCGCGCGTCGAGCACCGTCCACCAGTTGAGAAACGACAGGAAGAGCGACGTCTGCGGCTGCAACTCGCGAAGGATCGGCTTGAAGTCGTTGCCGCCGTGCGAGTTGAGGATCACGAGCTTGCGTGCCCCGTGCGGCTCGACGGCCCGGATCAGGTCGCGCAGCACCGCCAGCTGCGTGCTGGGATTGAGGTTGAGGCAATACGGAACGGCGAGCTGCCCCGTATTCACCCCAAAGGGGACCGGGGGGAGGACGACCACGCGCGCCCCCCGCTCCCACGCGATCCCTGCTGCGGCAATCGCCACCTCGTTCGCTTCGACCACGTCGGTGGCGTACGGGAGGTGGGTGTTGTGGGCCTCGGTCGCTCCCCACGGGAGGACGACCACCTCATAGCGTGCCTCGCGCACGGTCGGCCAATGCGACTCGGCGAGGACCCAGGGTCTCGATGTCATGGCTCAAGTGTCACATGAGGTGGAATGCCGCGCCAGTCTTTGCCGTTAGGCGCCCTTCCGCCGCGACGCGCGCATTGACCACCAATCTTGACTGGCGCGGCTTTACAGACGTCCGCCTTTCACGACCTGACACAACGCGCGACCGGCACGGAGCGCACGCATCACTGCGTCGCCACCAGCCGATCGGGGTCTCGAACCGAGACGATCAGTTCGCACCCATCGTCGAACGTGATGGTGGGATGGTGCGAGGAGTGGTGAGCGGCGCGATGGTAGTCGCCCGCCTCCATGCGACGCCCCTCCACCTCACAGCTCCCCGCCAGCACGTACAACTCCTCCACCCCATGGTGCTCATGCTCGGCCAGCGTCGCGTTGGGACGCATCGCCAGGATGAACAGGGCGCGAGGCGACGCGAGTGATCCAATGAAGGGAACGACCACTCCGTCGGGGATGGCGGGGATGCCGGCCACGCGAGCGCGAGCGGTGCACAGACTCGGCGTCGCGTCCGAAGATCGCTGCGAATACTCGAGCAGAAGCGTCGAATCATCGGCGGTCAGCATGGTCGAACCATCGTCGTCAACGATGCTCTCGGGAGCCAGCAACGAGCCATCAACCGCTGACTGCAGCGCGCCACGCAGCACAAACAGCGTGCGCCGCCCTCCGAGCATCGACGGTGGCACCGAAGCGGGGGCATCGAAGCGGATGAGGCGCGTCGCGATCCGATCCTGCGAATCAGCCAGCAGCAACTTCACGGAGAATGGCGCCTCCGACGACGTTAGCCACACCCCCTGATCCTTCATCACGAAGGCAAACGGAGCGGGGACTGCCGCCGACATCACCCGCTCGCGCAACGACGGGGGAGGCGCGGACGAGAGCCCGTCGAGCACGCGCTGCTCTTCGTCCGCCGATTTCTGGGGCGTCGCGGGGCGCGGAGACGACTCGTCGGGATGGGACATGAGCGCTCGACCGGGAGGCCCGGGCGCTCAGTCCACCCGCGCGATGGCGACGCGCGGGGCGCGCAGCAGCGCCGCCGACCCACCCACCCCCGACACGGAGGCGATCACGTCAATCGAGTCACCGGGAGCCCACATGGGACCATCGCGCAGGATGAAGTCCACCGTCGTGGCGCCAGGCGCGCGCGGTTCCTCTTCGCGCGCATAGCCCTGCACCACTTCGCTCCCGTGCACGAGCCAGAGGGTGTCGACGGCCAGCGCGCCGGGAACGCCTCCACCGGTCGCCTTTACGCGAAGGATCGCGATGAGGCGATTCTCCACGCTGTCCATCGTGGGCTGAAACGAGCGCCACGCCTCCACCTCCAGCGACAGCGTCGCCGCTCCCGCCGTCAACTGCGCGGGGGCCGACCGAAGCGCCTCAGGAGTTCGCATCGTCACGCCCGACTCCCCGGACGGAGGCTGCCCGCACGCGGCGGCCACCGCCGAAACGATGAGCGCGATCGCGACGAGTCGTCGCACCCGTCCCCCCGCTCGCTAGTGGCTGGCGAAGACACGCGTCGCGCCACTCTTCGTGAAGGCGACGACGTCGTACTTGTCCTTCTGACCGCTGGGCATCTCCATCCCGGGGCTCCCCACCGGCATCCCCGGCGCGGCGATCCCGACAATCGCCGGCTTCTCGGCCAGCATGCGCTTGATGTCGGCAGCCGGGACGTGTCCCTCGACCACATACCCGTTCACGATGGCGGTGTGGCAGGAGGCGAGACGCGGCCCCACCCCAAGGCGCGACTTGCGCGTCTGGAGCTCCCCGTCGGTCACGTCGATCACCTCGGCCTGGAAGCCGGCGGCGCGAATGTGGTCCACCCAGTTCTTGCAGCAACCGCAGGTGGGCGACTTGTAGACCTGGATGACCGTCTTGGCCGGCGCCGGCTCGCTCACCACGTGGGCGTCCGCTTCGTGGCGGGCCGCCGAAGCGCCGGCGAGGGTGAAGACGAGCCCGAAGGCCGACAGCAGGATGATCGAGGGACGCTTCATGTGCCGCTTCATGTGAGCTGCTCGCAATCGGTGGTTTAGCAGGCGCGGCCTATGGCAGCGGCGCCGTGGCTGATTGGACCCTAGCCCCGCCATGCGCGAGGCGCAAGCCGATGAGCCGAGGGCTATCGCCTCGACTGGTCATACACCACGGTCGCGCCAATGCTCGGCAGTGCGAAGACCAGCGCCCCCATGGTCCAGCACAGCGCGCCGCACTCGCGCCGGTCGGCGTCGTAGCGCCAGTTCCCCACCCGCACCAGCCCGGCGGCGGCCAGCATGCCTAACGCCGACCCGCCAAGGGCCGCGGGAAACTTCCCGTCCCTCCCGATCGCCGCGGGGACCGCAGCGGTCGCCAGCCAGGTGCTGGTATAGGCGGCGATGTATGCGGCGCGCCCGGCCCGCTCGTCGTCGGCCCCCATCCCCTTGGCGATGCGCTTGGTGGCGATCCCCGCACCAAAAAATGCCACCGGCGCAGCCACGGTCCCCGCCACCACCTGCGCGGTCACGCGCGCGGCCGACAGCGAGGGCGCGGCATCCTGCGCCTGCGCCCGCGAGCCGGCGCCAGCCACCGCCATCGCCAGCAGCGCCAACAGCGAGCCACGTCGCATCCCTGCCATGTGGCGCATTCCAGTCTCAGGACGCCGGCGCGTCGACCAACTGCATCCCTTGAAGCTGCTCACCGTTCACCAGGATCCGCACGTTGTTGCTCGCCGCGTCCACCGGCACGAGGAAGAAGTACGGGAGCTTGGGAGGATAGCGCATGCACAGCCCGACGATCGTTTCGCCATCGCGAAAGGTGACCTCGAGCAGGCGCGAGCCGCGCAGTCGCGGGTCCACCGGGGCAATCTCGCGCCCTTCGACGTGCGCCGAATCGCCGTCCGGCGACTTCACGAAGAAGAGCGCCTTGAGATCGGCCAGCGCGACCTGCGTCATCGTGCCATCGGTCTCGCGGATGTGGAACTTGGGTCGATTGTGGTCGACGTCGAGGCTGGTCCCCTTGAGGATTCGGCCATCGGCAAATCGCGCCACTACCAGGTTGGCCATCGCGCCGTCACTCCCGAGCGTCGTGCCCTGCATGGGTCGGTTCCGTGCAACCGCCATCGTGCGGCCCCGACGCAACTTAGCCCGCGCGTGGCGTGGCAGAAAGCCGCTCGGCCGACGCGCCGATTCTCCCGCGTCCGTTCGCTGGCGTGCCTTACGAGGGGCCGAGGTCGCGGCGATATCGCACGAGATCGGCGGCGTAGCCGGCGCGTTCGTACAGCGCGCGCGCCCGCGCGTTGCGCTCGAAGACGTGCAGCGTGAGGCGATCGTACCCCGCCGCGCGCCCCCAGTCATCCGCCGTCGCGAGCAATGCGCGCCCCAGCCCCTGCCCCTCCACCGACTCGGCGATCACCAGCACCCCCACATGGCCGTGCGTCTGTCCGGTGAAGTAGTCGGTGCGCGACTCGAGGAAGAGCGCGCCGACGATTGCGCCTGACGGCGTCGCCGCGACGTACAGCGCCGCCCCGTCCGGCATCTGGTCGAAGGCCGCCGAGAGCGCCCGCGCTTCGCCGGCCGCAATGGATCCTGCGGGGACGTTGGCGGGGAGCCCGAACCCTTCCAGCCGGTCCATGAGGGCGAGCACGCCGTCGCGATCGTCGGGGCGCGCCGGGCGAATGGCCCACGCCGCGGACTTCACCTGATCGTTAGGGAGCGACATGGAACCGGGGGCGAGGGGGTGACGTAGGGATTGGCACGGCGAGAGACGCCGTCCTAGCTTTTCCGGCGCGGGCGATCCCCGCACCGGCGTGGTCCCACGCAAGAGAGGGCGCTCATGGAAGAGATCAAGGTGGCCGGCGGCAACCTGAAGGCCAAGCTGAAGGAGCTGATCCACGAGGGGAACGTGCGCCGCATCGTGATCCGCAATCCGCAGGGGCGCACGCTGCTCGACCTCCCGCTCTCGGCCGGGGTGGCCGGCGCCGCGCTCCTCCCGTTCTGGGCCGCGATCGGCACCATCGCGGCGCTGGCGTCCGACTACACGGTGGGCGTGGAGCGCGACCCCGGCAGCGCCGTCCAGAAGCCGCAGTAGCTCAACCGCGCAGCGGCTCAACCGCGCAGCGGCTCAACCGCGCAGCGGCTCAACCGCGCAGCACCGCCAGCCTGGCCTCCACCAACTCCACCAGTTCGCGCATCCCGTCCTCGTCGAAAATGAGGCGCGCGCCGGCGGCGGCGTAGATCTCGGGCAACCCGCGCGTCCCGCCGAGCGAGAGCGCCTGCTTGTAGCGCTGCGTGGTGCCGGCCGGGTCGCGCTGCGCATCGCGCCACAGCTGCAACGCCCCCAGCTGCGCGATCCCGTACTCGATGTAGTAGAACGGGTACTCGAAGATGTGCAGCTGGCGGTACCAGCGCGACACGCGCTCGCGCTCGAGCCCCGACCAGTCCACGCCGCGCTCGAAGCGCGCTCGCAGCTGCAACCAGGCAGCATCGCGCGCCGCCGCATTGCCCCCCTCACCGCTGGTGTAGATCCAGCGCTGGAAGGCGTCGACGCTGGCGATGTGCACCAGGCTGCTCAACACGTCCTCGAGCTGCTCGATCTCCACCGCCCGCGCCTCGGCGTCGGTGTAGTAGCCGGTGGGGCGGGCCAGGTACGGCGTGACCAGCAATTCCATCGACATCGACGCCAGTTCGGCCGCCTCGTGCCCGGTGCCGCGCTGCCAGATGAACGGCTGGCGATGCGACGCGAAGTCGTGAAACGAGTGCCCGGCTTCGTGTACCAGCGTGTTGACGTCGTCAGGGACGCCGACCGCATTCATGAAGATGAACGGCTTGCCGCGCCAAGGGAGCTTGGTGCAGTACCCGCCCGGCGCCTTCCCCGGACGGCTCTCCAGGTCGAGCAGCCCGGCCGCCGCCATCTCGCGGAACTGCGCCCCCAGCTCGGGGTCGAGCGCATCGAAGATGCGCGTGGCCGGTTCCACGAAGCCGGCGTTGTCGTGGAAGGGACGCACCGGACGTTCGCTCTCCAGCTGCACCAGCGTGTCCCACGGCCGCACGGTGTCCACGCCTAACGCTTCGCGCCGGTGGGCCATCAACCGCTCGACCGCGGGGGCCGCCGTCGCCTCCACCGCTGCATGGAAGCGCGCACAATCTTCGGATGTGTAGTCGAAGCGGTGCTTGGCGCGAAAGGCGTACTCCATGAAGTTGGCAAAGCCGGCGTTGGCCGCGATGCGCTGCCGCAGCGCGAACATCGTGTCGAACAGCGCCGCCAGCTCGTCGCGCCGCGCCAGGTACGCCTCGGCCCCCAGCCTGAAGGCGCGCTCGCGCACGCCGCGGTCCCGCTCCTTGAGGTACGGCTGCAACTGCGGGATCGTCACCCGCTCGCCGTCCCACTCGGCGTCGAGCCCGCCGGTGATCTTCTGGTACGCCGCGGTGTGCTCTTCCAGCTCGGCAAAGAGCGGGACGTTCTCTTCTCGGAAGATCTCGATGTCGGTGCGGAACTCGCGCAGCACCACCGCCATGTCGTCGCGCGTCCACCCCAGGGCGACCAGACGTTCGGCCAGCCGCACGTTCTGCTCCCCCACCTTGGGAAAGATCTCCGACGACCAGCGCAGGTTGGCCGCTTCCTTGGCCTCGTCGGCGGTGTCGCAGGTGTAGGCGATCATCGCCAGCGTCCCCGCCTCATCGACCACGGCGCTCAGCGCCGACCACGCAGCGAGCCACGACTCGACCGTCTCGGCGGTGAGGGGCGCCGTGGAGAGCGCCTCGTAGTGCGGGGCGAGCGTTTCCCAGGTCGCATCGACGAGGGACTGGGGCGAGGCAGGAATGGCGATCGTCACGCGGCGCTCCAAACGGGGATCGGACAACGGCAAGGCGCCGCCGCCCACCCACAATCGGGGGGCGACGGCGCCTTCAACTTATCGCCGCGCGGGCAGGCAGAGCCACCCCGCGCCGTGCCTAACGCCGTTACTTCGCCGCCGGCGGGAGGATCACCTTGTCGATCACGTGGATCACGCCGTTCGACGCCTTCACGTCGGCCTTGGCCACGTGCGCATCGTTGATCATCAGCGAGTTCCCCATCGGGGCGATCTTGATCTCGGCACCGTTCACCGTCTTGGCGCTCGTGAGCTTGGCGGCGGCCGACGACGGAACGTCACCAGCGACCACGTGGTACAGCAGGATCGCCTTGAGCTGCTCCGGGTTGGCCAGGAGCTTGTCGAGCGTCCCGGCGGGGAGCTTGGCGAACGCCTCATCGGTCGGGGCGAAGACGGTGAACGGCCCCTTCCCCTTGAGCGTGGCGATGAGCCCCGCCTTGTCGAGGGCGGTGGCGAGCGTCTTGAACGAGCCAGCGGCAACCGCCGTCTCGACGATGTCCTTGTTCTGCGCGAACGCCGCACGCGGCGCCGCAACAACCGCAACCGCGAGAGCCGCGGCAGCCAGGAAACGCTTCATGATGTCCTACTCCCTTCGTTAGGTATCCCATGGGGGCATGTCGCGCTCGCGGTGCACCACGGGCGCCATGCGTCAACGAAGGGGCGAACATCGCGCGCCGCATCCGCGGTTCCCGCGAGATTCGCGGGAACTCTCCTGGCGCGCGGCGTCATTCGTCGCCAATGCGTCCTGCTCTAAATTGTTAGTACTTGTTCCGGACTGCGGTCCGGACTGCGGTCAACATCGGCTGGCGGTCGCAGCGGTGTGCGCCGCGTTTCCCACGAGAACGGAAGCGGCCGCGTCAACCGCGACATCCGTCACGACGTCAACCGCGACGTCAGTCGCTCCCGCGCGTCCCCGACGCCTGTCGCTCGGCCAGGCGCAGCATCTGCGCACGAAGCCGACCCAGGGTGCGCGGAATTTCCTGCAGCAATCGCGGCACATCGGCCGACGTCGCCACTTCGCTCGTCTCGGCCGCCAGCCCGGCGATCGCCTCGGCCAGCGGATCCTCGGCGCGCATCGCGGGGAGGAGGAGCTCGTACTGGCGCAGCACCCGATCGAGGTCGGCGAACCCCATCGACAGCAATCGCAGTTCGCGCTGCGCCGCATCGGCCGGTTCGTCCTCGTCTCCGGTCTCGCCGCCGGCGTCGAGTGTGTGAAGGAAGCGGTCCGACGACAACAGCGCGTCGTTGGGGAGTTCGTGGTAGACCTCCACGATCGCTGCCAGCTCGCCCCGCGCACTGAAGACCGGTACCAGGCGCACCGCGATCACCTGCCGGCTCCCGTCGGGGAGGCGCACGTGCGCTTCCCCCGACCATGGGGAGCGCGTCGCTACCAGCTCGCCCCAGTCCATCTGCCCTCCGCTGGGTGACACCAGGGCGCGAGCCGCCGAGGCGTCGAGTCCCGTGACGGCGGGGCGATGGCGGTCGAACAGGGTGAGCGCGGCCGCGTTGCAGTCGATCACCCGTCCATCGGTCCCGACGATCAGGACCGGCTCAGCGGCCGCTTCGAGCGCCTGCGAGCGCACCCGTTCGGCGCCCTCGGCGCGGCCGTCCGACTCCTTGGCGGTCGTGGGAGACGAGGCCTCTCCCTTACCCCGGCGACCGATGAGCACCCCCGCGAGCACCCCCGTCGCGAGGACAGGGATGGCAACTGCAAGTAGGGTGGGAGTTTGCAGCATCGTCGGCTCGCGGGTGCGACAGAATCCGTCGCTGGGTAATGTGGCGACGGAGCCCTTCTCTGGAAGTGTCGGTCTCCTGCGTGGCTCCTGTATGACGATCGACCGACGGCCACGCTGCAGTCGCCCCGTATCGCGGTCGATACTCCGAGGGGCACGCTCCGCCCCCTTGCCATGTCCGAAATCTTTCTCGTCCGCCAGCCAGTCTTCGATCGCACCGACTCTGCCGTCGGCTACGAGTTGCGTTTCCGCGACCCCGAGGATGGGGGAGACCCGTTCGCCCGCAGCTACCTGAGCGGGTCGTTCGAGTTTCTGCGCGCGGGGCTCCCCGCCTACGTGCGGGCGACGCAGCAGCAGTTGATCGAGCGAATCTTCGATGCGCCCGAGGCGCGCTCGCTGGTCGTGCTTCTCCCTCCAGACCTCCCGGCCGAGACGGCGGTGGTCGACGCGGTGGCCGACCTGGCCAAGCGCGGCGTGACGGTGGTGCTGGACGAGTTCGAGCTCCCCAAGACGCCGGGGGCGCCGATTCTCTCGTTCCTGGCGCACGCCAAGGCGGTCCGCATCGACCTGCGCTGCCAGGACCCCGCCAAACTGGGGCCGATGGTGGCAGCGCTCAAGCGGCAGGGAAAGCGCGCGATCGCCGACCACGTCCTCGACGCCAAGCTCTACAAGGCCTGCCTCACGCTCGGCTTCGAAGGGTTCCAGGGGCCGCACTTCTCCCGCCCCGAGCCGCTCCCCTCGGCCGAACTCCCCGGAAGCACCGCCGCGGCGCTCCGCCTCCTCTCGCTGGCGCGCGATCCCAACACGCCGGAGAAGGAACTCGAGTCGGTGATCTCGTCCGACCCCGGGATCACCTTCCAGCTCCTGCGCATCGTCAACTCCGCCGCGTTAGGCGGACGGGGGATCACCTCCATCGGCCACGCGCTGCGCCTCGTCGGGCGCAACAACGTGGTGCGCTGGCTGGCACTCGCTTCGGCCACCGCCCGCACCGGCAAGCGCGGCACCGACGACGAACTCGTGCGGCAGGCCGTGCAGCGCGCGCGCTTCTGCGAGCTCATGGCCACCCCCCAGACGCGCTTCGACAAGGGGACGCTCTTCCTCATCGGCCTCTTCTCGGTCCTCGATGCCGTCTTCCGCATGCCGATGAGCGAGGTGCTGGACCGCGTGAACCTGGCCGACGACGTGCGCAGCGCACTGCTCGACCGCACCGGACCGTTAGCCGGTCCGCTGACCGTCGTGGAATCGTACGAGCTGGGCCTCTGGGAATCGTCCGCCGAAGCCGCGCAGCTCATCCAGTTCGATCCGGCGGCGCTGCCGGGGATCTATCGCGAAGCGCTGCAATTTGCGGCGGAGCAGATGCCGGCGGCGAAGAAGCCGATTGCGAGAGCGTCCCAGGAGACGGGAGACGGGAAACGGGAGGCGGGAG